>JAOAKB010000002.1 GCA_026413865.1 Nitrososphaeria archaeon
ACTTAAGACTACTATGACGAAAGTTCATACCTTTCAATTCTCTTTTTGAGATTCTCCCATCAATAGAGTATTTTGCTGATGTTCTTAACCATAATCTTTCAATTCTCTTTTTGAGATTCCTCTAAACGCACTATGCACGCAACCCTCAAAATTACTTTCAATTCTCTTTTTGAGATTCTTATGTCAGAACAAATTTTAATTGGAAAAGAGATAAACTTTCAATTCTCTTTTTGAGATTCTGCTTGGACACCATCAAACACAACATCAAACTTCCTGAATATCTTTCAATTCTCTTTTTGAGATTCAATTCTATGCTAATCGGTTGGTCAGCCATTCTAACGTAAACTCTTTCAATTCTCTTTTTGAGATTCTAATAGTCTTCAATGGAACATCCAAGCCATATTTTGTTTTACTTTCAATTCTCTTTTTGAGATTCTTATGTTAGACCAAAATGCACGTGGGCTCAAGAGAGAGCTTTCAATTCTCTTTTTGAGATTCCGACCCTATTTTATGGTTTTTTGGGCTTATAAACTTTATTTTTTAGGCTTTTTTAACAAGAATTTTCCGCTACCCTCCAACTTGCAAAAGGGTATATAAAGGGTAGAAAAAAATTTAATGAAATATGTTATATTTTTATGAGTAGTTTTTGTAGTGGTGTTAGTGCTTTTGCAAGTTTTTTTCCTTTTTCTTTTATGTATATTCTTTGTGTTCCCTCTTTTATTAAGCCCATTTGGTTTAATTTTCGTATTATATCGTATTCTAGCATAACGTCCTTTTTTTCTATATAATTTTCTTTGTCTAGTATTCCTAGTATTTTGGCTAGTGTTGTTTTGGGGTATGGTAGTATTGGGATTTCGATTGCTGAATATGATGTTATGTTTGGGAACATTATTTTTTCGAATTTGTCTTTGTGTTTTTTGTAGTGTTCGCTTTTGTTTTCTGCTTCGAGTATGTCTTCTATTTCTTTTTTTATTCGCTCTAACTCTATGTTATATGTTCTTATGTCTTCTATTATAAAGTGCATTATTGTGTTTACTCCTACTAATTGTCCTAGGAGTGTTAGGAGAACGCTTTCTTCTTTTCTTCCTCCTGCTATACATAAATGTATTATGTCTGTTTTATATTTTATTTTTTGGTCTACTAGAGCTTTACATGCTACATGTAGGAAACTGTACATTTTGTTTTCGTCATTGACATCTTCAAAATTTAAAAATGTTGGATGAACTCTTACACGAGGATATCTGTCTTTTAATGCTTCTATAACAAGATATACTCCTGCTTTCACAAATTTATGGGATGTTGCTATTAGAATGAGGTGATTCATTTTTTCATTTCTACATTCTTGAACATATTGGACGAATTCTGTTGCAACAGGGGGGCTGAAACCTATTGGAATTACGCCCACAACATTTTTTATCATACATCAAATTATTTTTAATTCAAGTAGATAAACTTTTGTAAGAAAGTAAATGATAAACTTTTAGCAAAATGTTATTTAAAGGATAATCTATGAGATTTGTAAAGGTTAAGGCTAAAGTTTGGGACATCGAAAATCCTGATAATGTGTGGGATGATACTCTTAGGTGAAATTGGTGTAGAGATATATGGCATTAGAGATACAGCAAAACCGGTCGTATTTTGGGAAGAAGATGTTTATATTTTGGGCACAGTTAATATGGAGCAGCTTGGACTAGTATCAGACCCTATTCAAAAACGTCTAAAATCAGTTAAAGCATTTCTAATGAATAAAAATTGAAAATTGTATAATTAAATAAATTGGATTGTTGTGAAATAATTGTTATAGTAGTCTTCTAATGATTGATGAAAAATACTTTTTGAGGGCCCTCTTTTTATTGAGGCACTCATGTTATCGGCAACTAAAAGTATATTGAGTAATAATAATGAAAATATTTTATTATTTTTGTTGTTCCATACATTTTTCCAAACATCTATTAATTCTTGTTCTACTTCTTTTCTTAAATTAGCTATGAAAAACTCTTTTTGGCTTAGTATATCTTTTTTTATACTTTCTAATGCCTTCTTAAATGGTGTTCGGTCTTCTGGCTCAAGAAAATTTTCTACATCTATTACAAGAAGATCAAACAGACTTGTATTTTTAATTAGATTATTTATGGATAATTCTCTAAGCGTTTCCTCTCTTTGGCGAATATTCATTGCATGATGATGAAATAAAATTGCAAATTTTATAGGATCAACTACATCTAATCCAAATATTTCATTAAAAAACCATAATCTTTTATTGTACGAATTAAATTTTTTAAATATGAAGGTGGATAAAAATTCGTGACCTTTGAAAGATAAGTGTGTGTATATCTTATTTGGTTCTATTTGGTAAAAAACTTTACCTAAATCGTGGAACACTATGAGAGTCTTTGATATCTGATAAAAATTTTTTACATTGGGAAACCTTTTTTGCAAATATGTGCCTAATTTTGATCTTTCTATATACTTTATAATGTTTAGAGCATTTTTAATATGCTCATGTAGAGATTCCTCTATTATGTTGCCATTATTTTTTGAGTAATATGCATAGATTTTGTCCAAAACTTATTTCACCTTAAAATTAAACCGTACTCACTATCATATTCACCTTCAACAGTTAATGCTATTATCTGATTTTTTAGTATAAATTCGAATAACCTTTTAGAATTGTTTAATTTGTAAGTTTCTATAGGAATTAGTTTTAAATTTAAATTATCTGTTTCTTTTTCCTTTTCTATTTTTATAGCCCATTTAACTTTTAAGCTCTGTAATCGTTCTATAGAAATGGGCATAATACTATTTATTAGGTTTCTAATTTTATCTTCATTTGATTGGTTGATTAAATTACATACAATATTTTCTGTAATTACTGAAACTTGCATTTCATCCCTTACAAAACTACCTTCGATTTCCAAATATTTATCAAAAGATTTTTTTGATAGCGTTTCCAAATTCATAAAAATTTTTAGAAGATCTCTGATTCCTTCACCTATTATTTCAAAATCTGAAAATTGGTAGATATTATCTAAGAATTTTTGGTAACTTTCAGGATTATGGAAGCTTATTTTTGCACTTGTTGTAAACCATCTAAATTTATATGCTGAATCATGTTCACAATAACTTTTTAGTACTTGTAGAGTTCTATCTGTAAGACCATAATCATAAACTTTATACCTATTCTTATAACATATAGGACAACCATTTTCATCAGCTTCGTACCAAATTAATACTTGTCCAAGATTTTCTTTATCATATCTTAGAAAACGTCCAAGTCTTTGAACAAGTGAATTAGCTGGTGCTATTTCAGTAATAAAAAAGTTTGAAGAAATGTCTATTCCAGCCTCTATTACCTGTGTCGAAACTATTACGTAATTATCGCTTTCTTTTAACATTTTAAATTGCTCATGCTTACTAACACGGTCATTCTCATTAAATCTTGAATGCAAAAGTATAGTCTTTTCTATAATATTTTCATTATTAAGTCTTGTATAAAATGTTATAGCATCTTCAACTGTATTAAAAACGATGATGATTTTTGTAAAACCTTTTCTTACACCTTCCTTAACATATTCTATTATCTTGTCGAATTTTTCATTAACATTCAATCCTATTAATGTAATCTCATATTTTTTATTTTTTCGCTCATTAATGAAATCATCATCACAAAATCTGTAATCCGTAAACCTTATTATCTCTAACTTATCCTTTAATTTTATACCACTAAATGACAATCTATATTCTTCAAACTTTTTTAAGAGGGCTGAAGGTAATGTTGCTGACATAAGTATTAGCTTTTGACCATTTTCTATAGCATGCTCTATAAGCAAAAATAAAAAATTCAACGATTTAGTGGAATCAGATAATAAATGAACTTCATCAAGAACTATATTTGAAAATATTATCGAAGAATATGAAAAAAGGTAGTGACCCAATGAACCAGAGGATGTGCCACTCCATAATTTTACTACCTTTTCAAAATCTTCTGGAGGAATACCGAAAAGTGTTAAGGAAAGTGTGTCAATTGTTGTTAGTGTTACTGGTTTAATTAGATATAATGAACCCATATTATGCATATACCTTTTTCCTAATAGTCCAGATTGTGTAATAAGCTTATTGAACTTACTATATTGATCTTCTAGAAGTGTTCTAAGTGGAAAAACGATAATTGATTTCATCTCTTCATTAAGGGAATATAGTGATATTGTTTGAGAAATACTACTTTTTCCGTATCCAGTAGGTGCTTCTATTATGAAAACGTTTTTGTTAGACCATTCTTTTTCGAGTAGTGAAAGTACTTCTTCTATAAATTTTCTTGAGGACCAATTATTCTTTGCCAAAACATATTTGTAATATTCACATAACATGATCTTATTTCAATAAGGAAAATTTTTTAGCAAACGTAAATATGGGCTTTCACCACGATCGTTCTTTGTCTTATCGTGAGCAATAAGGAGGTTTCTAACAAAAGTTAGAAAACCTTGAGTATCGCCAAAAGTGATAAATTTATACAAATTTTGAATTGCAACAAGGATATTATCTGCTTCATCTTTTTTCTTTCTTAAATTAAAAGATGCAAGAGCTCTTCTTACATTAACATCGTATAGAAATTTTTGAGCAGCTTCGAAAAAAGATTCATATCTTTCCCTAAAATAATCTTTAATTCTGTAATTATAGAGTGTATCTTTAAATATTGTTAATGGTATTACTTCATATATTTTATAAGTTTGGCCTTCAGGACAAACTTTAAACATTATAGTTGAAAGTTTATCGAGGTTCTCTTTTTCTAAACTTTTTTGTATTCCTGTGTTTAATATTAGCTCTAAAAGTAGAATTTCATTAAATTGTGAATATGATATTACATCTTTAACTAAATTTCTAATTGCATTTTTTACTTCAATAAACTTGCCTAAAGATGTTTGGTCTTCCTTTAAAAGTAGGCTTAATATTTCATCAGGAGAAAAAAATAGAAAATAATATGTTGACATAGGTCCTTTTGAAGTCATAACATTAACTGTTGTAATATAAGAAGAATATATTCCTAATAATGAAATTAGAATCAGTTCTTTTGAAAAGTAGGAGGTTAATTGTTTAGTAGTATATTGTAGGTCTATTGTTGTTAAACCAGTGTATCTGTCAAGCTTTAGAAGCTGTAGTGAAAGACCGTCTTTTTTATTATTCACATCAAATAATACAGTAGAACCTTTTACTTCCTGCTTTAGATTTATCACATTTTTTGAATCCAAATATATACTGTTTTCCTTTAATTTTCTAAAAAGATCATAGAGCACTTTCTTACTTATAACATTAGGAATGTTAAATTTCTTAAAGATTTCAGTGTTAATGTTATCATTTCCAGTTAAAACAACTCTAATATCTTCATAAACTTCAGGTTCAATATTTTCAAAACAACCTTTAAGGAAAGAGTCATCAACAACAGCTTCTCTAGAATTAAATTGTATACCATATTTTGAAATAGAATAAAGTAGCCCTTCGTACATAACCTCACTTAAAAATGTTGAATCGACTGGCAAACTTAAGTTTATTTTAACCACATCCTATCACCTTTTCCTCTTCAAATTTATAGCAAACACAACCTTTTTCTAAACCAACACAATATTTTGGATCAGTTAGGTAACTTATCCTTATTGGGATCATGTATTCAACAAAATTTTCACCAAAACCGTAATCTTTTACTGGAACATATAATTTTATTTTAAAAGGATCTACATAGTTTTCGACATCCCATCTTTTATAAATTTCATTTATTAACTTAACACCCAACCTTGGAAAACTATAATTTGTATCTATTTCGCCTTTAATAATTTCTAAGTCTAATAATTCTTTTACACTAATAGTTGAGACGATACTTTCTTTTGAGCCTATTCGATGAATTTTCCAGAAAATATCTTCATTAAGCTTAATTTGCGTATTATTAACGAAAATACTATTGTTTTTAAAAACTAAGAAAAGTCTAAGAGTTGGAGGATTGTTATCAAAAACCGAAAATATTGTTTTACCTATAGCAGGAGAATCAAATGATCCCTTGAGCCTTTTTGGGTCAGGATATAGTTCACCACCAGTCACCTTCAAAGAAATTATTCGGTTTAAATCCTCGTACTTAATAGGTATACAGTTAATAGGCCTAATTCCTATCGCAAGCAAATTTTCTGAAAGCTTTGTTATAATTTCTTTTCCTTTAAATTCTCCAATATTATGTTCTTTTGCAGCCGATTCTGCAATTGCGCCCAATATTGTAGTTGGTGGTGGATAATAAAAAGAGGGAGATGTTTTAGATAAGCCTACGATTTTTGATTGAAATCCCCATGCGAATTCAATGTCAAAAATGTATCCTATAGGCATAGTAGCTCATTAAGCTTGAATTCTTTGCATCCCTTTTTCTATTGCATTTATTATAGCTTCTTCTATATTATTTTCTTCTGCACGTCCAACAAATACTTCAGTATTATAGTTAATCTTCTCTTTTTTCTTTAGAGTATTTTCAATATATTTGTTTGTAAACGGACTGCTCGCCGTCCACGTCTTATCCGATATACTTATTACAATTGAATTCCATTCTCCTTGTGGCAAAAATCTAGTTTTCTTTGCACCGAAAGGCTGTTCTAAAAGGAATACTTTCAAAGTATCTAAAACTGTTTCAAGCCTCCTTTGCCTTTCTCCTGTTTCGAAAACATCTTTTCCAGCATTGTCATATTGGAAAGTTAGTCTTCCTATGTACTTAGTATCGATATCCATACTAAAGGTATATAGAGCTGAAGAAAGTTCTACATAATATATCATTTGACCTTGCTCAGCAACAAATGATGTTCCAAGTGCATATCTTGAGTGAAGTTGAGGGTCTACAACAACATGTTCTAATGCGTCTTTAACAGGAATCATGTACCCAACATAGAAGTTTGACGTTCTTTTCACATTTTCTGCTTCAGCATACATGAATCCACCTACATCTTCTACGAAGCAATTCTTTACAATGAACTCTTCAATATTTGTTTGTGGAGGGTTGACGAATGCTTCATTTATAACCTTGTTATTTGTACTTTTTAAGAAAATGCCTTTACTACATAATTTACAGACTGCAATTGATCTTTTCTCAGCCTCCTCCGCTAATGTTTTTTGGAAACCGTGTGCGATACTTTCTCCTGATACTGCTGGAACAAAATATGTTACAAATCCATTTTCTTCTGGCACTAATACTGGAACTTTTCTGTGCTTGACATAATTTCCAACAGATTCGGTCATGTTTAATGCTTCAACGTTTAAAAGAAGCCTTCCTCTTATTGATATGAATATGTCTTTCATAATCCTATCCCTCACTTTTTGGAGCTAATTTTAATCTTGCCGCCATTGTTAAAGCTTTAGCCCCAATTAATGACACAATTTCCTTTAACTCTTTTCGATCACTTATTTTAGATATGAATGTTATTTGCTCTTCTAGTCCTTTAAAATATAAGTTGCCAATTTCCTCTTTAGCCTTTGGATTATCAAATTTTTCTTTTGCCATAAGTGAATTAAAGTCTCTTAGTGCTTCACGTATGTGGAAAATTGCAAGTTCTTTTGAAGGAGCATTCCCAAGCTTGTCCACATATGTATAATTATTTTGTTCTGCTATAAGTATTGCAAGTACACGCGCTAATTCATCAACTTCTGGCATGCTTTAAGATTCTTTAAAAGAATATTTAAATGTTTCTTTTTATTGAAATTAGTTTAATTTTTTTGTTATTGTTTCTTTTTTTAGAAACATTTAAATATACTGTTTAGAGGAACAAACGTCATGATATTTGTTATAACTTTGGGTTTTGATGAAAAGTTTGCTTTGAGGTCTGTGGCGAGGAGGGGGTTGAAGGGTGACGATGAAGTTTGGGTTATTTTGCCTAAGCCTGTTGACGAGAGGGCTGAGAGGGCTTATATGCATTTTAATGAAATTTTGTTTAAGATGTTTCAGAATCTTAAAATATTTCGTTTTGAAGTTGATTGTAGAAATTTTTTAGATAGCTTACTTGAATTATTAAATATTTTTAATAAAAATAGGGATGAAAGATTTGTTTTTTGTTTAAGTGGTGGTTTTAGAGCTCTTATTTTGGAGGTTTTGTTGGCTGCTAATTTTTTGAATCTTGATGGTGATGTTGAAGTTGAGTTTGAGGATTCGTCGTCTGTCGTTTCTTTTCCTTTGAAGTGGTGTAGGAATATTGTTTTGGATGATATTGAAAAGAAGGTTTTAGCTGGTGTTAGGGATGGTGTTGGTACTGTTTCTGGTCTTGTTAGGGCTACTGGTTTGAGTAAGGTTACTGTCTGGAGGAAGGTTAGGGGTCTTGAATTGAGGGGTTTTTTGGAGCGTAGGGGTAGGGTTTATGCTCTTACTGGGCTTGGTTTGATTGCCTTATCTGTTGGTTAGAAAAGAATTCAGGCTTGTAGTTGACTATTGTATTTTTTAAATTTTAATATAGTTTTTGGATTTATTTTAGGTTCATAATTTTTTTATATTTTTAATAATTTAATTGTGGTTGCAGAGTATAAATAAAAATGGAATAATTTAATGTATGATATATTTTGTGTCATGTATGACACAAAAATTTATAAATTTGTGTCATATACATACCATGTTGATGAAGAAAGAAGAAATAATTTCAGTACTCTCGGAATGGAATTTTTGGGGTAAGGGGCTTGATACTGGAAGAGATAGGATGTTCTACTTGGACAGAATTTGTGGTTTTCTGGAGGGTGTTGAAAAGGTGATTTCAGTCTATGGTGTTAGGAGATGTGGTAAGAGTTTTTTACTTAGGCAGGTTGCTAAACGCTTTTCTGATAAGCTTGGTAAAGATAGGGTTCTTTACGTGAATTTTGAAGAAGCCAGATTTGCTGGCAATGAAGTTAAGGCCCTTTTTGAAATATATGATGCCTATAAGGAATTCATAAGACCGAGTGAGAGACCGATAGTAATATTGGATGAAGTTCAAGAAATAAAGGGTTGGGAAAAGTTTGTCAGAAGCTTGCATGAGAAAGGCGAAGCTAGACTTGTTGTTTCAGGCTCCTCAGCCAAGTTGATGAGTGAAGAGCTTGCTACATTACTATCTGGAAGAGATATTCCGATCGAAATTTTTCCTTTAAGTTTTAGCGAATTTTTAGAATTTAAGGGAATAGAATTGAATGATGAAAAAAGTGTGTTCATTAGAAAGTTTGAAATAATTCAGAGGTTGAGAGAATATTTGGAATTTGGAGGATTTCCTGAAGTCGTTTTAGAAGATAATGTGGAAAAGAAGAAGGCAGTCCTTAAGAGATATTTTGAAACTATAATAGTTAAGGATGTGGAGAGAAGATTTAACATAAGGGAGAGAGAGAAGCTTGAATTCTTAGCAAACTTTTATATAACAAATATTTCTTCTCCAATAACTTTTAGTAGCATTTCTAAAATATTGAGAATACCTAAGAAGACTGTTGAAAGATTCTCATTATATCTAGCAACATCTAGAGCGTTATTCTTTGTCTCCCGCTTTTCACCAACCTTAAAGGAGCAAGAAAAAGCTGCAAGAAAAGTATACTCCATAGACACTGGTATGAGCAATGCTGTTGGCTTCAAGATTTTTGAGAATTATGGAAAAATGGTTGAAAACGCTGTAGCAATTGAGCTTTTAAGAAGGTTCTCGACCTCACCTTCAACTAGAATTTATTATATTAAAGTTAATGAAAAAGAGGTTGATTTCGCTGTAAAGGAGGGTCTTGAATTCAAGCAATTAATCCAGGTAAGCTACGTTTCTCACGTGGAAGAGATACCTAAAAGGGAAATTGAAACTCTTCTAAAGGCTGGCTTAGAGTTGAGATGCAACAATCTTATAATAGTAACTTGGGATGTGGATGAACAGCTCAAATTTGGTGATAAAATAATAAAATTAGTTCCCTTATGGAAATGGCTTCTAGAAAATAAGGTGGCTAATGCTTAAAAATTTAATTTAAAGTTTGATTTAAATGAATGATTTATCTGCAATGTAAAAAGGTTTAGAATAGCACAATTAAATCTATGAAAGGGGCGTAAGAAAATTATGCTGTCTCCAATTGCATAAATTAATCAAAATCATTTAGTAATATGCTTTTTCATTGTCTTGTAAAAGATTTATAAAAAATTTTTTAGTTTATGAGCTCAATACTCAATCATAATCTTTTACTTTTTGAAATGCATGCTCAATATTTAATTAAATATATTTTTTGTCAAATAAAGGCTAACATAATTAATTGGATAAGGAATTTTATTCTATTTATCTTTTTTTGGGATAATATTTTATCATACCTAATCCTGCTGTTCTTCCTCCTCCTACGTTTGTGTATTCTGCAAACTTTAGAAGGGTGTCAGCAATCCTTGCTTTTTCTGAATTATAGATGTCTTTTACTATACTAAAGTGTACTGTTCCAGTGAAGCCTACACACCATTTTTTTGTTGTAGGATGTTCGTGTACTATATGTGTTCTTATTCCTTTTGGATAGCCTGATATTGCAATACCTCCAACTTCAAGCCATTCTATGAATTCTTGTAGGTTTAGGTTATAGTTAGAGAATTTTCTCCATATTCTTGCGACGCTTTTGAAGAATAGTACTGGGTCTGGTAAGGGTAGGAAGCGATATGGTGAAACTGTAATTTTTTTGTCAAACTGTTTACCATATCTTTTCATTATATCTCTTGGTGTCTGTCGAAAGTATGTGGGTGTCATAAAGCTTACTTTAAATGAGTGTATTTCAACTGAATTTTTGTAGAATTTTTCATAGTCTAATTGTTGAAATGATATACTGTTTGGTATAATCTTAGTTTTTCCTATGGGAAGACCATTTTCGCCTAAGCCTTCTTGAATAAATTTCATAAAAATTTCGTTTAATCTGTTTTCAAGTAATGTAAAATTTATTCTCAGTATACCCTTTCCAGCTCTTTCAAAGCATGGGTGAAAACTGTTTCCTCTTATAGCATATATTGGGGAAACGCTGAAGGGTGCAAGCAGTCTAGAATTATGTAGTTGGGAAGCATATTCTTCGTCAAAACTTTTAACAATATTATAGAATAGGCCTCTTGTTGAGTAGCCTGAAAAACTTTGGAAATGAATGTCTTCTTGAGAATATAGTTCTAGTAGTATGCTTGTGAACGGCAACTCTAAATTTATGGTAAATGCTTGCATTTAAAGATTATATTTTGAACTTATGATGGAAGTTTATCGTTATAAGAAGGATCTATTAAGGTGGCACTTTAATCTTTGCCAAAATGTTTTATTGTATTTGAAATCATAGTTAATTTTGGCAGACATTTTGATAATTTGGATATGTTTGTTTTAAAATGATTTAATTTTTTATGGGGTTTTATAGTCTTTTAAATGTTTTATTTTCATTTTATAATTTCCTTTTAAGCTTTGTAACAACTTTGTATCTGATGTATATAGGCTTGTGTCAAGGTATTGTGCTAATGCAATATAGCTGGCATCGTATACTGTTATGTTATTTTCTATGGCTATGTCTATGGTTAAATTTGCATATTCTCCCTTTAATTCATATAAGTCGAAACCATATTTTGCTAAGCTTTCGCATATTGCCTTCAACTTTTCTGGCTGAATATCTTTTCGAGAGTATCTTACTGCATTAACTACCTCATACACCATTAGTGAAGGTGCTGCAAGCCTAAACAGTCCATTCAAGTAATCGTCACGGATGGCTAGTGCCTCACTTCTAAATTCTTCAAGGACATACCATTTAACAACAACAGACGAGTCAACTACTAGAATATTTAATGTTCTTCTCTCCATTTTCTTATAACCTCAACGCTTGAGAAACCTTCATCAGGAGTTATAACATTCTTTTCGTTTAAAAGTAATGCTATAGCAAGATTTCTTTCTTCCTCTCTTTTTAAAACATCTAAAATTGCCTTTCTAATAACTTCACTCCAGTTCACATTCTTAAATCTACTCATTCTCCTCTTCAATTCATCATCAACACGTACTGTGATCAAGGCAATAATACTTCTACCTCTATTTGATAGGAGAGTTAACTTACATATATAAATTTATATACATATATAATGTTTTAGACAATGACATTAAACTGATCATCAAAGATGTCTATTCACATATTTTTATTACCGCAACTTCTGGAGGACATAAAAATCTTATGTTTGCTATTGATGTTCCGATACCACGGTTTACGTACATTATTGTATCACCAACTTTATATAATCCTGAAACATATTTTCTATATTTTTCTGGTAATGGTATGAATGGAGAACCTATTAAAGGTATGCTAACTTGGCCACCATGTGTGTGTCCAGCTAATACAAGGCTTATCTTGTTTGATACTGCCTCATCTATTATTTGGGGTGAATGTGCAAGAAGTATTATTGGCTTTTCTCTCTCAATGTTATTTAATGCTTTTTGGATATCATGATTTCCTGTATAAGGGTCATCTACACCTACTATATATAACTCGCTTGAGCCTACTGTTTCTTTAATGTTTTCGTTTACCAAAAGTTTAATTTTATAATTTTCTAGTACGTTTATTAATTCGTTTAAGCTGTTGCTCCAGTAATCCCAGTTTCCTAGGACTGCATAAACTGGCTTATTATTTTCTAGTTCACTTAGGAACATTTTTAGATATTTTATACCATCTCTATTTTCTATAAAATCTCCTGTTATTACTGTTAGGTCCTTTTTTATGCTGTTAATTCGTTTTATAGCCTCCTTTTCTCTTAAACTAAATTCTTTTAGATGTAAGTCAGTTATGTGAACTATCGTGATACAGTCTTTTATATTATTAATTTTAACAGATACTTCGCTTTTTAATATCATATTTGGTTCTATAAGAAAAGGATAGGATAAAGTGCTTCCTAAAATTATTCCAGCCACTGCAACCTTTTTTAGAAAATTTCTTTTATCCACGAACGTATTTATTCATGTTTTAAATTTTAAATTTTTTTAATATTCTATTTTTATAAGCTTAAAAATGACCCTAATTTTAGGATATGTATGTCTAACGAGATTCGTGATTGGTTTAATAGCCAGTTAGCATCTAAAACAGTTGAAGCTTTAAAGAGAAACGGCTTCAATGCATATTATTTTAAAAGCCGCTCTGAGGCAATAGATACGGTTTTAGGCCTTATTCCTGAAAATGCTGTTATAGGCATAGGTGGATCTATAACAATTAGGGAACTTGGATTGCCAGAATTATTATCTAAAAAGGGTTATCAGGTCATCTTGCACGATTCACCAGGTACATTCGAAAATAGGCGAAGAACACTTTTAGCTGATGTTTTTCTTTCTAGTGTTAATGCATTGACCTTAGATGGGAAACTTGTTTGCCTCGATGGTGTTGGAAATCGTGTTGCAGCCTTAGCTTTTGGGCCTAAAAAGACTATAGTAGTTGCTGGAATAAATAAGCTTGTTAGAAGTTTAGATGAAGCCCTATGGAGGGTTAGGAATGTTACTGCACCTATGAATGTGAAAAGGCTTAATAGGAAAGCACCTTGTAATTTAAATGGCTTATGTGTAGACTGTGATTCTAAGGAAAGGTTATGTAGAATATTATTGATACTGGAAAAGGCGCCTGCACTTTCAGATTTTAATGTGATTATTGTTGGAGAAAATCTTGGCTTTTAACAGAAGCTTTTGAATTTTCGAATCTAGGACTTATACACATCTATTACGTTAAACTTTACATTAAATTTATCTAAAATTTCTTTTATAATTTTAAATGAGTCTTCAGGTATAAGTAGACAGCCTTCACTTATTTTAATTCCATCCACTTTTTTAACAAGGCCGACGTTATTGGAACCACTTTTGCCATAAAGTTTGTAGTAAAATTTCATTTTATCCCCCTGTTTTAGGCCACTCATATCGTATACAATTAGCTTAAAAGGTCTAAGGGATAATGGTTTCATATAGGCTTGAAATGGATATTTTGTGTATAGAAGTTTCCCGTTCCTAAAAATTTCGCTTAAAAATGTTGGCTCACTTTTTAGAAATTCTTCAAAACTTTTTGGAATACAGTGAACTAGTAGGTTGAGTTTTCCAACTCTTCTGAAAAGTTCATCCCAGTTCCTCCACATGCTTTCTCTATCTTTAAAAATCACAAGAATGTCGTAGTCTGAATATTCATCGAAGTCGCCTCGTGCAATACTGCCGAACAATATTACCGCTAAAACTTCTTTTATTGAAGATATCGTTTCCACTAAATCATTTAAATCGTATTCCAGTTTCTCTTTCAAATTCACTTAAGATCACCTCCATTGCTTCTAAAACCTTTTTTGCCCTATCCCCATCTTCTCCCTCATAACCTAGTGTCCCATAGGCACCCCATAACATATCAATATATCCTGAAAGTTGTGGAAACTTTTTCTTAATCCAATTAATTCTATTGGCATGAGCGCTTCTTGGATTTATGTGAAAATGTAGATTTTCCTCTGATGCAAGAGCATCAATAGCCTGTTCTACACATTTTATAGCCAAATCGCCTACAACAGTATATCTTCTTCGATTATATTCTTCAATTGCAGCAGCCCTTTTTTCTTCAGCCAATTTACTATGATGCCTAAAATCACCCATACTTATACATATGATTTTTCTTATATATAAACCTAAAGCAGGGTCCTATTAACTTAAATCATAAAGTTTTAAATTACCACCATTTCTTTTTTAATGGCATAGCTATTATTTCTTTCACTTCAAGCTTTTTCTTAACATCTCTACTAAAAATTTCTTTGCTTGTTGTCGCTCTCGCTACTATCGCTGTATCGCTTCCTTCACCACTACCTGCTACACCTATAACATCTTTGTAAGGCTCTATTAACTTCTTATCACAGGCTATAAGAATTACTTCTATTGCAACCTTAAAACCTTGTCCTAGGGTATAGAAAGCGTTTCTAACGTCATCAACACCCTTTTCATGTAAGGGCAAGTGTGTTTCATCAGCAGCTACGCAACCAACTTCTAAAATCTTTCCTTTAAACTCCTTCTCCATCTTTTCATGAGACACTACTATTACCTTTGCTTTGCCTTTTAAGGCTTCTGCAAACTTTAAGCCCGTTTTACCAGAAGTACTCGCAACAACCACTGTACTAATGTCCCCCTCCTCAAGCCTTTTAGCAACCGCCTTTATCACATCATCTGTATTTTCTGGACCGGGTTCTTTAAAGTAGATTGTAGTCTTCTCTAATTTAACCATATGATCACCTCTTTTATAGTTATAAAATTTTTAGAATTTAACTATTTTGCTTTACATATTTGTTTAAAAATTTTAAGATGATTCGTGTTCTAACGTGTGCAGAAAATTATAATATTAGATATGCTATAAAGAGGTCAGCTACTCTTCCTGAACACTTGCAACCTATTCCAGCCATCCTTTTAATATAAACTTTTTTAAAAAATTGTTTTGCCTCTTTTTCTATAAAGGATGGATCAAAGCCCAGGTGTATGTCACCCATTTCTTCTTTAAATTCTTTGAAGGGATGTGTACAAAGGTCTATAATTATTGCCTTCCCATTTTTTCTTAAAACATTTTCTATACTTTCAAATACTCTTTCTACTTCCCTACAATGGTGTAAGGTTAAAGTTGAGAATATTGCATCAAATTTTCTAGGTATCTTCACATATTTTCTTGCAAGGTTTATACTTCCAGAAATATTTTCTGCAACACCTATAAACGGAATTATTTCATCCGTTTTGCTCACTAATGTAGACAACATTGCAGGGGTAACATCCATTGCATAAAATGATGCTTTGGGCAACTGTTCACGAACTTTTTTAGCAACATTTATTGTGAAATAGCCTGAACCACATCCTACATCAAGGATTTTTGACTTAGCCTCAAGTTTTGGTGGAGCCAGTAAATATCCTGTTATAGATTCTATGATACGAGATAAACCTTCTTCGCCAAAGTAACTTAATATGATATTGTCTCTTTTAGCTGCTTCATTTTCGCTAAAATATTTAATGCCATTTATAAGATCATCAAAATCTTTAACATCAAGCTTTTTCAAATATTCTATTATATCTATGTTTTGTAAATATTCTTTTAAATTTGGTTTGATGGACATTATACATTAGTATATACATGTGGTATTAAAATAGTCTTCTGAACAACGCAATACTACTTGTATGGTTATCAAATTTTAAGTTTTTATAAACATTTATGTGATATTTGAATGATGAGTTTGTATCAGAGTATCGTTGAACAAAATATTGGAATACTTAAGGAACTTGATGAGCTTGATAAAATTAGGCTTTCAGTAATGAGTCAACTAGGAATTTTAGAGGACAATTTAAGATTAAAGGCAGCACTAATATTCCAATGGATATTCCGTTTATACACTCAAAAAATGGGGGAAGCATATACTATTAAGATGGTTAGAAAAATGATAAAGTGATAGTATGAGCCTAATTGAGTTAACTGTTAAGGTTGCAATGATTCTTAACAGAGTAAATTTAAGGTATGCCCTTGTAGGAGGACTTGCATGTATACTTATGGGCGTTAGAAGAATGACAGAAGATGCTGATTTTATAATTGAGGCCAAATCCTTTGATGATGCAAAAAGATTGTTCTTAGAACTGAAGAAGGAGGGGTTTAATATAAGTTTTAACGAAGTAAAAGGTGCTTTCCGTAATAGTGGACATTTTACAATAATAGTTAATGGGTTTAGGCTTGACTTTAAGTTTGCTACATCCAAGCTTGATTTTGAAACTTTAGACAGAGCAGTTGAAGTTGAAATTGGGAAAGAGAAAGTTAAAATTGCACAACTTGAAGAAAATATTGCTGCTAAAATAGTTGTCCTGTCATCAATAAAGGATCTTGAAGATGCCTTATGGCTTATGATTCATCATGGCAATAAAATAGACTGGAATCGACTAAAGTTGCTTCTTGGTGGAGAAACAAAAGATGTGATAGAAAAAATATTATTGGAAATTGAAAAAGAATTTGAAGGAGAAGAGGCTGTATATAAAAAACTTGGGGAACTTAGAAAATTGCTTAAATCATTTAAATAGCATATAATTTAATTAAAAATGTTAAATAATAGTTTTAATAAAATTTTGATGTGAAAATTAATGAAATTGTATATTAGGGTTGGTGAAAATTTTAAACCTTCTCCGAAACTTAAAAGCCTTTATTATACTTACTTATTTTTAACGTTAGTGCTAGGTATTCTGTCATGGTATATTCCCGTTTTAATTTTTGCACCCATTGAAGTTAGTGTTGGAATCTTTATACCACTTATGGCTATCTTAGCTTTTATAATTTACTGGATTCCAAAATACTATGAGTCTATAACATACACTCTCACAGAGAATGAGATTATATGGAAAAGGGGAGTTTGGTTCAAGAACATGGGCATCGTACCATATAACAGGATAACAAATATTGATATAGCTCAAGGACCAATTTCTAGGAAGTATGGTATTGCTTCCTTATCAATTCAGACAGCAGGCTATTCGGCTGCTTCAACTGGAAAATTGGCTGAAATAAAAATTTTGGGTATAGAAGATTTTGAAGAATTACGTAATATGATATTAGAGTTTGTAAAAGGTAAGAGGCCAGTGGCAGTTGAAACCTATGAAGAGGATATTAACCTTAAAATTCTAAAAGAATTAACAAGAATAAGGGAGCTTCTAGAGAAGACACTAAAATAGTAATAACTTAAATATTTTATATAATAATGTTAACATGACATAAACTATGAGGACAGCGTCTAATATTATAGCAGGCACATTAATTTTTCTTGGATCAACTCAATTCATATTACTTACAATAGTCGCCGAAGCACTATATCCTGGATATAGTATTTCAGAAAATTATATAAGCGATTTGGGTGTTGGCCCTTCTGCACTAATTTTTAACTCTTCTATCTTTGTTTTAGGAGTTACAGCTGTAGTTAGTGTACATTATTTAAGACAATTTATTTTAGATAGGAAATCTTTTCATATTGCTCTATTTTTATGTGGTGTTGGAACAATGGGAGTAGGTATATTTCCAGAAAATTTTGGCATTATTCACCTCATATCTGCACTTACTGCATTTATTTTTGGAGCATTATCTGCTATATTCTCTTTTAAAATTCAGAAAAGGCCAATTTCATATATTAGTCTTATTTTAGGCTTATTTTCTATCATTGCTCTAATCTTCTTTGTCGTTTTTGAATACTACATCTATTTTAACTTTAATTATTTTGGGCTTGGTAGAGGGGGAATGGAGCGTATGATAGTTTATCCTGTTCTTGTTTGGGCTCTTGGATTTGGCAGCTATTTAATAGGTCAAAAATAAGTTATTTTCTTTCAAATCCTACTGCTATTGAATTTAAGCTTAAATTTTTAGTTTAGGCACATTTTCCTAATCTCTTCTATTACATTCTTATTTAATGGTATTATGGCTTTTTCCATTACTTCCGCCATGGCTAATAAATTTTCTTCTGGCACATAATTTTCTGTTGACGCTATAACCATTATTCTATTACAATATGGTATGCTTTTTTCTAGCAGTTCTATTAGGTATCTTTTAACATATTGTGGATTTGGACCTTGTGCTGTCGAAATTGCTGATGGAAAGTTTATCCATATTATTTTGTCTTCCCATTGTGCTAATGCATCCTCTATTGGTAAGTCTCCAGTTGGTGGTGGAGTAAACGCTTCTATGATGTCAACCTTTGATTTTGAAATAAGATTAGATAATGCTTTTAGTTTTCCATCCATATGTACGTCTAATAGTTTACCTTTTGCATGCAATATATTTGCTAGCTTTTCATATGTTGGAAGATAGTATTTTTCAAACATTTTTGGGTTAACTATAAGGCTGTCTATGTTTCCTCCATACAATATTACCTTAGATGGTGCTTCAGCAGCAATAGGAAAAAGTTCCTTTTCATACTTTTCTTCAAGAATATTATATATCTCTTCAACGATTTCTTTATTTTTTACCATATCAAGGTAAATTCTATGGCCTATCCATTCAATTATAAGCCGCTGCATAGGCTCATATGGTAAAGTTGATATGACAATACCATCGTTGCCCAAACGTTTCGTCTGATCCTCTACTGGATAATAGTATGGTTTAAAGTGTAGGTTTTCAGCAATAAACTTTAGAATTCTATAATCTTCTAAACTTTTTACCATAAAACTTGTTCTTATAGGCTGTAAGCCTTTCCAGTCCCTGCCAAAGCAAGCTTGACCATAGCCTACACCAACTTTTAGCCGCTCAAATAGGCTTCCAAAACGAGTTTCATACTTTCTAATTATATATTCTCCTTCATATTTTACAGTCAATTCAACATTTGGAATGTATTCTATATAACATGGTCTGTAGCAAAGTAAAGCCATGCCCATGTTTCTTGCAATCCGCTCAAGTTCTCCACGTGGAAGATGTCTGTCACAGTGGGCGAAAGGAATTCTATCATGACTTTGTTTATTGAGAAAAGAAAGTACGAGTTCTTTTTGGCTCATATTATACACTTTAACCTTAGAACAATTTTTTGAACTTAAAAACATTTCAGTTATAGTATGTCTATAATTTGAGGTTATAGCTATCAAATTGCTTTGCTAAAATTTTTGATTAGAAAATGTACAAAAGTTAGTACAAGCTTTTCTTTTCTGTTCAAAATTATAGTATTATAAAAGTTGGTATGCAATAGAGAGATGATGTTAATTGAGTAAGGAAAAAAAGATTTTAGTTTTAACAATAATATCTGCAACAGCAGTTATAGCATTCACAATAACATCTTTAATGAACTTTCCCCCTTCACAAAATAAATTGACAAAAGAGTTTAGGGGAACATTTTTTGTAAGTGATGCTGGACAGTCTCATGGTGGATTCGAATATAATGCAGAATGGAACGCTACACTATCTATCAT
Organism: Nitrososphaeria archaeon; assembly: GCA_026413865.1. Classification (GTDB taxonomy): domain Archaea; phylum Thermoproteota; class Nitrososphaeria; order JACIWG01; family JACIWG01; genus JACIWG01. Next base: position 19,869 of record JAOAKB010000002.1, read on the forward strand.
GGACAAAAAGGGGGTCCTAACTCTAGAGCTGAATATAGGATTAGGTGATGCCCTAAAAAAACACAAATATGATATAACAGATTTCAGTATAGATTCAAAAAAGATTAGCATGAAAATTGATAATAGTGAGGTAGTTTTAGAGTTTGTTGAAAAAGATAAGATTTGGAATGGACAATATGACAACCACTATATTGCTTCATGGGGCAGTGAAGCGCCACCAGAAGAAGTTATTGGAAAAATTTCTCCAACAATCTTCCCTGGACTTGCACCACATTATTATGTTGAATTAAGACTTAAAGAATAGAATTTTTTAAGAATATTATTGTATGTTTTCTTTTAGTTTATTTGACTTGAAATCTTTTATTAAGTTTATGAAAGTGTCTCTTACTGGTTTATATGCTTTTTCAAAAAATTCTCTTTGACTTTCTAACACATTCTTTGGAAAACTTTTAAGATAATTTAGTGCTGTATCCCATGCAATTTCAAATGAGACTATCGGTTTAATTTTTTGAACTATTTGATGGTCAAAATCTTTTGGCAACTGAATTGTGTCACCTATAGTAAACCATCCATCTTCTGTAACTGGCGCCTCTTCATCTCCAATTTTTTCGAATTTTAAAGCTTTCTTTTCTAACACATATTTTGTTATCGAAGTAGCCTTTGCACGATAGTGTATTGGTTTAGAATGTTTAGCCCATGCATAGAAAATTGCTCTGTTCAATCCAAATGATTTAGCTCTATCAAGATCCCCTTTTAATAGATAGTATCTTGCTGCCTGTAGTAAGGCCATAACCTGAAAACGGCCAATTTTTTCAGACACAATCGGCGTTTTAACAGCTTCTATGCTTTTCGGTTTAGAGGATATTTCGGTAATCTTTTCTTTATATTTTTGGAAGTAGCCTCCAACTTCTGCTATCGCTTTTAATGCAAGTTGATCGCCTTCGCCAATAACATAATTCTTCCAACTACTATCATGTTTTGGTGATTGTGGATTACACCATTCTAAATCAAAATTATTGATAGAATTCGGTTTAAAGCATACTGCAACCAAGTCTAGTTCTCTATGAAGTGATAATGGAGTTGTGAAGACCCTTTGAATGTCTATTTTATTTTCAACCTTAAAGGGCCTTTCTAATGAAGTAGATTCTTTGGATAATGCACTAATTTTATTCCAAACCCTTTTTAGTACATATTCTACAGTAGAGTATGCTATGTCGAGGGGATGATATTTTTTTAAAAGTTCTTCTGAAAAGGCGTTTTCATTAACATGAACATGTAGGCCTCGACCAGACCATTTTAGGTAAACGGACTCTCTTAAACCATACTTTCCAAGTTCGTCTACAATAATATTTGCAGCCTCAAGCGTTAGTTTTATGTTCGATAGTGAGCCGTCAATGTCCCAAACAGGAGTTGCTTTAAAAATATTATCCAATTTTTCTACATCATCCCTCTTAACTAAACTTCTATACACATTTACTGAAGCGTAAAATGTTCGTGGATAAAGTTTAGAATATTTTCTAATAAAATTCTTTAGAAAATCTTTTTTAGAAAATGATAAAGGTGGACCGTTTCTCCAAAGGTATCTGAAAAAGATTCTTTCTTTACTTGATTTGATTTCAAGCGCAACCCATCTATTTCTACAATATTCGAAGATTTCATCTACTACAAAGTCTCTTAAATAGTATTCTTGTACTTTTTCTAAATCCAACATTAGTATAATTGTGTATAGTTCCTTAAAAGTTTTAGTCAAATAACTATAGCCGATTCAAAAATATTAAAATTCATATACAAATTATACTTGTATTACATGTATGACAATAATTACAGTCAGAGTTAGTGAGGAAACAAAAAAGAAAATGAAGGAGGTTAATATTAATTGGAGCGAGTTTATAAGAAAGGCAATAGAAGATAAGATTTATGAGGAAAAAAGAAAAAATTTGGCTAAAGCAGTCTTGATAAATGAAAGAGTTAAGAAAAAGAGTAAGGGCGAAGAAAAAGCTGAAGAAATAATAAGAAGGTTTAGGGATGAAAGATATACAGGAAGTTGTGATTGATGCAAGCGTTATAGTTAAGTGGTTTGTAAAAGAAGAATCATCTAATAAGGCTATAATAATTAGAGACAAGTATATTGATGGGGAAATAAAGATTATTGCACCCGAAATTCTCCCCTTTGAAGCCCTAAATGCACGCTACAATAAAAAACTTTTTTCAAAGGACGAATTAAAAGAAATTTCTGAAGCCCTAGAAAAATTTTCCTTCGAACTTTATCCCTTAAAGGGAGAATATGCAAAAAAGATTGTAGAAATTACTGTTGAAAATAATATAACAGTTTATGGCGCCTCTTACATTGCTTTAGCTATACTCAAAAACACACAAGTTTATACTTCAGATAGAAAACTTATAGAAAGATTAAATAAAGAATTTTTGGCTTAAATTAGAGACATAGAATATTTAGGTGCTGGTAAGCCCTCTCCATAAGGGAATAAATTTAATTAATTTATTTTCAACCTTTAACACATCTTCACATAACTTTTCTTAAAATATGTTTCAAATCTTATGTATTATAGTACAATAATTTAAATTTTTGGACTATAACATAGAATAATATTTGAACATAATTTTTGGAAGATTTCTAATTTTATTTTCGAACAGAATATTTTAATATACTTTTGAAATAATGTGAAAATGCTATTAAAAACACGAGTAATATCGTTAGTGCTGTTATAGATTGTATTTGGTCCAGATTGGGTTTTCTGAACCTGCTTATCAGTTCATCATTGTATGCTAGTAGGATTATCGATGTTGTTTCAACATTTGCTGTACCACATATTGTACCATTTAAGTAACTGTGTGTAGCTATTCCACCATTTTCCTTTTGATAAGACCAAGCAACTCTTTCAACCTGATCATAGATTGTGGAATTGTATTCCAGTGCCTTTACTGTAAAAAGGTATAAGCCTAACTTATAATTTTGATATAAGCTCTTTTCTTTTGCAGCCTTATCAAAAAAACCATAGCCATTCCACATTGAATCTACAATTTTGAGCAGTCTAGTCGCATTTTCTTTGTTGCCATAAAGGTATTCGTTTAATGCAAGGTACAAGCATAGGTCAGCATATTCTATTGCATCATAAAATATTCCACCATCATCCTTTTGATGTCTATCAATCCATATAGTATAGTTTATACCATCAAATAAGAAATAGTTAACGCAAATATTCTCTTTATCATATCTAATTCTAGTTATTTTTTCACCAAATACTATTTCGAAAAGATTTGGTTTTCCAAAGTTTTTGATATAAGGTGATATTGTTCTACTAATATTTTTTGCAATAAAATAATTGTATGGTTCAAGAGCTTTTGCAGCCCACAAATTGTCACTGTAAATCCAGAAAGTTCTGTAGCATGGTGTACTATCTGGCACGTTACTGCCAGTATCTTCTGATTCGCTTACAAGCCCTATTCTTGGGTCATATCTGTTAATAATATATTCTGCAGCCCTATTTAGGCTCATAACTTTACTGCCATTTTTTGATGTTATCTTCACATCTACGATTACTTGTATTGCTAAGAATATAATAAGAATAGTTAAGATTAGGCTGCTTAAGCGAACATTTTTCCTCATTATCAAAAAGGATATCTTTTTCCAAGATTTATAATTTTAGTCAAGCTTCTTTAATGCATTAATAAGTGCTTGGGATCTTGAACCAAATCTTGTAGCACCAGCTTCATGTAACTTTAGTAGGTCTTCCAGATAGTTTACTGAACCCGAAGCCTTCACTTTTATATCCTTCCCCACAGTCTCATAAAGTAGTTTTATATCATGTATAGTTGCAAAGCCCGGCCCGACACCTGTACACGTTTTAACAAAGTCAGCTCCAGCATTTCTTGAAAGCTTAGCGGCTACAATCTTTTCCTCGTCAGTTAAATATCCTGTTTCAATAATTACTTTGACAATAATATCTTTACTTTCCTCTTTAGCAGCCTTAACAACTGCCTCAATATCCTTTTTTACAGCCTCATAATCACCAGATTTTAGTAAGCCTATATTTATAACCATATCAATTTCTTTCGCGCCATTTCTAATCGCTTGTTTTGTTTCAAAAACTTTGGTTTCAGTTGTAGTTGACCCCCATGGAAAACCGATGGCAGCTAAAACCTTTACCCCAGTACCCTTAAGTTGTTCTACTGCCAATGGAACATAGCATGGAGTTACTGAGACTGCATTAAAGCCGTTTTCTATTGCGTCCATACAACTTTTTATTACATCTTCTTTTGTAGCATTCGCGTTTAAGGCTGAAGCATAGTCAACCATTTTAGCAATCTCATACCGTGACAATTTCTTTTCATCCATCAAATTTCACATTATAATTTATTGACTTAAAAATATATTAATTTTTAATTTTTTAAGAAAGTTTATATAAACGAATTTTAATTATAGTTTATGACCATTATGTCCAATCTATCTGAACTAAAAGAGAGAGTAATGAAAATTATACAGCCGAAAGGGGAGCCCGTAGCATTTAAATTATATACTACATTGAATGAAGTTAAAAAACTGAATGTGCCACCTTTGGAAAAAAATCTTGCACTTTGTCAACTACTAAAATATTGTGCAATATTTGGAAAAACCAGATATGTTACTTTTGAAAATGTGGACGCATGTGTTGTTGGAAGCTATGTTTTAGGATTAGGTCTGCCTCCAGAAGATGTTAAGGAAAGATGGGTAAAAGGCTTTGCATATGAGCCAAAAATATTTGATAAACTTGTTGAGAACATAGAAAGTATATCTTTAGGAAAATATTCTGCAGCAGTTTTTGGAACTCTTGAATGGTTTAATAAAGTGGGAGAAAAGCCTGATGGAATAATATTGATAGTTAACTCAACACAAACATATCTTCTAAGCGTAGGTTTCTTTGATGCAACAGGAAAGAAGATTGTTTCAGCATTTAATGGACATGCTGCTTGTGAAATTGTTGCAGCACTTGAAAAGGGCAAGAGTCCTTGGGTTACAATTCCTTGTGGTGGTGCTAGAGGAATCGCAGAAGCACAAGATGACGAGATTTGGGTTGGCATGAAAGTTGAAGAGCTTAAAACGACAATAGATAGATTAGAAAGTGTTGGCTTAAAGTATCCTCCATTCGTCTATGAAATGGTTAAAGCGGATTTGAACCCAGATCATCCATTAACAGGCCTGATAACAAGAAAAGCTAAAGAGTAGGCTAACTCAATCCTTCTATTTTTTTAACATTTATTAACTAAAAAATTAAATTTTATGGTACATGAACTCATTAATAGTATACTATTCAAGGACTGGAAAAAATGAAGAACTAGCTAAAATTTTACAGAAAAAATTAGGTTGTGAGATTGAAAGGATTGAAGAATATGTGAGTAGAAATGGAGTTTTAGGCTTCTTACGTAGTGGGATGCAGGCTACTTTTAAGAAAATGAGTGAAATAAAGCCTACAAAAAATGATCCGAAAGACTATGATATAATAATTGTTGTTTCCCCCATTTGGGCTGGACATATTCCACCACCTGTTAGAACATACATTTATAAAAACAAGGAAAAGATTGGAAAAATCGCTTACGCTTCAGTATCGTATTCGGGTTACGGAAACACTAGGGTTTTAAAAGATTTAGAACACTTGGCTTCAAAGAAGGTTAGTGCACATTTACTTTTAAAAGAAAAAGAGATGGCTTCAAAAGCTCACTTAAATGCGATAGAATCTTTTTTGAACAATCTAAATAAATTATAAGAGTAAGTAGGTCTTGATGGAGATTAAAATTTTATAGTGTTCATGATATGTAGCCTAATTTTTCCGAATCTGTTTCCTCACTTTTTTCTCTCTTAACATATTCTGAAAACTTTTTATGGAATGATAGTGCAAGGTCCTCCATTTTCCTTAAATCTATCTCAACATTAACAATTTTAGAAAATACTCTTAGTAGTGATAGTGGCGCTATAAGGTCTCTACCTGCCGTCAAATAGGTTTCTCCCAAGAGTATTATACCGTCTATGCCAAACCTTTTACCATACCCTACAAGGAGGCCGTTTACACCTGATATCACTCCTTCACCCTTAAACGGTATAACACCATATAGCCTAAGTTCTTCTAAAAGATCTCTTCTGGTGGCTATTCCATAAACGTTGACAGCCCATCTGTAAGAATATATTGGTGTTGCAGCAAATGTATAGATAATTTTTGGCCTATAAACTCTAATTTGATCAACTATTTTATATGAAAGGTGATGTTGCCATTCTGGAGAAGAAGGTTGTGTTATTCCAGTAAATATTAGAAAACTTTTTTCTCCAACATCAGCATAATATAATTGGAAAAGTTCATTCATAAGGTCTTCGACAACACCGTCATGTGATGATATCACAGGTGAAGCTAGATGTGATGCTTTTATGCATCCAACTTTGCTTGCATTAAACTGTTCTATTAGATAGTCGGCAGCCTGCTTTCCAGTTAAACCCATACCTGGAAGACCGGCGACAAAAATCAGATTATCTTTGACTCTATTAGGGTCCAAGTTTATTTTTAAATCTAATCCAATCATAGCTTATACACTTACACTTTAAGAAAATTTTATTGTCACATAAATAGTTTTAGCGAAACAATTTTTTACTGCTTTTGTTTTTTAAGTTCTTCTACAATTTCTTTTGCACGGTCAAAACGTATTTTACCCTCTTTAACCATAATTTCGACGGCCTTGTCAACAATATCTGGTGTAGCACCAGCCATAATAGCTATATTTCTAGCATGTAACTTCATGTGACCTCTCTGTATACCTTCTGTTGCAAGAGCCTTTAATGCAGCCAAATTTTGTATAAGGCCAACAGCACCCATAACTTCACCAAGTTCATCAGCTGTCTTTACATCAAGAATCTTTAACGCTATCCTAGCAACTGGATGGGTTTTCACTGCACCACCAACAAGGCCTACGGCCATAGGCATTTCTAAAGATCCTACAAGGTCGCCTTCTTCATTCTTTTCCCAAACACTTAATGGAGAATATCTTCCAAAACGTGAAGCATAAGCGTGTGCTCCAGCCTCTATAGCTCTATGGTCTTGTGCTGTAGCCAATGCCACAGCAATTACACCATTCATAATACCCTTATTATGTGTAGCAGCCCTATAGGGGTCAGCTGAAGCAAAAGCCCATGCGTCAACAATCCTGTCAACAACATCTTCACCACCAATCTCATTCTTATCTATTATTGTTCTTGCACGAACAAGTCGCCTGTCAGCCAAATTAGATATTATCCTCAACAAAACCCTTCCACCAGAAATATCTTCTAAATATGGTGCTATTGCTTCAGCCATCGTATTAACTGCATTTGCACCCATAGCATCCCTAACATCAACGATAACATGGGTTATAACCATAGGTCCTCTTAAAGTATCTATTATCCTTACTTCAATATCTTTTGCACCACCACCCAAGCTTACGAGTGTTGGATCCTGTTCATTTGCAATCCTAATAAGTTCACTCTTATGCTCTAGAATCTTTAGCTTTGTACCCCAAGGATCTTTTATGTGAGTTAACTGTATTTGACCTATCATAATAGGACCTGTACTCGATGTAAATATGCCTCCTTTTGCTCTAGCCCATTTAGCAGCATTACTTGCTGCGGCAACAACAGAAGGTTCTTCAATAACCATAGGAATAAGCTTATCCTTTCCATTAATCATAAAATTTACTGCAATAGCAAATGGATAAGCCATAGTGCCAATAACATTTTCAATCATTCTGTCAGCAGTAGAAAGGTCAAGGTTGCCTATCTTTTTCAAAATCATCACTTCTTCTTCTGTAAGATTAGCGAATTCAGATACTATTTTCAGCCTTTCTTCTAATGATAGCTTATAAAATCCTGAAATTCTTGATGTCTTATCAGACATTTATCATCAAGAAACCGTACAATTATAAATTTATATAGTTATAATTTATTTAAATAAATTTTTAGGCAAAGATTTAATATAAGAAAAATTTGATATTACTTTTTGCGATACCTTTATTTATAATTGTAAAACATTTTACTGTGACATTTTATGATATTTAACATATTCTTTTTAGGAAATGCTGGATGTGGCAAAACAAGGTTAGCTTATGCTTTCAATAGATGGCTTAAAGGAAGAGGGTTTAAGTCTATTGTATGTAATCTTGATCCTGCCGCAGAATATTTTCCTTATACACCCGATTTTGACATTAAAGGATATGTTGATGCTAGGAAGCTTATGGTTGAAGAGGGTCTTGGTCCTAATGGGGCAATACTTTCTAGTGTTGACCGAATGCTTAAAATGTTTAGAGTCTGGTTTAATGATATTCTAAATTATGATGTTGATTTCAGAATCTTTGATACACCAGGACAGCTTGAGATACTTCTTTACAGGAATAGTGCTATATCTATTATAAGCAAGATTGGAGAGAAGGGAAGAAATGTTGGCGTATTTCTGGTTGAAGCTAAGCTTGTTAGGGACCCTGTTTCTTTAACTGTTTTATTAATGCAGGCTAATATTACAAAGGTTAGGCTTGATATGCCAACAGTTCTTGTAATAAGCAAATCTGATTTGAAGCTAAGGAATGATTTGGAAATGCTTTTGTCTAATAGCGAGTACCTTGAGAATAGGGTTGTTGTGGAAGGTGTTGGTGGCCAGAAGAGTGCTGCAATTTTGCTCTGTAAGGCTTTGGCTCAAATGCCTTGGCGTCAGAGAATCATTAAAGTTTCTTCTTCAAAGAGGAGTGGTTTTAAGAACCTTTACGAGATTATTAATGAGGCTATGTGTGTCTGTGGCGATTTAACATAAGACTATTTTTGGAAAACTTTTTGAAAGAATTCTATTGTACGATTAATAGCCTGCCATTGCCAATCCCACTTATTAAACGTATGGTCTGAACCTTCTATGTAATATTTTTCTTTTGGTTCTAGAGCATTTTCGTAGAGTTTTTCAGCATGTGTTATTGGTACAAGCTGGTCTTTAGTTCCGTGAATTATTAAAATTGGCCTTGGAGAAATTTTTGAAACACTTTTTAGAACATTATGCTTTAGCGCATCTATAACAAACTTTCTTCCTATCCTATCCCCTGTAGGCAAGTCAATATACGATTTTAAAAGAATTCTGTTTAAGCTCATTTCTCCAAACATGTTCTTAATACTTGATTCCATTTCCCTCAAATCTCCTGGACTACTCCATGTACAGACAGCCTTAATTCTTTCATCATCAGCAGCCTTTAAAATAGATATAACACCACCTAAACTTAATCCTATGACACCAATCTTATCTTTCAAGACCTCATTCCTGGTATAGAGGAAGTCTAGTGCACTACCCAAATCTTTGACTTCGTCTGAAATTGTTATCGAATCATATGAGCCCTCACTTTCACCACAGCCTCTAAAATCAAACCTTAGCACAGCAAATCCTTTTTTACATAATTCTCTTGCAGCGTAAACGAATAGGCGATGAGCTTCAATTCTGTTTCCAGTGAAACCATGACATAATATTATTGATGGAGCAGGAATTTTATCTGGCACGTGAAGCATGCCAGCTACCTTTTCACCTTCACTTAGAAAAGTTACAAAAATTTCTTCCATAAATAGAACTTCTTTTTAGATAAATAAAAAGTTTTTGCAAACATTTAAAATAGCGTATTTTAATAGAATATAGTGTATGAAGATTGCATTTCTTAGAAGTTTTACTTTAAAGAAAAGCGATTCTATGGCAACGGATATGATAGGCTATGGTGCTACAATACCAGATGCAATTGTAGAAGAAATGCGAAAAAAGGGTGTTGAAGTTATCGACATAATTCCTTATGTTGAAGAGACTTCACCAACAGTTTCTAAGCTTCAATGGATTTACGAGGGCTATAAGCAGTTAATTGATATTATATCAAAGGATAATTTTGACTACATCTTTATATTCCATATATTTCACCATTTTCCAAGTGAAATAAAGAGAATTTTATGTGATTTTAAAAGCAAGATAAGGTTATGTGGATACACGCATGGAAGCCACTGGAATCCTACAGATGTCTTCAGGTTCATAAACTATCCTGACATGGAGATAACGGATTTAGCAAATCTATATGTTATGGACATGATATTTCAGGTTTCAGAATATGCTGTTAAGGTTATGGATGATGAAATTAGAAAATTTAATGAAAACATAGCTAGAAAGTTGTATGAGAAGTATAGGGTTGTAGGCTTACCAATTAATGCTAAACTTATAGAAAGATATAGAACTGACAAAAAATTCGAAAAACTCACTATAGTATTTAATCATAATCTTATTTCAAGCAAAAATCCTATAATGTTTGTAAGAGTAATGGATAAACTTTTAAAAAAGTATGATATTCAAGTAATTTTCACTCGAAGCATTTGTGACGACATGCAAATTGACTTAGCGCTAAAAGATTTTAAGAAAAAATATTCTGATAAAGTGTTTTTTATAGAAAAACCTGGGGCAGACCCATATTATCCTATATTATGGAAATCACATATACAAGTTTCTACTGCAACACATGAAACATTTGGAGTAGCAACCGTTGAAGCAATGTATACAGGAAACTGTTGTATACTTCCAAACCATTGTAGTTATCCAGAAATAACAAGAGGATATGAAGAATGTCTTTACGAGTATAATGAGGAAGAGCTTTACAGAAAACTTGTTTATGTAATAGAAAATGAAAATATAAGAAGAAAGATTGGAGACGAATTGAGCAAGAGAGCAAAAACATATGTTCCTGAAACTGTTGTCTCAAAGATAGTTGATTATATGGAAAAATTTTAGAAAAAGAGAACATCACTTTTATAAAATATTTAAATATAACCTTATATCATCTATTTTATTGTAGATAATTATGGAAGTTGATAAAATTTATCAACTTGCTATGGAATTTAAACCTTTTGAAGTCGAAAACGAGGTGAAAAGGCTTCTTTCTGAAGGTGTGGATCCAGAACTAATTTTAATACAACTTCGTAAAGCTATGATAGATGCCTGTGAAAGGTTTGGTAAAGAGTTTGCATTACCGCAACTTTCTGCAATAATAGCTGCCTTTAACATGGGATACAATATCTTGAAGGATAAAGTAAAGGTGAATGTGAAGGGTAAAATTCTTATGGGTACACTTGGTTCAATGCATTATATTGGCAAGGATATTATTAAGGTTCTTTACATGGCTGATGGATTTGAAGTTATAGACTTGGGTGAAAACCTGATGGCAGAAAATTTTATAAAAGGAATTATAGAACATATGCCTCATTTAGTTGGAATTTCAATGTTTTTAACTAATGCGATTTTTGAGCTTGGTAAGATTGTAGATTTCTTGGAAAAGGAGGGCTTAAGGGATAGGGTTAAAGTTATAGTTGGAGGAGTTCAAGGTAATAGGTATATTGCGGAAAAGTATCGTTTAGACGGTTGGGGACATGATCCTAAAACTGCTTTAGAACTTGCTAATAGACTTGTTTCGGAGGCGCGTGCAAAATATGGCTGAAGTAACAGGTCTTGAAAGAGCCTTAACATACTTACGTGGTGAAAAACCTGATAAGATGCCGATATGGTTAGAGTCTGTCTATTTGGCTTGGCAATATTCTGGCACATCAAGCCTAAAAGAATACATTTACGACTCTAAGGCAATAGCTTTAGGACATATCAGGGTAGCTGAAAAGTTTAGGGTAGACATTACTGGCGTTAACACTGACCAATGGGTTATGTACGAAATATTGGGTGCAGAGGTTGAAATTTTAGACCATGTTGTTCAAGCAAAGATACCACCCTGGCGTTACAGGCCTGACAGAAGCGTTTACGACAGATTTTTTGAGAAGGTTGAAAGAATTGAAAAGAATTTGAGTGAATTTGATCCAAGAAGATGTAGGAGAGCGAAGACACTATTTGACGCCTGGAAGATTGTAGCGGAAAAGATTGGGAAGAAAGTTCTTTTGAGACAAGGAATTCTTGGACCAGCTGCAACGTTAGCGCTTACAATTGGAATGACAGAGGTTATGAGGGATGTTATGATATTTCCAGACCTTATGGGTACTTTAACTAGAATGGTTAGGGGGCCTTTGATGGAATGGACTGTTGATGTAGCCTATAAGATGGTTGAGGCTGTAAACTTTACGAATTTTTGTATGGGATTCAGTGGCTATGATAGGTCTCTTTTAAATCCTGAGTTAAGAGAATGGCTTGCCCAACTAGATTTAGAATACTTGAGTAAGGTTAGAGAAAGGATAGGCAATGATGTGCCTATAACGACTCACGTATGCAGTTGGGACCCAGACTTAGACTTTATTTATGAAAAATTCGGTAAACCTAAGCTCATTAACGAACTACAATTTTATGCTCCAGGTTCAACATATCCTCTTGAAAGGGCTGTTGAAAAATTTGGGGACAAGATTCCATTATGCGCTGGAATAGACCATCTGGGACCACTTTTTACAGGTACACCGGATGATGTTGAAATGATGGTCAAACATTCTATAGAATTGGGTAGAAATTGTATAAGTTTCGCTTTAGGTCCAGGATGTGGTTTAAGTCCAAATACACCAGAAGAAAATCTTCTAAAAATTTCAGAAGCTAGAGACAAGTATGGAAGGTATAGGTGAAAGATTCTAGGTTGATCGATTTTGCCACTTATTGGTAGATTTAGTGGGAAAAAAGAGAAGATCTCCTATAGTCTAGGTGCATTTGGAGAGTCACTGATATTCGCTATTATTGCAACTTACCTAACATACTTTTATATTGATATTGTTCATCTTGATGCTATTTTAGTTGGAATAGGTTATATGACAGCTTATGGTATATGGAATTCAATAAACGATATGATAGCAGGATACCTTTCTGATAGAACAAAAAGTAGTTGGGGGCGAAGGATACCATACGTTCTTTTCTTTTCACCTTTAATGATCTTACTCTTTACTTTGATGTGGTCTCCTCCACTTGGAGGACAAGCATTATCTGACCCTACAAATTTCTATATATTTGGATATTTTATATTAGTTGTATTTTCTTTTGAGTTTGTTTACACATTAGTTGATGTTGGATGGAATGCACTTTTTCCAGAAATGTATACTAGCTTAAGTGAAAGAAGTGAGGTTGCAGTTTATAGGCAGGTTTTTGCAACAATAGGAGTAATAATAACCTTTATTCTCGCACCACAGATTATAACACAATTTACTAAAATTTTTGGACAATTTCAAGGATGGATTATTGTTGGTTTAACATTAGGCTTCATGGGAGGATGCTCATTTCTTCTTTCACTTTTAGGAAGCAAGGAAAAAAAGGAGTATGTGGCTAAAGGATCTTTACCAATCAAAGAAACATTTCTGATAACCTTCAAGAACAAATCATTTATTACAGCAGCATTTCTAATCCTAACCACAAGCTGGATTTGGAGTATGTTAGAGGCTATGACACCATTTATTGTAAAACATTTTTTGGGAGGAGATATTGGCGATATAACGATAGTTGGCGCACCAATGATAATCTGTCCAATATTATTTTATCCCGTTTGGAGAAAAATTTGTGTAAAATTTGGTTCCAGAATCACACTTGCTCTTGCCACAATATTGATGACTTCAGGACTACTTGTTCTAACACTTTGGGCACACTCTATAATAGAAGGAGTAATTTTAACAGCCTTTTTCGGCGCAGTAAATGGTGGTGTACAACTTTCTAGGGAACTTTTGATACCTGATGTAATAGACGAGGATGCAATGAAGACAGGTTTTAGAAGGGAGGGCGTATATTATGGTGCTCGCACTTTTGTAGACAGATTTGCTCTAGCACTCACTGGATTAGGTACCGCTTTTATCTTTGGATTAAGTGGGTATGTTGCAGGCGAAGTACAGTCAATTGAAGTTATTTGGAGTATGCGTTTAGGAATGGCATTTATTATAATTGTTGCATTAAGTGTTTTCCTTATTGCAGTAAAATATTATCCTCTAGGAAGAAAATAAAAATAGTTTCAATATCCCCTTATATTTGTTGATAATAATTTAAAATTTTTTAGCCTAACATTGTTGTAGGATTGAGAATGTTATTTGGGTCAAAGAGTTTCTTGATTCCAGATAAAAGTTCTATAACCTTCGGATCCACATACTTATAGAATTCCTTTACTCTCGCCTTACCAACCCCATGCTCGCCAGTAATAACACCACCCAAATTTAGTGTAGCCTCATATATTTCGTTCCTTATCTTTTCACAGTTTTCAAGGTCTTTCCTTAAAATATGTGGATGTATGTTTCCATCACCAGCATGACCGTAGGCGGGTATTTCAGTATTATATTTTGAAGCTATCCTATCAAGCTCGTCGGCAAGTTTTCCCATTTGAGCTGGTGGAACGGTAACATCGAGCACATCTGAAGAGAGAGGCTTTAATGCTGCTAGAACATTTTTTCTAATCTTCCAAACCCTATTTTCTTCACTTCCTTCAGCTATTCTAGGTTCTAGACTATTATGTTCTAAACAGAAGTCGCTTGCCTTTTCTGCTTCACTAAAAACAATATCTTTTTTTCCAGCCAACTGTATAAGTAAAAGCACAGGACCAGGAATATCAGTATACCATGTTTCACCCAAATCTTTTGCAGAAATATCCATACACTTGTTCTCCACATACTCGAGCGAGAGTGGTTCTATTCCACTAGATAGTATTGGTGCTACCGCACTGAAAGCATCATGCCTATTATTGAATGGAACAAGAAGTGTTAACTGATATTCTGGCTTAGGCAAGAGCTTTACAGTAGTCTTTGTAACTATTCCAAGTATTCCTCCACTTCCAACAATCAATTGGATAAGGCTTGATGTAACATTATCCTTTATAAGTTTACCACCTAAATTTAATATTTCACCTGTGGGTAGAACAACTTCCAAACCCTTAACATGATGTCTCATAACACCATGCTTTACAGCCCTAGCACCACCAGAATTGTTTACGGTTATAGCACCCATAGAAGCCTGCTCGTTTGCAGGATAGGGTGGAAAGATGAATCCAGCTGAAGTAACTATCCGCCCAAACTCCTCTAAAGTAACACCCGGCTCAACCAAAGCCATCATGTTATCCTTGTCTATGATAACATTCTTCATCCTCTCCAAAGAGATTATGATACCATCTTTTGTTGGAACAGCTGCAGCTACAACACCAGTCCCTCCACCCCTTGGATAAATGGGTATCCTTTTTTCATTTGCAAGTTTAACTATCTTTGAAACCTGCTCTGTACTTATAGGTTTTACAACAATACAGTTTGTTGAAGGCTTTATCGAACTTGCAACAAAAGTTTCATCATACAAGTATGGTTCAATCTGCTCCTTTTTAGACAACACATAATCCTTTCCAACAATATTTTCAAGCTCCAAAATCAAACTATTAGGAAACGTCATAAACAATCGTATAATGGTTTAACATGCTTATAAGATAAAGGTTTTGCTGTAACAAAAATTTTTTATATAATACTACTATAATAATTTAATGCGATGGTGACTTAGGCATTAGAAGAAAATCTTATCCACTGTCTCTGATTTTAGTTTTTATTGCAACTTTTTCTTTAGCCATAAGAAAGTATTTAGAAAATGATCCAATTTTTGCTATATTCAGCTGGTTTTCGGCTTCAGTATGCACTTACATGATAACCGCCTTTTTGGAAAGTAAAGGAATATTTTTGAACCAAAAGATAATTTTGTCGATTATCCTTTTTGTCACATTAGGTGGAGGTATAGTAGCTAACTTCTACATTTTTGTTAATTGTAATGTATTTTTTATAAGGATATTTTCTCTATCAATATTGCTTCTAATAGCTTTAGTTTACAGCATTGGCATAATAGCATATTTAATGGGAAGAAGAGGGTGGTCTAAGAAAATTTTAGACTGGATATTAAACAAATAAAATCTATTATTTTAATGTTTATATAATTTTGAAAAATCTTTATAAGCAAGAAACTTTAAGACCTCCAACGAACCTTATGGAAGAAGAGTTCGAAGAAGAATTTGAGGAGGAATTTGAGGAAGACTGGGAAGAAGAAGGATGGGAAGAAGAGTGGGAGGAAGAAGAGGAGTTTTAGACTAGACTTTCCTCCTTTCTTTTTTTAATTTCAGACGGTTATTGATGGTGTCGTCAGGTCTGTTATATCCGCTAAAGCTTTTCTAGTAAAGTTTATTGCTGAAATTATAGATGAGATTTTAGAAATTTCCTTTATAGACCTATTCAATGTTAGAGTTCTTATTAAGTTAATCTTTTCCTCTATAGAGTCAGATATAGTTAGTATGCTCATTTTTAAAGTAATATTTTTAGACATGTACGCTTTATAAGCTATATCAAACATTTTCTCAAAAGACAATTTGATTTCATGCAAAACATTTGATAACCCATTATCCAATGTGATGCCTACACTATTTATAACATTCGATGCAATCATGCTAGAATAGTCGCCTATTGATTCGATGAGGCTTGCATAAAGTCTATGGTCTAAACATTCTATTGCACTAAGGTTAAACTTTCTCATAATATCTGGGCTTTGAATTGCACTTCTAATAAGTCTAACAAAAAGAAAATACAGTCTATCAACTTCATCATCAACCTTAATAACATCTTCAGCAAGTATATTATCATGATTTAGTAGAGAGGAAAATGAGTCAAGAAACATTGTTTTAACAAGTAAACTCATCCTATTTAAAATCTTATTAGGATTCAATAAGCTTATGTCTGTAACAAACTCTACCAACATTGAATCTTTATCTTCTTCAACAATTTCTAAGCCAGCAAGTTTAGATAAGAATGTCTTAACATCCTTTCTATCACCATTTTCTATGAAAGATAAATTTACAACTTTTATTAGATTGTAGCCTAAAAGATATGCACCAGTAATATCGTCCAAGACAGCCTTTAAACTTCTTTTCCTACAATCTACTACCGACAAATTTTCTGTAAACTTCTTTTTTGTAGAAAATAATATTAGATTACCGAATTGGTCGACCTCTAAACCCAATACGTCCCCTTTGCAGACACCATACTTTTTTACCCAATCTTTAGGTAAAGAAATTAATAGTGTTCCTTTTCCAACTTCTTGAACCTTTCTATACTCCATATAACTATAAATATTCTATATACCTATTTAAGTTTTCTATAGAAAATATTGATATGCAATTTTTTAGGGGATATAAGAATATGGTAATACATAAGACTAAATCAATAGTTTTAATAGCATTATGTGCAACATTATATGCAGCACTTATTGCACTTACTGCAACGATTCCAACACCTTGGGGTGTTGGCCATTTTAGACCAGCAGTAATTATTCCAGCACTTTTCGCATTAATTGCAAACCCTTGGATAGCAGACTGGGGAGTCGCATCGGGTAAAAAGAGAGGAAGCTTCATACTACCAACAGGTCTAGGCCCGATCGGCAGCCTTGTTTCAGGTGTACCAGGAAACTTTTTCGGTTTCCTATTATATGGTTTTATCGTACATAAGCATAGGTCGTGGACAAAATTTGTTATTGGAACAGTAGTTGGAACTTTGGTAGGCAATTTTATTGCCGCATCAGGAGTAGCATTTTGGTTAACAGTTATTGTCCCAAAATGGATTGAAATATCAAATGAAGCATTACTTTTGACAATATTTGGTCTTACTATATTTTGGGAAGTGACCATGGTACCATTTATTTTGATTATTGTACCACCAATGTTAGTTGCATTAAAAGGGCTTGAAAACAGGACCATATTTGATTTAAACTTAAAGCCTCTTGTTCGCACAAAAAGTGATAAAATAGCCGTATTTTCTATAACTAGTTTATTTTGCACACTCTATCTATTATTAACTTTCTCACCTTTAAGTGCAATAATGTTTTCACAAGTTCAACCATTATATGCTGAAATAACAAGAATATTTACTTTAATGTGCGGAATATCTATAATAGTAATTTATTTAATTAGTGCCCAAAGAATTTAATATTATTAAAGCACTTGCAAAATTTTGGCTAAATAAATCAAAGCAGAATCTATTTAGGTTTTTGATTAAAATATTTGAGAAAAATGTACATTACAATCAAGATTATGCCTAATATTATCGTAAACAATTCAAATTGCGAGAAAAAGTACTCAAGTATTTGATTTCCATAAAGCATTATTAGATATGATTCAGGTAAGAATCGGGCGGCTCTACCAATCATTGAGGCAACAATATAGCCAAGAAAGTTTTTAAGCCTAAAAAGGCCGGCAGTGATAGTAAAAACCTTAAATGGTATTGGTGTAAAAGCTGCAATTCCTACAGCCAATACACCATATTTTTCATAAAAATATTCAACTTTCTTAAGTTTAGATTCGCTGACAAATCGTTTTAAAATTGGTCTACCTCCCTTAAGGCCAATATAATATCCTACTACAGCCCCGGCTACAGATGAAATAGTTGCCACTAGGCCATAAAAAAGACCGTTAGCGGGATCTAGTAATACAAGAGGAATTAACATTGCGTCAGGTGGGATAGGAAAGAAGATCGCCTCTATAAAAGAGAGTATAAACAGGCCAGCTGGACCCCAAGGTAATAAGTATGCATTCACGTAATCTAAAAATCCGTCTAACAATGCATTCATGCTTATCAAGAGCATGAATAGGTTAAATATATATCATTTTTGAATTAAGCATTTATATTTGTAATTTGAGCTCTTTTGATTCCATAAAATCTCTGATATTTTTAAAAGTTTAAATACCGTTATGTTTTTTTACCATAACGTTGAGTATGTTAACTGGTAAAAAAGTTTTTACAGTAATGATATTCATTATAACAATATTAAGTCTAATAACAATAAATTTTCCAAAATTTTATGCTCAAAAGACAACCCTAAGAATAGCTACTACAACAAGTTTGGATGCTTCAGGACTACTAGATAAGATAAAGATAGAATTTAAAAAAAGTAACCCTAACATAGATGTCACTTGGATTGCAGTTGGAACAGGTCAAGCAATAGAGGTTGGAAAAAGAGGTGACGTAGACATCATCCTTGTTCATAATCGTCAACTTGAAGAGAAGTTCATCTTGGACGGGTATGGAGTACATGGCATTACATTTGCATGGAATGATTTCATATTAGTAGGGCCAAAAGATGATCCTGCAAGAGTAAATACTTCAAAAAATGTTATTGAAGCATTTAAAAAAATTTATGAGGCAGGAGAAAATGGAAATGCCCTATTTATTTCACGTGGAGACATGTCTGGTACATATTTGAAGGAAATGGAAATATGGAATTATACTGGTTTAAAGGTTGACAAAAAGAAATGGTATATTGAAATTGGGCAAGGTATGGAGCAGGCTTTAATAATAGCAAACGAGAAACAAGCATATACTTTATCTGATAGGTCAACTTTCCTAACAATAAAAGACACAGTAGGTTTTTCGTTAACAATACTTTTTGAAAGAGACCCTAGGCTTTTGAACCTTTACAGGGCTATAATCGTTAACCCAAAAAAGCAGCCTAGCATAAATTATGAATGTGCACAAAAATTTGTAAGTTTTCTAGTTTCGTCAGAGGGACAAAATATTATAGCCAATTATACAAAAAATGGTCAAAAACTCTTTCATCCAGCTTTTGGAAGATTAAGTGAGCTTGGAATAAACGATTCCTATGAAGAAGAGGAGGTTAATTATTGGAAAAAGATAATAGAAGGTGGATAAGTTGGAGGTTTTTCCACACCTAATTTTTAACGATGAAATAATCCATATAACTCTTTTGTCGTTTCAAATATCGTGTACTGCTGTTGCATTAGCAACTTTAATATCCTTACCCTTAGGAATTATTCTTGGATTGAAAGAGTTTAGGGGAAAACAGCTTGTGCTATCTATTGTTAACACTTTAATGGGATTACCTCCTGTTGTAGTAGGATTGATACTTTATCTTTTATTGTCCACTTCAGGACCATTTGGGCCACTAAACCTCTTATATACACCTTCTGCAATGATTTTGGCACAACTTATTATGGCTGTACCTATTGTAATAGGACTTTCTTATTCTACCATAGCCGCTGTTCCAGAAAAGGTTATAGAGCAAACACTTTCATTAGGTGCGACAAGATACCAACTATTCTTTATACTTCTAAAGGAAGCTAGAGTTGGAATTTTAGCTAGTATAGTAGCCGCATTTGGTGGTGCAATTTCTGAGGTTGGAGCTATAATGATCGTCGGAGGAAATATAAGATATTTTACTAGAACACTTACGACTGCAATATTGTTGTATACGAGCATGGGAGAATTTGATATTGCATTAACTTTGGGCATCATACTTTTGGTAACCGCATTTTTCATAAACATTTTCTTAACATATTTGCAATCAAAGCAGAATACAACATTTAGAAAAAAGCTTAGAAGATTAAAATTTGGTGATTAAGATGCTTCGAGTGGAGGATTTGTGGAAAAGTTACGAGGGAAGAAAAGTGTTACAAGGTGTTTTCTTTGAGGCTGAAAAGGGAAAGATATTATGTATTATAGGTCCAAATGGGTCAGGAAAGACAACATTGCTTAGAATATTAAACCTCCTTGAAACACCGGATAGAGGAAAAGTTTTCTTTGACCAAATATGCCTAACAGGATTGGTTGGTGAAGAAAAACGATTTCATATTAAAAAAATGGCGATGGTTTTCCAACAGCCAGTACTATATAATTCAAGTGTCTTCGATAATGTGTCAATTGGTTTAAGAATAAGAGGGTTTGGAAAAAATGAGATTATTGAGCGAGTAAATGATATTCTAAAAACTATTGGCCTACTCGAGTACCGTGATGTGCATGCATACACTTTATCTGGTGGAGAAGCACAGAGAGTATGTCTTGCAAGAGCACTAATATTAAAACCTGAAATACTTTTATTGGATGAGCCTACATCAAATCTTGACCCATTCAACACACAAATAATAGAAAATATAATAAAAGAATATTGTATAAAGGAAAAGCCAATTGTGATATTAACAACACACAACATGTTTGAGGCAAAAAAGTTAGCTGACAAAGTAGCATTACTTTACAATGGAAAAATAGTTGAGGAAGGAGATGTTAAAAGTTTCTTTGAACATCCAAAAAATGATATAACATCAAAGTTTGTTAATGGTGAAATAATATTTTGAACAGCTTAAAGGAAAAGATAGGTTTTATAAAAATGTTGAATGTTAAGACCAGCTTCTCAATAAAATTAGAAAACAGGCTAGAGGGAATTGATGAAAAGAGTGCAAAACTATTACATGGAATTAGAAAATTTGGTTCTATAATGATGGCGGCAAAATATGTTGGAGAAGACTATAAACTTGCTTGGACAAGAATAAATGAGCTTGAAAAAGAGTTTGGCTGTAAACTTGTAGAACGCAGCTTTGGTGGATTAGGTGGAGGTAGTGCAAAATTAACGATTGAAGGGGAAACATTACTTCAAAAATATCTGTTAGTGGAAAAAAAGTTTAAAATGATCAACAAAAAAGAACTTCTTAAAGCAGACCTTTCAATTTTTGGAAGTCACTGTCCTACACTAGAAATTTTAATCGAAACACTTGAAAAAAAATATAGAGGTTTTTTTGTAGAATATGTTAATGTAGGCTCCTACGAAGGATTAACCCTTGTCCTTAAAGGCTTTTCAGACATTTCAGGAATACACTTGTTTGATGAAAAAACTGGAGAATATAATACATATCTGTTAAAGAATAAAGTTTTTGGTGAAAAGATTTCGATAATCAGAGGCTATAGGAGGACCCAAGGTATTGTTACAAAAAAGGGGAATCCTAAAAAAATATTTTCTATAAAAGACCTTTTAAGAAAGGATGTGACATTTATAAATAGGAATAAAGGTTCTGGAACAAGGTTTTTAATAGATAGACTAATAATGAATTTTGCATCAAACGAGAAAATGCAATTTGATGACGTGATCAAGCAAATTAGAGGTTACAATAATGAGGTAAGATCACATTTAGAGGTTGCTGTTGCTGTAAAGGAGGGGAAAGTGGACTGTGGCTTTGCAATAAAAGCTGTGGCAAAACTTCTAAACCTAAACTTTATACCTTTTACAGAAGAAGTCTTTGACTTTGTAATTTTAAAAAAGAATATTGGAAAAGACAATATACAAAAATTTATTTTAACACTCTCATCAAAAGACTTTCAGGAAAAAGTTTTGGAAAAAGATTTTGGTATAAGATTTTTTGAGAATACAGGAGAATTAGTAAAAGAACAGTAATGGCATATACGTGGAAAAGGAAAAAGTTTTAAGGAAATTAATTTAGCATAGGAAAACAATGTCCCTACTTCCAAATGACCTATTAGACTTACTACTGCTTGAAAAAATCTGTTCTGGAGAAGGAATAGAAATTAATATAGCATCACTTTCTAGGTTGCTTAAAAAGCATAGAAAGACTATAAAAGAAAGAGTCGATATGCTTCTATCAAATAGGATTATAGATCGTCCAGTAGCACCTTTCAAAGCCTTATTTAAGGAGTTACCTCTTTTAGTAGTATCCTATGCTGACCTCCCCTATGATTCTAGAATTATAGAATGGCTAAAGGAGGATAAAAACATCTTTGCAGCATATAGAATTAGGGAGGGAGAAAGTAATATGCTAATATTTGAGTTTCATAAAAGCATTTGGGACTATCATGTTTGGAGGGAAAATATTGTTGCTGACGGAAAGATTCCAGAAAGAGGAAAAAGAGCGCCATCAAATAACTTTTACTTTTCAAATCAAGGAATTTTTAAGTACGAGCCAAGTGTAGGATTTAATTTAATTAAAGAAGAGTACGAGAAAAAAGGATATGTTGAAATTAATGGATGTAGACTAGACAATATTTCTCTTAGAATTTTAGAATGTCTGTTGAAAGGCGAGGGCATAGTAGTAAACGAGAATGAACTAGCGAGAAAACTTAATGTATCAAGAAGAACAGTCCTTAAAAAAATACAAAGGCTAAAAGAAACCGGAATAATTTTGAAACCATTATGTAGGTTTCCAAATTTTTTTGTACCACCAAATTATTTACTATTTTTATCCCTAGTTGAAGTAAGGTCAAACAAGGATAGGATAGTAGAAGATATTCTAAAAGATGATCACATAAGCTTAGCATATCATATTAGCAATGGCCGATATAATTTGCTACTATTCCAAAACCATAAAGATATTGAAGATTATTTAACATGGGAAGACATGTACACGGAAAAGTATCCTGAAAGCCTGGGGTCAATAAAAATTACCTTACTTTCACCAAAGATGACAATCTTGATAGACCAGCAGAAGGTTTCATTAGGAATAATTCGCTCAAAAATAGAAGAAATAAAGACTAAAATGACTTAGGAACTATTAAAATTCTATATTTTCAAAGTGTACCTACTATTTTTCTATAGCATTATTTAACATAATTAATGTTATAAAATGACACCATAGTATAAAAGTAGGTTACATCCAATTATATAAAACTTAATAAAAAATGTAATAATTTTTTATTAAGTTTTTTATTTTATAAAATTTAGTGGCTTTTTATAAAAAATATGTTAAAAAAGTTTATAAGGTAAGGAAATGATGCGAATAGCTTAGGCCATGGAATTAAAAATAAACATAGAAAAGACAAGCCAATATACAGGTAAAAAAGTGGCAATAATAGGAGGGGGGCCTGCAGGTCTTTCTGCAGCAAAAGAATTAATCCAATTAGGACATGAGGTTCATGTTTATGAGAAAATGTGTGAACCCGGAGGCCTCTTAATATTTGGTATTCCATCATATAGGATAAATAAAGAAAAGGTCAGAGAGAATATAAGGAAGCTTGCGGAGTCAGGTGCAACTTTTTATACTAACACAGAAGTAGGAAGAGATATCCTTCTTTCTGATATTATCAAAAAATATGATGCGGTACTGATAGCAACAGGAGCATGGACATATAAAAGGATGGGAGTTCCTGGAGAAAATTTAAAAGGAATATATTATGCTTTAGATTATATTATAAATTATAATTTTTGTAAATTAGGTTATCTAAAAAATGAAAATTTGCCTAAGCTTAGTGGCCATGTTGCAGTTATAGGAGGAGGGTTGACGGCTGTAGACGCATGCCATATTGCACTACAAAATAATGTTGAGAGAGTTTATTTAATTTACCGTAGAGGAAAATGGCAAGCTCCAGCTGGAAAAAAGATTATTGAAAATTTAGAGATCTCAGGTGTTCATGTTATGGACTTCACTCAACCTATAGAGTTTATTGGTGAGGATGGAGTTGTTAAGGCAATAAAGGTGGTGAAAACTGTAATAGAAAAAGATAATGGTAAATTTGAATTAAAAATTGTTCCAGACTCCCAACATCTTATTCAAGTAGATAATGTACTTATAGCGGTTGGACTTGCACCATCAATTCCAAATGATGGTGGAAAACTTAATATAAAAGTTGAAAAAGAGTTCAGAACTAATAATGAAAAAGTTTTCATAGCAGGAGACGCGTTACTTGGCCCATCCTATATAGGATTTGCAATTCAAAGTGGAATAAGGGTGTCAAAAGAAATACATGCTTACCTAACACAAATTCAAAAGGAAGTAGAACAAAAAATAGATAGAAAAATTAGCACAATTTAGAAAAATAATAGATATTTTGACAATAGACAAACTTTTTATCTCTTTTATCCAAATATTCCGCCAAAGCCTTCAAGAGAACGTTCACTTTCTTCATAAAGTTTTTTAAGCACCATTTCCCTTTCTTCACCAGTTACTTCAACACCCAAATCTTTTGAAAGCTCTAAAGCTCTTTTACACTCTTCTTCATCACCTAACACCCTTATATAAAATCCACCTTCTTTACCAAATGATTGTGCTTCATGGGTTAGTAAATTAGCTCTGGAAACTATGTTATCTCCAAAAAGTTTTTGCTTTAATTTTTCAAAGTTTTTTTGTTCCACATACAATACTATTTCCATTTTTCCTCATGAAGGAGTCTTAAACCACTTTATTTAAACATTATTTATTTTTAGAAAAGAGAAAGAAATATCTTTTTATATAAGAGTTAGGAAATGATTGTTGACGAATGATATGATTAGTTGGAGTAAAGCATTTTATAAGGGATTTATTATATTATTATGGAGTATTCTTTGGGCGATAGTAGGTTTCCTACTATTCTCATTCGCCATTTCCTCAATTTTAGCAAGCTTTATCACAGTAGTTGAAGACCCTACCCAGATAATTAATAACCCACAAATTCTCCAGGAAATTGTTACAAATTATATGTGGCCAATAATGTTATCATTTATTGTGATTTCAATTTTTGTTGGAGTTGCAGTATATGCTACCATGATTAAGGTTATAGGAAACACAATATTAGAGGAAATTAAGAAAATGCCGTCAGCCCAAACTTTACCAGTACCCCCTCCACCACCTCCTCCTACAGAGCCAGAAAAGTATTAGAAAAAATATTTTTATACAGTGTTAATTTTTTCTTTAATGTGCCGAAGCAGCCTCATAGAATGGTCTTGGGTGTTCTAGATGAAAACTCTTATACTATAATGAATGCTTTAAACATGTCAGATGGCAAACCTAAATCTTTTCTCCAACTTCTTACAATAACAGGTCTTCCAAAATCCTCACTTTATGTTACGTTAATGAAAATGCTTGAAAATGGTTTAGTTGAAAGAATAGAATTTAATTATAGACTTTCTAATAATGGCCAAATAATATATAACACATTTAAGCAAATATTAGAAAAAAGAACATTAAAAACTGATGTTACAAAACTTGAAAAAGAAGAAAAAAGAGGTGCATTTCAGAAGTTAATTGAAGGTTTTAGAAAAATTTTTGGAAAATAGTGTGTTGGCATAAAAACAAAAATATTTGTGAAAAGTTTATATTTTCTTAACTTTTTGGTTTAGGGAGTTTAAAAAATGACAGATAACATAGGACCAAAAATGGAAGTTGATGGAAAAATTAATCTTTTTAGAGACATATTCCCCTTCGACTCACCTCCAAAAATAAAGTTAAATAAGGTTCCAGAAAATATTTGGATAACAGATACAACATTACGTGATGGACAGCAAGGTTGGAAAACATTTTCGGTAGAAGAATCCTTAAAAATTTATGAAATCCTTAGTGCTCTAGGAGGAAAGAAAGGTGTAATACGTTCTACCGAGCTATTTCTTTATACTAAAAAGGATAAGGAAGTTGTTAGAAAAATAAAGGGATTAGCATTCGATTATCCTAAACCAGTAGGATGGATTAGGGCAACATTATCAGACGCACAACTTGTTTTGGAGGAAGGTTTAGAAGAAACCACAGTATTATGCTCTATATCAGATTATCATATATTTAGCAAGTTTAATATGAGTAGAAGTCAAGTTTTAGAAAAATATTTGGAAGTTGTAGAATTTCTTTTGAAAAACGGTGTTATACCAAGATGTACTTTAGAGGATGCTACCAGAGCAGACATAGAGAATGTGGTAGTACCATTTGTGTCTAGGCTTATGAAACTTTCAGAAAAGTATAGGTTACCAGTTAGAATAAAGATTGCCGATACACTTGGTGTGGGACTTCCTTTCAGAGAAGCAGGTTTACCTAGAAGTGTACCTCTTATGATAGAAACTTTGATTAGAGAAACTGGTATAGAGGAAGAGAATATTGAATTTCATGGCCATAATGACCTTTTTATGGTTACTGCAAACCATCTTGCTGCGTGGTTAAGTGGTGCAGCACTTTCAAATTGTACACTCTTTGGAATAGGAGAACGTGCAGGTAACTGTCCACTTGAGGCAATGTTGCTAGAATATTCTATGATACATGGTATTGAAGGAATAAATTTGAAAGAGATAGTAAAGGCTGCTGAACTTTTTAAGAGCATGGGTCTAATATTCCCTGAACATTATCCTTTAGTTGGCCCAAATGCTTTTAGAAGCAAGGCTGGAATACATATTGACGCTTTTCTTAAAAATCCTGAAGTCTATTTGCCCTTTGACCCAGTAAATGTTCTCGGAATCTGGCCTCAAGTGACAATAGACCAGTATTCAGGTAGGGCAAGCGTCGCATACTGGATAAAAACACACCTTAACCTTAACGATGACGACATAAAAGATGATCCAAGAGTAAATGACATACATAAGGAAATCTTAAAAATGTATGATGCTGGTAGACAAACACCAGTATCGGATATCGAAATGTTTAATTTAGTTAAAAAATACTATCCTGAGCACATAAAACAAGAAAATGGGTTAAAGGTAGGTGATGAGCGTGTCAACATTAGTTGAAAAAATTATTGCAAAATCCTCTGGAAAAAATAGTGTTTCACCAGGCGAGTTTGTTCTAGCGGATGTTGATGTAGTTTTTGCACACGATGGTACAGCTTTACTTGCAATAGAGTCAATGCAGGAAATTGGTATAGAAAAAATTTTTGACAAGAATAAAGTAGTATTTTTTATAGACCATGCGTCACCTAGCCCTTCACCTCAAATATCGAACATACATTCTGCAATGAGAAAATTTGCTAGAAAACATGGCATCAAAATATATGATGCTGGATCAGGTATATGCCACCAAGTTTTGCCTGAAGAGGGATATGTTAAACCTGGTTCAGTAGTAGTTGGTGCAGACTCTCATACTGTGACACATGGTGCTTTTAATGCGTTTGCAACAGGCGTTGGAAGCACAGATGCAGCAATCGCTATGGCCACAGGAAAATTATGGTTCATGGTACCAGAATCTGTGAAAATTGTGGTTGAAGGCGAATTTAGAGATATGGTTATGTCAAAGGATCTCGTATTATATGTGTTAGGAGAGGTTGGAGCTGATGGACTAACTTATATGTCTGTAGAATATCATGGAAGTTGTATTGATCGCTTAAGTGTTGATTCACGGATGACAATTGCAAACATGGCTGTTGAAATGGGTGCAAAATGTTGCCCAATGGAATTAAATAGTGCAACAGAAGAATGGTTAAAAGAAAGAGTAGGCAACTTTAAGCCAGTGAAAGCGGATAAGGATGCAAAATATTTTGATGAGCTTAATGTTAATGCATCAAAACTTGAGCCACTTGTTGCAGCACCATCAAATGTGGATAATGTGAAAAGTGTTAGGGAAGTTGAGGGTACAGAAGTGGATCAAGTGTTTATAGGCTCCTGTACAAATGGTAGACTTGAAGATATCAAAGTAGCATGTAGAATATTGGATGGAAAACAAGTTAAAACACGATGTATAGTTATACCAGCTTCAAGAAAAGTTTACTATGAAGCACTCAATAAAGGGTTCATAGATAAACTTGTTAAAGCAGGATGTATTATAGGATTTCCAACATGTGGCCCATGTATTGGAGCACACATGGGCTTATTAGGAGATGGGGAAGTCGCAATATCAACAAGTAATAGAAACTTTATTGGCAGAATGGGTTCAAGCAGTTCAAAAATTTATTTAGCAAGTCCCGCTACTGCAGCAGCGTCTGCCTTAGAAGGAAAAATTGTTGACCCGAGAAAATATGGTGAAAGTATATGAAGATAAGTGGCAAATGTGTTAGATTGGGAGATCACATAAACACAGATTTAATAATTTCTGGAAAGTACAAGTATAGGACACAAGATATAAAAGAACTTGCAAAATATGTTTTTGAAGATCTTGACCCAAAACTTAAGGAAAGACTTTATGGAGGAAGTATCATTGTTGCACAGAAAAATTTTGGATGCGGTTCAAGCAGAGAACAAGCGCCTAGAGTACTAAAGGCTGCAGGAGTCAACGCTGTTATTGCAGAATCTTTTGCAAGAATATTCTTTAGAAACGCAATAAATGTTGGACTCCCAGTAATTATTTCAGAAGAAAAATTTATAAAAATGGTCAAAGATAATGAACCATTAACCATCGACCTTTCATCAGGAAAAGTTTATGCTCTAGAAACAGGTTTAGAAGCAAATATTAAACCTTATCCCCATTTCATGTTGAAGATTGTTGAAGCAGGAGGAATAGCGGAATACTTTAAAATTCATAGAATGTTTCCTTGGGAAACAAAACTATAAAATCTTTTAAAACAAAATTACTTTAAATTTTAATTAATTTGATAATATTTAAATAGATGTGGCCCTAAAAAAATTTGATAAAAAATGAATGTTAAAGATGTTTCAAAGGAGATGGTTAAAGAAGAATATGAACTTTCCCAAAGACTGCTGAAACTTGCTGAGACAATAGATAGTGGTGTCATAAAAGCACTTTTGACAACTGTAGCATTTGATTCAGAAAAACATTCACATCTTTATATTGCAATACTAGATTTATTGGACAAAAGTAGGAAAATGGTACCTGAAAGTGATATTGAAAAAATTCAAGATGAAATAGAATTACATATAAAAATTGAAAGCAAAATGTATCAGACAGTAAAAAGCTTGCTTGAAGATATTGATGACCCAAAGATAAAAATGATACTTCAGCTTATAATGGAAGATGAAATAAGACATCATAAAATATTTCAAGAATTAAAAAATGTTATTATGTCCAAAGAGGCTTTAACAGAAGATGTGGTCTGGGACATGGTCTGGAAAGATGCAGTATTCCATGGGGGGCCAGGAGGATAAAGAACATAATTAATTTTTTTATATTAAAAATATATATTCACCTGTTTGGTCTTAGTGTTGGGTGGTAAATCTAACAAGCAAAAAAAATATTAATGATAGAGAAACCAATTCAACTAAACAATTAAAAGGCTTTTCCACTAAAAGTATCCATGGACACGAATTTTATGATCCAGAATTAGGTTTATTTAAGGTTCCAATCTATCAAACAGTAGTTTGGGAACAATTTGATAAAATAACTGGATTGCCAAGAAAAACATCCAGAGAGACTGAATTAAAATATTCGAGAGAAGAGAATCCTACAGTCTATGCGTTGGAAAAAGTTTTAGCAAAACTTGATGATACAGAGGATGCGCTTGCCTTCAATTGTGGTATGGCTGCTATTTCAACCATTTATCTTTCGACCCTAGAAAGTGGTTCCACCATTCTAATATCTAAAGAAGCATATGGTGTCACACAGCAGCTTGCTTTAAATTTAGGCAAATATGGTGTAAAAACATTATTTGGTGGACCAAATACTGAGGAAATAATTGACCTGATAGATGATAAAGTGAGTCTTGTTGTAGTTGAAACCATAACAAATCCTTTACTCAAAGTTATAGATGTAAACGAGGTTATAAAAGTATGTAAGGAAAACAATGTAAAGATTGTTGTCGATAACACATTTGCAACACCAATACTTTATAGACCAGTAAAGAATGGTGCGTGGCTGGTACTCTACAGTCTAACTAAATATCTTTCAGGCCATAATGATGTAATTGGAGGATCAGTTGCAGGAGACAAAGAAACAATTAAAGTACTATGGGACTGGCGCAAGAATCTTGGAACAATAATGAATCCATTTGAAGCATATCTTGTAATTCGTGGGCTGGAAACGTTAGAAGTTAGATTTATTAAACAATGTGAAAACGCTTTAGAAATCGCTGAATTCTTGAAAGATAATCCTAACGTTGAGGAAGTCTATTACCCAGGTTTAAAAGATAACGCCTACCATTCTATTGCAAACAAGGTCTTTGAACATCAATTATACGGTGGAGTAGTAAGTTTCAAGGTTAAGGGAGGGAAGGAGTCAGCATTCAATTTCTTTAAAAAGATCAAAGTAATAAAGTCTACACCAAGCCTTGGCGGAGTAGAAACATTAGCAACATATCCAATATTAAGTGCATCAAAGAGTATGCCTCAATCTTTAAAAGAGGAATTGGGTATAACGGATAATTTGATAAGATTGTCCGTAGGATTAGAGGATATTGAAGATTTGAAGGAGGATATAGAGCAAGCCTTAAAAAGTTAGAGGACATATAAATTTAAATAATACAATTTTTTGACTGAAGATGTTGAGGCTGAAATGGGTGGATTAGTTCATCTGTTCAAAGATTGAATATAGACAACCATTTTTAAATATAGAAACAGTTTTCGTGAACAAACATTTTATAGAACTAACAAGATGTTTTGAGGTGAAAAATTTTGGCTAATATTTCATTTGCGATACCTAAAGGGTCTCTTGAAAAAGCAACTTACGATTTTATAGAAAAAGCGTTCATCAAACTATATGGCAAAGAAAGAAGCTACAGGCCAACATCAAGTGATACGGAAATCAAGTTTAAAATTTTAAGACCACAAGAAATACCAATATATGTTTCTGATGGATTATATGATTTAGGGATAACAGGCTTAGACTGGGTTCAAGAAACATCAGCAGATGTCAAAGTTCTTTTAAACCTTGAATATGGTCAAACAAAACTTGTTTTTGCAGTTCCAAAAACATTTGAAGCAAACAATATGAATGAAATGATTAAAAAATACTGGTCTGAAAATAGGACACTAAGAATCTCGACAGAGTATCCTTTATCTATTTCAAAATATCTTATGTCACTCTCTGAATACAAGCAGATTTATGGCGGAATAAAGCCTATTATTATCACCCCATGGTGGAAGACTGGCGAAAATAAGAATATACAAATATATCTTTCATTTGGTGCTACTGAAGCAAAACCTCCAGAAGAGGCAGACGCAATTGCAGACGTTTCAGAAACAGGCACAACACTAGAACAGAACGGATTAAAGCCATTAGACTTAATAATAGATTCACAAGCTGTACTAATAGCAAACAAAAGTTCTTTATCTAATGAATTGAAGAGAGAAAAAATATATGACATTATAGCACTCTTTAGAGGAGTTATAGAAAGTGGGAAAAAATTGCATATATTCGTTAACGTTAAAGAAGAAAACCTTCAACCACTTGTTTCACTCTTGCCTGGACTAAAGGGGCCAACTATAAGTAAACTTTCTAAGCCCGGATGGTACGCAGTTAACACAGTAATATCACGTTCAGAATACATGAAGCTTCTTCCAAAACTAAGAAAACTGGCTCAAGGTCTAGTGGTACATGAGCCACAACTGATAATGCCCTTAGAGGATATAGCGAAGGAAGAAAACGGTGAAAAATAAGATTGAAAACTTACTACATTAACAGAGAAAATATTAGAATGGTATTATCTAATATAAAAGAAAAGAGAACTTACATGAAAGATAGGGAAGAGATGGTGTTAAAGGTAATAGAGGATGTAAAAAGAAGAGGGGATGACGCATTAATTGAATACACTAAAATTTTTGATGGTATTATACTGTCAAAGGATAAGATTCCCGTTAAAAGTGAGGAAATAAAAAATGCATACAGTTATATTAGTGAAGAACAGATTAAGGCATTAAAGATATTAAAAGAAAATATAGAGAAAGTTGAAAAAGAAACCTTCAATAGAATGTTCTTTAAAATTGAAAATGATGGCTTCCAAATTATACAAACTTTAAAGCCAATAAATAGTGTTGGATGCTATGTACCTGGCGGTGAAGCGTCTTATCCTTCTACAGTGTTAATGGCAGCTATACCAGCAAAAGTTGCTGGAGTAAAGAGGGTTATTGTTGTTTCTCCACCAAAAAATTTGAGCGCACCACTATTGGTTGCGGCAGACATAGCAGGTGTTACAGAAATCTATCGTATAGGTGGTGCACATGCTATTGCAGCACTAGCCTACGGAACCGAAACAGTTAAGCCTGTGGATAAAATTGTTGGCCCTGGAGGAAAGTATGTGACTTTAGCGAAGGCTGCTGTAGCATGTGATGTTGCAATAGATATGCTAGCAGGTCCTTCAGAACTTGTTATATATGCTGAGGGGGAAAGTTATGCTGAACAGATCGTGCTCGACCTTATTGCGCAAGCAGAACATAGCTCAGACACAATATGTGGACTTGTGACAACCTCTTCTAATCTCATTAAACGGGTTGCACAGCTTCTACCAGAGTATATTATGTCAGCACATAGACGTAATATTGTTAATTTGTCTATCGAAAACAATGGCTTTCTAGCTTTAGCTGAAAATGAGGAAGTTGCAGTAGACTTCATCAACGAGCTTGCACCAGAACATTTAGAAATATTCTCAAAAGATTATGAAAAAATTCTTGATTCGATTAAAAATGTGGGTGCGATTATGATAAATGGTTCAAGTGTGGTAACAGACTATTATTGTGGAATAAACCATATACTCCCTACAAGTGGACAGGCAAGATATAGGGGGGGATTATCTTGTCTAGACTTTGTTAAAATCGTGAAAGTTATTGTAGCGTCAGAAAAATATTCTGAAAAAACACATTTTGTAATAGAACAACTCGGAAAATGTGAGGGATTACTTAATCATGTAAATAGTTTAATGTATAGAAAAGAGATAAGGTGATTATAAATTGTATCTTTTATTCAATTAAATTTTTGAGGGAAACTAAATGCCTGGAAACTATATTAAATTAGAGGACAAGAGAATATATTTGCATAAAAATTTTATAGAAGTTAAGAATAGTATAGAAAAACTGGTTTTTGATTGTGATGGCGTTCTAATAAATACAAACAATTCTTATAGAAAGACTATAAGAGAGACACTTTCAATAATCTTTAAGCCCTTTCCTCAAAGAAGATTTATTGGATATAGGGAAATTGAAAAGCTAAAGTTTACAGGAATTTACAACAATGACTGGGATACAACATACGCTTTAGCACTGTTTCTCTTTACAACCCTATCAGAGGAGCAGACTAAAGAATTAGTTAAATGGTTGACACTACAGAAAAATGATACTAGTTCTAAATCTTGTAAAAAGGGGTTTAACATAGAACTTCAAAGCTTCTTAAATAGCATAGAATCTGATCCAATTAAAGACCCTGAAAAATATGCAACAAAAGTATGCAAAGAAAAGGGAACATATAATGAACTAGAAGAATTTATTAAGATAATTGGAAAGCCAACTAATGTTCGAGAAAGTCTGCTAGCAAAAATCTTTGATTCAATATATTATGGAGAAAAACTCTTTCAAAAAATATATAATATTGTTCCTCCAATCAAGATTCCAAAAGGAAATATTGAAACAGAAAGATTGTATATCAGTAAAAGAACATTATTATTTTTAAAAGAAACTTTCAATTCAAAAATATATCTACTTACAGGCAGATCTAAAATTTCAATTCAATACAAAATGAGATATATGGAAGAATATTTTGATACAAAAAAATCATATTTTATAGAAGATATAGTTAGGGATGGTGTTGGAAACATAAATTTATTTAAAAAGCCTTCTCCAATACCATTAATAAATTTGGCAGACAATCAACCAACATTATATATTGGAGATTCAACAGAAGATTTGATATTGGCTAAAAAGGCTAAGGATGTTTCAAACAAAATATATTTTGCCGGAATAGTTAATCCAAATGATAAAATGGTAAGAAGATATTTTATGGAATCAAATGCAGATTTAATCGTTTTATCAGTTAATGACTTACCAAAAGTATTTAAGAACAAGATAAAGTGATTTAGTTTATGAGAATAATGAAATTGGAACGTAAAACAAAGGAAACAGAAATAGTTATCACATTAAATTTAGACGGAAGTGGCAAATATGAAATTGACACACCAATAGCCTTTTTAAATCACATGTTAAGTGAACTAGCGGTCCACTCCTTAATGGATCTACAGATTAAAGCAAAGGGTGACCTTAAGCATCATATTATTGAAGATGTCGCAATAGTTTTAGGAAATGCAATAAAAGATGCTTTAGGAGATAGAATAGGATTAAGAAGGTTTGGTTACGCTATGGTCCCAATGGATGATGCACTTGCATTAGCGAGTGTTGACCTTGTTAATAGACCGTATGTGTCAATAAAAATGAAGCTTGAAAAGCAAAGAGTTGAAGATGTAGCCTGTGAAGACATAATACACTTTATTGAAACTTTTGCTAAAAACATTCCCTGCACATTACATGTGGAAATTTTAAAGGGTGAAAATGTCCATCATAAGATTGAGGCAGCATTCAAGGCAATAGCGCTTTCATTAAGGGAGGCATGGTCCTATGATGAAAGAAGAGTGGGCAGTCCGAGCTCTAAAGGACTGATGTAAATGATTTTTGCAGTTATAGATTATGGAGCAAGTAACATGTTCAGTCTTATAGCATCCCTTAAACGAGCAAATGTACAAGTAAAAATAGTTGATGAAAGAGAAAGATTAGAAAAATATTCTGCTATAATATTACCTGGTGTTGGAAATTTCACTTCAGCTGTTCAAAAGATATCTAATCTTAAAAATGAAATTTTAGACGCAGTAGCTAAAGGAACATACATTTTTGGAATATGTTTAGGCATGCAGTTACTATTTAATGAAAGCGAAGAAGGACAAGGGGAAGGTTTAAGCATATTTAGAGGAAAAGTAGTAAAGTTTCCAAAAACAATAAAAGTACCGCATATGGGCTGGAATCTTGTAGAACCTCAAGGATATAGCTTACTGTTATCAGATTTTGAGAGAGAAAGGTGGGCTTACTTTGCACACTCCTATTATCCAAACCCTTCCAACAACAATATTGTTAAAGGGATAACACATTATGGTATAAAATTTGTTTCTGTTGTAGAAGAAGGAAACATATTTGGGACACAATTTCATCCGGAAAAGTCTGGAGAATTTGGTAGACGAATTATTAAAAATTTTGTAGAATATGTTAGAAGGTGAGAGTTTTTGGAAATATTGCCTGCAATAGACTTGATGGATGGTAAGGTTGTAAGATTAATAAGAGGGCAACCATCAAACATTATTGTATATTCGGATAATCCTTGTAAAGTTGCATTAGAATGGGAGAAAAGTGGAGTCCCAGGAATACACGTTATCGATCTTAATGCAGCATTTGGTTCAGGAAATAATCGAAAAATAGTCAAAAAAATATGTGAGAATATAAGGTTGCCAATAAACTTTGGAGGGGGATTGCATACAATTGAAGATATAGAGGAAGCATTTAGTATAGGAGTTAGTAGAGTTATTGTTGGATCAGCAATCTTTACAAGAAAACTTGAGTTAGAGGAGGTACTATCTTTTGGAAAAGATAAGGTTATTGTAGCAATTGATCACAAGAACGGTAAAGTTACAATAGATGGATGGAAAACAGTTTTATCTATAGACATATATGATGCAATGAAAAGTCTCTGGTCTAGGGGTGCAAGACTCTTTCTTACAACCAATACACAAACAGATGGAACGTTAGAGGGTATAGATATCCAATACCTAAAAAAGGTAGAAGAATTTTTAAAACAAGTCTATGTAGCAGGAGGAATATCCTCAATAAGTGATCTATTAATCTTGAAGCAGATGAAGGTTAAAGGTGTAGTTTTAGGAAGAGTATTATATGATAAGATTATAGATATTAAAGAGGCTTTAGAGGTTGCTAAAGATGACTGTAGCTAAAAGAATAATACCATGCTTAGACGTTGATAATGGTAAAGTTGTAAAGGGCAGACATTTTGTCGAACTAAGAGAGGCAGGGGAGCCAGTTGAACTTGCAACAAGATACAGGGACGAAGGTGCAGACGAACTAGTCTTTCTCGATATTACTGCAACAGTTGAATCACGGAACACATTATATGATGTGGTGAGGAATGTTGCTGAAGTTTTAGACATACCTTTTACAGTAGGAGGAGGAATAAGAAGTATAGAGGACGCTTACAAAATATTAAGAAATGGCGCTGACAAAATTTCAATAAATACAATGGCTGTTGAAAAACCTGAAATAATCAAAGAACTTTCTATAAAATATGGAGCACAGTGTGTTGTTGTAGCAATAGATGCAAAAAGAACATATAGGACAAAATCAGGATTTGAAGTATATACTCATGGTGCAAGAGTTCCAAGAAATATAGATGCACTAGAATGGGCTAAAAGAGTTGAAGAATTAGGTGCAGGAGAAATTCTTTTAACCTCAATTGATAGAGATGGAACAAAGGAAGGATACGACCTAGAACTAACTTCACTTATTTCCTCAAATGTTAACATTCCAGTTATTGCTAGTGGTGGTGGAGGCACACTTGAGCACATTTATGAGGCACTAACTTTAGGAAAAGCTGATGCTGCACTCGCAGCATCTATTTTCCACTACAAAGAATATACAATTAGAGAAGTTAAAGAATATTTGAAAAGAAGAGGAGTGATGGTTAGATTATGAAATTTGATATAGAGTATGTTAAGTTAGAAGATTTAATGTTTAAGGAACAATGGCTATTACCTGTGGTGGTTCAAGATGTCAACACTAAAGAGGTTCTTATGGTAGCGTATGCGAACAAGGAGGCAGTATCTAAAACTTTGGAAACAGGATATGCACATTTTTGGAGTAGAAGCAGAAAGAAACTTTGGAAAAAGGGTGAAACTTCAGGCAACTTTATAAAGGTAGAAAAGATTCTTGTAGACTGTGACAACGATACACTGCTATATTTGGCTTTTCCAACTGGACCAACATGTCATACAGGAAGAGTTTCATGCTTTTTTAAAGAATTAACTGTTTAAGCGTTATCATTCTAAGCTTCTTTTTATCAAATATTTTATAAGCTTATGACTTATTACTGGCCTCCCATTTTCTATAGGATAAGCGTAGGGTAGAACTATGTAATGGTGATAAGGCTGTTTTTCCAACTTAATCTTTATTCTAAGCCCACGCTTAACAGGAATATCCTCTAACTTTTTACCATTCATCACCATATAGGAAACATATACAGCACCGTCTATAGGAAATTGCCAAACACCAATATTTCTCAACAAAGCACCCTTTGCATATGAACTTAACATTTTAGACGTCCTACCTTGAGGAGGATTATCGCCTAAAATGCCTCCAATCACAACAGCCTTTTTATTAACCATATCTTCATAGCAAAGTCTTAATTCAGCTTGAGGATCTAATATTATAATATCTTTTGGGTCAAAAATTTCCCAAACATGTGATTGAACGACTTTACCAAGTTTAGACAAAACTTTAACCCAACCAGATGGAACATTTGTAAAAACAATATTTTTTCCAGTAATTTTTGAAGCATTCTCATATTCATAATAAAGCCATTTACTTAGTTCATTCTCCAAATTTTCTATAATAATTTCCAACCTATATCACATTCAAACATTATACCAGTTGATTAAAGCTTGCCAATCTTGCACCAGCATTAACCATTTCATTAAGGGCTTCCTCACTATCCTTTGGTTTCAAGTTAACACCCTTTACTGCATCCACTAGAACATAAACTTCATACCCAAGTTTTAGAGCATCACGAACAGTGGCCTTAACACAATAATCTGTGGCTAAACCAGCAACAAAAAGTCTTCTTACATTATTCCTCCTAAGTATTTTATCTAATTCTGTTCCCTGGAAACCTGAGTATGCTTCAATTTCAGGCTTAAAAGCTTTAGAAATTACAATAACATTCTTAGGCAATTTTAGCATCGGATGAAACTCTGCACCCCAAGTATTTTGCACACAGTGTACAGGCCAAAGACCACCATACTCTTTAAAAGAAATATGATTTTTGGGATGCCAGTCTCTAGTTGCAACAACAATAGCATTTTTTGAAACAAACTTCTCAATATACTTGTTTATAACAGGAACTATCTTGTCCCCCTCTGGTACTGCAAGTGCACCACCAGGACAGAAATCATTTTGTACGTCTACAATTATAAGTGCATCATTTCCTACAATATTGACATATTCCATACTTCTAAAACTATTTAAAAGGAATATAATAAATTTTTTTGGTTAAGAATATAGTTTCAATAAAGGTTAAAGCAAGCATAATTGTAAGAAAACTATTGCTCTGGATTCTTTAATTTAATATAGAATTTTTAATCAATATAAAGCTAGAGAATAAAAATCCGCCAAGTATATATGGGCTGACCTTATAACATTCCAAGCTTCTTAAAATAGAAAGGATTCTACTTTTCTATAAAGATTAGTAATTTTGTGTAAAAAGCTGCCAAAAAATTTTATATTCAATTAAAAAATTTGCCTATACACTTATATAAAAGTTTGTATAAGTTATTTGTATGCCAGTTTATGTTCTACTTTCAACATTAACGGACGAGGGTGCCAAAACAATTAAAAGTAAACCTGAAAGGATCAAGGAAGTTAATAAAGAGATAGAGGCTTTTGGAGTAAAGGTTTTACACCAATATGCTGTACTTGGACCATATGATTTTGTTAACATTGTAGAGGCGCCGAATAATGAAACAATTTTTAAACTTTCTGTAGAATTATCCTCACGTGGGACAATTAAGATAATGAGTATGCCAGCTATTCCAACAGATGAACTCATAAAAATGATCAAAAAATAATATAGGCACCCTTACCACAAAATTTTTTTAGTACATCAATAATTTAGGAAAATCATATCTTATCAATAAAAACTATGTCTTCCTGAAAATGATGTTCTGCTTTATCCAAATATCTTCCTTCACTATCTATTATTGAAGATATTCCTTCAAATTGGAAACCAAGAATTTTTCCTACACCCATGGGATTAACACCATACTTGAAACCATATTTTTTAGTCATACTATAACATCCTTTCCACCATATTTCCTTAGCCTTATCCCAAGTTAGTTCAGCATTGGCAGACGGTTGAATAAGTATTTCAGCACCATCTTTTCTAAGTTTAGAAACTACATCATCAAAAAATGAATCATAACATATGGCTACACCAATTTTTCCAAACTCTGTTTCAAAGGCATTAATTTTTTCAATACTAGAAGGATGAAGACCTAGCTCATATTCGGGTGGAGTTATGTGAACCTTACGTTGTACACCTATAATTTTTCCTTCGGGGTCAAAAGTATATGAAATATTTCTTACCTTACCCTCATATTTAACAAATGTTGAGCCTGCAACAACATAGCATCCACTTTTTCTAGCAACTTCCTCGAAAGTTTTAACGTAGGTTTCAAGCATAGGTTTGCTTTTCCAAATTAGTATTGCTTCCGTCCACTTATTTGTCAAATTAGTTAACATTATTGAAACCAGCTTGGGAAAATTTTTTATTACAAGCTTTTTTAATGTACTTGAAATGTCTTCACTTTCAAAAGCTTTTGTACCTTCAAGCACTAGAAAAACACCTACATTTTCTGGATAGACGATAATTCCTTCGCTTCCAATTAATTTGGAGGCTTCGACACCAAGTTTAATCATTTTTTCCTTAAATCTATAAGACTCCAAATAATCTAAAGTTTCAAACTTGTATTGTATTGCCGCGATACCGGCCATCATTCATCAGTCTCCAACTTTTTTCTTTCGAGCATTGCCCTTTCTCTCATTAAATTTCTTAGTTTATCCATATCCTTTACCACAAAAAGTGAGGCTATAAAAAGGAAGATTCCACAAAAAAGCCATGCAGTTGATGATATGGAGGCAATGGCTACACCTAAACCGTAAACATCAGCTATAATTCCAGCCGCCAGAGGAGAAAGAGAACTTCCTACATTCCCAAAGAATTCGTGAATGGATATTGCTAAACTTCTTGCCTCCGGCTCTGTCACATCGTTTATTGTAGCAATAACATTGGCTGACGCCATAGGAATTACCGAAGCAGTAATGATAGCAAAATACTGGAAAATATCCTTAGAGCCTGCATAAATTGTTAAAGTTATCAAAATTGCACTTGCAAACACAATTAGAGTAGAAAATAGAAGCCTACCACGTCTATATTTTTTAAAAAGAAAGTCACCAAAGACACCACCTACAATATATCCAATGGTCATTAAAACCATTAAAATTATCATAAAAAAGGTGGCTTCATCATTTGGATAATTTCTTACATTTACAAGATAACTGAACATCCAGTATATAATGGCCTGCCAAGCAAACATTGCAGAAAAACATTGAATATATAATAGTAACAGTGTCCTTTTTCTCAGAACATTAATAATATTTTCTCTACTAATCCTATATACAGTTATTTTACTGAATGATTCTAGTTCTGGTTCAGAAATGCCTCTTTGAGGGTCTCTTACAAAAAGGTATATCATTAGCGCAATAATTATTCCAATAGAACCTGTAAAGAAATATGCATACCTCCAACCATACTGTGAGCCAATAAAAAGTGATATCAGACTTCCTAATATAGTTCCAGTAACATTCGAGGCATAAAGCAAGCCCATTGCTCTTCCTCTCTCTGCAGGTTTAAAATAGTCTGAGACAACACTATATATTCCAGGATAACATGAATCATCTACACCAGTAGCAGATCTTGATATTAGAAAATTGAAAAAGTTTCTTGCAAGAGCACTAATCCAAGTTGTAGCACCCCATATAAATGAGGCTAAAGAAATTAATTTTGTCCTAGAATATTTGTCATAAAGATAACCCCAAGTTGGATAAAGTATAGAGGCAACAATTAAACTACCAGTAAGAACCATACCCATTTCCGTATAAGATATTTCAAATTCATTCATAATAGAAGGAGTTAGAAAACTTATCATAAGTTTGTCAGCATAGTGGAAGATTACAAAAGACATGAATATTGATAAAACAAGCCAACGATATCTTTTCCCCATATATTAAGAAGAAACGAAAATATTATAAAAATTTTACCACAATTAAAAAATATGGCTTACCTTTTAATAAAAAGTTGCTAACAATTGAACATACTAAAATAAAATTTTTATACACAAGTTGGAAACAAAGTATTATGGGAAAAGAATTTTTAGAGATAACTTCACTTGACGCACTCATTAAGGTAGCAGAAGAGGCCAAAGTTGTAATCAGAATGGATCCCATAATTATAATACCATTATATGGCTTAACATTTTTTCTCGATCTAAGGAAAATGAATGAAGGAGAAGTAAAAGAAATTTTTATTAAACTTAGGGATAAAATTGTTCTAGTTAATAGAATAGTTATGGAAGACTCTTTAAGTGATTTAATAAAAAAAGTTGTTTAAAAAAAAGGTTATAGAAAGTTATTTACTTTTGACTCGCTTTCCACTTTAAATAATCAAAGTTTGGAGCTTTAAACACTTTCTGTTGCTCTATTTCTCTTCTCCTAAGTTCTCTAGCATATTCTAGAACCTTAGGTAAAAATCGCTCCGGAAACTTTGCAGCACCACATACGTCCATGTGCACAATGTCTCCTGGAGAAACAGCCATTCCAGCAACATTAACTGGAATATTTGCACCTCTTAACATTAGTGGACCATGACCTGATGTTAGTCCTGTTGCCAAATATTGGACTTTCATTTCCTTAATTTCTTCAAAGTCCCTCATTGGGCCGTCTGTTACTACACCTACAACACCCATAGCTTTAAACTGTGCAGTCATATTACCTCCAAAAAGTCCAGAAAGGTTTCTTAGCTCTGGTGGATATGTTTGTTTGGCAACTAAAATTATTGGCTTTTTTGTTTCATATAAGTGGTCTAGTAATATAAACTTGTCGAGTTTCGTATAGTTTAGAGATTCTTCAGAATACCATGCTGTTGCAGCATAGCCACATACAGGCCCAAGTTCAGGATACATACATTTTAGTGTCTGGTCTGTATAATATTCTCCATACCATGCATCATACAATTTTAGACATATATCGCTACCAGGATATGTTGCAACAACATTACATATTGTAGCAGTATCAAAGTTTCTCAATTCTTGAATTATTTCTTCATTTGTCATTTCATTAATTTCTTTAACTTTCTTACTACTCATGATTTTTAACTCCAATTTTAATATTATTAAACTTTTATATTAGAAATGGGAACAATCAAGTTAAAAATTAAAAAAGTTTAATAAGAATACTTTTGAAACCAATTACACCTTCTGATAAAAGAATGTGATTGTATCAAGAGGGAGTAAAATATGAACATGGAAATTTTGAAAGCTATGGAACTTACAAAGATATACAAGGGTGGAGTAAAAGCTTTGGATAATGTTAGTTTCGATTTTTATGGCCAAGGAGTTTTTACAATATTGGGAAGAAATGGTGCAGGAAAGACTACATTTTTAAGAATAATTGGAACACAACTTTTACCATCTAAGGGTAAAGCTTATGTTTTAGGATATGATGTTGTAAAAGAAAGTAAAAATGTTAGAAAAAATATTACGGTTATGCCTCAAGAAGGTTCAACTTTACCACCTCTTACTCCATGGGATCATGTATACTATACTCTTAGAATTAGAGGATTTAGCAAGGAAGAGGCTAGAGAAAATGCATTAGAAGCTTTATCAGCACTTGAACTGCTCGAATACAAGGATGTACATGCTGACCAACTTTCTGGAGGATTAAGACAAAGAACTTTGGTTGCAATGGCAATGGCTACCAAGTCAAAACTATTACTCTTAGATGAACCAACGTTAGGACTAGACCCATTAAGTAGGAGAAATATTTGGAAAGTTATAAGAGAATATTGCAAAAAATATGGTTCAATAATTTTGACAACCCATTACTTAGATGAGGCTGAAATCTTGTCTGATGATATCGTTATATTGAATAATGGTAAGGTTATTGCTAAAGGAAGTGTAGAACAGTTGAAAAGTGAAGTTAGAGAGAAGGTTAAAGTCGAGGTGTATAATGGTTTTACAGAGGAAGAATTAAGGTCATATGGTCGAATAGTTGTTGTTGGTGACAGAAAAAGAGTTTTAACAGATGAAAAGTCAGCACAGGAGCTTGTAAAAATTTCTATAAAACGGGGTGTCAGAGTACAAACATCGCCTATAACTTTAGACGATGTTTTTGTAGACCTTGCAGCCGAAGGTGAGTAAAAGATGGGAATAATGTCTGTTCTAATTTTAGGTTACATGTATGGTTTTCTTTGGCTAAGAAGAAACCTTCTTTCAATGGTATGGCTTTTTTCAACACCCTTTACCATTCTCTTCCTCTTTTACACTATTATTGGTGAAAAGGCTTTACCTACAGCATTTGTAGGCTCATATATTATGATATTTGTTGGAGCAGGTGTTAGTGTGATGGGAGACATTGTGTGGATAAAACGTGAAATAAAACTTCAAGATATATTTGTGGCTTCACCATTGTCTGCTTTAGAATATATGGCAGGTATTGCTTTGGCGGAACTCTTTTTCTCTGCACCCGGAATAATTCTACTTTTTATACCACTCATGATAATGAATTCGAGCCTTAGTGGTATAATAACAATAATTGTGGTGCCTATATTTACATGGGTAATAGTATCAGCAATAAGCTTTTATATTTCAACATATGTTCCAAACGCTAGAAATGGATGGCAAATAAGTTCGATTTTGAGCCTCATACTCACAATTTTACCTCCAATATTTTATCCAATAGAAATTATCCCCGAAGTTTTAAAGCCTTTAGCTTACCTTATACCAACGACACATTCAGCCCAAATATTAAAACAGTGTGTGAAAGTAGTTACCCTCAGCTCTAACGAAATTTTGATGAGTTGGGCATATTTGATACTTTTCCTCGTCTTCTCAATCTTTTTGGCAGTAAAGATGGCGAGATGGAGGGAAATTTAGCTACAGTAAAGATTATGAGATACAATATACTTGCCCAAATCTATGGAATATACAGTAAAATGTAGCAAATGTGGTAAAGAAGACTGGGATAACACAAGTTGGAAGTGTGAATGTGGTGCACCATATAACATAATCTTAGAAGAAAAATTCTATGTTAATAGAATCGAAAGAAAAAACTATAGTTTATGGCGTTACAAAAAATTTTATCCATACATCAAAGACTCCATAGTTACACTTGGC
Organism: Nitrososphaeria archaeon; assembly: GCA_026413865.1. GTDB lineage: Archaea > Thermoproteota > Nitrososphaeria > JACIWG01 > JACIWG01 > JACIWG01. The sequence continues at coordinate 64,429 of JAOAKB010000002.1, forward strand.
GAGGGCTTTACACCAATTATTAAAGTTGAGGATAATCTTTGGTTTAAGCTTGACTTCTTAATGCCCACAGGCTCATACAAAGATAGGGGCTCATCAATACTAGTTTCAGGGATAATAGAAAATTTAAAAGGAATTAATTGTGTTTCAGAAGATTCTTCAGGAAATGCTGGCGCGTCGATTGCAGCATACTGTGCTAGGGCAGCGTTAAAAGCAAAAATATTTGTTCCAGAAAATGCGTCTGGACCTAAACTTTTTCAAATAAAAAAGTATGGGGCTGAAGTTTATACTGTTAAAGGGAAAAGAGAGGACGTATCAGCTGCCGCACAAAATGTTAAGGACAGCCTATATGTGGGCCACTCTTGGCACCCATATTTTAAAGACGGTATAAGGACATTAGCTTATGAGATCGCTGAACAAATGGACTGGAAGACGTTTGATAACATATTTCTACCAGTTTCAGCTGGAACGCTCTTACTTGGAGTCATAGCAGGTTTCATTCATTTACTCGATTCTGGCATAATTGATAAAATGCCTAAAATTATAGCATGCCAAACTAGCCAGGTTTCCCCCTTATATCATAAGTTAAAGGGAGGCAAATATATTAAACCTGAAAAAATACTTTCTGTAGCAGACGCCTTAATAACTACAAATCCACCATTACTTGAAGAAATGTATAATATGATGAAAAAAATAGATGGAGATGCTGAAATCGTAAATGAAAACGAAATTATTCAAGCGCACACTATTTTAGCAAAAAAGGGCGTGTATGTTGAACCAAGTTCGGCTGTGGCTTATGCCGCATATTTAAAACGTTTAAAGGAAAAAAATTTAAGTGAAAAGGAAAATGTATTAATTATACTTACGGGTTCCGGTTTAAAAAGTGCACTTTAAGTTTCTCGATTGCATTAACAATATTTTCTACAACTTCCTCAGGAGGGCGGTTCATCCAAACTTCTATAAATGGGACTGAACCTTTTTTAATATAATATTCTATTACAGGCTTACTTTGTTGTTCGTAAACTTTTAATCGCTCTTCAATAACTTCAGGCTTGTCATCATCTCTTTGGATTAAAGGCGAACCACATTTATCACATTTCATATCATTTTTTGGGAGTAGTGGTGGAAGAATGTATTCGACTCCTTCGATAGTCTTCTTTATATTGGCTATGTTATAGTTTCCATCACATTTTGGATTTGAACATATTCTTCTTGCTGAAATCTTTTCAACCAATATTTCTTTATGAGCGTTAATTTTTATTATTGCATCAATTTTAGCGATTTTGTCAAGAACTTTAGCTTGTTCAACTGTCCGAGGATAACCATCTAGTATAAAATTATCTAAACCTTCAAGTTTTCTTTTAACCACTTCTATAACTATTTCATCAGGAACTAGCTTTCCTTCTTTTAAATAGTTTTCAATTTTTTTACCTAGATCAGTGCCCCTCTTTATTTCCTCTCTGAATATGTCTCCAGTAGAAATCTTTTCTAAGCCATACCTTTCTCTTAGTCTCATGGAATAGGTTCCTTTTCCAGAACCAGGTGGACCAAAAATTATTAACTTCATATCTATCACCAACCTTAACTATTTGTGCAATTTTAAATCTTTTGAAAAAATTAAAAAAAGATTTTGGGTTAGGAAGTGGTTTCTTCAGAACCTAATTCTTCTTCCTCTTCTTCAACTACTTTTCTTGACCGTCTCCTTAGTATAAAGAAAACTGCAATTAAGACAATTACAACTATGATCGGTATTATTACAAACGGTTCAAGCAATATCGCGTAAGGTGGAGGTGGTGGAGGGGTTGTAGTGGTTGTAGTTGTAACTTGTTCTGAATACGGTATCCCCCAAATAAGTGTTTTATTAGATATTGTTCCAACCCCTTGAATGGTTGCTGAAACTTCTATCACATTTTCCCTTTCTTGGACATAGAGTAGGTTGTTGGAGCTACCATCAGACTTTGTTACAGTTTGAGTTTGCTGAAGACCCATACCTTTCCATTTTATGGTGAGACCGCCATATGGCCTATTGTTTACTATGGCTTGAACTTCGATTATAATATTTTCACCAGCTTTTGCTGAAGCAACAGACCTAATGTTTAATGATGCAGTATAAGTATATGGTGTTAAATGAATTGATGAAGTTGTGAAACCGTCTGCTACAAATGAAATGTAACTACTTCCTGGCGCATTAGCATTCGCGAACAGTATGACTTCAGCATTTTCTGGTCCAAGACTTACTTCAGAGACTACAGATATAGCAGTAGCATTACTTGAAGCAACTTTTATAGTGAATGATTCGCCTACTACACCAGGACTTCCTGTTGAAGTTAATAATTGAACAGATATTGGGAACCGTAGTGTAGTTAATGGTGTTATTGTTGTAACAAAGAAAGTTGACGCTCTAACCACATGTACTGTTGAAGTTATACTACCAGAGGGAATACCACTTGCGGATGCTGTAAGGAAAAAGTTTCCAGGGGACTTGCCCCAGATTTTGAAAATCTGATAATAGCTCTTCTTTTGCAGCACCACATTTTCTTCTACACCAACAACTTTAGTGTCTGATGGAGAAAGTAGAACAGGAGTATTTTGCTGAACAGGAGCGGGTAAACCTGAACTTGATGTTAAAATGCATGCTTCAACTTCACCACCTGAGGGTATAGGTGGAATAATTATAGTTGTTGTAGAAGGAACAGGTGAGTAAACATTAACTGTGCAACTTCCCTTGACTAAATCTGATGTCACAGCTGTTATTTCTACTTGGCCATATGCCTTTGGAATGCCCTTAACATATTCAATAGACCTATTTGCACCTACTATGATCTGATTTTCTGTAGAAAAGACATCGGAATAGGAGGAGAAAACATTAACTATTATAGAGTTATTTGCTTTACATGGTTTGCCAGCTTTGTCTAAGAGTTGCACCATTAAAGCTGTATACTCTTTTTCGTCAGAAGGAAACATTTGAGCAAGAGAATAAACTGTTATTGCATAAGGTTTGCCAGTATTATTTATTACTTCTATGTCAACGCTGGCAGTTATAAGATTTGCAGAAGAAGCATATATTGTGGCCCTGCCTGTATTGTTAACGTAAACACGTGCTAAAGTGTACCATTCTTCACTACCAATTACAGCTTCTGGTTCTATTATAACAACAGACCTATTACTTGAATAAAGTTTTATTGAAGCAGGATAGGGTACCTTTGCTGGCATAAGGTTTTGGTCAACTATGGCAACTGGAATGGAAAGATTTTCACGTGCACATAAAAGTTGAGGTAACATTATGTAAAGCTTTTCAGGTTTTGCACCTGAAACTCTTAAAGTCATAGAATCTGGCATAAGGTCAGCACATGATGCAGTAATAGTAGTGCTGCCTATGAAACCTTTAGCGATAGCCTTACCTTGGGCGGAGAAACTACCTTTAGGTATTTTGATCGACTCTTCTTCTATATAGGCGATTTGATTATTTGATGATGATAGAGAAACCGTTAGATCGGTTCTAGCCTTTGTAGGATTGCCATAAGAGTCAACAAGAGTAACAACCACCTTTGATTCAGCTCCAACAGACGGAGCAAGAATATCTGGAAGCAAAGTCACCTTTAGAGCTTTAGGTGTACCTGCAAGCGGTTCAGCAACCATGTTGATAACAGAGGATCTAAAACCTGTTGCGGTAGCAGAAACCTCGACAGTCCTACTTTCAGACACATTACTTGTCGCATTAACTATCACATAATAATTCCCACTGTTTATAACAACCCTCTTTGGAACTCTTAAAATATTATCATCTGAACTAGACAATATGACTTCTACAGGATTCCTTAAAAGATAGGGGTTTCCTTCCTTATCAACAACTGAAACAAAGAATGCTGGATGAGGCTTTCCATCTGCTGGAACAGACTTTAATGCTGGAGTTAAAACTAATGATAGAGGTTCTTCTTGTGCAAAAACATTAGTGAATGATAAAACTGGAAAAACTAAGAACATAATTGTTGTAACAGCCAAAAGATGTTTGTAAAAAACACGCCTTTTACTAAAATTGCAAGTTATAATTTCCATCAACATTAATCCAGTTAATTAAGAATATGATATTAATAAAGTTAACGGTGAGAAAGGACTACAAATCAAAAACTTAAAATATAAGAAAAAGGAAATAGCTTAATATTAACTTCACATGATTTCAACTTTGTTATAATTATCGCTGATAAAATTTATGCATTGAATAAGAAGAAAAATAATAGTCAATATTAATTTAATCAAAGAAGAATGGCATGAGATTAATATTTATATAAGGTTTTTTTGAACCATTAAATATAAAAAATTGCCTAACAGACGAGATTTTTTAAAAATTGGGACAGCATTTGGTGCAGGAGCTTTGGCAGGAGGAACAATCCAATACATTATTGGAAAAAGTGAAATTGATCAACTGAAAGAGTCTTTAAAAAGGTCAAATCTAGAAATTGAGCCAACAATTAACATCTACAACTGGTATGATTACATAGCTCCAGGTTTATGTGACGATTTTAGTGATGAATATGGTGTTGATTTAAGGTATACGACTTACAGTAATCCTGATGAGATGTTTGCTAAAGTTAGGGCAGGCGGCTCAGGCTTTGATGTCGTTGTTGCTTCAGACTATAAAGTTGGGGAAATGATTCAACAGAATCTACTTCAGAAACTCGATTATACTAAAATAAAACATTTCAAATTTGTTAATGATAAATTTCGTAATCCACCATTTGATCAAAAACAAGAATATTCTGTTCCATACTTGTGGGGTACAACTGGAATAGGATACAACAAAAATATTGTAAAAGAAGATTTTGAGGGCTTCGAAATAATATTTGATGAATCAAGGATATCAAAGTATAACAAGAAAGTGGTATTAGTCGATGAAATGAGAGAAGTTTTTGCAGCAGCGCTAAAGTATCTTGGCTACAGTATAAACGATACTAATGAAGATCACTTAAATCAGGCTAAAGAAGTAATATTAAAGATTAAACCATATCTTCTAAAATTTTCTGCGGAACAGATTAAGGAACTCTTGATATCTGGTGACGCCGTTTTGGCCTTAGGCTACAGTACGGACATATACCTTGCATCATATCAAAATGAGAGTATAGCATATAAAATAGCTGGAGAAGGAGGAACACTTTGGATGGATAATTTTGTACTCTTAAATGAATCAAAAAATGTGAACATATCACACAAATTTATAGACTACATGCTTAGACCGTCAATTGCCGCAATAAATAGCAACTATCTCTTTATAGCAAATCCATGCAAAATAACAGTTGATAGAGGATACGTTTATCCTGAAATTGCTGAAGACCCAAACATATATCCATCAGACGAAGTAATGGATAGGCTTGAGATTCTCCGACCCTTTACACAAGAAGAAAGAAATCTTATGGGTAAGCTTTGGTCGGAGATTAGGGCGTAAATGACCCGTGACCTTGAACTCATAAACTTGACAAAAAAGTATGGTTCAATAATTGCAGTGGACAATATAAATCTCTACATTAAACCCGGAGAATTCTTTTCATTGCTTGGACCAAGTGGATGCGGAAAGTCTACAACATTAAGACTAGTATGTGGATTCGAGGAGCCGACTAAAGGTTTGATAAAAATTGGTGGAAACATTGTAAACGATATACCACCATATAAACGTAATGTTGGTATGGTCTTTCAATCACTTGCACTCTTTCCACATCTTACTGTGGGAGAAAATGTTGCCTTTGGACTAAAATTGAAGAAGCTGCCAAAGGATATAATACAGGAAAAGGTCATAAGAATGCTTGAATTAGTTGAATTACATGGATTCGAGAACAGGAAAATTAATGAACTAAGTGGTGGACAGAAACAGAGAGTTGCTCTTGCAAGAGCACTTGTAACTGAACCATCCATACTATGTTTAGATGAACCATTGGGTGCACTGGATTTAAAGCTTAGGCTTCAGATGCAGACTGAAATAAAGAGGATACATGATAAGACAAAAAACACCTTTATTTATGTTACACATGATCAAGGAGAAGCTATGGCGATGTCTGATAGGATTGCGGTAATGAACAAAGGACATATAGAACAGGTTGGAACGCCTAGGGAAGTTTATGAACATCCACAAACAAAATTTGTGGCCCAATTTGTTGGAGAAAGTAATCTTCTAATGGGTAAATGCTTAGATGGAAATAAGATCATAGTAAATGGTTTTGAATTAAAGGGGCTCTATCCCAAAGATTTCTTTAACAGAGAAGTGTATATAAGCATAAAACCTGAAAAAATTCTTGTAACAAAACACCATTATGTTAGAAAATTTGATAATTCTATTGAAGGAAAGATTGAGGAATATATTTACAGAGGAGATGATACAATCTACAAGATTTCAATAGGAGGACACTTCGAAATACTAGCAAGGGCACAGACTATAGGTGGACAATTTAATAAAGGAGAAAATGTTTTTGTAAACTGGAACATCGAAGATGCAATAATTTTGCCCAAAGAAGATTAGAAATTAAAATTAAGTTTATATTTTATAGTATGACCACCCAAGCGCATGCCATCAACATATATATTAATAAACGCTGATTCAGGCTATGAAAAGAAACTTTTGAAACAACTTAGGGAGATAGAGAACGTTAAAGAGGCTTTTTTAGTCTATGGAACATTTGATATAATAGCTAAGGTCTATACAGAATCTTTAGAAGAATTAAGGGAACTTATTTCTTCAAAAATTAGGAAACTGGATAATGTCGTGTCAACAATGACACTCATTGTAGCTGACTAAAAATTTAACTTCTACTTGAAATCCAGTAACTTATGAAAGCTAACGTTCCAGAAATAATTAATGTTATTGTAGCAATAGCATTTATCTCGGGAGAAACACCTGACTTTATTTTCGAGAAGATTAGCATCGGTAATGTTATTATACCAGAACCTGTTGTGAAAGACGCTTTTATTAGGTCATCGAAAGATTGTGTAAAAGCTAACAACGAGCCCGCTAAAATTCCAGGTGCAATTATCGGTAAAGTAACTTTTGTAAAAGTCTGGAATGGAGTCGCACCTAAACTTAAAGCAGCCTCCTCTAATGAACGATCATAATCTGAAAGCCTAGCTCTAACAACAGTAAAAACATAAGCAATACAGAATGTTGCATGACCAATTATAATAGTATTTAAGCCAAGTTTTATATTAAAAAGTACATAGAAAAGCAGAAGCGATAAAGCTTCAGTAATTTCAGGTATTATTATTGGAACAAGCATCATGATATAAAATAGGTTTTTGCCTTTTATATCATATCTGACCAAAGCGTATGCGGAAATTGTTCCTAAAACCGCTGAAATAAATGATGTCACAATCCCAATGAATGTACTATTGCCTAATGCATTCCAAATTTCAGGAGTTCTAAAAAGTTTATCATACCATTCAAGAGAAAAGCCCTTCCATATTACTGTAGAACCAATTCTTCTACCACCCATCGTTATACCCTCATTAAACGAAAAAAGTACGAGGATAGCAATAGGCGCATACAATATGATAAAAATTATTACCAGATAAGCCTTTAAAAACTTATCAAATATTCGTTTCAAAGACCCAATTCAACCTCCTTCGCAAAATACTTAATATACAATATTGTTATGAATAGGACTAAAATTATTAACACTATAGATAAAGCTGAACCTAATGGGTAGTTGCCCATAGTCAAAAATATTATCCATAAGTGATTACCAATCATATACCATTCTATGCCACCCAAAAGTTCGGGCACTAAAAATTCTCCAACAGCAGGAATAAATACTAGTATAGAGCCAGCAAAAATACCAGGCATAGTTAAAGGCAATGTAACTTTAAAAAACACATTTATTGGTGATGCACCCAAACTTTGAGCGGCTTCAAGATATTGAGGATTTAACTTTTCAGCGGAAGCGTAGATAGGGAGGACCATCATTGGTAAGTAATTATAGACCATACCAAAAACTACAGAATACCAAGCATATAGCCATTGAGGCTTATCGCCAACGAAACCCAAGAAGGTCAATATTTGATTAAATATGCCATTGGTGCTAAAGATTGAGATTATAGAATATGTTCTCGCTACAAAACTTAGCCAGAATGGAATTATTATTAACATAATGAGTAGATTTTGATATTTTTTTTCTTTAAAACCAATATAGTATCCTATAGGGTAGCCTAATATTAGACAAAAGATTGTAGAAATTGATGCTACAGCCAAAGTTCTTAATATTGTCTTAGTAAATTCAGGAGTCAAAATATTAAAGTAATTTTGTATTGTGAACTCAAAAGTTATTCGACCAAAAGCGTCAATTTTAGAAAAACTGTATACAAAGACTATAATTAATGGGATTATAAAAAAAAGTAGTTCGAAAATGAAAGCTGGAACTATTAGAAAGTATCCCTTCAATCTTTTTAAACTTAGTTTAGCATTAGAGTCTGAAAGCATTCTTATACAAAAAGGATTATTTGAGCAATTTAAAAACTTAATCTCATTTTAGCCTTGAGTAAATATATAGTCTCTTACCCTTTTTTCGTCAACTTCAACTAGTACACCCCTCAGTACACCAATATTATATTCGCTTCCAGGATTAAAAACAAGAGTTGAACCAATCCTATCAACACCTCTTGATTCATGTATATGGCCATGAAAACTTATTTTTGGCTGAAACTTTTCAATAGCCTTTCTTACAGAAATGCTACCTACATGGACCATTTCATACTCTCCTCCAGGTTTAAGTATAGGCTTTAATTCATCATCCAACTTTGGAGCTAAATCTATATGTGTTCCATAAGGTGGAACATGAATATTAAAAATAAGTTGCTCGCCAAGATTTCCATTCAAAAGGGCTTCAATTTTTGCTAAAATATCTTCTTCAGACAAATCTCTTGGACAATGCCATGGAGTAATATTTGATACGCCTAAAGAAAAAAGTTTATAGTTCTGGTCCACTTCAATAACTTTTTCATCTGGATTAATAATATATTTTGATTCTAAAAGTATTTTATCCACAATATAGGAATCATCATTACCAGGCATTATAAAGAATTTAGTATCATTCATTTTTTCTAAAATGTCGTCAGCCATTTTTATCCAAGAATAAAGGGATTCTTTAATAAGTTCCTCAAAAACAGTTTCTGCGAACTTCATGTTTTCTTTTAATTCAATAGCGCCTCTTTCGTCAGTAACATAGGGATAGAAGCCTATAGCACGAATCTTTTCTTTTAAACTATTCAATTTATCAATACTGTTTATATTAATTTTTTCACCAAGAAAATATGTTTCAAAAGAACCGTTACCTTTAGAAATTATGGGTATTAGAGCTTTTCCAGTAATATCGCCACCAACAATGACCAAATTGGCTTTATACACCTTTGGAACCATTAACAACTTTTTAAAACAACTATCACTACCATGTATGTCTGATGAAAAAAATATGCGGAGTTTTCTAGTTTTTCCTAATGAGAACATCTTCTGGCCCCATCATGCAGGTGGAAACTCTTTGAAAGCAAGTTCAAGTGGAATACCTTTGATTCTGTGGTATACTGAGCTTATAACATAAATTATTATTCCAACAACATATATGCCTATTAAGAATATAACAGCATCAGGAGTAAGGCCTGAGACAGCAGGTTCTGTTCCGACCCACGCAAGCCAGATTGATAGTATAGCACTTAATGTTGCAAGAATCACTAAAAGAGGTACACCCAAAACCTTTTTTCTCACAACAGCTGGAGCCAGTTCAAGAAGTTCCTTACGTTTATAGGGTAAAATTATTCCCGCAAGTGAGGCCACAAATGTCATTATACCCCATCCAAGGACAACGAAGACAAAATAGCTTAGCAATGGTGTAAAAAGCCAAAGGTACTGGGCTATAATTGCAACAACAGTTACAGTAATTAAAGCAGTATATGGTGTACCATATTTTTGATCAACTTTTGAGAGGAACTGTGGTACAATTCTATCAAAAGACCATGCAAAAAGAAGCCTTACTGTGGTAAAGATATAGACTAAGATTGCTGAGAGTGTCATGGCAGCAAATCCGCAGACTATGAGAGTATATACAGGGAGAGAGACAGCACTCCTTGCCAGTATATGGAAGAATGGAAGTGTTTCACCTAATGGATAGTTGTCTGGGCTATTAACGAGTAAATACGCTAAGGATGCGACAAAATTTGCGCCCATACCATTGTAAGTTGCATCATAAATAATGTAAGTAATTAAACCAAAAACGAGTACAGCACCAATTATAGCAATCAACTGAGACCTTTTAACTTCTTTAATTTCTCCAGCGAGATATACTGAATTGTTAAATCCTAGAAAGTTGAGAATTGTGAACATTACACCTGAAAATGTTGCCGAAATAAGGAAAGTTTCAGGCATACCATTAGCAAGGGCTGTTGAGATTACATTGTTTGAATCAAAATTATATGCTGAAGCTACTGAAGACTGGAAATAGGAAGGGGACATTGTATAGAAAGAGATAGCATACGCTATTACACCAGCACATATGATTAAAAAGAAGACCCAAAAAGCATACTTTGTCACTCTTACACCTCTAGACATGAGTAAGGCTATTAGAATATAGAATATTGCGGCGATTAAGAACATGTTCCAAGGATCATTAACCCAAGAGACAGCATCAAACATGCCGTAGGCTTCAAATAATGGAGAAAGAGCATACTGTGTAAACCATGGAACATAGGAGCCTGCAACAGATAATAGGGTTATAAACAGGAAGAAGTTTATTGCAAAACCAATTGATGGGTGAATCAGCCTACTAACCCAGATGTAGTCTCCACCAGTCCTTGGCATTATAATTGACATGTAGGCATAATATAATCCGATAATAATACTGATTGCCATTGCAAGAAAGACTGTTGTTGGTAGGTGTACACCGGGAAAGATGCCAAGAGCCCAAACACCATAGACGTATACAGCTGTAGGAGCCATAATTAGAACATTGTAAACAAGGGCATCCCATGCTGAAATCTCTTTTACGAGGCCAGAAGAACGTCTAACATACATTTGAAGTTCGCTAGACGAACCCATATGTATCGTAAACCTCTTCAATTATTAAATTAATAAGTGTTTCTTTTAAAATTAGTTCTTAAAAGATTATTTGATGCCCAGAAAATCTTCAAATTTAACAAAATCTTTGGAAATTTCGGCTCTAACACCCTTTTTAGGATCAACTAACTGATTTATCCTCAAATTAACTATTAAGCTTCCAAGCATATAAGCTTCTTCAAAACTAAGTTTATGTGAAATCATTAATGTCTCAACTGCATATTCGGTAGCAGCACGTATTGCCTCATCTATTGTATTGCCAAATGCCAATATTGCTATAATATCTTTATTTTCTAGAATAGGGAATCTTGGTTGCCTTTTCTTTATCAAATTAATTCTTACAAGTACTTCTCCAGAGGTTTCAGCTGCAGAAACACAGAGTTCCCCGTCAGCCTGCACAGCATGAAGGTCCCCAAGGGCTAAAAGAGCACCTTCCACTGTTACTGGAAGATATAGTATTGAACCTGCATTTAATATAGGAACATCCATATTACCTCCATGCCGACCCAAATCACCACATGGAATCTCATCATATGCTGGTGCAACACCTATTGTACCTATCATTGGATTTGATTTTATTCTTAATGAACTAAAATTGGTAGTGTATTTACTAGTCTTTAACATCTTTATTTTGGAGGAAAATTTTAGGTTAGAAAGTACTCCATTACCTGGAACTGTTACTAGAAAAGCTTTATCATCCACACTAATATCAAGTATTTCAACTGCTAATGTGTCACCTGGTTCTGCACCTTTAACGTAAAGTGGGCCTGTAGCACCATTTACTCGACTCCAGTCAATGGCACTTATTGAATCATTTTCATTTCTAATTTGTCCGCCTAAACAGTCTATTGTTTCAAAAATAATCAAGTCACCTGGTGAGGCAGTTTCTACAGGCTTATTTTTTGCACTAAATTTGTATATAACATTTGTTTTACTAATACGTTTAACCATCTACATCCACTATAGAGACATCCAATTTTTAGGTCTATATAAGTTTATAAAAACCTTCTTAAATTTTAAATAATTTTGGTAAAATATGAATATAGTATGGATTTAGAGAAATTTTTAAAAGAAAATGGGCTATGGTACAGGTTTATTGAGAAGACTGAGACAATACATACTGCTGATGCTGCGAAGGTTGCTGGAATCGAATTAAATAGGCTCACTAAGAATCTTGTATCAAAAACTGATAAAGGAGAATATGTTCTACTAATTGTTCCAGGAAATAAGAAGGTTGACCTTGATAAGGCTGCCAAAGTTCTTGGTGCAAAGAAAGTACGTCTTGTACCCTTTGATCAAGCTGAAAATGTAAGCGGATACCCTCCAGGAGGAACACCATCAATAGGACATAAAATACCAATGAAAATTATAATGGATAAAAGTCTACTTCTATATAAAACAGTATTTTGTGGTGGCGGTTCTAGAACAAAGCTTCTAGAGTTAAATACAGAGGACATAGTTCGTGTAGGACAAGCAATTGTTGCAGATATTTCAGCCTAGCAACGAGTGTTGGGATATAGGCCATAATCCTTTAACAATTCATAATACTTAGCATTTCTAGTAAGATCATTTTCATTCTCTAAAATATTCTTAAGCCCATTCCCTAACCTTAGTATCAGTATATTCTAGTTTTAGAAAACTCTTTATCCTCTTTCTATAAACTAACCCTATTTTCAGCAACAGCCATATTTGTCAATCCATCTAAAGATGTAATCCAAGTCTTGTTATCTTTAATTTTCTTTAACTTTTTTAGTTTTTACACTAAATGATGTTGTGCATACATATTATAAAAAAATAAACGATATATATGTACTAGAAACAAAAATATTGAAGAGCATAAGAGATGAAAGCCATTTTCTTAAAACTTTGCCCAAACTGTGGAGGTGATATAAGCGATTACAGACTCTCTTTAAAAGTTCCATGTGAAAAATGTTTACCTTTATCCGATGAAAAAATTTTAGAAATTGTAAGTGACAAGAAGAATGTACAGTTATATATTTTGGAACTTTTAAAGAACTCAGATTCATTAAAAAACTTACGCAGTCTATATGAAATTGAAATTCAGTTAGAGGAATTAAATAATTTATTTCACAGGGCTACAGGGAGTAGGCTTTGGAGTGCACAAAGAACTTGGGCTAAAAGGATATTTTCTGGAAAAAATTTTGCAATTATAGCACCAACAGGAATGGGAAAAAGTGTTTTTGGAATAATCCTCTCACTCTACTATGCTTTGAAAAACAGGAAATGTTACATAATTGTTCCAACTGCAATTTTAGCAGAACAAACTTATCAGAGAATGATAATATTTTTAGAAAAAATTGGTACACAAATAAAAATTTCACGATACCATTCAATGTTAAGTGAAAAGGAAAGGGAGCTAGAAAAAGAAACAATTATTAGCAGACAATATCATATATTAGTTACAACATCAGCTTTTCTTTCAAAAAATTTTGAAATGATAAATGGAGATGTTTTTGATTTGATCGTAGTAGATGATGTTGATGCACTATTAAAGTCTTCAAAAAATGTTGACAAGGTACTATGTTTAGCTGGTTTTTCAGAAGAAATAATAGCACAGGGGCTTAGACTAATTGAGCTTAGAAGAAAATATCAAAAGAATTTGAGGAAAGGTGAAAATGTAACAGAACTAATAGATGAAATATGGAATATAAGAAAGAGAATAGAAAATTATATGAATACAAAGAAAATTGGGAACATAATTGTATCAGGTGCATCTCCACGAGCGAAGAGGACAAAAAGGATAAAATTGTTTAAGGAGCTTATGGGCTTCGAAATCGGATCTAGAATAGAATTTATAAGGAACATAGAAGACCTTTTTATTCAAAAAGTGGATAATATTGAAGAAAAGGTTGTGCAACTTGTTAAGATTCTTGGCTCTGGCGGAATCATATTTGTGCCCATGGATAAGGGTCTAGAGTTTGCTGAGAAATTATATAAAAAATTATCAAAGGAAAAAATTAGTGTTTCATTATATGATAGAACTAAAGCTAAAATTTTAGAAGATTTTTCTTCAGGCAAGATTGAACTTTTGATTGGAATCGCATCCTACAGAAGCCCTCTTGCAAGAGGAATAGATTTACCACATATAATAAGATATGCTATATTTGCTGGAGTACCAAAATTTAAGATAAGTCTAGACATGGAAAAGGACTTTACTCCAACTAGGGCTATAATATTACTTTCAAATTTAAAAGAACTTGTAAGAGAAGAAGAACAAGCAATTATTGAAAAATATGTTACAGAATTAAGAAGTATAGTGCAGCAAATACCATCAAGTGATATCAAGGAAATTTTAGACTCAATATACAATAATTTAAAGCTTGAAGGATACAAAGGCATAATTAAAGAAAAACTTGAAAAAATTAGAGAGTTTCTTATAAAACTTTTGTCTATGGAAGAGATTATAGAAAAAATTAGATCATCACCTAATATAACAATAAGTTCGGAAAGGGACAGACCATTCTTAGTTATACCCGATACCATCGGATATATACAGGCTTCTGGAAGAACATCAAGAATGTTTGTTGGAGGTATATCAAAAGGAATATCTGTCACAATTGTTGATGATGAAAAAGCATTTAATGGACTAGTTAGAGAATCCAGACTATTTTCTGAAGAAATAGAGTGGAAAAATTTTGATGAAGTAAACTTAAATCAAATTTTAGAGGAAGTTGATAGAGATCGGGCTACAATAAAAATGCTTATGGCAGGTACTATAAGCCCACAATTTAAAGACCCTATAACAACAGCACTTTTAGTGGTAGAATCACCAAATAAGGTTAAAACGATTGCAAGATTTTTTGGGAAACCAAGTAAAAGAACAGTTAACGGATTAACAGTTTATGAAGTGAGTACGGGTGATTATATTCTTAACATAACTGCAAGTGGGGGACACCTATTTGACCTACCAACCCATTTAGAAAAGAATAGTATTCATGGAGTAATAAGATTAGATGATAAATTTGTACCAGTATATATTACAATAAAAATATGCAGAAAATGTAAGAAAACTTTCGCAAAACCTTTAGAAAAATGTCCTTACTGCCAAACAGAGGTAATAGATAAAGCAAATACAATAGAGGCGTTAAGAAAACTTGCTTTAGAAACAGACCAAGTATTGATTGGTACAGACGCAGATGCTGAAGGAGAAAAGATAGGATGGGATATATCCACAGCACTCTCGCCATATACACCAAAAATAAAACGAATAGAATTTCATGAAATAACAAAAAGAGCTTTAGTGAATGGATTAAGAAACATGAGAGACATGGATATGAAGCTTGTAGAAGCACAGATGGTTAGAAGAGTAGAGGACCGTTGGCTAGGTTTCGAGTTAAGTGCAAAACTTTGGGACAGATTTAATGATAAGACGCTTTCAGCAGGAAGAGTACAAACACCTGTTCTAGGATGGATTATTAACAGAACAAACGAATCCAGAAAAAGTTTCCAGACATTTTTTGAAATAATATTAAAAAACGGACTAAAATTTATTATAAAAATACCAATAGTAGAAGACAGTGTAGTCAGGGAAGAAATTGATAAACTGCTTAAAACAAAATATTATATAAAATGCTTGTCTAAGGAGGAGATAGAAATTCATCCACTTCCACCATATTCTACGGACACATTACTTCAAGAGGCAGCGATTACATTAAAATTTACTGTACAGAAGACAATGAATATTGCACAAGATCTATTCGAACTAGGACTAATAACATACCATAGAACAGACAGTATAAGAGTTTCACCTACTGGACAGAATGTGGCAAAAGAGTATATTATTGACAAATTTAATAAAACATTCTTCAAACCAAGAGAATGGTCAAAAGAAGGCGCTCATGAATGCATTAGGCCAACAAGACCAATTGATGCAGTAAGATTAAAGCATATGCTTACTTTAGGAAGTATAAAACTTGCGAAAAAGATCACTCAAGAACACTTTCAACTGTATGAACAAATATTTAGAAGATTTATAGCAAGCCAAATGAAACAAGCAAAAGTGTTAAAAGAAAGGTATGAAATTAGATTCAACAATAATATTGAGTTTATTGAAGGATACACAAAGATAATAGAAGAAGGATTCAATTTGATCCAAAAAATAAATCTTATTCCAGAATTGCAGGGAGGAGAAGTTAGGGCTATAAATGTGAAAAGTTGGAAAGCACCAACAATACCACTCTTAAAACAAGCTGATGTAATAAAGCTGATGAAGCTAAAGGATATAGGTAGGCCGTCAACATATGCAAAAATTGTCACAACCCTCTTCCAAAGAGGATATGTACAGGAAAACGATAGGAAGGATATAATTCCAACAAAAAAAGGATACCAAGTGTACTTTTATCTAAACAAAAGATTCTATGAATTTATTTCAGAAGAGACTACACAAAGATTAAAGAAGACCATGGATTCAATAGAAGAAGGTAAAGTAGACTATCAACAAATACTTAATAATCTTTACAAAGAAATACTAACTATAAGAGGACAGTGATGATACATTAAAATTCTTTTGGGTGCACATTATGAAGCTTAAAAGCCTTAAAATAAATGAAATAGAATTTTTAAGAAAAATAGAGTTTAATCCCTTCACTAAAAAATACAAGAAGGGAATGAAAAAAGTCGCGCTAGTATATCCAAACAGATATGTTGGAGGAATATCTAATATTGGACTTCAAATAATATATTCAAAGGTTTTCGAACATAATGCGTACTGTGAAAGATTTTATTATGATGTCTTTGATGGAATAAGGAGCTTTGAAAATGCAACACCCTTACAAAAGTTTGATATTGCACTATTCAGTTTACAATATGAACTAGATTATTTTAGAGCAATAGAAATTTTAAAGAAGGGTGACTTTAAAGGCTTAAAGATTGCAGGCGGCCCAGCCGTTATGATAAACCCAAAACCTTTAACAGGATACTTTGACGCATTTTTTATAGGAGAAGTTGAGGAAAAGGTTGAAGAAATAATTGAAGCTAAATCTAAGGAAGAGCTTTCTGGAATAGAAGGCGTATATACTGGAAAGGAAGATAAAGTTAAAAGAGTTAAAGCAAAAATTGGCGCTCACCTACCTACAGAAATAGTTGGAAATGGAGTTTATGGCAGATGTTTTATCCTAGAAATAGGGAGAGGCTGTATAAGAAAATGCAGGTTTTGTGTTGTGAGAACACTCTATTCACCACCAAGATGGAGAAAAATAGATGATATGCCGGAAGTAAAAGGTGTTGAAAAGGTTGTTTTAGTAGCACCATCTCCAACCGATAACCCAAATTTTCTTGAGATGCTAGAATACTATGTAGAAAAAGGCTTTAAAGTTTCACCATCCTCTATAAGAGCCGACACTGTTGACGAAAAGCTTGTTAACCTTCTACATGAAGGAGGACTAAAAACGTTGACCTTGGCACCTGAAACAGCGTCTGAACATCTGCAGGAATTAATATGCAAGAATATTACTTCAACTGACATTCTTAATGCAGCAAAGTTATCGTCAAAAAAGTTTAACAAAATAAAATTGTATTTTATGATAGGACTTCCATATGAAACAATGGACGACGTTAAAGGAATAGTGGATTTAGCTAATAAAGTTAAAGAAATAGTTGGTGTAGTAAAGATTTCAGTAAATCCACTTGTTCCTAAGCCGCATACACCTTTCCAATGGCTTCCCTTTGGTGGGCTTCAAAATATTAAAAAGGGATTAGATCAGCTTAAAAGAAAGATAGAGTATCTTAAATTGGAAACGAATAAGCTTAGGATAGATGCAAGAATTCCTAATATTACAGAATATATTATACAGACAATTCTTTCAAGAGGGGATGAAAGTGTTTCTAAAGTTTTAGAAAAAAAAGATTTTAGAAGACTTTCCAAATTTTTAGGTGAACAGAAAATTGATGAAACATTTCCATGGGATTTTATAGACCATGGATATAATAAAAACATGCTTTTGGAAGAGTATGAGAAGATAATGAGCTAATATTTTATGCTAACATGCTCTCGATTCAATCATATTCAGTGCTTCAATCAAATATTTTATTGATTTAATAGCTATACCCTTACCTTCTTCTGAAACATGTGAATTCATCCAAGGATTAATCCATACAGCATTCATTCCCGCTGACAGTGCACCCTCAAAGTCTTCAATTCTATTATCGCCAACATGTAAAACATTTTCAGGAAGAACATTAAGTTCATTACAAACTTTTAGAAAAATATCTTTATCTGGCTTAGAAACCTTTGCTTCATCAGCATAAATTTGGAGAGAAAAATATTCTGTTAACCCAGCTCTTTCAAGCAATATTCTATTATATGATCCCGGCCAGAAAATGAGATTACCTACTGTAACAAGCCTTCTACCAGATCTAATAAGCTCAGAAAATATATTTTTAGCATCATCTATAACAAGTAACCTACTATCAACTTCAAGTACAGCTTTTGTTACACACTTTTTTATAACCTCACCATTTATACCCAAATTTTTTGAAGAAAGTTCAAGACAGTGATTAATTAAATCATCAAACCGTAGCAGTCTACGTCTTCTATAATCTTTTAAAATTCTATAGTTTTCCTCTAATTCAAGATAAATTCTTTGATAATCTCTTGAAGTGTATGATGCCATCTTTTCAGCGATCTTTGCATGGAAAGGTTTAAGGTCCAGAATCGTGTCCCAAACATCAAATGATACAACTAAAATTTTTTGCGACAACTACCAGTCAAAAAAGGTTCACTTTATTACGCTAATTAATTTTATGTAAAGGATATAAAAAATTTAAAAGATAGCCAAAATTATATATAAAGGAGCTTATTGTCTAAAAGAGGTATAAGTAGTGAAAGAATAGCAAAAAGTATTCTTAAAAAGATGGGGTTCCAGATTTTGGAAAAGAACAAGAAGGTTGTGCTAAATGGAACTCAAGTTTTTGAAGTAGACCTTATAGCAAAGGATGAAATGGGAGACGTATACTGTGTTGAAGTTAAAGCGGGAAGAATTGGTGTAAGTGATGTAAGGCAGGCTTACGCAAATTCTATGGTCCTTGGATTAAAGCCTTTGATAATTTGTAAAGGTTATGCTGACAAAGCTACAGAAGTTTTGGCGGAAGAACTTAAAGTTAAAGTTTTTTTGTTTCCAGACTACTATTATCTAATAGAGCCTGAAGATCTGGATTATATTGTTAGAGAGGCTGTAAGGGATGTGCTAGAAGAGTACGGGTTAGTGAGCTTAACTGTTTTTGACACTATCACTAAAAAGGAGCTAAAGATCCTTAAGACACTTTCTGAAAAAGAAACGTTTGAGGAGTGTGCAAAAAGTTTAAACATTAGCTTAGAAAAATTGGGAGAACATATTTCTTTAATGAGAGAGAAGGGATTGTTACGTAAAACTGAAGGATACGAGGGTATAAGGAGACAAGCTAAGAGAACACTCATTTTCTTGGAAATGATAAACACATTTGAAAATATACAGAAGAATATTAAGAATATTTTAAAAAGGCTTGAAACTAAAAATTGAGAGAAATAGAAAAGAATTTTAAACTTTTAAGGCCAACATAATATAAGCTCTATGGCTTGCAATCAGGAGAAAAGATATTAGATAAAAGTATAAGACCATTAACGTATATTCGTGAAGTTATTTTAGAAAATTTTATGTCATACGAGTATGCTCGAATTCCCCTTTCAAGAGGGTTAAATATAGTATGTGGACCGAACGGTTCAGGAAAATCTTCAATACTTTTAGGAATCTCTGTAGCACTTGGACAGATATATACAGAAAGGTCTAGAAGATTAAGTGACCTTATTAGAAGAGGAAAGGATCTGGGTCGTGTGACGATAGTCTTTGATAACACCAGCTTTAATGGAAAAAGACCTATACCTTCCTCTCATTCTGACACATTCATGATTTCAAGATATTTGAGAAAAGACGGATCATATTGGTTCGAAATAGATTATAAGGAGACATCTTCATCTGAAGTTAGAGAAATTCTTTCAAGTCTAAACATTAACCCAGATAACATGCTTCTTATAATGCATCAAGGAATGGTTGAAGAATTTGCAATAGTAAGTCCTCAAGATAAGCTTAAAATGGTTGAAGAAGTTGTAGGCTTAACTGGTTATAGAGAAAGGATTATAGAATCACAGAATAAACTAAAGAGTTTAGTTAGCGAGGAAAATGCCATAAGACAACTCATGGACATGGCTAAAGAAACACTTTCACATTGGAAAGATGTTTATGATAGATATATGAGGAAACAGGAACTTATAGTTAAAAGAGACAATCTTTTAAGAGAAAAGTTTTGGGCTCAAGTTATAAAACTTGAAAAGGGTATTGAAGTAACTACAAACAAACTTGATCTTAAAAGGAAGGAGTTAAGTGAACTTTCTAGAAGACTACTTTTGGCCGAGGAAAAATGCAGTCTTCAAGAAAAGGACATGCATTCGACCTTCAACAAGCTTAAGAAAAGCTACCATTCCCTTATCTTCTTAGACGCGGACAAGAGGGCAATAGAATCAAGAATTAAATCACTTTCAGAAACTATAATTTCATTTGAGAATATATTGTCCAAGTTAAATAGTCTTATACAGAGTATAAAGGAGGATGCCAAGGACATTAGGTTACTGCAAAAGGATATCACAATACTTCTAGAAGGTTGGCGAAGAGAAGCTGATTTGGAGTCCAAAAAAGTCGATGAAATTGTGAATGAAATTAATTTAATTGAGAAATCTATAGCAGAAATTGAGGAAGGTCTATTCACGCTAATAAGAAAATATTCTGAGGAGAAAGCTAATGCTACACTTCTAGCCTACCAAAAAAGAGTTAGTGAAAAAGAAGTTTCCGAAATTGAACATAATCTAAATGAGCTGAAAGCAGAATTAGAAAATTTAGAAACACAAAAAGAGGCAATGAAACCAAGACCATCAACAGTAAGGCCGCTAAATGATATAGAAAGTGAACTTTCTTCCATAAACGCCCAACTTGAAACATATTCTGATGTTCCAGACGAAGCTAAAAACATATTTGAAGCATATTCTTCAAGATATAAGGAACTTGAGGAAAAGCTTAAAAAAGTTATAGAGAATAAAGAGATAGTTCTACAGGAGCTTGAAGAGAGAAAGAAAGTTTGGCATGATGAAATTTATAGAATATTGGATTTTGTGAACCCAAAATATCAGGAACTCCTAAGAGGATTAAACGCATATGGTTACATTAGATTAATAAATGAGGAAGAGTTTGAAAAAGCAGGACTTGAACTTTTAATAGGCTTTAGAGGGGCTAGACCAGCAGTCTTAGATGCTTATACATTAAGTGGTGGTGAAAGGAGTACCGCTACAATTGCATTCCTTCTAGCACTACAGAAGCTTTCACCATCACCAATTGTTGCAGTCGACGAATTTGATGTGCACATGGATCCAGTTAATCGGGAAAGAATGTTTAGAGCAATATTTCAAATGGTACAGGATGAGCCAAAACAGTATATTGTGATAACACCAAGTCAAGTTAACATATATGGTGATAATGTAAACTATATTGTTACACAGATAGTTGATGGAAAAAGCGGAGTTGGTGCAATTGCAAGAAAGTGAAAAAATTCAAAAAATTCTAAAGATAGTTGAGATGCTAAATACTGTTATAGGCTCAAATCTTGACCCATTTAAGGTTGATGTCAAAGAGTATGTTCTAAGACTAAAGGAACTTTTACCAAATCTAAAAGAATTAGATGAAATCTTAATGGATGCCGAAGCTTTAAGACTTTTAGCAAGGATTGTTGAACTCCAAGAAAAATGGGTAAGATATCAAGCATCATCCCTTTATGTTGACCCACTTATCGTCGAGCTAAAGATAATCACATTACCGCCAGAAAGATTAGCTGAAATATTTTCAAGAAGCTGGCATCCTATAGTCAAAATAGAACAGGTAACATTGAATGAGATAATCCGTGCAGCAAGCTACTGGAACACATTACTACCTATTCCAGAAAGATTTAGGAGAGAAACTGTTGAGGAAACCAAACTTTCACTTTTAGACAAAGAAGAACTAGTGAAAATGAAGATATTAACCGAAGAGGAATTAAATAAGAGACTTGAAGAATTGAGTATGGAGCTCAATAAATTTTTAGAAAATGAGGAGAAAGTTGATTACTGGAAATTTGTTCGAGGAAAAGACTATAACGAGACAATAACTAGGGCAGTACTATTAGCACACATAATTTCAATGGGACATGCAAGTCTAGAGATAAAGCCTTTAGAAGAAAAGATTGAAATTGTTAAGGGAGGACAAAAAAGGCAGCCAAGATCTTTTGCAATTTCAATGCAAAAATTAGGTGAAAGAGATTGAATTCTGAGGAAGAGATTAGAATAAAAGTAAGGAAAGCATTACAGCTTCTACTATTACCTAAGGTTAGGGCGCCAGGTGTAAAAGGATGGGAGCTAAAGAGAACTCTTGGGAAAGATTATAAAAAAGTTTTAGAAGTACTCTCATCAGAGCTTGAAAGAATCGGTTTAACTATAAAGGTTGTGAACGAATCCGGAGAAATGGTAGCATCGGTAGGAGAAGAGGAACTTGATAATGCCAGATACTATATAATTTTTAAGGAGGGAATTAGTTTAAGAGAGGCTTCAACATCTGGGATGAGCGTAGATGATATGGCTGCACTAGCTATAATATTAAGCTATTTAACAACAAAGCATGGTAAAGCACCTGTAAAGGAGGTTGAAAAACTTCTTAAGGAAAAACTTCCCAAATGGAAAGTGGAGTGGAATATTAGACGTTTTATAAGAAAAGGTTATCTAAATAGGGAGGGAGAAATGCTTTTATTGGGATGGAGAAGTCTAGTGGAAGTAGACCTAAAATCTCTTCTAAATTTAATTCTAGCAACATCAGTAAAAGAAAGTTCTGAAATTCAGTAAATAGATTTAATGAGATTATAGATATTTTATGCAATAAAAATATGGTTTAACACTTTTAAATTAAAACTCGTGCACCTAAGTTGAATATAAGATATGCTGAGTACATTAAATCAGTTTATTGCATTATTTTTACTATTATACCTAATTATTGGCCTGATTTTAAGAAGCAAAAGGGCAAAAATTCCAATTTGGGCTCTTATGGCATCAGCTGCATTTATTACAGTATTAACTGGGCTAGTCCCCAGCGATGAAATAGCTAATAGCATAGACTGGCAGGTGATAATGTTTCTTATTGGAATGTTTTCTATTGTAGCATTAGCTGACTCAAGCGGCTTACTAAATTATATATCATTGAAGTGGGTCTCAATATTTAAGAGTAGGTTAACACTTACAATAGCATCTAGTATCTTGTTTGGATTACTAGCCGCATTCACGGTTAATGATACAGTAGCATTAATGGGTCCACCTCTTGCCTTCTATTTTGCTAGGGCAGCAGGACTGCCCTTACCATTTATGTTCATTCTTCTAGCATTTTCTTTAACAATAGGGTCTGTTACAACCCCAATGGGCAATCCTCAGAACGTTCTAATTGCTATAGGCGCCGGTATGGATGCTCCACTGATAACATTCCTAGAGTATCTTGCAATTCCAACATTAATAAACCTAGTCGTGACGCCCTTACTACTTTTTAAACTCTTTAATATAAAGAATACAAAAGTGGAAACTGGTTTTATCCCAGGCGAGCAGATAAAAAATTTTAGGGATGCAATACTAGGAGGAATTGGAATAATTCTTGTAGTCTGTATTTTACTTACAAATGATATACTGAGCATATATGGATTACCACATATACGCGAATATGGTTTCATACCATTCGTAATAGCAAGTATCCTCTACCTATTATCAAGTAACCCAAGAGAAATCTTGAAGCACATTGATTGGGGAACAATACTATTCTTTATAACAATGTTTATAACAATGGAGGGAATTTGGAGAACAAGCCTAGTTAAAGAACTTATTTCACTAGTACCAGTCATTGGTTCAGGTATACTAGGTAAATTAGTTAACATAACATTAGCTTCAATACTTTTTAGCCAGATATTAAGTAATGTTCCTTTTGCAAAATTTTATGTCGAATACTTAAAGGCTACAAGCATTTCTACACCAACTCAGATCGAGTGGATTACATTGGCTATGGCTTCTACAATTGCAGGAAATCTTACAATTTTAGGTGCAGCTTCAAATATAATTATAGTAGAATATCTTGAAGGACATTATGGCACAACCATATCATTTAAAGAATTCTTTAAATATGGTTTAATAATAACTACACTTAATACAATAATTTACATGATATACATAATTTTTACACTCTAACATTAAATAAGAATTTGTAGAATCATTTACTCATCATTTATATACTTAGAAGATAAAAGAAAAGTTTGATGCTGATAATCAATGAATAATGTGTTTAAACTATTTCCATCTATAATACAGAAGGCTATAGAAGAATTTGGATTTAAGGAGCCAACTGAACCTCAGATTAAGGCAATTCCATCAATATTAAATGGAGAAAATGTTTTGCTCGTTGCACCTACGGGAACAGGTAAAACTGAAGCAGCCTTTTTCCCAATTTTAAGCAAGATTATTTCTCAAGAAAGATTACCAGGTATAAAGTTACTCTATATAACACCATTAAGGGCTTTAAATAGAGACCTACTTGACCGCCTTGAATGGTGGTGTAAAAAGTTTGATTTAAAGTTGGCTGTTAGACATGGTGATACTAGTGCTTTAGAAAGGAGTAAGCAGTCTATTGCACCACCAGACATATTAATAACTACACCAGAAACTTTTCAAGCAATACTTCCTGCAAAAAGGATTAGAAAACATTTGAAAGCTGTAAAATGGGTTATTGTTGATGAGGTTCATGAGCTTGCTGAAGACAAAAGGGGCGCTCAGCTTTCTCTTGGTCTAGAACGTTTAAGAGAAAATGTTGGCGAAGATTTTCAGATAATTGGATTATCTGCTACAATAGGTTCCCCTGAAAATGTTGCAAAATTTCTTGTTGGAACAAACAGAGACTGTAAGATCATAGACGTTAGAATTGAGAGACAACTTAAGGTTGAAATAGTTTACCCCCATCCTGCACCCCAAGACTATCATCTTGCCTCAAAGCTTTTTATGTTCCCTGAAGTTGTAGCCCGTCTTAGGTTAATAAGGAAGTTAATTGAGGAACATAATTCTACGCTAGTGTTCACGAACACACGCATAGAAAATGAGATTCTAGGCAGTAGGTTTAAGGTTTGGGAAAGCGAGTACCCGATATCTGTTCATCACGGATCATTATCTAAATCATCAAGAGTTAAAGCCGAAAGAGAGTTGAAAGAGGGTATATTAAAGGGTATAATCTGCACAAGCTCCCTAGAAATGGGCATAGATATAGGAAGACTTGATCTGGTTATACAATATAATTCACCAAGACAGGTTACTAGGCTTGTTCAGAGGATAGGGAGAAGTGGTCACAAGATTGGCATGGTAGCCAAAGGTGTTATAATAACACAGGATTCTGATGACTTTTGGGAATCTATTATAATTGCGAAAAGGGCAATACAGGGTGTTCTAGAAAAAACAAATGTTATAGATAAGCCTTTGGATGTTTTAGCACATCAGCTTGTGGGAATACTTTTAGATGGACACAGGTTAAGTTTAGAAGAAGTTTTTGAACTTGTTAAGAGGTCTTATGTTTATAGAAATCTTACTAAAGAAGAATTTATGATGGTTTTAAACTACTTGAGTGAAAGAAAGCCTTCACTTGCAAGAGTTTTAGATAACAACTTTAGGAAACCTGTAAGGATTGGACCACTTTATCAATACTATTTTAACACACTTTCAATGATACCTGAAGAAAAGCACTACATTGTAATAGACGAAAATGGTGAACCTGTTGGAACTTTAGATGAAAGCTTTGTTACTGAATATGGTGAGGTTGGCCTAAAATTTATTTTAAGAGGAGCTATTTGGAAGGTTGAAAATATTTCTGATGGAAAAGTTTACGTTAGGCTAGAAGACGATCCAACTGGAGCTATTCCATTTTGGGTTGGTGAAGAAATTCCTGTACCTTATGAAATCGCAAATGAAGTTGGAATCTTAAGAAGGAAAGTAGAAGAATATTATCATAAAAAAATTAGTAAAGATAAAATAATAAGCTTACTCTGTGAAGAATATTCAATTCCCTTAAACGAATGCGAATACGGTTTAAAAGAAATATTTGAGCACATAGAGAAAGGATTTCCTGTACCGACAGACAAGACAGTTACAATAGAAAAGTGGAAAGAATTTATTATAATACAATGCTGTTGGGGCCACCTTGTAAATAGAACTTTAGGAAGAGCATTATCTTATATATTGTCTAATAGGTTTGGATATCCTGTTGGAGTTCAATTTGATCCATATAGAATAGTCTTGAGAGCATCATGGCTTGCACAAAAAGATGTTATAGATGCATTAAATGATATTGAACCAGGTAAGCTGGAGGAGATAGTTAGAAAAGAATTGCTCGGTTCAGGAATATTTAAGAGACATTTTGTTAATGCTGCAAAAAAGTTTGGTGCAATATCAAAAGATGCAAATTTATCCGATATCTCAATACAGAAGTTAATGGAAGCATTAAAGGATACAGCGGTAACAGAAGAGGCTTTAAGAAGCACATTAAGAAGTGAAACAGATATAGAAAATTCTAGAAAAGTGCTTGAAATGATAAGATCTAAAGAAATCAGATTAGAAATCGTCTTAAAAGAGGAACTTTCACCAATAGCAAGGGTTGGTATGGAAGAGTTAAGTAGAAGAACAGAGATAGTGCCCCCGGAAAGACTAAAACATATAATAGTACAGATTGTGAAAGCAAGATTGCTAGAAGAAGCTTTTACAGTAGTATGCACAGAATGTTGGAATTACGTAGAAAATTTTAGAGTAAAGAAACTGCTTTATGGCATAAGCTGTCCAAAATGTGGCTCAAAAAAGATCGGGTTATATCAAGAAGATGAAGAAAAGATTAGAAAGTTAACATATAGAATGAAGGCTGGAATCAGGGAACCACCTAAACAATTAAAAAGAATGTATAGTAAAATTATGAAAACAGCTCAAGTTATTGAGAAGTATGGTGGCATAGCATCATTTGTGCTAGCGGAACCCACCTTAACATTAAAGGACGTAGAAGAAATACTGGAGAAACATAAAATTTTGTCAGATGAGCTCGTAAATAGAATTATCGAATTGAGTAAAAGAAATCTTAGGAAAAGATTTATGTAAAATAAAGATTTTATACTATTATAGCACTAGTATATTTTATGGTTCTGGCATGCAAAATATTTGTTTCCCAAGAGTTTATCCCATTTGAAGAACTGGCTTTAAAACTTAAAGGGTTTAAAGTTGCTAATGAATATGCTGAAGGCCAACAGAAGATAGAATTAGTAAACGAAATTAAAGACCTTGAAATCAGAGGGGAAATGCTAAGGGGAACATTTTGTTATGATATACCATTGCATGTATTAAGCAGAGGAGAAATGAAATTGATTCCAAGAACATATGAAACAGTATTCGAGTTCCATCCATATGAAAAAAGTAGACTTTTCCTCCTTGTTTTCGAAAAGAAGGAGAGAGCAAATAATATTGCTAATCAACTTAGCAAAATAATTTTTTTGGTCCAGGGAAAAATTTTGGAGGCTAGAATTGACCCAGATACTATTAGAAGATACCATGAGGAGCATATGGAGGATGCTAAGGTCCTATTTTTTGATGATGTAGACATCCCCAATATTAGCAAGCTTTCATTATATGGATCAAGTCTCGCTAACACTGCACTCTATACAGAATATCTTACCCATGGCAAGCTCTGGTATCTTGTAACAAGGTCAAAGAAATTTGGATATGTGGTAGGGTTTACGAGAAACGGTATTGTTGTCTCGTTTACTAAAATCGACATTCCAGAACTGTCAAGGTATATTATTTCAGAAATATTTCCATTAATTTCAAAACAAGAATAAAAATTTATTAATTTAATTTTAATGGATAAGGTTTAAATTCATAATTATAGTGTTAAAAATTTGTTTGATGAATGTTGAATGCTAAAATATTGTTTAAAGAACATGCTGTATTATTAAATTGTAAAATAAAAATTCTTGTCATCTCAGACATCCATTTAGGTTATGAAGTTGAACTTATCAAAAAAGGTGTTAATGTACCAGAAAGAGCACCAATCTTGGCAGAAGAAATTGTAAATTTAGGAAAAAAAACGAATACAAAAATACTATATATACTTGGTGATGTTAAACATAAGATTGCAACAGCATCCAACTTTGACCTGTATCAGATAACACTATTTTTTGAAAAAATAAAAAAATGGTTTAATGAAGTAAATGTTACATTAGGAAATCATGATGGAGGATTAAAGAAACTTCTACCATCAAGTGTCAATTTAACTGGAAGCAGGGGAACAATTATTAAATGCGATAATGAAAAAATTTCACTCTTTCATGGTCACGCTTTCCCACAACCAGATAGTATTCACTCAAAATATATTATTACAGGACATGGCCACTATTTGATTGAACTAAAGGATACAATTGGATTAAAGTTCACTGAACCAATATGGATTGTTGGAGAAATTAATAGAAAAAAATTTTCAAAAAATTATCAAAAAAATAAAGAAAGCATACCTAAAGAGAACATAAAATTCATTGTCATACCACCATTTAACAGAATTGTGGGAGGAATTTCTATAGATAAGGCTGTCGAAAATTCAATAATTTTAAAGTATATGATAAAGAAGAATACAAAGTTATTTTTGGAAGATGGAACATATCTAACAACATTTTCTAATCTGATAAAGTTTAATCCAACAAAATAAAGTCTAGAGTACACCGAAATTGTATAAGTATCTTAATAAAATTAGTATTATAAAAGCTGATATAATCATGACAAGGAAAGCCAAGTCCTCCTTCCGCATTTTCATTTCATTTATAAACGTCCTCTTATTATATGCTCCAAAACATCTTGCTTCCAAACTCATAGCCAATTCAACATTCATCTTTAACATTCTCACAATTAATGGAATAAATATGGCAGTGTACTTTTTTAACCTAACCAGAATGTTACCCTTACTAAGATCGAGACCTCTTGCAGCCTGGGCCTCAATTATAGTTTTTGTTTCAGTAAAAGTCACAGGCAGAAATCTTAATGCAATCGAAACGATAGAGGCAACCTTATATGGCAACCTTAATTTAATAAAACTTTGTACAATATCATATGGTTTAGTAACAGAAATGTAAACTAGGAATGCAGTAATGGGTGTGACTATTTTGAATACATTATTTACTGCTATCATGAAACCATAGTCTGTTACCTCACCAAATATTGGTAAATTGAATATAACTACACCAACATCTCTATAATAAGAGGGCCACATGAGCAAGGATACAATCAATACTACACCAAATGTATAAAAGGTTAAAATAAGCCTTTTCAAAGAAACTCTTGCAATAATAGCAGCGGGAAATATGCTTAGATAAATTATGCCAGTAATTATAGGATTTGTGAAAAAACCTATAATAGCAAAATAGAATGCCAAGTACACAAGCTTTACTCTAGCGTCAAGCCTATGCATTATGCTTTTTCCAGGCTTATAAAGACCATATACCCAACTCAATTTGGATCAAAAAAATTTTGGGGGAGTTTAGAGCCACTGCACCCTATCAGACCAGTGTAAGCCCCAGTTTTTTACCAAAGGAAACAAAGGAAATACAAGAAGAGGTGTAAATATTTCGGCGATAGCATTATTGATAATCACAAATGGTGAGAATATGCCCCAGACGAATAGTGGAGGAAGTCCTATAACACCAGTCAAAGTATTAAAGTATGAGAGGAACCATGAAATGTAGAAGCTACACCATACACTTCCCAGTATAACTCCAAAAAGGTAGTATTCTGCAATACTTCTTGCATCTCTAAGCGAATGATCTCTCACAAACTTGTATGGTATATATGCTAGAAGGAAGTTTCCGATAAAGCCTCCACCTAAGCTACCCCATCCAAGATATCCAGCTAAACTATCTGCAAGAAGATTTCCTACTGCAACACCTAAAGCACCTGGTACACCAAACAATAGCCCAAATAATGGTGCAAGAGCATTCGCCGGCCTAATCCATGTGAAACCAGGTATTATTGTAAGGCCGCCAGTTGCAGCCAATCCGCCACCGTATACTGCTGCAGACAATGCGGCCGTAGCTATATCAACACTATCCCACTTTAACTTATATCTTGCTATCTTGAAACCTTTGATAGTGTAACCGAACATTTCCATAAAAAATAGTATAGTTCCAACGATCCAGAAGGGAGCAGCAATAATATGCCAAGTGTTTATTCCAAGAGAAAGGAATGCTACTCCGAATATCCAATTCTGGGCGCCGAAAGCACCCGCAGAAGCAAATGTGATTGCACCATATATTCCAAGTGCTGCAGCCAAAATTATGAAAACAACTGCCAAAATTTTCCAAACTATACTTGTTCCTTTCATTTTCTAGCACCTCTTTTAATTGCATAATATCCTATCAAAATTCCAACCAAGATTATCACCAAGGCCACAATATTTAAAATAAAATTGCCTTGAGGGCCAGCTAAAGCTGAAGCGCCGCCTGCACTTTGGACAGCAATATCCATTAATTCCACGACTAGCAATAAAATACCTACAAGCATTAGAGCACTGGCACGAGGTTTTTTCGAAACCCTTAAAACTATTCCAAGTACGAGTAGGATTAGCCCTAGTATTATGAAACCGTAGGCATAGTCGGGTACGATTATCATGCATATCATAACATGTATTTTAATTTGTATATATAAACTTTATTTACTTAACTTTGTTAAATTAACATATTTTTGTAAAAATTCAACCATTTCTTCAACTTTTATAATATCCTCTGGAACATTTATATCTTTAAGTTTTTTTGCAAGGATATTTATTTGTGGAGGTATAAGGTTACTTTTAGCTAACAAAAGCGTATCAGACAAAACCTTTTTCGAGCTTCCGTCTGCAATTATCTTACCATCCTTCAATATTACAACTCTTTTAGAAAATTGTGCAGCAAGATTTACATCATGTGTTACTAAGACTATTGTTTTGCCTTCTTCGTTTATCTTTTTAACAAGTTCCATTAGCTCTAAGGACCTTTTATAGTCTAAGCCTGTAGTTGGTTCATCTAATATGAGTACTTTTGGCTCCAAAACAAGTATTGATGCTATAGCAACCCTATGCCTCTCACCCATGCTCATAAAATGAGGGTTATCAGTTAAACTTTTTTTCAAATCAACCTTCTCTATAGCGGCCTTCACCCTTTCTAAGACCTCATCTTCAGCATATCCAAGATTTCTTAATCCAAAACCTATTTCATCCAAAAGGGTGCTACTGAATATCTGATGATCAGGATTTTGGAAGACATACCCTACAATTTTACATAATTCAGCTGTAGTATATTTTGACGAGTCCTCTCCAAAAACGTAAACTTTTCCCCTAGTTGGTCTAAGTAAGCCATTAAAATGCTTTACTAAAGTTGTTTTGCCACTACCATTCTGACCCATGACCGCAACAAACTCACCCTCATTTATAGAAATGTCTATCCCCTTTAATGCTTGAAAACCATTTGGATATACATATTCTATTCCCTCAGTCCTTATTGCTTCAGTCATCAACCAACCACCTTACTAACCTTTCAGCTTCCTCAACAGTTATCGGAAAATCTTGAATTGGAATACCATTATCCATTAATCTATATACTAATTCTGTAACCTGCGGTGGCCTAAAACCTATTTTCTTAACCAATTCGTATAATTTGAATACATTAGAAGGCTTATCATCGACTATAATTTGTCCCCTATCCATTACAATAAGCCTATCTGCAACATTAACAGCCCATTCAACCCTATGGTCTACTGCAACAACGGTAATCCCAAACTTTTTATTCAGATCATTTATTATATTCGATACCATTGCTGCACCAGCAGGGTCAAGCATACTAGTAGGCTCATCTAAAGCTAGAACTTTAGGCCTTAAGGCAATAACTGAGGCTATAGCCAAAGCCTGCTTTTCACCACCAGAAAGACTTGTTGTTGGAAAATCTCTTTTATCTGTTAGCCGTGCAATAGTTAATGCTTCTTCAACTCTCTTCTGTATTTCTTTAGTTGGCAGATTAAGGTTTTCAGGACCAAAGGCAACTTCTTCGATAACTGTTGAAGAAACAATTTGCGTTTCGGGATTCTGGAAAACCATTCCAACAATTTGACTGAGCTTAGAAATGCTACTTTCCCTTGTATCAATTCCGTCAACAATAACATGACCCTCCATTTTACCTCTGAAAAGATGAGGAATGATACCGTTAAATGTGTAAAGTAGTGTACTTTTACCACAGCCACTTGGACCCATAATTACAACAAATTCACCCCTTCTGATCTTCAAATTTATATTGTTTAATGCATACGAATTTCCTGACATATAAGTATATGAGAGATTCTCTACAGAAATTATTTCGTCGCTCACCATCATTCTGCCTTAAGAAGAAGAACCTTTAAACATTTACTATTTTAATTGAAAATATATTTTATGAAATATTATTTATTTAACATGAATGTGCTAAAATCTTATAGCTTGTAAAGAAGGTCGTATGTTTTTATGAAGTCTGAAACAAATTTGCTTGCCGGAGTTTCATAGATTTCTTGTGCTCTGCCTACTTGTTCTATTCGCCCCTCACGCATTATAGCCATCCTATCAGCCATAGCAAAAGCTTCGGGTAATTCATTTGTTACATAAATTGTAGTCGCCTTCAAATCCCTATGTAATGTTTTAATTTCTTCTCTGACCTTGAGTCTTGTTGGCGGATCCAAATGCGCTAGAGGTTCATCTAAAAGGAAAATCTGCGGAGGTAATGCTATTGCTCTTCCAACAGCAACCTTCTGCTGCTGTCCTGAAGAAAGTTCTTCTGGATACCTTTCATAAAGGTCTTCTGTTATTCCTAATTTTCTAGAAACCATTTCAATCCTGCTAACAATATTATCTTTTAGATATTTTCTGATTTTTAGTGCAAATGTTAAATTTGAATAACCTTCTTCCTCGTAAACTTTCATGTGAGGATAGAGTGCGTAGTTTTGAAAGACCATTCTAACATGTCTTTTTGAAGGAGGAAGGTCTGTCACATCCTTTTCGTCAATGTATATTCTTCCCTCGTCTGGTCTAAGTAGGCCTGCGATAAGCTTTAACACTGTTGTCTTACCGCATCCGTTTGGGCCGACTATGACAAAAAGTTCATTATCTTCAACATCTAAACTCAGTCTATCGACAGCGACAACCTTACCAAACCTTTTTGAAACATTTCTTAAACTTATTCTAACCATCAAAACCCCTATAATGTGTTTAACATTTTTAACTTTTACGGAATAAAATCTTACTAGAGAAACTATTTTTAAGATTAGATGGTAACCTATAGTTATGCAATCAGATGAAATGCCCTGGAGATGGTTTGTTGAGCATCAGACACCATATACTTCAATAATCCATAAAGTTAAGAGAATAATTTACAGTGGTAAAACAGAATATCAGCAGGTTGATATTATTGAAACCTATGATTTAGGCATATGTCTTGTACTTGATGGGAAAGTTCAATCTTCTACAAAGGATGAATGGATATATCATGAAACACTTGTCCATCCAACACTTTTTACGCATCCTAAACCAAAGAATGTGCTTATTATTGGTGGAGGAGAGGGTGCAACTGCAAGAGAGGTTTTAAAACACAAGTGTGTAGAGAAGGCGATAATGATTGATATTGATAAGCAAGTAGTTGAACTATCGAAAAAATATTTAAGAGAAATTTGTGAGAATGTATTTGAGGATCCTAGGCTGGAGCTTATTTTTACCGATGGAAGAAAATTTGTTGAAAAAACTAGTACAACTTTTGACATTGCTATCATTGATGTTACAGACCCATTAAGTGGTGGCCCATCCTATTTACTTTACACTAAAGAATTTTATGAAAAACTTTATCAAAGACTCTCAGATGATGGTATTCTAGCAACACAGGCGACTTCAACATTCTATAGTATAGACTGTTTTTTAGCAATATACAATACTTTGTCAAAAGTGTTCAATATTGTTAAAGCAGCACATGTTTGGATCCCATCATTTGCTTCCACTTGGGGGTTTGTTATAGGGTCAAAAAAGTATGATCCAGAAGAATTGGAAATTGAGTATTTGGAGGAAAAGATAAAGGAAAGAAAAATTACAAATCTAAAATTTTATACACCAAAAATTCATAAAAGCGTCTTCGTTTTACCACCTCATATAGAAAGAAGGTTAAAGGAAGAGAATAGGATTATAAGGGATGAACAACCAATTTTTATGCCAGCCTAATAAAATCACTAAATCAAATTTTTACTCTTCTACATCAGAATATATAATAATACCATTTTCAACCTCTTTTGGAAAACTACTGCCCGAAGATTTTAATTTTCTAAACTCGTCCAACGTGTATATGTGAAGTTGAGCCTCAGGCAGTTGTATGGAATCCCAGATTATATGATAATCATCTTTTAACTTATTACCTTTATAGATTATAAGAATATCAATATCACTTGCTGCATTATACCTATTTTTGGTATATGATCCAAAAAGAATAAGACTTGCCAATGGTATTTTTTCCTTTAACTCTGGCACTTTTGCCCTTAAATATTCTACTATTTTTTTCTTATCAAATCTGGGATAATAAATTTTCACAGAATCTGACAATTTTTCTTCCATATTCAACTAGCCTCTCAGCCTCCTCTCTGGTATACAGTTCATATGGAGCACCTTCAGGATGAGCGTTTGGATAACGTGTTGGAATATATGCTTTATCCAATTCTTTAGCGAACCTTATAAGTTCTAAGTCCAAATTAAAATGTTCAGAAAGCCTTTTAATTGAACCTGCAACAGAATAACCAAAAGCTTCTACACCCATCTTCTGGAAAACAGCTTTAACAGCCTTTTCTGAAGCCTGCTGAGCTAGAAAACATACATATTCATAAAATTCACCTCTAATTTCATATTCTGCATTCTCTAAGTCTCTTTTAGCTTGCTTTAGCCAGTCTAAACTTCTTTCCACCATACTATATGATATTATATTGAACTTTTAATAATAAATATTTATTTAGAACAGAATAGTATTGCATAAATTGGTGAGGATACACTATTGTTAGTAATATGAAATCTAGAGAGCGTGTTTTGACCACATTAAATCATATGGAGCCGGACCGTGTACCTTTAGACTTAGGAGGAAGCGCTGTTACCGGAATGCATGTTAGTACAGTTTATGCAGTCAGACAGGCTTTAAAGCTTGACCCACCAGGAACGCCTGTAAAGGTTATAGAACCATATCAGATGTTGGGTGAAATTGGAGATGATTTAAGAAAAGCTCTTGGTGTTGATGTCATTGAATTGAGTAGTTGTTACACAATGTTTGGATTTAAAAGGGAAAAATGGAGACCATGGAAACTGCCTTTTGACGGAACACCAGTACTTGTTCCAGAAGGATTTAATACTGAATTATCAGAAACTGGTGAAGTCTTCATGTACCCTCAAGGTGATAAAAGTGTTCCACCATGCGCAAAAATGCCTAAAAACGGATACTTTTTCGATGCAATAGATAGACAAGTACCTATAAATTGGAAGGATCTTAAGGTTGAAGATAACATAGAAGAGTTTAAACCAATTTCGAATGAAGAGCTAGAATATTATAGAAATATGGCTGAAGAACTATATCAGAGAACAGATTATGCGATATTTGCAAATTTTGGAGGAACAAGTTTCGGAGACATTGCACTTGTTCCAGGATTAAATCTAAAACATCCAAAAGGGGTAAGAGGAGTAAAGGAATGGTATATGTGCCTCGCATTAAGACCTGACTTTATAAGTAAAGTCTTTGAAAAACAATGTGAAATAGCTTTAGAGAATCTTGAGAAAATATATAGGGTTATAAAAAATCGTGTACATGTTATTTTCGTTTCGGGAACAGACTTTGGAACACAACGTGGTCCAATAATGTCCAAGGAAACATATAGGAAACTGTTTAAACCCTATCATAAAAGAGTTAACAACTGGATACATGAACATACAGAATGGAAAACATTCATTCACTCATGTGGATCAATTGAAGTTTTCATAGAAGATTTTATAGACGCCGGATTCGATATACTTAATCCAGTACAAACGTCAGCAGCAAACATGAATCCTTCGTATTTAAAAGCAAAGTATGGAGATAGAATAGTTTTCTGGGGTGGAGGAATAGACACGCAGAAGACCTTACCCTTTGGAACGACTGAAGAAGTAAGAAGAGAAGTTATAGATAGAATCAAGATATTTGGAGCAAAAGGGGGATTCGTTTTTAACACAATACATAATATTTTACCTAAGACCCCAGTGGAGAATATTTTAACAATGTATAAGACCGTTCACGAGTTTGGAATGTATCCGATAAAATAATTTTACAGAAACTTTTATATAAGAATATCTTTAATAGTTGCGGCTCCAAATGTTTCCAGAAGTAGGTATTGCAGACCTTTCTGCAATAAAGTCAGGATTTGCACGGGATGTTATATCTAGAGGGAATAATATTAAAAAGATAATAATTTCCGAGGTCGTATACAATAATATTAGAAGAGCAGCTGAAAGAGGAGAGAATGTTGGGCTTGAAGAATTAAATAGATTAAAGATGTTATCAGAAGCAAAGGGAGTGAATATTGAAGTAAGAAAACAAGACGGAGTTAATGATCCTGATGAAGCTGTTCTAAGACTTGCCCTAGAAAATGGCTTTTATCTCATGACTTCAAAGGAAAGCTTAGCAAAGCTGGCCGAATCTCTAGGAATAAAGGTTCTTAGGGATAGTAGAATAAACTTGAAGCCACCTATCTACACAAGATATTTTTATAATGACGTGATGTCTGTTCATTTAAAAGAAGGCGTTGTTCCGAAGGTTAAGGTTGGTAGACCGGGTAACTGGCGCCTTGAAGATATTGGATCAGAACCAATTGACAAAAATGAACTTGAAAAGATAGTTGAAGAAATATTTCAGAGAGTTGAAGCAGGTGAAGGATTCTTTGAAATAAAACGTGAAAGTTCAACTATTATAATGTTAAATGATTACAGAATAGTTATAACATTTCCACCACTCTCTGACAAACTCGAGTTAACAATAACTAAGAAAGTAGCTGAGCCAGAGATTGAAGACTACAATCTTGATCCAGAGCTTATTAGAAGATTTAGAGAAAGGGCTGAAGGTATACTTATAGCAGGAGCGCCCGGTATGGGAAAAACGACATTTGCTCAAGCACTTGCAAAGTATTATCTTAGAGAAAATAAGATTATAAAAACCATAGAATCGCCTAGAGACCTTCATCTACCATCTTCTGTTACACATTATTCTAAAAGTAAGTCATGTTCAGAGGAACTACATGATATCCTCCTTTTAAGTAGACCAGACTATACATTTTTTGATGAGATGAGGGACACAGAAGATTTCAAACTTTTTACAGACCTAAGATTGGCTGGAATAGGAATGGTTGGAGTAATTCATGCAACAACACCAATAGATGCCATACAAAGATTTATAGGAAGAGTAGAGCTTGGAATAATACCCTCAATAATCGATACAGTAGTCTTTATAAACAGAGGGTGCGTCGAAACTGTTTATACTCTTGAAACATGCGTCAAGGTTCCCCATGGCTTAACTGAGGCAGATTTAAGTAGACCAGTTGTATTAATTAAAAACTTTATGACAGGAAATGTGGAATTTGAGATCTATGTGTTTGGTGAGAGAACATTTGTTGTACCAATCAAAGAAAGTGGTAAAAAAGTTTCAAGAGTAAATCTTATGATAAACAATATTCTTGACAAGTATATTCCAGAAAGTGAGGCAAGAATACAATCTCACGGTGGAACCGTGACTATCTCTATGCCTTCACATCAAATGGCATATGTTATAAAAAAATGCAGAAAGAAGTTTGAACGAATAGAGAAACAGTTTAGAGTAAATATCATTCTAAAGCCTTTAGAGACTGAAACTTAAAGTAACAAAAATTATTTGAAGGCAGTAATATATAATACAACCAACGCCTCTTCTGATACATTTTTCAAACCATGCTGAACGTTTCCAGAAATGTAGACAGCATCCCCTTTGGTCACATTTAATTCACTATCTTCTACCATAAGAAGACCAGAACCTGATAAAATATAATATATTTCCTCCTTTTCTGGATGGACATGCTTAGGAAATATACCATTTGATGGAACTCTTAAAAGCCCAAGGCCCTCAAACCGACCTTCAGAAGCGGATTGTCGCATGATCCTTTTTATATCAGCTATACCTTTACCATATGGTTCAAAAGAATATTCTTCAGATCTAATTATCTTCCACAAACCTAACCACCTTTACGTTGAAATAGAATCTATTATATAAAAAATTTAAACCTTATGATTTTTACTATGCTAGTGTTACCCCAAGCTCTTTTGCAACATCCTCTATACGTTGCCAGATTTCGATATCGATAGGAACACCTTCTTTAAGTCTCTTTTCTCTAACACTATATTCTATTTCACCCGGGACAACAACTTTTTGGAAGCCTTTAGCTGGAGAAGTATTACCAATCACTTTAAAGAAATCATCAACTTCTGACTTAAACTCTTCAATTGGCCTAAAATTTGATATATTTAAAGCTATCAAAAGTGCATTATTTCCGCCTACAAAGTCTGGATGTGACACAAAATGAGCCCCAGTCAATATGCCACCTAATGCGTCAACAGCCATTGAAAGAGCATAACCCTTATGTTCACCAAAAGGTAGAAGTGCACCGTACCTTTCATAAAAGTCAGCAGGATCTGTTGAAATGTTACCCTCCTTATCGATTACCCAACCTTCAGGAATCCTCTCTTTCAAAATATATTTTCGCCTTAATTTTCCTTCAGCAACTATAGAAGTTGCAAAATCAAGCAGAAATGGCCTATTATGGCTTGGAAAGGCTATAGAGAGAGGGTTTGTGCCAAATCTTCTTAAAGCACCACCATATGGTGCTACAATACCACCTTTAGGACCACTATTGCAAAACATTATACCAATCATATCATGCTCTGCAATAAAAGTCGTATACTCGCCTAGTCGACCAATATGATTTGAACGTACAATACCCACAACACCAACACCGAGGCTGTTTGCCCTTTCTAGAGCAAGATTAGCAGCCTTCCTTGCAATAACCTGACCAAAACCAAAGCCACCATCAACTAAAACTGTTGCACCTTTATCTTTAACAACCTTTATTTCCGCTCTAACCCTAATCCTACCTTCTTTAACCATCTTCACATAATCTGGAACTCTCATAACACCATGTGAATCAACACCTAAAAGATTTGATTCCACCAGAGACTCTGAAACAATTTTTGCTTCCTCCTCATCGGCACCGACAGCTAAGAAGATTTTTTCACAAAGAAACTTTAATTCATCAGCGAAAATAATTTTTTGTGCCATAAAAAATGCTTAACCATTAGCTCTTAAAAAACTTTATAATATTAATGGGAAAATTTATATTATAGTGGGCTAAAATAAACTTTGAGGGCTAAATGTCAATTATTAGGGTAGATAGTAGAGGTAGAATGGTCATTCCGAAAGAAATTGGTGTCAGGGATACAAATGCAATTATAATACCAGCAGAATCATTCCTTGTGGTAATACCATTACCAAAGGTTCCAGGTGGCG
Organism: Nitrososphaeria archaeon; assembly: GCA_026413865.1. GTDB lineage: Archaea > Thermoproteota > Nitrososphaeria > JACIWG01 > JACIWG01 > JACIWG01. The sequence goes on from JAOAKB010000002.1 coordinate 104,228, forward strand.
GGTGGCTTATTACTAAAAAGAGCCGTAGAGAATTAAAGGATTTGGCTGAAAAATTAGGTAGAAAAGATGCAATAGAACGGGTAAAGAGGAGAAAAAAAATTGATGATTGAAACTGACATCTTATATGCTTATCTGAAAAAGTATGATTGGTTAAAGGATACTGCAGTAAAACTGATATCAAAAGTAATGAAAGGCGATTTTGGAACAGTTTATGCATCAAGAGAGGTCGTTCATGAAATCTATTATGTTAGCATGGAAGAAGGGGTAAAAATTGATGAATTTATTTCGGGAATAACATCATTATTTACAATAGAGAATTTAATCTTTCTTGACACAAACTATGAAATTGACCTTCTCGCACTAACTCTAATAAAACAATATAATTTGAAATCCATCTTTGACGCATATTATGCAGCAACAGCATTAAACCAGGTTCCAGACCACACTATAATTTCTACAGACAACATTTTTGATAATATTCCTAGAGTAAAAAGATTGGATCCAAGAATAATCGTGTAAAAATTTTTAAGAACATTTTCATTAAAAATTTAAAATTAAAAAAGCAATTAGGTAATTAGGTATGAAGATTATAAAAAACTTTGATAATCTTATATCACAAGGTAATGTTGAAGGACGAAAAATTGTCTTAGACATCTTAGAAGAAGGGTTAAAAGCATCTGACCCCTATGATAATGTAAGAAAATTAATAAAATTAGAAGGAAGCATTTTGAAAATCGATTGCAGACAGATTCCAGGATTTACTGCAGAAGGAAATAGGATTACTGAGCCATTGATATTTGATCTAAACAAGGTAAGGAACATTTATGTTGTTGGTGGGGGGAAAGCGGCGCAAAGAATGGCTAAGGCGATAGAGGACATTTTGGGTGAGCATATAACGGAGGGGCACGTTAATGCTAAGAAGGGTGAGAAAGTTGAGTTAAAAAGGATTGAAGTTACTCTCGCAGGACACCCTTTACCTGATGAAGATAGCGTTGAAGGCTCAAAACGTATACTGGAAATTTTAAAGAAGGCACGGAAAGGCGATATTGTGTTTTTTGCTGAATCGGGAGGTGCATCAGCGTTAATGGCTTTGCCCGGCCCAGGAATCAGCCTTGAAGATATAAGGGAAACGACTAGGATGCTATATTTTGATAAGGGTGCCACAATGTGGGATACAAATGTTGTAAGATGGAACCTTATGATATTAAGGGGGAAGGAGAGAAGATACGTTAATGATGCAACCTTGATTGCGGTACACACTGATGAGAGACCTCCTGGAGTAAGGGTTAATATTGAACCGATTATAAGAGGGTATAATGAAGCGATAAAGATTTTGAAAAAATATGACCTATGGGATAAGGTTCCAGTTTCAGTAAAGGCGTACTTGGAGAAGGCAGATCCACAATATGGCCCACTTAAGCTTGAGGAACTAGTTAACAAGCCACACTATCATTTTAGGGTTATGGGGCCAGAATATATGCTGGACGCTGCAAAAAAGAAAGCGGAAGATATGGGGATAAATGCGACAATATTAGCTTCAAGCTTAAGTGATATTGAGGCAAAAAGTGTTGGGGAAACCTTGGCCTATATAGCAAATGAAGTTGAAGTTTATGGTAGGCCGCTAAAGCCTCCAGCAATATTATTATGTGGTGGAGAGGTAGTAGTAAGTGTTGGTGGAAAAAAAGGTGTTGGAGGTAGGAACCAAGAACTTGTTCTTTCTGCAGCGGTAAGGATTTCGAACAGTAAAAATATTGTTATAGCCTCAGTTGATTCAGATGGAACAGATGGACCAACGGATGCAGCAGGAGGTATCGTAGACGGTTACACGGTGCAGAGGGCAAAAGATAAAGGTATTAATGTGCTTGAGGAGTTAGAAGAACACAATTCTTATAATGCACTTTCGAAACTTAGTGACCTCATTTTTACCGGAGCACGTGGAACTAATGTTCAAGATCTGAGGGCGGTTTTTGTTGGAGGTAAAAGTGAAGTAATTCATATTGGGCTTCCAGACTATCTTAGAACATTAATACAACAGAAATAGTTTTTGTAAACTGCATTATTGTTGGCGGTATTTTATGGATAAAATTTTACCTCAAGAGTTTTATATCAATGAACCAGAACTTGTTGCTAAAAAACTATTAGGTAAAGCTTTAGTTAGAAGATTGTATTCGAAAAATTTAATTGGAAAAATTGTTGAGACAGAAGCTTATTATAGTGAGGGTGATCCTGCATTCAGGAAAGATTTTTTACCAAGAATTTTAAACCTTAAACAAGGAACAGCGTTCATTTATATGGTTCATGCAAACTGGTTGCTTAACGTTATCGCATATGATAAAATTTTCGGCGGAGTTCTTATTAGGGCAATAGAGCCCATAGAAGGTGTAGATACAATGAGAAAGTTTAGAGGGATGAACAATATATTTAATTTAACAAATGGGCCTGGAAAATTGACAAAAGCCATGAACATTACAAAGGATTTAAACGGAGTAAAGGTATATGATACAAAAAGTAAATTGATAATCTGTTCTTTTAAAAAAGAAGAAGAAACAGAAATAATTTCATCCTATAGAGTTGGTGTAAAAAAAGATTTAAATAAAAAGCTAAGATTTTTCATAAAAGGAAATAATTTTGTGTCAAAACTAGACTCTAATAATATTATGGCCTGAAGCCTTTCTCAACCTATTTTGGACAGCAAAAAGTATACCCTTCATAGGTAATCCCTCAGCATATATTTTATTAACATTGAGATCGTCCATCAATCTCAAACTTTTGAATAAATTATGGGCAATAGTATATGGTTCACTTCTTGAGCCTAAAACTATAACATTAAAAGATTCAGGATAAAGTTTACAGGTTTCACTTGTAGCAAGAACACCCACCTTCAACCCCTTCAACACATCCTCTTGAGCGAGCTCAATTATTTTAGCGACAACCCTATCTATTTCACCTTCAACTAGAAACATTGGCGCCATAGGAGCATAATGTCTATATTTCATTCCAGGAGCTTCAGCAATAAGTTGATAAGGTTTTTCAGCCAACGCAGCCTCACTTACATCCACGCATCCCACTACTTTCTCAATTTCCTCTAAGGGTATGGCACCAGGTCTCAAAAGCTTTGGAGGGTCTGATTGTATGTTTAAGATTGTAGATTCGACACCATATAATGTTTCCCCACCATCAATAATGATGTCAATTTTATCATACAAGTCTTTTATGACATGCTCAGCTGAAGTCGGACTAGGCTTTGAAGAAATATTTGCACTTGGTGCAGCAATAGGAGTTTTTGACTCATTAATCAATGATAACGCAATAGGATTCGCTGGCATTCTAACGGCAATAGTAGGCAAGTATGCAGAAACTTCAGGAGGAACACCACTTTTTCTTTTAAATATTAAGGTAAGTGGACCAGGCCAGAAACAGTCTATCAACTTTAAAGCCTTATCTGAAATATCATATGTAATCCTTTCAAGCTGCTCTAAATTTGATACATGAACAATTAGAGGATTATCAATAGGTCTACCCTTTACTTCAAAAATCTTCTTTACAGCACTTGAGTTAAAAGTGTCAGCACCTAAACCGTAGACAGTTTCTGTAGGAAAAGCAACAAGTCCACCTTTTACAATAATTTCAGCAACATACTTTATAATAGAGGGGTCAGGATTTAATGGGTCCACCTTGATAATTTCGGTCAACACCTATTCCCTACCAAACAATAGCATCATAGTTTAAAAATTTAAAACCATTTATGCAACATAAAAAAATAAAAATATTATAAAACATAATGGTTAAGATAATGAAAATTCGAAGCATATTCGAGAATTTTATTCCATATGAGTGGGAGATTTCTAGTCAAGAAGTAGCTAAAATGGCCAATATTCCTGTTGAAAAAGTTTTAAGGCTTGATACAAACACTTCACCTTTTGTTCCAAAAAAATGGTTGAATAAAATTGCAGAAATGTTACCCAACCTACAAGTAAACCAGTATCCTGACACAAGATATACTGAACTATTGGATAAAATTTGCAAATATGCTAATGTTAAAGAAGATTGTGTTGTCATAACCAATGGAGCTGATGAAGGAATAGATATAGTTTCAAAAACATTCATAGATTATGGAGACAAGGTTATCATTTCAGTACCTACATATTCCATGCTAAAGATATCTTCACAGTTGGCTGGAGCAAAGGTTATCGAAGTTCCAAGAAAAAAGCCAAGCTTCGAAGATGATGTAGAAAACATTATCCAAGTTTGTAATAGAGAGAAGGCTAACGTGATATTCCTATGTAATCCAAACAATCCGACAGGAAACTTTACAGAAATAGAGAGGATAAAAAGTATTGTGGAGGAAACAGATAGTTGGGTTATAGTTGACGAGGCATACTATGAATATTGTGGAAAATCAACTGTAAACCTTATTTCCAAGTACCCAAATATAGTTATTATTAGGACACTTTCAAAGGCATTCTCTTTAGCTGGAGCACGAGTTGGATACCTGTTAGCTAACGAGGAAACGGTTAAAAAATTGAATCTTGTTAGACCACCAAATTCCTTAACAGTAATTTCTATAAAATTAGGATCAATAGCATTATCAGACATACAGCAAATGAGAGAATGGGTTAAAGAAATTATTAAGGAAAGAGAAGGATGCTATAATATTTTGAACTCTATTAAAAAAATTGAAGCATATCCTAGTGAAACTAACTTTATACTATTTAGGGTAAAGGGGGTAGACGCAAATGTTGTTCATAAAAAACTATTCAGCAAGGGAATATGTGTAAGAAATTTAAGCGATGTTAAAGGGCTTGAAAATTGTTTAAGGGTAACAATAGGTACAAGAGAACAGAATGAAAGATTTTTACATGAACTCAACTATATTATAGAAAAAGATGCCAAAAGTCGATGACAAATTAAAATAGTGCACATATATGAATTCAATCTAACTTAAAGGCTACAAGCTTATAGGTTAATGAACTTATTCATATCTTTTATTCTCTTTTTATACTTTTTACTGTTTGTATAAATGTTTTTATGTTTTCTGGTGGCGTTTTGGCTGGTATGTCGCATCCTGTGCTTGCTATTATGTTTTTGCTATCTTTTACTGGATTCAACATTTTTATCACCTTTTCTTTTATTATATTGGGAGTTTCTTTTGCAAGGTCCGCTGGCGAGTAGTTTCCTAATATTAGGAAGTCTTCTTTGAATTTTGTTACGGCTTCTTGCAGTGGTATGTTTTGGTCTATACTTATTCCCGCTACTCCTGTTTCTGTTACCTCTTCGAGCAAGTGTTTTGATCGACCGCATATGTGTAGTACTGTTTCTATTTTCATTTCTCTTGTTATATTTCTTATGTATGGTTTTGAACATTTTTTGAATCGTTCTTTTGATATTAGGCTTGACGTTGGTTCCGCAATTATAATATAGTCTGCTCCTTCTTCCTCTATTTTTCGTGCATAATCTTTTACAGTTTCCGTTACACTTTCTAGTATTATTTCTGCTTTTTCTGGCTCCATATATGAAAGTTTTATTATTTTTTCTAATCCTATCGTCTGACCTGCCGCTGTATATGGTCCCGTTATATATGCTCCTACTGGAACATTTTTTGAATACTCTTTTAGTTTTTTGACTGTTTTAATATACGCATTCATTTTTTCTGTCTCCTTATAACATGGTTCTTGGATATGTTTTATTATCTGAGGGGCATCGTATTCTGTATATTTTACTTGCGCACCTAATGCTTCAGCTTCAACTGTTAGATCTAAGAGTGTCAACAACGAGTCTATTTCATATTCCTGGAATATGTATTTTGCTATCCTAAAATGTTTTTCTGGATCAAAAAGACATTCGTGTACACTTATTTTTAGAGCAGGCAATTCTGGATAGCCTAGTATCGGCACTACTGGAAACCTTTCAAAGCTTCCAAAATATTCTTTTAGCATAAAACCATCATTTTAAAGCTATTAACACCATCCTTCAATGTAATGCTAGTAAATTCTTTAACTCATTAAGTCGATTTTCACTATGTAGCCCAAATAAAAAATATTCCTTGCTCAAATTAATCCACACTCTTATAGAAAGAGCATGTAGGTGTAATTTTAGGGTCTTGCAAAATCTTTCACTTACAATATTATAAAGGATATTTTCCATATTTTCTCGCTTCATCAACCATTATGAAAATGTTTTCTGGCTTAACATCAGCATGTAATGAGTTGCTTGAAGTTAGTATGTATCCGCCTCCTTTTGCTGCTGCATCAATACATCTTCTAACCTCTTTTCTTACATCTTCCTCATTTCCAAATGGCAGAATATATCTACAGTCAACACTTCCAGCTAAACATATTTTATTACCATATCTTTCTTTAACATCCTTTAGGTCCATTGCACCAGGTTCAATAGGATGTAAACCAGTAATCCCTGTTGCAATAATGTCTTCTATTATCATGTAAAGGTTGCCATCCGAATGTTTCATAACAGGAATATTATATTTTCTGGCAATTTCAACAATTTTAGCCAAATTTTGGAATTCATATTGTCTCAAGAGTTTTGGATTTATTAGTGGACCATTATTGTCAGCATAGTCATCTGTAACCCATATAACTTCAACACCAGCCTTAATCATTGCCTCTGTGAGTCTTTGAAAAGCTTTAGCATATTTTTCTAAAAGTCTTTTAGCAAATTCAGGATTTTTGTAAAAGTCTATCGAAATCTTGTCTATACCACCTCTTGCTTGGAAAGCCATATGCCAGCCACTATGAACCTGGCCCATAACAACAATATCTTTGTCTTTAAATGGGCTTATTATTTCTTCCATCATCTCCATAATGTCTGGATGAAAACCGTCTGGAAGTTCAAAGTTTTCCAGATCTTCGGGAGTTTTGATCATCCCATCAACAAAATAGGTTGTTTTAGCCCTTTCACTTGTCTGCATTATTCTACCCCATTGGTCAACAAACTTTACTTTATCAACAAATTTTGGCACATAATCCTTTGTCACAAGCGAATAGTCTGAGATAAATGGGGCACCATCGAAGTCAAGTTTCATGCATGCTTCAACTAAAGCTCTTCTATAGCTTATTGCAGAAGACCATGCTTTTCCAGCCTCCTTGCCAGAAACACCTTTACCAAATTTTGTTAATCCAAAATCGAGTCTTTTGTTTAAAACAGCTTCCACAATAGGGGGGTCCATGCTTAAGTCTGCTATAGGGACATAATCTGGTTCCTTATGCTCTAAAGCTGTAAAAAATCTATCCCTATGATTCAAAAGACACTACACCTATTTCTTTACATAATTTATAGCTTCTGGATTTAATGCAAATTTAGGAACTTCCCCTCTTAATGCTTGCTCTATCTGTTCCTCAATAATAGCATCACATCTAATAAAATTTTCTAGACTAGCACCACCAACATGTGGTGTAATAATAACATTATCTAATGTAAAGAGTGGATTATTAGGTTCAGGAGGTTCTTTTTCCATAACATCAAGCCCAGCTGCAAGAATCCAGCCCTCTTTTAACGCCCTATAAAGTGCTTTTTCGTCAACAATAGGTCCTCTGGCAGCATTAATTAGTATAGCATTTCTTTTCATCATCTTAAGTTCTTTTTCACTAATCAAATGTCTTGTTTCTGAAGTAAGGGGACAATGTATTGTAACAATATCGGCTTCCTTCAAAAGCCTTTCTAAGGAAACAAGTTCAGCATTAACTTCTTTAGCCTTTTCAGGTTTAGTGTATGGGTCGAAAGCTAGAATTTTCATATCAAGCCCAGTACATAATTTTGCAACCTTTGTCCCAATGGCACCTAATCCTACTATACCCAAAGTTTTTCCATAAAGCTCAAACGGGGTGTGTGTGGAATAATATTTTTTCTGCACGTAATTCCATGTTTCAGGCTTAGTCGATTTAACACAATCAACTAAGCCTCTTGCTACAGCATAAATAAGGGCCATAGTATGTTCTGCTACCGTTTCAGCATTAACGCCAGGTAAGATTGTTACAAAAACACCATGCTTTGTAGCTTCAGGAATGTTAACATTATCGTATCCAACACCAAACCTTGCAACAATCTTCAGTTTTGGTGCAGAATCAAAGACTCTGGCAGTATATGGTTCACTTGCAGCAACCACAGCATCAACATCCTTAATCACACTAACAAGTTCATCCTCATTTAGCCATTTACCGAAGGGATTCTGTCTAAAATCATACTTTTTCCTAAAATTTTCTGAAAACAGTTCAGCAGGCTTACCTAAAATCATATTTAACACAACTGGCCTACTCAATTTACATCATCTAAAAGTTGTAAAATTAATAATTTAAATTTTAAACGCTAAAACAAAAAAGAGAGAAAAGATGAATGATTTATCTTTTGACAGCGCCAGCAGTTAAGCCTGCAACAATATATCTTTGTATTGCAAAGAATAGCAATGTTGGCGGAAGAGTTGCAATAAAGCTTGCAGCCATAAGACGATCCCATGGTACAAAGTCAGCCTTCATATAATTTAATATTCCAATGGATACAACTTGTAAGTCAGTTCTAGATATTAGTATGAGTGGAAATAGAACATTATTCCATGACAATATGAAAGCATACGTAGCTGTTGCAACAATTCCTGGAGTGGATAATGGGAAAACTATTCTAATTATTGTCTTAATTCTGTTACACCCGTCTATAAATGCAGCCTCTTCTATGTCAATAGGAATTGTTTGGAAAAAGCCACGGAGCATCCAAAGAGTATATGGCAATGTATGAGACAATAATGCCAGAATAAGGCCTGTAGGAGAGTTTACAAGTTTCCACATAGAAAAGAGGTAGAATATTGGAACCATTATAACAACTGTTGGGAAAACGTATGCGAAAAGTGACATACTAGAGAGTACATCTTTTCCTGGAAAACGCATTCTAGCCAGAGCATATCCACCTAATACACCTAGTATTGTTGATACAACCATCACAATTATTGAAATATATGTGCTATTGATAATATAAGGCGTAATTGTACTCCCAACAGTTATATATTCTTCACCGAATCCAAAAATTGCTAAAACAGAGTTTAAGCTAAGTTGTTTTGGAATAACTAAACCTTCGTATATTTCTTTTTCAGGTCTAAATGCTGTTGCAACCATCCAGTAAAGTGGTAGAGCAGTCCAGATGAACACTATGGTCGCTGAAATATATATTATAATTTTTTTAATCAAAATGGAAGTGCTTCTTTTCAACACACTCACCTTCTTAAAGCCCACAGAATGATAGAGATAAGCGCTAAAAAGATTGGCACGCTTATAACAG
>JAOAKB010000030.1 GCA_026413865.1 Nitrososphaeria archaeon
TAGTTATACCAACAAAAATATTACTATATTACTCTACTGCTTTTTTCCAAACGTTATTAAATGTTCACCAAAGAAAAGCCAAACCGCAAATGCTCCTATCGCTAGACCCATTCCGATCGCTATGCCAAAATCTAATGCAGACTTTGTCTCAACACTTAATGCAGTTAGGTCTATTAATACAGCAAGTATAAGCAGAAATGCTATCATTAATAGAAAACTGTCCATCTTCTTTTCTAATTTAACGCTCCTTACTAAAGCATCTAGTCCAAAAACAAATATCAAAGATATAACAATGACACTAGCAACTCTGGCAAGGTACCCTAATGTTGCTCCATAAAGTTGTGTGTATTCTGGAACGAATATCCTAACAGCTAAAGCTGTTGCAGTAATAAGAATTCCAGTGCTTGCAAGTATAGTAAAAGTTAGTGATATAGGAATTCTTAAGCCTCCTGGTAAAATGCTTTCAATAAAATCTTCTATTTTCGATACTTTAACAAGCCATTTAATTAATCTGTTAACATACTTTATTAGGATAAGTGCTAATGCAAAGATTAGTAATGCTAAAATTAATTTAGGAAAGTGTATAATTATATCATGTAAAATTGAATTAACTTGTGTTAAAAATTCTTCGAAAAAAGGCATCCTTACACACCGACAATGAGTTCAGCAATTCTATATATAAAGTATAAGAAGGATATAAGGAATGTTAATGCTAAAATTTCAATCATAAACTTTATCATATTTTTTGATGCCGTAACTGTGAAAGTGTATCCTAAAACACTTGAAGAGTAAATAATTCTACTAAACTCGTATGTTGTAGAAGGTTGTACTACAGCTGTTTCGGGAATAGCAAATAATGCTAATAGTAGAGCTAAAAGTCTAAATATTGTTGAAAAGACTATTGCAATAGTTGGTTCTGATGTTATAAAGCATGTTATGAAGGATGCAACTAAAAGTCCAACAGCGTTAGCGCTGGTCAAAAACATTGAAGCTTTAACTATTCCAAAAACTTTAACATACCTTGAATAAATGGATGTAGCAAGTAAGTTAACGCCCAAAAAGGTCATAGAAGCAAGAAATGATAATATCAAATGTATTTCTGGTAAAGGGATAAACATTACTGAAGTTGTGGTAATAATATTCAATATTATAGCTAAAAGGTATTGTCTATACCCTTTCCAAAGATATGGTCCAATTGTTCCACCAATACTTCCTGCAAGAGAAAGCCCTACAGCAATATAAACTGGTGCATTCAAATTTTTAAGAAGTGGGCTCCATGAAAGTCCTAAAATGTTTCCTCCGACCATCATAAATGCAAAAAGCACAAAGGTGTTAATCTTTTTAAACTCTACTTCTTCAGGAATTGTTTGATTTTGTATACTTTTAATTTCAGAAGAAATGTTATAAGGTATTAATGTTACTGTTGAAAATACTCCAACAAGCAATGCTGTCGAATATGCAGCAAAATAGCTTTGTGGTGCAGGCAGTTCTGCTGAAGTGTAGGTTGAAAATAACATACCTAGGATTGACGCCGCAGATGAAGCAGCTGTTCTCTTAATTGTTAGGTCGACAAAATCAGTTTCCTGATACTGGGTAAACATTGCTATGGTAACAAGTACACCTACAGGTATTGTTATGGCTTGTGCAATAGCATATACTGCTATCATAAAATTAGGGCTATCAAGCATAAACGGAAGTGAAAACCATATAAAACGTTCAATAGCATGAAATAAAATTAGTTTCAATTTAGTTCTAGATTCAACAATTTTTGGATAATTGTATATTAGATATGAAGCAATAATACTAAGTATTGCTGCAGCTAAAGTGACATAGGAAATTAGTTGGAGCGAGTATCCACTATAGGCTAGCATTGGAACAAAAAGGTTTCTTGAAACTGCAACATAAAAGCCTCCAAAAAAGGCTTCCAAAACCATCAAAAGTTTACCAAAATCCTTCATCAAAATATCTCAAACCGTTCACAGAACTCAGAATTTATAAGAATATAAATTTTAATTTAATAAAAAACCAACTTATAATAAACATCTTTTTTTATTCTTATAGTTATTAGACAGCATACAGAACAAAACAATTAAATAAGTTAGGGGGAAGTAACTTATGTATTTTAGTCCGGAGCCTAAAAGAAGAAAAGAAGACTTCTTTAATATGGAAGAAGAGTTAAGAATGTTTCAAAAAATTTTAAGTCTAGGAAAGCTCATAATTGTTTCAGGCCTAAGAAGGTATGGTAAAACTTCCTTAATTTTGGCAGCTCTTTAAATTTAGACTATATTTTTCTCGACTGTAGGCTGTTGCCGTCAAATATGCTTTAAATGAGATTTTTATTTTTTTGGAAGATGAATTGAATGGAAAGTCTTGGGCTAAAAGGTTAATTAAAAATGTTGATGGAGTTGAAGTAAATGGTTTAAGTCTAAGGTTTAGAAGGAGAGATCAAACTCCACTCTTGAATATTATTGAAAAACTTGAACATAAGATTCTTGTTCTTGATGAAGCTCAAGAGTTAAGAAGGGCAAATTATAGATTTGAATTTCTTCTTGCATATATACGATCATATTAACTTAAAAGTTGTTATTTATGGTTCACAAATTGGTTTATTGTATAAATTTTTGAAGGTTGAAGATCCTGAGGCACCATTATATGGACGGCCTTACCTTGAGGTCAAATTAAAAATCTGGGCGTCCAAAAGTCTAAAGAACTTTTGGAAAAAGGATTTGAGCAAGAGGGGGTTACACATTTCCCAGTCTAAATAATTGATGATGCTGTTAACAAGTTTGATGGAATAATAGGCTGGCTTACATATTTCGGCTACTCTTACACTAGAAGTAGGAAATCAATTGAAGGTATTGTCGGAAAGGCTTCAAAAATGTCAGTTATTGAATTAAAACATGCCTTAAATGTATATTATTTAGAGTAAAAAAAGATAGGTTGAAACTTTGAAAATTGTTGCAAGTAGCGATAGTTTAAGATGGAGTGAAATAAAGCGGGCTTTAAAAGCCAAGTTGAGGGAAAATCTAGAACAATACTCTATCCAATATTCTAAAAATTTGGTGAACCAATGTTTTCCTGAGAAAGTAAACGAAGGCTATATTGTAACTGATCTAATATTAAAGCATCTATAGCCTATCATAATTTTTTTATTACAGCATTTTCAATCTCCATTTTCTTAAGTAATATAGGTCTAGGCTCATACGGTATTCCAGGAACTTTAGAAACATCAACCTTACCTTTATCACACAAAACTATTTCTGGAAAACCAAGATCTTCAACATAATATACTTTCGAAGCAAAAATGTCTGAAGGATATTTTATATTAGGTAATGTTGCAAGTTCGATAGACAGCCCCTGTCCAATAGAAGATTCTAGCATACCGCCAACCCAACATGGAATACCAGCATCCATACACATGTCATGAATTAATTTTGCATTCCATATTCCTCCAACTCTACCAACCTTCAAATTCACATACCTACAACTACTAAGCTCTATAGCCTGTTCAGCAGCCTTAGGACAAGTAATACTCTCATCCAAGCATATGGGTGTAGAAATAAGTTTCTGAAGTTTAGCGTGGTCAACAAGATCCCAGTGGCATAAAGGCTGCTCAATCATCTCCAAATCAAACCTATCAACCTTCTTAAAAAGTTCAACATCTTTTAATGTAAATGCAGCATTACAGTCTATATGAAAGGGAAAATCTGGAAAACGGTCTCTTACAGCCTCAAGCATATTTAAATCCCATCCTCTTCTAAACTTTAACTTAACCCTAGGAAAACCAGCCTCTATAGCATCTTCAATCTTTTTCAACAAAATTTCAATACTATCTTGAACACCAAAATCGGCACCAACATTAACAGGCTCAGACCTACCACCAATAAGCTTATGTAAAGGTTTACCTAAACTCTTAGCATAAAGAACCCACCAAGCTGTCTCTAAACCGGCTTTAGCAAAATAGTTACCCTTAAAACAATCCAATAGCTTCAAAAGGTCTTCAGCTGTATCAACATTCTTACCAACCACTAATGGGGCTAAAAAATCTCTAATAAGGGAAAAGACACCAGAAGCCCATTCAGGAGAATACGTTGGAGCATTAAGAGGAGAAGTTTCACCCCAACCATACAATTCTCCAGAAACAATTTTAACAAGCACAGAATGAATCTCAGCATCCTCACCATATGCTGTGCGCCAAGGATAAATCAAAGGCATCCTAACATGATAAACCTCAACACAGTCGATTCGCATACATACTGTTTAGTTAACATAAAATTAAATTTTTTTAGCTTAAAACAATTTTGTGTAGTAACGAAATCTACTCTTTCTGTCACTTTTTGTTATAAAAGTAAAAAACTTTTATATGGTTCATCATAACCCCCCAATTATCATGATTGACACTTTATCACAGATTTTTTTCTTTTGTATAACTTTCATTGCCGGTTTTTTAGGTGCTCTTATGGGCATTGGTGGAGGCATTATTGTGGTTCCAGCGTTAACAATTATATTTGGTCTCCCTATAAAGGAGGCTATAGCTATAAGTATTGTAACTGTAGTTGCAACTAGTGTATCTGGTGGCTCATCATATGTTGAGCAAAGAATTACCAATATACGTCTTGCTGTATTCTTAGAAACTTCTACAACACTTGGTGCATTTATTGGAGCACTTCTTGTTTTAATTGTGGCAGGGGAATATTTGTATATTCTTTTTTCTTTTTTCGCATTCTACTTGGCTTTTTCCCAAATTCTTTCAGTTAAAAAGGAGGTTAAAAGGATGGAAAATAATGACTTTATGAATGTTTTACAAGATAGAATATCAAAGTTTTTCAATTTAAAAGGAGACTATTTTGATGAAAGTGTTGGCCGCAAGATCGATTATCTTGTAAAAAATTCTATATTTGGTTGGATAATATCATTCTTTGCTGGTCTTGGTTCTGGTCTTCTTGGTATTGGTGGAGGTGTCTTCAAAGTTTCAGCAATGAACATTTTCATGAATGTTCCATTGAAGGCTGCTGTTGCAACAAGCAAGTTTATGATCGGTGTTACAGCAGCTACAAGTGCAATATTATATTATGTGAGTGGTATTCTAGAGTTAGAGTTAGTTGCGCCAGCCGCACTAGGTACAATGTTAGGCGCAACTATAGGAACTGCTATAATGAATAAGCTTAAAGTTAAATGGTTAAAGGTGCTCTTTTTTGTTTTAATGTGTTATATTGGTTATAATATGCTTGCAAAAGGTTTGCTTCTAACTTTTGATATCCACTTACCTTTTACTTGATGGGGGTGATTTCTTGGACATAAATCGGCCAGTATATCTGGTTCTTATTGCTGGAGTAATAATAAGTAGTGTGCTTTTTGGATTAGCGTTTGCACTAAACCTTATTATGCCTTCTCAGAGAGATTTAATTTATATTCTATCCTTTTTTGGTGCAGGTGTACTAATATTAACTCCATATTTTAGAATTTTGGTGTCGCTTATCGTTTTTATTGCTAACAAAGAATACAAGTATGCTTTTCTTTCGTTTCTTGTTCTGCTTGTGATGATTATAAGTCTGATTGTAGGACTTTTTTTCCATATAGCACCAAAGGGCTGAGAAGCGTTTACACCTATTTAATAAAAAATTTTTTATACACAATAATGTATCTATATTAAGTGAATGGCTCTTAATAAAGTTAAGTTGAGAAGGAATTTTCTAAAACTTTTAGGTTTAGGAACCATAATATTAGGAGGTATTTTATCATTTTTTGCAAAAGATATCTTATCTACAAAGCCTTCCCTTCCAACTACTACTCAACCTAAGACTTACATGTTACCCATGCCAAAATTTTCTAGTAATATGATGTTGGAGAAAGCTTTAGCTTGTCGACGTTCTATTAGAGACTATTTGGATGTACCTATCCCATTAGATGCTCTTTCTATGATTTTATGGGCTGCTCAAGGTGTTACTGAATTTAATTATGGCTTTAGGACTTGTCCAAGTGCCGGTGGAACGTATCCTTTAGAAGTTTATGCTGTTGTAGGAAAAGAATGTGTTATGATTGAGGATGGAAAGTTTTTGCCAGAAGGCTCATACAAATATAATTGTAAAACACATTCTATAACAATGGTTAAAGATCAAGACCTTCGTGAGCCTCTATCTAAGGCCTCACTAGGCCAATATTGGGTAAGAGATGCAAGAATAAATATTGTTGTCTGCGCAGTTTATGAGAGAACGACTGGAAGATATGGTGATAGAGGTTACAAGTATGTGTATATGGAAGATGGTCATGTTGGCCAAAATATTTACCTAATGGCCGCAGCCCTAAGATTGGGTACTGTTGCGATTGGAGCATTCTATGATGATGAAGTGAAAAATGTGATAGGTGCACAAGATAATGAGCATCCCTTATATGTTATGCCTATTGGTGTACCAAGACACTTTTATGAAATAAATGAGGCTGATATAAGTAAATACTATACTAGAATTCGAGGACAACAATGAGATCTGCATAATTTTTTTCAACTATTATTCTTTTTTTAAATATTTTGAATTAAGTATTAAATTGGTTTTTAATGAAAAAGGTCTGTTGATAGATATTTTAGGCCACTGTCTGGTAATATTGCAACTATAACCTTTCCTTTACCCATGTCTTTTGATTTTCTTAAAGCTATGTACATTATTGCCGCTGAACTTAATCCTATAAGAATACCCTCCATTCTAGCCATTCTTCTAGCCACCTCAAAAATACTTTCCTTTTCTGAAGGATCAATCTCTATGATTTCATCAAACCATTCTCTTCTAAAAAGTTTTGTTGGATATGGCTCATTCGGGTTTCTAAGACCTTGTATTGGGAACCCAACTTTAGGTGTTACTCCTATAACCTTAATGCTTTTGTTAAATTCTTTAACTCTCATAGAAGTTCCAACACCCGTTCCAGCAGTACCTATCCCAACAACAATTACATCAACTTTACCACCTGTCTGCTCTAGAATCTCTCTGCCTGTAGTTTCATAATGTGCTAGAATATTTGCTGGATCACTAAACTGGTCAACACTAACATATCTTTCAGGATTTTCTCTAAGAAGTTTCTCCTTTAACTCTATAGCCCCTCCTGTACCTTTTTCTCCAGGCGAAAGTATAAGTTCAGCACCATAGGCTTGAATAATCTTTCTCCTTTCAACGGAAACAGATTCTGGCATAATAAGTGTGAGCTTATATCCTTTAAATGCACAGATCATTGCTAAAGCTATACCAGTATTTCCAGAAGTAGCCTCAAGTATAATCTTATCCTTTTTTAGTATTCCAGCTGATTCAGCATATTGTATAATATAGTATGCCATCCTATCTTTGACGGAACCACCAATATTATACCACTCTAATTTTGCATACAATGCGGCATCCTCTGGTCCTGTGAGCTTGTTTATTTTAATTAAAGGTGTTTCACCTATTAGGTCAAAAATATTTTTTGCAACTTTCAAGCCCAAAAACACTTCACCTTTTTCTAACAAAAAAATTTACAATAATCATTTAATAACATGGTGAATCTCCATTTAATGTATACTCTTATCCAGTCCATCACCAACCAACATTAATCACAGTGTTATAAAATTTACCTTATAAAATAACGCTTCAGCTAATATAGGGTGCAGCAATCATTAAAGCTATTAGTCCAGCAAGAATTAGTGCTATTGTGTAAACTATAATGTTTATACCCTTATTTCCAATTCTTGAACCTAATGTCCGTTTACAGAGGAATTTGAAGACGATTCCACCATCAAGTGGATATATAGGTAATGCATTAAAGATTGCAAGATTAAAGTTCAAGAACCATATCCAATAGAGCAAGTTCATTATATAGTGGTAGTTGGTTCCTAAAAATGTTGTGGAATAATAGTATTTGTATAACATTTCTGAAAAAGGTATAGATGCTGAAGTCCACGGTAAGGTTGGAATAACCATGTATAATGTAACTTCTCTTGATGGAAATCTATAAATTATACTATTGTAGCCTTCTAGCACATCTCTGAAGGACAAGTAATTGTATATACCCATATAACCTCTACTTTTATTTTCTGGATTAACTCCTAAAGTAAAAGTAAAATTAAGCCTATGCTCCCTATCCCTAACAATTGTCAAAGTCAAATTTTCTCCAGGCTTATAATAAGGTTCGATCGCCCTAACAAAGTTATCTAAGGTATTAGTGGGCTGTCCATTAATAGAGATGATGATATCGCCAGGTATAATTCCAGCCTTGTATGCGGGGCCTTCCTTATCCATTTGTGTGATAAGTACACCATCTACTATGGGTTGAAGTGAAGATGCTATTAAAAGTAGTAGTGCTAATGAAACTATGGCTGTTATAAAATTTGTTCCAGGGCCTGCAGCTAAAGACTTAGCGCTCTTTTTTAATCCTGCCTTTTCTAGCTCCTTATCATCTAACTCTACAAATGCGCCTATAGGAAGGAAAATTAAAAGTATTATGCCAACGAATTTTACTGGTACACCTGCAACTCTTGCTTGCACACCATGTGCAACTTCATGAACAATCATGCCCACAAATAATGCGATCCACCCATAGACGATTGGCAGATATGGGTTTATTCCAGGCCAAGGCAAATTTATTGCAGGCCCTAATTCTCGGATAACTTGGCCTACAACCGGATTTGAAAAAATATTAATAATGCTTGTGAGTGTAAAATAGATTGTTATTGCTGCTAGAATAGGTAGAAGGGTTATAAATATCCAACCACTTTTTCTAGCTATCCATGTCTTACTTATACTATCAAGTATTGAGATTCCTTTCTCAGTCTTAATTATTATAAATGGGAAACTGAACTCTTTTTTCGGCACGACATTAGGTAAATAAAATTAAATATATTATCTTTCAAAAATTTTTTCAGACTATTCCCCTATCCAAATAACTTCAGGTTTTCCTTTAAAATACACATCCCCCGTTATACGGTTCGCCCCTAAAGTTTCTTTAATGTCGATTGTGACACTTTATAGTGCTCATTTATTAGTATATACTTTATAAAGTTTGCTAAGTAAGGTTTTTAGGCAATTTTTTAGAACCAATTTTGTGAAAAACGTTGAAGAAAGCTATTTTAGCTAACTCTATTACTTCGGCATTAGTTGTGACGAGTACACAGGCTGTTAATGCACTTATGTCATTGTTTGCTATGCAATACTTTAATGCATCAAAGTCAGATTTGGGTTATCTTTTTACATTATTTTTTCTTACTTCCGCTTTCTCTAAAATATTATCAGGTCTATTTATAAGTCAAAAGTATTTAAAGTATATCTTCTTACTTGGAATATTTTTTATAGCAACCTCAATCGTTATGTATGATGTTGTGCCTTCTTTAGAATTATTGTTCATATTTAGAATTGTTCATGGTATAGGTTTTGCCTTTACTAACACAGCTTGTTTAACTCTTGCCTCTTTTATTGTGGAAGATAGTCTTAAATCCTATTCTGTTAGTATGGTTACAGCATTTAATGCTATTGGCTTAATTCTTGGTCCCTTACTTGGAACATTAGGTACTTTCTTTTTTGACATTCCAATGACATTTGTAATAGTTTCTTTAATAGTGGTGGTATCCTTTATTTTTGCCTTTTATGCGTCAAAAAATGTTGAATTGAAAGCTGGAGATGCTAAATTACATAAAATAACGGTAAATGATTTTCTTTTTTTAAAGGAGAAATGGTTTATAGTTAGTACATTTTCATATTTTGCTTATGCACTTATTTATGGTACCATAATCTCCTATATTCCACCATTTGTAAAGCAAAAGTTTGGTTTAAACGATTATAGTATTACAACACTCTTTCTTATATTCTTTATACTATCTTTACTTTCAAGAATAATTTTGGTAAAAAGAAATGGTTTAGAGTTTTTGAAAAAGGCATTAACCTTTTCTTTAGGTGTATCTATACTTATGTTTGGACTGATTAGTTTCTCCAACTATTTTGAAATCTTTATCTTAGAGTTTGCATTAATTGGATTAGGTCATGGTTTTGTATATCCTATAACTGCTCTTTTTATTTCAAAGTATGCTCCAAGTGAAAAACTTTACATGATAAACACAGTATATTTTACATCGTTTGATTTTGGAAACGCTACCGGTCCATTTATCGCATCACTTCTACTTATATTCTTACCTTTTAACCTTGTCTTTCTTGGTACCTCTATTATTTCGTTAACTTTATTCTTCCCCATAATTTTGTATATAAAGCATCTTTAATATTTGTTTTATTTTTAGGAATAAATATTAAATAAAGAATTTTCTATAATTGTTGTGAGCAAAAATGTCTGTTTTAATTACAGGAGGCTGCGGCCTTGTTGGCTCCCATGTCGCATATGAGCTTGTAGACGAATACAAATTCGATAACATTATATTATTGGATGTTTCATTTCCTAAAAATCCTCTTGTTTTAAAATATTTAGGGAAAAAAATAAACTTTGTTTATGGAAATATCTTGGATTACGGTAAACTTTTGGAAGTCATCAAAAAATATGAGGTTAAGGGTATTATTCATACAGTTGCTTTCGTTGATTACAAATTTATTGTATCAAATCCTTTCTTAAGTGTGTTAACTAATGTGAATGGCACCCTTAATGTACTCGAACTCGCTAGAATCTATGACTTGAAGATCGTTTTTACAAGTTCCGGCGCTGTCTATGGTCAAATTGAAGGATGTGCTAAAGAAGACTTGCCTATAAAGCCCACAGACATTTATGGTATGACAAAGGCTGCTGGTGAAATGATGGGTGAACAGTATGCAAACACTTATGGTATTGATTTCGTTACAACAAGGCTCTATTTCTTATATGGTTATGGTCTTTCACAAACAGTATCTACTATAGAAGAAGCTTTTAGGCCACCCGTTCATCCAATAAGTGTTCTTTACCTTTTTGTGACAAAGGCGTTAAAAAATGAAAAGTTAGTTATCGATAAAGGTGGTGATTCTGAACTCGATTACACTTATATTAAGGATGCAGCGCATGGCGTAGTTCTAGCATATTTAGCCAAAAAGCCACCGCATAAAATTTATAATATATCTTCTGGCAAATCTTATACTTTAAAGTATTTGGCTCAAATAATAAACGAGTATGTGGGCTATGATGTGATAGACATTGGCTCAGGCCATGTTGAAGGTTGGCCCAAAAGGGCAAAATACCTTGATATAAGCTTGGCTTCCAAAGAACTCGGTTATCGTCCTAAATATGGTTTAGAAAATGGTGTTAAAGAATACATGACCCTACTAAAAAATGAAATGAAATCATAATTTTTAGAAAACTCTAAATTATATATTTTAGAAGCGTTTAATATGGAAATACTGGGCTACGATAGAGTAAACGGTGTTGGTGTAAGGAATCATGTTGTTGTAATGGCGACTGTTGGATGTGCTGCTGATGCTGCGGAAAGAATAGTGCAACTTTATCCTAAAGCAAAACTTCTTGTCCATACCCAAGGCTGTGCCCAAACTCCACCTGACATTGAATTAGTTGAAAAAGTTCTTGTTAATCTTGCCTTAAACCCAAACGTCTATTCTGTACTACTTGTCAGTCTTGGTTGTGAAAGTGTGTCTGTTGACAAAGTTGCCGACAAGATTTCTTCTGTAAAAAATGTTGAGGTTGTTCAAGTTCAAGAAAAAGGTTTGTCGTACGCAATTTCTAAAGGTCTGGAGGTGGTTAGGAAAATGTTTAATGATGCTGAAAAGGTTTCGAGAACAAATGTAGATTTTTCTGGAATCAAGATTGCAATTAAATGTGGCGCCTCAGATTCTACTTCAGGAATTATATCTAATCCTGTTACAGGTAAGGTTGCTGACTTAATTATTGACAATGGTGGTACGGTAATATTT
>JAOAKB010000031.1 GCA_026413865.1 Nitrososphaeria archaeon
AGATATGTTTTAACTAAATTGATATAAATTATGTATGGCCATGCTCTTCACAAAACTCCCTATCCTCAACAAACTATAGCCACAAAAGCGGTTATATACATGTATAAAAATTACATTTTAAACCTTGTGTATCCAGCTAAAGTTCTTAGAACTTCATTAAAGTTTTTCAAAAATATTGCTAATGCCTTAACATGAACTACAACGTTTTCTACAGTCCCATCTCCATTTTTAACATCTAGTATTGTTTCTACATAATAGAATCTTCCCTTATGAGCCAGTTTCAGGTTTGTTCTATAATATTTGTTCAATCTTCCTATACTATATTTTGAATACTTGTATAATCTTACTATTTTTGGATAACGTTTTCTTATCTTTGCTCTTGCGAAAGGGTTTTCAAAGTTGTTTAAAACTTCTATTTCCTCTTCTGTTAATTTTATATTATACATTTTTTCTATATCATCATCTAATAGAAATACTCCATCAGAATATATTTTTATTGAATCATCTCCTACACTTATTGTTATTCCAATAGGGTCTATCCCAATGTCTACTGTTTTTTCTAGATCTTTTAAATAGCCGGTTTTATCATGGAAATGTATTGGACCAAGGATCATTGGCATTTGTCCTACTTTTAACTCTTTTAATACCTTTATTTCATTAATTATTTTCCTTGCAAGATCTTCTTTATCTAAATTCATTACCATCAAATTACGTTTTTGCAATATTTAACAATATATGAAAAAATTTTGGGGAGGAGGAATGAGTTTGGAACTTTAGTGTTACCTCAAATTTAGTTTCTCCTAGGTAAGTTATTATGGCCGCAATTAATGTCCCATTCTCATTAAGATGTCGATTACGGAGTTCTTTAAAGGCTTGCATTATTTTGTAGTTTATATTTAACTTATTTGTTACATATTTTACTTCTACATAGGCTTTTTTACCATTTTTTAATACAATGATATCATCACCAGAATGCTTTGAACTTTCCTTGTTCGAACCAATTATTTGATAATTTAATTTTCTTAGTGTTCTTTCCGCTACTCTCTCCCCTAGAGTGCCTTTAGAATAGCATCTTTCTTTCCCATACTCCACCAATCCTGTAATTATTTTATCAATGTCCCCTCTTGGAAATACAACTATCGCACGTATGGACTTATTATCTATCTCTTCAGTAAAAAGTTCTGGGTCGCCTAGAGAAATAGTTTCCTTTCCTTCTTTTTTGTAGAATAGGTGTCTTTTTTCTCTTTTTCCATGTTTTACTATGAACACTATCTTATTTTCGCCTACTAGTGTGTTTGTTATTTGTTCGTATCCTTTTCCACTTATTCTATAGACTTTGAATGCACTGTCTTCTTTGATTATCCTATATTTTGTTGTAGTGTTATCTGTTGTATGTTCTATTTCTAGGTATGGTTTTCCTCCATAAGTGTTGAAATTGTATTTTTTGGCTTCTATTTTGTGTTCTCCTATTTCTAGTATTAGTGCGTCGTTTTCTTGTTTTATGCTTGCATGCTTTATTGGCTTTTGTTTGTCATATTCAGTTATAAAGTCTTTTAGTGTGTATTCCTTTATCTTCTTTACTTTGAGTTTCTCTTCTTGTGCATACTTTTTGGGTATTGTGACTATTAGTGGCCTGTTTCTTGTTCTAGTATAGAAGTCAAACTTTTCTATTGATGTTTCTAATTCTATTTTAACAACTTTTTCTTTTCTTATTTTATAGTATTCTTGTAGACTTTTTGAAATTTCTATTCTAGCTTTTTTATAGTTTCCTTTTGGCAATATTATTTTTGCCTCATAATCTGTGCTTTCATTTCTTTTTTGGAACATTTTCTTTCTTGTTCTATATCCTATTTTCTTGAACCTTCTTGGCTTTATCTTGTACAATTTACCAGTTTCAAATTTTTCTGTAAAATTTTTTGGAACATGTAATTCTACATATTTTTGTTTGAAGCTTTGAGCACTTTCCATAACATGACCTTCAACTTCATATTCAATCTTATACACTTTATCTCCATCAAATTTTGTCTTCAAAAGCTTTTCCAAATCCTCTACAGCTATGGTAAAATATTTCCAACCTTTTCGAATTGCAAGTCTTCTCCATACGCATCCTTCCCTCAAATCTAATTTGCTACTATCTTTCGTGAACCTTCCAAGCTCATTCCTCCTCATAATATTCTCTTTTGTACAAGTTATGTTTTGCAATGTTCATCTCCGTTTTAAAAAAGATAATCTTCACTAATGCTCCTGAAGTTTCAGCATTTTCCCCCAACTAGGAGACCTTTGCCTATTTTGCTTGCTGGAATTATGCTTGGTTTCCCTCAGGCCTTTTATTACATGTGTTTTGACCAAGCTTTCCAGCTCTTTAGGTCTCCAAATTGCCTTTTTATCATCCTCTAAGCTTTAGGGCTTTAGGGGACTCATTTTCGGCCTTCGGGCTACATCTTCTCAAAACAAATATTCTGTTATGCTATTTAATCGCCAACAACCTTCTCGCTATCTTTGAACCATATTCTGTTAAAATGATCTTGTCCCCTCTTACCTCTATGATATTATATGTGTATGCTATCTCCTTTAACTTTCTTTTTGAAATTGGTAGACTTTTTACTGTAAGATTTTCTCCTGAACATGCTATCGTATACAATATTCTTTTAACGTATGCTGGTATCTGGTCACATACCTTACTTAGTTCATCATAAACTTTCTCCCCTTCTTCTTTTTGAATATACCTGGGTCTTGCGCTTATTACATGCTCATGTTCTGGTAGTCCAACCTTAACCTTTATGGCTCTACAACCGTATTCTGGAAGGTTTGCTTGAACAAGAGCTTCTCCAACATTCAAAGTCCTTAAAACAGGTATGAATGATTCTTGCTCTAGTTCGTTCACCATATAATTTAGCACAAGCCTAATGTCCTCATTGGATGTTAGAGAATGTGATATTATAAGGTTGGAGTTGGCTATAATATTCTTGCTAACCAATGTCGGTCTCGTTGAAACTGTAATTAGGCTTATACCATACTTTCTCAATTCTATAGCAATCTTTTCTAAGACACCAATATAGTTTGGTATATATGGTGCAACATTATGTGCTTCATCAACCACTATCACAAGCTTAAGCCTATTTGATGGCTCAAGCCTTTTACCCAACCTATAAACCCTATCACAAACAATATTAGTGAGAAAATTTTTAGCCTCATCAGTAGGAAGAACACTCAAATCAACTATAGTTAAGCCATCAAAAAGAACCCTATCTAAACTATCTTCACTTGAATCAAAAACCTTCGCCAAAACACCCTTACTGAAAGGATAAAGTCTAGAAACAAGAGCCTCACAACCTTCAACCCATCCCTTAACCCTCGAATACCTAGACTGCACAACCTTAATCTCCTCAACAAGCCTAGAAACCTTCATAATCTCACTAAACCTGTAATAGTATCCTTCAAGAACATCCCTCAAAACCCTAGCCTGCAAAGGAGAAAGAGGACAAAAATATGTTGTAAAAAAGAAATTATTAAACAAAGAAACAATACTCTCAACACCAGAAACAACATCATCACCTTCAAAAGCAAGAGGAGCAACCCTAAAACCCTCACCAGGAACAAGAACCCTACCACAATCGAAAACATTAAACTCACCAACTCTATCAAAAACAAGAACAGAAACACCATTCCTCAAAAGCTCATATAATACAATTTTAGCTGTAGTACTCTTACCACTACCAGTCCTACCAAAAACACAAGCATGCCTACCAAAACAATCCAAAGGAAAACAAAAAACATCACTAGAAAAATAAGGCACATTATCCCTTAAACGAAAACCAAGCCTAACACTCAAACCAGAAAAATATGATTAAAGGCTAAATAAGAACAAACAACTTATTCTAATAGCATTCTAAATCTTTGAAAGAATATTTGAATATTTTTCCATTCTCATAATCTTTCCTTCAGGCTGAATAAGCCAGGTCATCCAGCAAAGCTCTATAGGCATATAGCCACAGGCTAAAGCTACTTCCTCCGCCTTCTTTATAAATTCTATATCATCTTCTACCGGCTTCAAACCAGCTTTAACCAAAATCCCATTTACTACTCTCTTAACAATTTTATCTGGCATTACAGTATCTATTCCACCCATCATCCTCAGATACTGGAAAGTGATTAAGCCTACACCTTTAATTCTCCCAATAGGATCATTTCTCCAATTTTCTAAATTTGCACTCTTAGCCCATTTTCTAAGAGCTACTTTATCATCTTCGCTTAAGGTTGATAGATAAGAAGCTACCTCTTTAGCCATATTCCAAGACCTTACATTTTTCCACAAATTTCTTAATTCGTTAATGTCGGCTTTAGCCATATCTTTTAGACTCTTTATCTTTCCATTTTCAACAAACTTCTTATTGAATTCTATAACCTTTGGAACAACAGCAGTAAAATAGTTTAAGCCTATTGAAGTGAAGGCTGCATCAACAACCATTAAAACAACACTTCCACTCCATCTCTCAGTTCTAAGACATCTTTCACAATGCTCCTTTATTCCACAAACTTTCTGCATATAACCATCAACTATACTCTTCAGCAAGCTATCATCCAATTCTCCTACATTATAAAAAAGGATTTGAAAAGAATAAATAAATATTATATTTCAAAATATGAACTTTCCTTGTATTTGTTTAATTCCTCTTTTTCTTTTGGTTTTCTAAATATAAATAGATGCTCGTGTACTATTAGGTAGAAGTCGTTTTCTTTCTCTTTCCATGATATTGTGCCTAACATATTATGTTGAAGTTTTATTATATCCTCCTTTAATATGAATCCTATATTAAGAAATTTTTGCATTATCTTATATGCTATTGGAACATAATGTTTATGTTTCCTTGTATCTCCAACAAGTATAGCAACATATTTTCCTGGTTTCAATACCCTATAAAATTCCTTTGCCACTTTTTCCATTTCTAATATAAATTCGCTTATGGACATGATTTTTGATAGATCTCCCTCTTTTGTTTCCTCTTTCCCTGTATATGATATAATGTTTGCATATGGTGGATGTGTGACTATGAGGTCTATTTCATTATCTCTTATTTTGTCCAGATTTCTTGCGTCACCATGATATAATCTTATTATTGTTCTAGTAGGTTCCCCTCTTATCTCTTGTCCTCTGTTTTGTTCTTCTGTGTAAGTTAATATAGTTTGAGTCTTTGTTGTTGGGCTGTAGTTAAAGTTTAATCTATCCCATGATAACATTATTGCATCCTTATTTATGTCTACTCCTATACCATTTCTCCCTAATAATTTACATTCTATTAGTGTCGTTCCACTTCCTATAAATGCATCCAATATTGTTTCTCCTGGCTCAGAATACCTTAATATTAAATTTCTAACCACTTGAGGCGCCCAGTTTCCTCTATATTTTGCGTTCAGATAATGTGTTGCCCACTTTCCTCTGTTTGGGAAGCTCCATACAGTTGTTGTTTCAAGCTTGAAAATTGTTGGACTGTATGTTTCTATAGGCCATTTTCCTCCAATTTCTAGTCTAACATTTTCTATCATCACGTGATCATGTTTCCTAATAAATTCTATATAATCTTGAAATGTTATTTCATTCATACTCATATATTTTTGCATGTTTCCCTTTGATATTCTTTGAAGAATCTTTTAAGAGCCAACAAAAAGATGTGCAAGAAGCTGAAAAATATTTATCAATATAATTATATTATGTTTGAATGACTTGGTAGACTATAAGCTTCTTGGCTACAATAGTGTTGAAGAATATTTAGCTGACTTTAGAAAAACTTTATTGAAGTCAGCGCATGGCTACGATTTTTTTGTAGACTGGAAAAAGGTTGAAGAAAATGCGAAAAGATATTTGATAGAATTAGGTTTACTTAACTCCTTAACTTTAACAAAAAATAGTCTTGAATGTAAAATGCTTTTAAAAAGAATGCTTAAGGAACATCCTAGAATAATAAGTGTTATACCTATATTGCTTGCAGTAAGAGAAAAAAGTGTTGAAGTTGCTGAAGTAACGGAACAAGTTATAATCAAACGTTATAATTTTGAAACCAAACATCTTGTAGAAGAAGAAATAGATGATATGATATCATTTTGTGAAAAAACAGGTATAATAGACCTTTTTGGAAAAATAAAGGACGTTTACACATACGTGTTCGGTGTTGAAGTAGGCTTAGACACTAATGCTAGAAAAAATCGAGCTGGGGCAGTTTTCAATAAAATGATAGAGCATCTAATTGATAAGATAACAGAAAAATTTAGAAAAGAAAACATTCCCTTAACATATAAAAGGGAAGTCGAGCTTGGAAAGATTGGTATAAGCTATCCGGGTCAGAAAACTGTTGACTTCCTAATCTTCTACAAGGATAAGCCATTGGCAGCATTTGAAGTAAATATATACCATGGTACAGGTTCGAAACCAAATGAAATAGTCAGATCATATATAAGATTGCACATGATACTAAAAAATAGTGGTATACTATTTTTCTGGCTCACAGATGGGCCAGGCTGGGTCAAAATGTGGAACCAGTTTAGAGAAGGAGTAGAAAACATAGACTACATAATGAACTATACTATCTCAGAAAGAAGGCTTGAAAAAATTTTAGTACACACAATTAAATCAAAACAGTATCCTAAAAAATAGGAATACATATTATCTCATCTTAATGGGGCCTAAAAGATTTATAACTTACATATATTAGGATGTTTAAGGAGAAGTTTTGAATAAAAAGGCCAACCCTATAATAAAGTTCATGATTATTAAAGAAATTCGTTTTTTTAGAGGTAACCCTTTATGAGACTTATAACATTTGAAGAATATAAAGAGTACATCAAAGAACATAAGTTTGTAAAAATTGAAGATGAAGAAGTTAAAGTTGGAGAACCCCATCTGATTAAAGATTATCAGCCAAAAGATTTCACTCTAGAAACTACAACAGTATGGTCGTTCCCAAACAGAGGCGACTGGGCTACACATAAAGGAGACTATAGAGGAAACTGGGCTCCACAAATACCAAGAAACCTAATCCTAAGATACAGTAAACCAGGAGAATGGATCCTAGACCAAATGTGTGGAGGAGGAACCACATTAATAGAATGCAAACTCTTAGGCAGAAATGGAATAGGTATAGACATAAACTATGACGCACTAATCCTAGCCTTAGACAGACTAAACTTCACATATACGCCCCTAGATGAGGAATACAAAGAACCAGAAATCAGAATATATCAAGGAGATGCGCGAAAACTAGACCTAATAGAAGATGAATCAATAGACCTAATAGCTACACATCCACCATACTACAACATAATACCATACTACAAAGGAAAAAAAGCTGAGGGCGACCTATCATATATGCGAAAACTAGAAGAATATTTAAACGGAATAAAAGAAGTAGCAAAAGAAAGCTACAGAGTCCTAAAACCAGGAAGATACT
Organism: Nitrososphaeria archaeon; assembly: GCA_026413865.1. GTDB lineage: Archaea > Thermoproteota > Nitrososphaeria > JACIWG01 > JACIWG01 > JACIWG01. Next base: position 7,443 of record JAOAKB010000031.1, read on the forward strand.
GTGCAATCCTAATAGGAGACACAAGAAAACACAGATACTACGTACCAATAGCATACAAAGTAATGCAACAATTCCTAGACACAGGATTCATACTAAGAGAAGACATAATTAAAGTCCAATGGCATACAAAAACAACAAGAGAAAAATGGACAGGCCTAGCAAAAACCGCAAACCAATGCTGGATAGAAGAACCAAAAGGAAAATTCTACACAGACTTCTACCTAATAGCACATGAGCATCTATTTATATTCAGAAAGCCCAGTAACAAAGACGATATAAAAAAGTACAAGCATAGTAGATTTAATATAACATAAAAGCCCAAGTTATAAATTTACTTGCTCTATTGTTCGTTTTTCTTGATCATATTGATATATTTCTATTTTATCATAGTTGTTTTTCAGTTCTAATACTTCTATTGCCTCTTTTATCAGTTTTATTTCGTAGTCCTCCGTTTTCCCATACACTAGTGCGCCTATGCTATTTTCTTTTAGGTTTAGTTGTGTTGCATATGTTTTAAGTTGTTGTGGTCCCTGTATTGTTTTTGTTGAGAGTTTTATTTCTGCTACTAGTGTGTTTTGGTTATAGCATAGTATGTCTGG
>JAOAKB010000032.1 GCA_026413865.1 Nitrososphaeria archaeon
AGTTAAGACAGAAAGGAGTGCGATAAGAGGATGTACGCAAATTTGTAATATGACCATTGGAAAAGATCATAGAACATATGACTTAGCTTTAGCTATACTAAATGAGGAAGTTGAACATGAACCCAGGTTCTCTGAATTTTTGGGCGAAGGCCCATCAGGACACTTTATGCATAAGGGTAAAACTTAACCATTTGTATCAAAGTTTCTGGAATAGACTACTTTTATCACCACCCTCTTTTTTATTCCATAAAAAATTGAATTTAGAAGATTGCGATTCTAGGAAAACTTCAAAAGTTTATGTAACAAGACTAAAGGTTTAGTGTATGATGTAAATGGAAAAGAGTCTTTTAAAACAAAAGATCGCATATTTTTCTATGGAGATAGCTTTGTCCAATGACGTCCATACTTTTAGTGGAGGGTTAGGTGTTCTTGCTGGTGACACAATAAGATCCAGTGCTGACCTAAACATTCCTTTAGTTGCTGTCACGTTAGTAAGTAGGAAGGGATACTTTCGACAAGAATTAGCTCCAGATGGGAGACAGATAGAGGATTTAGACCAATGGGAGCCGGCACAGTTTATGCAACAATTACCTGAAGAGGTTACTGTTCAAATTCAAGGAAGAAACGTTAGAGTTAAGGCATGGGAATATAATGTAAAAAGTCCTATGGGTGGAACTGTTCCAGTTTATTTTCTTGACACTGATGTTGATGGAAATATTTCAGAGGATAGGGAAATAACTTCGTTTTTATATGGTGGTGACGAAAGATATCGAATAAAGCAAGAGATTGTTTTGGGAATAGGTGGTGTTAGAATGCTTGAAAAACTAGGCTTCGAAGTTCGTAAATATCATATGAATGAGGGACATTCAAGTTTCTTAGCACTTGAGCTTTTGAGAAAAAATGGAATGGATATCGATAAGGTTAGAAATATGTGTGTTTTCACCACTCACACACCCGTTGAAGCGGGACATGATAAATTCTCTTATGATCTTGTAAAAGAAGTTTTGGGTGAATTTGTCCCCTTTAACATTTTAAGGAGCTTAGGTGGACAAGACAAATTAAACATGACCTTACTTGCTTTAAATCTAAGCAATTATATCAATGGTGTAGCAAAAAGGCATAAAATTGTTTCCAAAGAAATGTTTCCAAGCTATGAAATCCATGCGATAACAAACGGTGTACACTCGTATACTTGGACATGTGAAAGTTTTAGACGATTATATGATAAGTATATTCCAGGATGGGCGCATGAACCAGAGTTACTTGTAAGAGTAGACATTATCCCAGATGATGAAATTTGGCAAGCTCATTTTGAAGCAAAAAGGAAGTTGATTGATTATGTTAATTCCATAGCAAACATGAATATGGATTATTATACCTTAACTATAGGATTTGCACGGAGAGCCACAGAATATAAAAGACATACATTACTGTTTTCAGATCTAGAGAGACTTAGGAAGGTTAATAGAAGAGGAAAAATTCAGCTAATTTTTTCAGGAAAAGCGCATCCTAAAGATTACGGTGGCAAGATGTTGATTAAACAGATCTTTGAGTATAAGGAAATTTTAAAGGATGAAATCAAAATTGTGTATCTTGAAAATTATGATATAGATATCGCTTATAGGCTAGTTTCTGGTGTCGATGTCTGGCTTAATACACCTTTGCCTCCGTTGGAAGCATCAGGTACAAGTGGAATGAAAGCAGCCCATAATGGTGTTTTAAACTTTAGTGTATTAGACGGATGGTGGATAGAGGGATGGATAGAGGGTGTTACAGGGTGGGCGATAGGACCCGAACCAGGAGAAAATGTTTCAACAGAAGAGAGGAGGATTAGGGAATTGGATGACCTATATGGGAAACTAGAGTATACTATAATTCCACTATATTATAAGCGAAAATCTGAATGGATAAGGATGATGAAAAATTCTATAGGAAAAATTGCTAGCCACTTTAACAGTCACAGAATGGTATATAGATATGTTGTTGAAGCATATTTATAAAATCTCAATAAATAATATTAACTCGATTTAAACAAAGATCATATAAATTTTCATTTTAAATCATCTAGCAGCTAAAGCAAAAATTTGTTTCCTAATCTATATTATAGCTGTAACCCATATATTTTTTCAAAAAAATGGTTAAAAACAAAAGATATTTAAGCCTAACTTATAATTAATTTACTGGTGAAAGATAATAATGGTTAATGAAAAAATTAAGATTTTAGGATTTGCAGGAAGTCTAAGAAAGGACTCTTATAATAAAGCATTATTAAAGGCGGCTTCCGAGTTAGCTCCAAAAAATGTTATACTAGAAATTTTTGACCTCGAACAAATTCCACTTTTTAATCAAGACTTAGAAAATAATTTACCTGATAAAGTTAAAGAATTTAAGAAGAAAATAAGAGAAGCAGATGCAATCTTAATTGCAACCCCAGAATACAACTATTCCTTTTCAGGAGTTTTGAAAAATGCTATAGACTGGGCTTCAAGACCTTTTGGAGACAATTCTTTTAAGGGAAAACCTGTTGCCATAATGAGTGCATCAGTTGGAACTTTTGGAGGCGCGAGGGCACAATATCATCTTAGACAGGTTCTAGTAGGTTTAGACATGCATCCAATAAATAAGCCTGAGGTTATGGTGCCCTTTGCTGATGAAAAGTTTGACGAAAACGGAAATCTGGTTGATGAAGAGACTAGAGAATATATTAGAGAATTATTAAAAAATCTTGTGAATTGGGCCAAAAAATTAAAGGATAGTAAGTAAAAAAAGGTAAAAAGTTATATAAAACTATTATTTTTTTATAAAATATTCTTCAAAATTAAAATTTAAATAGAATCTAAATAATTGGATACATGATTAAAAATGGCTGCTGAACCTTTCATATTATATGCTAGTAAAAGGTTTCTCGATAAAGCATCTAAAAGGTACAGCTTAGGATTAATTGTTAGAAAACCACTATTAGATATTTTTAAGAAAATGAATGTTCCATTAAAGGAGCTTGAAAGAGATGAAGCTAAAGTAGCGCTTGAAAAAATTGGCGAGTCTAGTGGAGTTACAATCTCATTTAGTCAACTTATCAAAAATTTAACCCTAGCCTTTTTCCTTCCAACAGGACTCTTATTAGCAACACTAAAAANGATTTATTATAGGTCAGGAATTGAAACAGAAGACGGTATCATACTCGAGTTTCTAGCAGAAATACCCAGGGCTTTCAGAACCACTCTTTTCTATGATATTTGGCTAATTGTGCCAAAAACAGAAATTGGAGGAAAAAATACAGTAAGTTTGCTTAAAAGGATAGTAGAGGAAACAGGAACTTCACCTTTAAACGAAGAAGAGTGGGAAGACCTACAGCCCATCATAGAAAAACTTAAAGGAAAACTTGAAGTAAAAGGTTTAACAGAAAACCTTTGGAAATCCTTATAAGATGTAAATCACAATATTTTTTATAAATAATATCAAAGGAATAAAGAATAAATTTTAATTTTTAATTGATATACAATATTAAACTTTCTTTCCTTTTCCTCGTATAATTTCAGCCAAACCAAATATAAGCCATAGGATAAAGCCATAAACTTCTAGATAAATATTTATTTTTGTAATAAAAAACTTATGTTGTGCTGATTTTAGAAAAGTCGGATGTAGATAAAAGACTAAAACTATTAAGAGATGAGCTTTCTCAGAGACCAACTAGTGAAGAGTTAAGAGGATGGAACTACGATAATCCTCCAGTTCAACCCTTTTCACATTCAATAAAGTTTGGTGTAGGAGAACTTGCTGGAAGATATTGTGAAACATTAAGGGACATTTATTTAAAGAGAATTCTTAACATTAAACCACCACCCAGCTTAAAGATGGTTAGAGGAATCGCATTACATGAAATTATAAAGGATGTTATTTTTGAAGTCAAAAAATTTATTTTCAATAATCCAAGTTCAGTGGGCTTAGACCTATTAAATGAGCTTTTGTTGAAGGGTTTAGAGCTTTCAAATTCTGCAGTAAATAGAGCTGAGTCATCGATAGGAAGACTTTCGAAAGAAGAACATGAGACTCTCGTTAGAGAATGTTTGGGCACATACAATTTTCTCCTCATACAGGCTGCAGCAAAATATGATCAAACCCTTTCAAAATACAGATATGCTGAACCAGATTCTATAGTTAACATTGCCGTGCCACCAGTTGCAGAGAGGAAAGTGGATGGAACATTTGTTGGATTATCTAGCGAGTTAAGTGTAGACATTTATACTCCCTATAATGCTATAGTTGACATAAAGACTGGTGAAGTTAGAAAATTTCATTCACTTACTGCTGCAGGCTATGCTCTTGCAGTAGAATGTGACGAGAATATTCCGATAGATTTTGGCTTCATACTTTATCTAAAATTTGAGCGTAAAATTCCTTCATTTCAGATAAGATATTTTGTTGTAGGGGATGAGCTAAGAAGAGAATTTCTAGAAATAAGAGACGAGGCATTAGAGATAGTTGAGTCTGGAAGAGACCCTGGAATGCCAAGCAGATGCCCAGAATTTTGTCCATACTATACAGTGTGTAGAAAATAGTTTTCTTGCAAAAACTTATTATTTATATTACCAAAATATTTGTTAATGAGACTAATTGTTAATGAGCCAGGAACCTTTGTTGGAACAAGAGGTGGAATGATAACAGTTTATCGTGAAAAGAAAAAGGTTCTAGAAGTTTCTGTTTCAAAAATAAATTTTATAGTAGTCTTAACACGTGGAGCTTCATTTTCATCAGCATTAATAAGACTTGTTTCAAGACATAACATTCCAATAATATTCTATTCACCATATGGTACACCAATAGCAATCTGTAAAGGTTTTGCAAGTGGTGCTGTAGAGTTAAGAAAGAAACAGTATCGACTAAAGCAGAGTTTAGAAGGCTTAAAGCTTGCAAAAGCATTTGCGTTAGGCAAAATATTGAACCAATACAGCCTACTATATTCTATGGCAAAGAATCGTGCATCAAGCGACCCACATCTTGCAAAAGAACTTTATGCCAGCGCAAGAGAAATAAGAAGTTTAGGCGAAAAAGTATCTAGTCTAGAAAACGAAGATATAGAGAAAGGAAGAAAAGATATAATGAATTTGGAGGCTGAAGCAGCACAAATGTACTGGGAGAATGTATCAAAAGCTCTTTCTAAAATAATAGAGTTTCCAGGAAGAAAGAAAAGGTTTGAAAACCCAAAAGATCCCGTAAATATTTCATTAAATTATCTTTATACAATATTGGCTGGAGAATGTAGCCTATACTTAGAAGTATGTGGATTAGACCCGTATGCAGGCTTCTTGCACACAGATAGCTCAAGGAGGCCTGCTCTTGCAATGGACTTAATGGAGGAGTTTAGACAGCAAGTGGTTGACCGTGTTGTTTTTAAAGCGGCATTCGAGAGAAAATTAGATAACGTTTTAGAAGAAGATAGACTTAAGAGGGATGCTAGAATACAACTTTATCGCTCATATGTTGAGAGAATAAACACTAAAGTTACTTTCTCAAACAGAAGCCTTCCACTACAGGATCACATATTCTTGCAGGCTAGAAGGATAGCTGAGCATGTTATGGGAAGAGAAGAGTATAAACCATTTATACTGTGAGAGAAAATGTTCACTTTAGTAATATATGATATAACAGAAGACGACCTTAGAAGTGATGTAGCAAACGCGTGCAAAAGGTATGGGCTTACTAGAGTACAGAAAAGTGCATTCTTAGGAAACATTTCAAGCGCATTAAGAAAGGAGCTTATAGCAACATTAAACCAGATAATAAGGGATACAGAGAATAACATACAAGTTTATGTAATATGTAGACCAGACCTTTCACTAAAAGTTGAGCTTGGAAAACCTTTCAGGGGAGAAGAAAGTGAAATGCTAGCCTAAGTGAAATAATATGTTTGAGGAAGAGCCTGAACTTATACCAGCAAAATGGATAGAAATATACCACTATTGTCCAAGAATAATATACTATATGGCAGTATTAGGTGCAAGAGAAAGAGAAACAGCGTATATGAGAGAAGGAAGGATGGAAGAAGAAGGTGAGGAAGAGAAAGAAAAGAGAAGAAAAACACTTTTAGCAAAAAGAAAAGAGAAAGTATTAGAGAAATGGACAAACATAAAACTCTATTCACAAAAACTTGGAATAGTAGGAACAATAGACATGATAGTGAAAACAGAAGAAGGATTAAAGATAGTTGACATAAAAAATACAGCACAGAAAAGACTATTACCAGGATACCTGTACCAGACAACAGCCTACGCACTCCTAGCACAAGAACACTTCAAAAAACCAGTAAAAAACATAATAATATATCATACAAAAATAGATAAAATTTTTGAAATAAAATTAACAGACCAAATAAAAGAACATACAATATGGACAATAAATAGAATAAAGAATATTATAGAAAAAGCAAAACTGCCAAAAACAAAAAGAAAAAGACAATGCAAAGGATGCGGATACTATCACATGTGCAAAGGACTATAAAAAAAGGGGAGGAAATATAGACTAGTCCAACATGAACACATACAATTTAAGATCGCCCTCAAGAGAAGCCTGTAAAACATTTTTATGACAAAAATTCAACCAAGTAAAAAATTCTACAACATCAACATTCAAAGACGCAAGTTTCTTATCAAAACCTTCAGGATAAATTATCTTAATATCATCACTACGAATATCAGAAAAAAGACGTTCCTTAACCAAAAGAAGAATATACTTTGGACACTCTCCAAACACTTCAACAAGCAAATCCTTAGCAGTCTTAAACCTAGGCAACATACCCCAACAAACAAAATACACAAATATTAACTTTTAGTCCAACCAAACAACCTATAAAGAGAAACTGGCACAAACAATATCCAACATACTTCATTAAATTTTTTTCTACCCTTTATATAG
>JAOAKB010000033.1 GCA_026413865.1 Nitrososphaeria archaeon
CTCCATTAGGATATAATATATAGAAAATCATTATCTAACTATTAAAAGATAAAGTTTCACTTATACAATTTAATTCTATGTAATAAACGAAAATACTCCTAAAGCGGTTAAATTATCAAATTCTAATTAATTCTAAAGTAAAGAATAAAAACGATTCACGATAAGCATTATCCTATGTACCTGTTTACTATATCCTCAACACTTGTTGCTTTTGTTGTTTTCATGCATATATTTCAAGATGGAACATTTGGTGAAGAAACATATTTACAAAAAAAGTTACATACTTTTTATGCAAAGATTGAACCTACCGTTGTCAGAATAATTGATCGGTTACTTAAAAATAGGCTTCTAAATAGTACAAGACCAGGTAGATTCTTTTTAAAAATTACAGGAAAACTGTTATGGTTTTTACCACATGGTGTTGTAATAGAACATGAAGCTGCACTGCGACTAATTGACAGTTTACCTGAAAATGGAACACATATTGCTATTGGTCCATGTGTTTGTAAAAAATCTATTGGCGTAAAAGAGGAACCTTATATTACAGATATGGTTATAATGTATGGCGCTGAAGCTTACAAGGCTGCTGATCCAGAAGAGTATGTGTACATTACAAAAGAAGAAGCAAAAAGACTTTTAAAGGATTTCTATGAACATAATCTAATTCATGAAGTGTTTGCATGCTTTAAGGCTAAGCGATGGGCTTTCGTAATATGTAATTGTGATGTCAGATATTGTATGCCTACAAGAAGTCAACTTATTGCTGGAGAAGGTGTTTATCCTGGACCATTATATGCTACAGTAAACTCTGAAAAATGTAAAGGAGTAGATAATTGTGGTATCTGCATTAATATATGCAAGTTCAATGCCATATCAAAGGACTCTAGCGGTAAAGCTTATGTAGACTTTAAAAAATGTATGGGTTGTGGATTATGTGTTTATAGATGTCCAAGTCAGATAAGAAATCTTGTCCCTAGAACAAACTATGACCCAAAATTTCTTCCAATAGAACACACTCATCCTAATCTTGCAATAGGAATATCCTAATTATGAAAATTTTAAATATATAATTTTCATAATTTTTTGTAGGATAATGGATGTCAGATATAATTAACAGAGTAAAAGATGAAAGGACATTATTAGAAAAAATCACATCATATGTTCCAGGCTATCATGGTTATAAAGAGAAAGAGTTAAGGCGTGAAGCAGACAAAATTGTCAGAGAATATTTAATTAATAAACTCAATAATATAAAAATGATATTGAATGATGTTTTCAAAGAAATAGCAGATACAAATGATGTTGAATCATTTTCAACCGCAAACCGTGTTTCTGCAACACTAGATAGGCTTATTAATAAAATACAACATGCAAATTATGGTTATTCAGGATTTTTTGACGCAGTAAAGGTTAAGGAAGATAAACTGGATAAATTAATAGAATTTGATTACACCATTATAGAGAATATTAAGTCATTAAATGATACTGCAAACAATATACTCGTTCAGGAAGATAAGAAGAAGGCTTTGGAAGACTTTAGAAAAAAACTTATTGAACTTGAAAATACTTTTAATAAAAGAAATGACATAATTTTTGAGGTGATAAAGTAATGCCAGATATAATTGAATGGGCAACTCAAGATGAAAATGATATAGTATACAGATATCCAAAAAATATTATAACTTGGGGAAGTCAACTAATAGTTAGAGAATATCAGATTGCCGTATTCTTTAGAGATGGCAAAGCTTATGATGTTTTTCAAGCAGGGCGGCATACACTAACAACCCAAAATCTACCCCTATTAACCGGAATACTAAGTAGAGTATCAGGCTTTGATAGGTCACCATTTACAGCAGACGTAATATTTGTTTCAACAAAACAGTTTAAGGGGCTCTATGGTGCAAGTGGCCAAACAACAGACCTAGCACCATTAAAATTTTATGGATCATACTGGTTTAAAATTTCGGACCCAAAAATATTTGTCATGGAAGTTGTAGGTGGACAAAGTGTTTTCGAAACACCACAAGTTAACGATTTCCTAAGAGGATACATGAACGAGCGACTAATTTCACAACTCTCAAAATATGATCTAGTAACAGTGTTTAGTAAACTAGAGGAAGTGTCATTTAAAGTAAAGATGGCAATATCAGAAGAACTTTCAAGAATAGGCCTACAACTAATAGACCTAAAATTTGAGGGAATAGACACAACACCAGAATACAGAGAAAGACTATTCTGGCTAAAACAAGCAGGAGCAACAACAGTACTGCAAATGGATACAGCAAAATCTGTAGCAGAATCCTTATCAAAATCACCAGGAGCAGCCCTGGGTGCAGGAATGGTAATTATACCACCAATAATGCAGCCCCAACCACAAACACAACCAACACCAACGCCAGCACCAGTAGCACAAGCACAACAACCTACAAGCCAACCAACTACGCAAGTAACCCCAACAACAGCTCCAAAAATAAACTTCTGTCCAAATTGTGGCACAGACCTTAGAAACTTATCAATAACACCAAAGTTTTGTCCTAACTGTGGAATAAAACTACTTTAAGTTCATAAATATGAACAAGCGTCAATTATAATTGTTCATTTAAAGTTTTTATAAACCAAAATATTACTGCTTTTATGCCTACTGTAAAGAAAATGACGTTGGAATGGTTGGGTGATCTAAAATTTGTTGGAAAAAACGAGAATGGGCTTACAGTAAATTTTGATGTTCCTGTTGAAAAAGGTGGGCATGGTACAGCACCTTCTCCTATGGAGACTCTTTTAGCGTGTTTAGCAGCATGTAGCAGCATTGATGTTGTCCTGATACTTAAAAAGAAGAGGCAAGATATTAGAGGTTTAACTGTTGAAGTATCTGGACTCAGGAGAGATGAAGATCCTAAAATTTATACAAAAATAAACCTTAAGTATATTATTAAAGGTGTAAATGTTAATAAGGAATTTGTTGAAAGCGCAATTAAAATTTCTCATGATAAATACTGTTCAGTTGGAGGAATGTTAAAGAAAGCCGCTGAAATAACAACTTCATACGAGATAATAGAAGAGGTTTAAATAACTAACTTTTCACTTGGGAATATAAGAGAACTTTTTCATCTCTATATTTGTTGTACCTTTTAAGATTATAGGATTTTAGAACCATATATAATCTATTAAGACTCACTCTTGTTTTCAAGATTATTTCTTTTATAGGATAACCTTCCTTGTACATTTTTATTGCAGTTTTTAGTGCTTTGACATTCTCTTCTCTACTTCTCCTTTGAATTTTAGGATGCCATGTCATAAAGAAATCTCTGAAACGGTTGAATTCATTATACTTAATGTTAAGTTTATGATTTTCGAAAAAATTAACTATCTCCTTCAATTCATCATATTTTGATACATAATAAATATAAAGTGTCTTTTTCCTATCCTTTGATTTTTCAATTATTTTACCTATATTAAAAAATGAATACAATATTTGCGCTATACTTCTATTTTGAGTATATACTACAAACTTTGGATAACAATAACCTTTATAGTCTACTAATGTAAAATGGCCTAGACAATCTACTATTCCTAAAACATAAGCTGCATCTATTTTATCCATTCAATAAAATTCTACTTATGTCAATATTTAAATTTTTTCAAAATTTATTGAACCGTCTTTCTCCTTATCTCTTTTAAGGCCTTTGATAGGCTGGTATGAGCAAAAGATTGTGGTTCAATCCTAAACTGATTGTAAAGTCTATTAACTATAAGAGGAAGAATAAATGTTGCACCATACCCAAATATTCCAATCAAAAAGTCTTCAAATTCATCAATATGATCAATTATTTCTTCTAAGGTAGTTAAATTTTTACTTTTCATAAAATGGTAGAGTATAGCATTTTTAGCATTTTCACCCAAAAAAGATAAACTATAGTTAATTATTTGAGCGCTTTTTATTTTAATTTGTCGCTCAGATAAAGTCTCATCATATTCCATAGTGGTTTAAAGTTTTCTTAGAAATTATATAGAGTGAGGGCAATTTTTTCTTATCAGATTATAAAAAATTTTATGCCTAGTTATATGTTCAATAATGAAATTTATTTTAAAATATATTGGTGATGCTGTCGCACATTATTTATTTGATTATCAAGCTTGATATCAAGCTCGATATATAATAAAGATTAAGTTTGTTCTTTTTACTTAGCAAATATATAATACTTTTTTGATAATTTTATTGGCGATAGAAACCTTGAAAGCTATGGTTCTTAAAAATATTTCAAGAATAGAAAATGCACCTTTACAATTGCATGAGCTACCAAAACCAAATATACAGTCAAATGAAATTTTAGTTAGT
>JAOAKB010000034.1 GCA_026413865.1 Nitrososphaeria archaeon
ATTCTTCAAAAAAATACAGGTGAAAAGTTTCTTTATCCACCATTAGATAAAATGCTTTATTTGAATGTTGAAAAGGTTCTTGAAATCTTAGATTATATTGTTCAGACTGGTTTTATGGAAAAGAAGGCTGTTGAAACGTTACGATTCTGTCCTGTATGTTTTTCATATGAAATAATCCCAACTGAGCACTGCCCAAACTGTAGCTCAACCAATATTTCAAGGGGAAGAGTTATTGAGCACTATAGCTGTGGCTACAGGAACCTTGAAACAGTTTTCTTATTGAATACAGGTTTAGAATGTCCCAGATGTCATAAACAACTTCTTATTGAAGGTAAAGACTATTCAAGAGGTAAGCTGATGTACAAATGTCATGCCTGTGGAAACCTGTTCGATACACCCATTATCGATTATCACTGTCAAAAGTGTGGAGAATACTTTCCAATCGATGAACTGGGTGAAACCATCGTTTACCACTATGAAGTAGTAAATGGTAAATTAGAGGGTATAAAATCAACTCTTAGAACGCTTGAATCAATTGACGCAAACTTAAGAGAAAATGGTTATACTACAAAATACTGTACACAGGTTACGGGGGCTTCTGGGATCGCATATGATGTGGACTTGTGGGCTACAAATGCAGGAAAAAGTGATTCTATCCTCATTGAAACATATCTTCTAGAGGATACAATAAGTGTTGATGAAATTCTTAGACTTCAAGCATTAGGGTATGACTTAGGTGCAAAAAAGATAGTTATACTTACTTACGCGAAACTTGATCAGAAAGCAGAGTATCTCGCAAACTATTATGGTATAAAAAGAATAGTTCCAGAAAGGACTGGTGAAGTTACAAAAGAGATTATGGTAGAATTAATTTAGCTACCACAACCATTTTATTTTTGAGAAAGTCTAGAACGTAATGTTTCGAAAGCACTTAATCCTCTTTCTGTTAGTGTAAAGAAGGTCGTATACTTCTCCTCTTCCTTCTTTTCTACTGTCTGAACATGTCCAAATCCTTTCAATATGTTCAAGTACCTCCATAGACTAACATCGTCCATTCCAGTTTCCTTAGCTAAAGTTTCAAGAGAAGCAGTGCCTCCTTTTGTCGACAGGATCTGATATATTTTCATAAGAGACTCTTCAATAAGTCTTACTGGTGTATGTGTTTCCGAAATTGTAGTTGTTGAAGTAGTAGATGTTGTAGTTGCGGTTGGAGTAGCAAATATCGGCTGTATTTCCTCCTTCTTTATTATAGCCTCTTCCTCAATCTTACTCATCAGCAAATCTGGGTTAGAATAATATTGATAAACTATACGTGCAACATCCTTAACATTATGTATACCCTTATCAGCCATCCAACGAATAACAATCTTCCTACGCTCTAACTCATTAATAATCCATCTTCTACTTTTACCCAATCTTTCAGCAATTCTCATTAAAATAAAACTGTCTCTTGCCCTTGATAAGAATATGTCATCTTGGGGCACCCAGTTAAAAATGTTAACATACTTTTCAAAATCCTCAACCTCCCAAACCATACGCGCTCTTCTACCAATACTCATACCCATTCTAGGCTGAGGTAACTGTACACGTTCTACCAAGACAACTGCATTAATCAAAGGAATATATGTTTCAGAAACGTTCATTGGTGGACTGACAAGCCTTCTAATAGCATCCTCAATAGTTTCAGCGTGCAGAGTAGATAAACCCCCATGTCCTGTAGCCATAGCCTGGAAGAGCACATAAGCTTCTTCACCTCTAACCTCACCAACTATAAGGTAGTCTGGTCTGTATCTTAGAGAAGTTTTTACTAGGTCGAATAGGCTTATCTGTCCAACCTTTGTACCTGTAAGGCCATAGCTTTCCCTACTAACAAACTGAACCCAATTCTCATGTGGAAGGTTCAGTTCAGCCGTCTCCTCTACAGTAACAAGCTTCATGCCTGGTTTAATAAGTGATGCAAGTGCATTTAATATGGTTGTTTTCCCACTACCTGTTCCACCTATAACCATTATTGTCGCCCTATTTTCTATAAGCATCCAAAAGTATGCTGCCATTTCGTCACTTATTGTACCCATTTGTACGAGGTCGACAATACTGAATGGTTCTTCCCTAAACTTTCTGATAGTAAATGTTGAACCTTTTGGTGAAACCTCGTCACGGAAACTTGCTGCAAGCCTATGTTTTCCAAAAAGCATTGCATCAACAATAGGGAATGCTGAACTAACATGCTTACCGGACTTATGAGCAAGCTTAACAATATAATCGTCTAATGCCTCCTTTATTAAAAACTTGATATTTGTTGGAATACTTTCATATCTTCTATGCCAAACGAATATTGGAACATTAACACCATCACAACTAATATCTTCAACCCTATAATCATTAATAATAACATTTAAAGGTCCAAAACCTAGAAGGTCTCTCTCCAAATAATAATTAATCTTATCCCATCCAGCACGAGTAACAGTCTTAAAAGCTCTCTCATACTTCATACTAAGTCTTCTAGCTTCCCGCAAAAGCTCCTTTCTCACATCCTCCTCCTTACCAATTTCAGCAGGATTCAATTCTCTTGCAATAATATCTGAAATCTTCAAATATGCTGCCCTTTCATCAGCGTTAAGCTTAACCTCATCAACATAATACGTTATAGTCGAACTTTCAGGAGCCCTCGCAATAACAACTCTAGCATACTTCTCACGAACCCAATACTCATCCAAAATTTCAACATTTTCTGGCAGAGGTTGAATAAAAACCTCCTCTCCTTCAGCGGTAACAACAACACTCTTTTCACTTTTACGTTTAAAAAAAGGTAAAGTCAAATCAACCATGCACACTCTATTTAAAGTAATCCCATATATAAAATTTCTTATCTAGACTTTTTTATATAAAAGTTACAAAAATTAGGGAATATTAAACAAGGTAACATAAAAAATGCCACGTGATGTAACTGCCTCAACCTCAATAGTCTGTCCAGGTCTAAAAGGATCGGTTGGATTCGATAAAAAAACTATAACCAAATCCAATTTACTGCCAGAAGGAAAAGAAATTTCTTTAAAACCAGTATCAGAACTACTAATCCAAAGATTATCGTTAATATATACTTCAGCTGAAGGCCAAAACAACTTCAAACTTTTTCCATTTAAATAAATATCAATAATTGTTGTATCTGCAGTGCCAGTATTCTGCCATAAAAAAGTAACATTATAATATTTTATACTAGACGTACCGGAAATCTTATAGCCTACAATAACATAAGAACTCAGAGACCGAATCTCCTCAAATCCAGTTTGAGCTCCAGTTAATCCAGCAGACCAAAAGGCAATAGCCAACGATAATGTGACAGCAATAGCAATCAATATAAC
>JAOAKB010000035.1 GCA_026413865.1 Nitrososphaeria archaeon
GCCCGGTGGTGCAGCGGCCAAGCACAGCGGCCTCTGGAGCCGCAGACACCAGTTCGAATCTGGTCCGGGCTATAAACTAAATAATTTTTGAAATTATTTTAATCTGTTAAGTTGATTGCACCTTCATGAAATGAACCATATTTGTCTACTATCCAAACTTTGTAAACTAGTTTACCTATAGAATCTTTGTCCATTTTTATTCTAAAGTCCATGCTATCTCTGGCCATCCAGTAGGCGTCGGTTAAGCTTAATTCTAATTTATCACCTACAACAAGTGTTCCACAAAACCTTTCAGGACTGCTTGAAGATGGATAAAAGCCCTTAGACTTGATACCAGGATAAATGTATATGAAAAAACCTTTTGCATCTTTTCCTTTAGGTGTAACTGTTGGAATCTCTTTTACACCGACTATATTCCAATGTGTTCCTCTTTTAGAATAGAGGGCAAATACAAGAGGCTTATCAATAGTTTTAGACCTCAGATGATTTAAAGCTCTTTCTACAATATTATTCCAGTCATCTTTGGATATCCAAATAATTTTCTCCATCAAAATTAATTTTTATAAAAAATGCTTAAATACTTTTATGATATAACTTTCTTGTAAGTTGAGGTACCATTCTATAGTATTGGTGGCTGTAGCGGTCTCTTGCAATATAGCTTTTTAAAAAGATTATGCATCATATTCTTAGGAAGCTTTTAGACTAAGAGCTAGAAACTATTTTTAAGATTACCTTTTAGTAACATTATAAGAGGAACTGCCAAAAAACTTGTTATTACGGGATATAGCCAAGCTAATTTGAACGAATAACTTTCGGCAACTAGGGTAAGTATGATTGTGTGAACAATTGTAGAAATTCCACCAATTGACATCACAATACTTATATTTTTTGGCCTTTCTTCAGGAAATAATTGCTCTGAAATAATAGTGAACATTACAGGCATAAACGCATTATATAGGATTGAGAAGATGGCATAAGAGGCAAAAAGTAGAGGGCTGAAGGGCAAATATGAGGTTGGTACAAGTGATAGAGCAAGCAAAATCTGTATGGCCAAAAAGATTCTAAATCGACCATAAACATCTGAAAGATATCCTGCAACCACTTGACCAAGTATAGAGAAAATTCTCATTATACCCAAGATAAGTGCTGAAAAGCTTGCATCTGCACTTAATTCAAAAACCCAATAAATAGGTAACAAAGAAACTTGAGCATTAACAGAACCACGAAAAACATAAACTATTATAAGTATTATGAGAAAAAATGGCATTTGTGAAGACAGCTTTAATTTTACTTGATCATTTGGCTTCTTATCAAAGGATTCTATATTCTTTATCTTAAAAAACGTTATTTGACAAGCTAATAACATAATTGACGGTAGTATACAAAACTGGAAAACCATGTTCCAATAAAAACCAAAATTAAGCAACAAGCCTACAAAAACAGGTCCAGCAGTCATCGCAGTAGGCACAGATGTTTCATGAATGCCTACAAATTTACCTCTATTGTTTGAAGAAAAAAGGTCAGATAGAATAGAAAGGCCAGCAGGAGGATAAATACCGCAGCTAACGCCAATTATAATTTGTGCAATAGCCAATATTAAATAGTCTGTAAAGAAAGAGATAAGCAAAGTGCTAAAAATTATAAAAATTGTACCAGAGACTATTTTCTTTACACGCCCAATTTTTGTGCATAAAATATTTCCTAATTGAAAACAGCTATATAGCCTAAAGAATTTAGACTTAATAGGGTACCTGCAGCAGAAGTTGATAAAGAAAGAGAATCTTGTATTTTAGGCATTATAGCTATCATGGTCTGCTGGCAAAAGTATGGCCAAAAGCATGATGCCCACAATAGAGCTAGAATAATGTAAGTGTCTAACATACTCACTTACAAGTGCCAGAAATAGGAGTATATATACGATAGCTTTAATGCAATTACATTCTTAGACCTTCAACACCCTTTAAAAAGTCTTTAACTATATTGTTTACTTCGATCTCTTCACCATAAGACTTTTGTGTATAAGCCCAATCAAATCTTTTAATAAACTTGGCTAATAGGATTTGAATTTTTTCTATATTTTTCGCTTCCACATCAAAGAGCAAGCTCATGATAATTTCTTGATTTTTTACTTTTGTTTCCAATACAATTTTTATTGCTGATATAAAGTGCGGTATGCATAAGCCTTTTGAGTTTGAAAAAATTTTTCTAAATTCACTGTCTTCATCCAACATTCTAACCACCGTTCCTGTGCGCAGTGAATCGAGTTGCTTAAGATACTCGCATGCGGGACATGAATCAGTGCCTTTA
>JAOAKB010000036.1 GCA_026413865.1 Nitrososphaeria archaeon
GCTTCAGCATTATGCAATGATGCAAAACTATTCTATGAAGGAGGAAGATGGAGTATTAGTGGAGATACTACAGAAGGCGCTTTGATTGTAGCTGCTAAAAAGGCTGGAATAGGAGATGAAGAACTAAGTAAATATCTTAGAGTTAACGAAATCCCATTCACCTCAGAAAGAAAGAGAATGACAACAATCCATAGTATGCCTGAAACTGATAAAAAGCTTGTTGTAATGAAGGGAGCACCAGAAGTTGTTTTAGAAAGATGCAAATGGATTATGAAGGATGGCGAACATGTTAAACTTACAGAAGAAGAGAAAAGAAAGATTTTAGAAGTTAATGAAAAAATGGCTTTAGAGGCTTTAAGAAACCTTGCGATAGCTTACAAGGAGGTCAAAGAGGTTCCTGAAAAGATAGATGAGAAAGAGTTTGAGAAGGACTTTATATTCTTGGGCATTGAAGGAATGATTGACCCTCCAAGAGAAGAGGTGAAGGATGCTATAAGACTCTGTAGGGAGGCTGGAATAAAGGTTGTGATGATTACAGGAGACCATAAGCTTACTGCTGTAGCGGTTGCAAAAGAGCTTGGACTCTTAGGTGAAGGAGACAATCTTGTATTAACTGGGTCTGAGCTTGAAAAAATGTCGGAAGAAGAATTTAATAGGATTGTGGAAGATGTTAAGGTTTACGCAAGAGTTTCTCCAGAGCATAAGACAAAAATTGTCAAAGCATTAAAGAGCAAAGGTTATGTTGTAGCTATGACAGGTGATGGAATAAATGATGCAGCAGCATTAAAGATGGCGGATATTGGAGTCGCAATGGGAATAACAGGGACCGAAGTTACAAAGGAAACTTCTGACATGATCTTGGCAGACGACAACTTTTCAACAATAGTGAACGCTGTTAAAGAGGGAAGAAGAATCTTTGACAATATTAAAAAATATCTAACATACCTCTTACAATGTAACATTTCTGAAATTGCTATAATGCTTGTCGCAACTTTAGCAGGTTTACCACTTCCATTAACGGCAGTACAGATTCTTTGGGTAAACCTAACAACAGACGGATTACCTGCAATCGCACTAGGAATAGATCCTCCAGAAGAGGATGTGATGAGAAGAAAGCCTAGAGACCCTAAATCAAGTTTAATTAGCAGAAAAGAGTTTGCAACATTCTTTATAATACTCCCAGCATTACTCACAACCATATTATTATGGAACTTCCTATTTACTATATCGACTGAAACAACATACCTTAGTACATTCGATCCTGCTGAACTTGTTGTACCCAGAACAGAACTTTTAACAACGATGATAGTATGTGAACTTGTTATAGCAATATCATGCCATTCACTCAGCCATCCAATTATAAGAGCACAGCCATTTTCAAACAAGTACCTTTGGCTTGCTATCGCAAGCTCGTTAGCCCTTCAGCTATTGGTCCTTTATACACCGTTCTTGCACGAGGCCTTTGGAGTAACATATCCAACTCTGGAAGATTGGCTGCTAGGAATACTTTCAGCAGCGATAATATTTACGGCCCTAGAAGTTACAAAAGCTATTATAGGTAGAAAAAGTGAATAGAAAACAATAAAAACAGTTAAGATAAAGCAAGTATAGAATGGGAATAAAAAAGATATTCATAACAATATTTTTCCTAATACTCTTAATTTTTAGCTTAACCTACAATACATTAGCATACGATAATCTTCCAACATGGACAAAAAATTTAGAAAATTATGTAAGCGAAAAATATAGAATTTCTTTAACAAGGGACCAGAATATAGTTTATGCTATAAATAGGTCACTAGTTATAGGATTAAATCCAGCAGATGGAAGCAGGAAAGTAGAAATTCTGCCAGCAAGATATTTTGACATGATAGATGGAATAAAGGCCCACGATAGTGGAAAATATGTGGTTTCAATCGTTAACGGCACATACATAAGCGTATATAATACAACAAACTATAAAAGTTTCATATTTAAAGCAAACGCTACAGTTGAGAACAT
>JAOAKB010000037.1 GCA_026413865.1 Nitrososphaeria archaeon
CACTTCAAATATGAGCTTTCAATTCTCTTTTTGAGATTCGTCTGTTTATCCTGATATTAGCCCATTTGACACAATTAAGCTTTCAATTCTCTTTTTGAGATTCCACAGCCATCATTATCGTAGTAGGAGCCATACTGCTTCTTTCAATTCTCTTTTTGAGATTCAAAGGCAAGAAGAAGTAGATTTTAATGTATTATAAGGGTAGACTTTCAATTCTCTTTTTGAGATTCATAGTTTAGGTGAATAATTAATGACTGACAAGAATATAATCTTTCAATTCTCTTTTTGAGATTCATTCTTCTCCGCTTTGGCAACTAAAGCCTACATTGTTAAACTTTCAATTCTCTTTTTGAGATTCGTTTACAGCATTTGACAAAATATATAATGGAAACTATTTCTCTTTCAATTCTCTTTATGAGATTCGTGGTATAGCAAGACACATAAGCCCATCAGCCATAGATACTCTTTCAATTCTCTTTATGAGATTCATATAATGTCGAAATATACGACTATGCACCAGAACTAAACTTTCAATTCTCTTTATGAGATTCTCAAGGTGACAAGTGATGGAAAACTCATCTGTGTTCTACTTTCAATTCTCTTTATGAGATTCTGAATACACATTTATTATGCGTGATGAGTATTATAATGTAAGACTTTCAATTCTCTTTATGAGATTCAAGATAACTGACATGATAATAGTATATAATCTAGCACAAACTTTCAATTCTCTTTATGAGATTCTTTGCTATTGCCTCACAATAGGCTTTAGGTTTTCTAACTTTCAATTCTCTTTATGAGATTCATACCATACCCTACAATTCTATTGTTGACAAAACTACAATGTCTTTCAATTCTCTTTATGAGATTCTTAACTAACATGATACCTAAAGATGCTTTAAAAAATTGCTTTCAATTCTCTTTATGAGATTCGGTGAATATAATGAAAGTAAAAATTAAAATCAATGCAAAACTTTCAATTCTCTTTATGAGATTCTTAAAACCAGAGGCTTCGAACACGTATCCGAATATGAGATCTTTCAATTCTCTTTATGAGATTCTATAGTAGAAACAGATGACCATGAAGCAAAATATTCTTTTTACTTTCAATTCTCTTTATGAGATTCTATTACGATTTAAAGGATAGGTTTGGTCCTAAAGTAGCACTTTCAATTCTCTTTATGAGATTCCTATACTTAACGATTTTTTCAATGGAACACCGTGCTATCACCTTTCAATTCTCTTTATGAGATTCATAAAAATTTTTATACTTATTATTAAAGTATTATATTGGTCTTTCAATTCTCTTTATGAGATTCACGTTCCAGAATATTTTTTAATGCGTTCACAAACTCTAAACTTTCAATTCTCTTTATGAGATTCTTGCCAAAAATCGAATACAAAGTGAAACCTACAATTAACTTTCAATTCTCTTTATGAGATTCAAATATTATCTTTATTTCCCCCCTTTTATTTTTTTATTTCTTTCAATTCTCTTTATGAGATTCCATCTGGGTCAATTTCAGATAACGAATTAAAACAATTTATCTTTCAATTCTCTTTATGAGATTCAATATACACAAGCGATACAACACTTGAATTAATAGCAGTCTTTCAATTCTCTTTATGAGATTCTAAAGTCAATAACGAAGGGTGGCACGGTTATATTCCTGACTTTCAATTCTCTTTATGAGATTCAGAAAAAAGGAGATGGAGGAGAAGATAAGGAGAACTTTAGCTTTCAATTCTCTTTATGAGATTCAGTTAAGAGATTGGGGTTATTCAGCAAAATTTAAAAAGGCTTTCAATTCTCTTTATGAGATTCAAGAATAGGATAATACTTACTATAAGAAAGGAAAAAGCAAACTTTCAATTCTCTTTTTGAGATTCACTGGGTTACACTAGAATATAAT
>JAOAKB010000038.1 GCA_026413865.1 Nitrososphaeria archaeon
GGCAGCATCTTATTGGGTGAGCTATTGATAACGCAAGCACCGAATCTCAAAAAGAGAATTGAAAGTTATAAACGTCAGGCAGCGAGTCAAGCGTCGGATTTAACACCGAATCTCAAAAAGAGAATTGAAAGTGCTTGGTGGCGAGAAACTCAGTTACCTCTCTGGCTTTCTCGAATCTCAAAAAGAGAATTGAAAGCTCCTCCCTCGAATGCGGCTATGACCACGACCTTGCTTCCCGAGAATCTCAAAAAGAGAATTGAAAGTTATAGACGCCAACTTTGATACAGTATTGCTCGGAGTCGGGAATCTCAAAAAGAGAATTGAAAGAGTTTGATATCATGTAGTTTGCGGCCATGCCACATCTTTAGGAATCTCAAAAAGAGAATTGAAAGACGGCGGAGGAAAAACATCCGAGTCCGCGCTCACGGCAGGAATCTCAAAAAGAGAATTGAAAGGGACAGAAACCCGGCCAAAACCACAAACAACACAGCCCATAACGAATCTCAAAAAGAGAATTGAAAGTCTGGAAGGCGTATCAGAGCGAGACGTGGAGCAAGCACCAGAATCTCAAAAAGAGAATTGAAAGAAACAAAAAAATAACTTGATCTCGCTGGCCGGAGTTTTTTGGAATCTCAAAAAGAGAATTGAAAGAAATTTTGAGCCTGAACGCCTTGTTTCGTCATAACTAATAGAATCTCAAAAAGAGAATTGAAAGGTGGTTGAACTGGTAGAACCATTACCGACCACTGGAGTACCAGAATCTCAAAAAGAGAATTGAAAGTTTATTGTGATAAAAAGGTTGATGCTTTAAAAATGAGGAATCTCAAAAAGAGAATTGAAAGACAAGACCTTTTAGTCTCTCCGCCAATTCTGTTACATCTTGGAATCTCAAAAAGAGAATTGAAAGTTAGTGAGATTTATCAGAGAATTTGTTTATGATATGTTGAATCTCAAAAAGAGAATTGAAAGTTTTGTTGATGAGACTGGTGTATGGCTTTCAAAACTTGAATCTCAAAAAGAGAATTGAAAGGGCTTTTGATAGTAATGAGAAGATGAATGGACAAGATAGTGCAATGAATCTCAAAAAGAGAATTGAAAGTCGTATACTGTTTCCCATTCAAGTTTATGAAATATTTCAGAATCTCAAAAAGAGAATTGAAAGTCTACGAAAGATACTTCTGCAGTTTTCTTTATTTCTATTGGAATCTCAAAAAGAGAATTGAAAGCTTTAAACTTTCAACAATCCACTCTAATCTTTTTTTAGGATTGAATCTCAAAAAGAGAATTGAAAGAATAATGTTCTCTATTTCATTCCAATGTTCTCTAATGAATCTCAAAAAGAGAATTGAAAGACTTCTTGGGAGGAGGTTGGGATTTGGACTTTTGCTATTTTGAATCTCAAAAAGAGAATTGAAAGTATATTGTGTGCGGTGGGTGTTCTTTGTTCCAATAATTCCAGAATCTCAAAAAGAGAATTGAAAGTTAATTTTAGGGAAGTTTTTTGAATTAAGCGAATAGGTTTTGAATCTCAAAAAGAGAATTGAAAGAGGTAAGAAATCGCTTTACTCAACGGCATTATTTTAGCAGAATCTCAAAAAGAGAATTGAAAGAATATGGAACCATCCAGACAACGCCTCCCATAACACGTAGAATCTCAAAAAGAGAATTGAAAGCTCATATTTGAAGTGCATTAGATGGCAATGGACTCTTAATATGAATTTCATAAAGGGAATTGAAAGTTTTACTA
>JAOAKB010000039.1 GCA_026413865.1 Nitrososphaeria archaeon
AGGCCCATTAAGACAACGAGGAAAAAGGTGGTCTATGGTTAAATCAGTTTTTCTCCTACAGAAAATACATTCATTCTTCTTCTCCCTCTCCTTCACATATTCTCTAATTTCATTCCAGAAAATTTCACCCTCCCTAAGCTGCTTAAACTTTTTCATCACAAAACCCCAATTCTTCTTCCCAAATCCAGAAGATTCAGATATTATTTTAGCATACTGCCAAAAAATAAGATCTCTAACAGTCTTTACGGCAGGCGGAGGCATACATTCCTATATCTAAAAATCAAACCAGCATTTAACATTTTAACATAAACACTACGCAAAAGCATCTTATTAGCGTCTATTACGTTTTAAACATTATTTTTTATATGTTTAGGGTTTTCTTAACTCCTGTAATACTGCTTTAAAGATACCCAATTTTCTTCTAAACTTTCTAAGATCACCTTTCTTGCATTCCAACTCTATTTCGAAACCAACATAATCACACCATTCACATGTTACTTCAATACCAAGATGCCTATTCTCGTACATGAAAGCTATTAAAGATAATAATTCACCACATTCAGGACAGGTGAATCGAGCAAAATCTAAGTCTATCTTATCATCTAAATTTGAATCATACTCTTCTTTCATAAAATATTGAATATAAGCTTCCCGTTTAAAAGTTTTAAAAAGCAATTTTTAGTCAGCTAATTTTTTGAAAAAGTCTTTCCACTTTCATAAAATCAGGTAACTTTCTATCACTTAGGAAGCCCTCTAAAACTAAACTTAATATGCCACCATCATCATAGATATTAACTTCTAAATCAGTATCCATATCCACTTGTAATTCTTCAAAAAGTGTTTCTTCTTCAATACCTTCAACTACTTTATTAAAAGCCCTTTTTATTGTATCATACTTATCTTGTAAATCATCTCTAAAACCTATAGTTGACCATATTTGAATATAATCCGAATAATTAGTAAAGAGTGTGAGAAAAACATTACTTATAAATTCAGACCGATCTAGATAAAAAATATCTTAATACCCTCGTTATTTTCAAGCCATACGACCTCTTCTACAGAGGGCCACAGACTACTGCAATTATTTTGCTCAAAAAAAGTTTCAAAATCTCTTTTAATATTTTTAACCAAAATTAAGTACCTTACGTATTCCAAATTCTAATGCATCATACTTTGTATTCTGAAAACTTCTTACAATATCATCTACTTTTTCTTCAACATAAGACTTAGGAAAATAAAATGCAATTGTTTCTACAAACAATTTTATTATATCCTCTTCTTTTACACCTAAATAGGTAGAAAGTTCCCTTAAGCATGCACATGTTTCATCATTTAAATTAATCGAATAACGTTTAATCCTATTCATAGAAGAAAATTGTATTAGAAAATAATATAAATGTTAATTTAAAATTACTATGTTAAAAACCAAAGAAAAGAATAGATAAAATATTAGTCCAAATTAGTCAAAGTTTCTTGCAGCCTAAGTTTTTCACAGTATTCCTTTGATAACAGGTCACAACCTTTGAGCAAATGATTCAAATATTCTCTACTAGGCTTCAAACCATCCTTTATTTTCCTAGGATTAGCAACATAGGTTACAGCCTCTAACTGTTCTCCACTATCCAATCT
>JAOAKB010000003.1 GCA_026413865.1 Nitrososphaeria archaeon
GAACTAGGGGGAGCAAATGTTTTAAAATATATCGAGGCAGGAGAAGAAGAGGGGTACCATAAAAAGTCAACATGTTCATCGAGACGAAGATGGTATGAGCTAAAGGAGATAAGTGGTGATTTAGCTTGTATGATGAGTTTAGATGATAGGTTTGTTTTCTGGTATAATAACATCAACAGTTTTATTGATGCTAGATTATACGGTATAACGCTTAAGAAAAAGGTTGACTATTTAGCTTTAGGTGCCATTTTAAATTCAACACTTTCCATATTATTTGTTGAATTGTTTGGGCGAGTTAATCTAGGCGAAGGTGCCCTTGATGTCAAAGTTTATGAGTACGCTCAGATACCTACCATTAATTTATTCGCACTTAATTCCTGTAAATTAAAAAGACTTAAAGAAATATTTCTAAAATTATCAAAGCGTGATATAAACTCGATATTTGAAGAACTTGGTACAAACTCTCCAGAAGAGGTTTCTTTAGATAAGGTTAAAGCAGAGAGAAGGGAACTTGATAGGATTGTTATGGGGGAAATTTTAGGTTTAACTGAAGAGGAACTGTTAGATGTTTATAAGGCAGTAATAGATTTGATTAAATTTAGGATAGAGAAGGCAGAAAGCGTTGAAAGAAAAGGAAAACGTAAAAGATCTGAAATAGATGTTATTACAGAAGATGTTTTTAGGGAAGTAGGCTTAACTTCTCTTCCAAAATTTCCAGAATCCTATATAAACTCATTTGATGTAAAGGAGGTTAAAAAGGTTCGCTTAGGAACAAAATGTGAAATAAAAACTACTTTAGATGGTATCTGGTTAAATATTGATGGAGAAATGATACCTTGTTCCTCTTATGAGGAAGCTAAGTTGGTGTGGGGGGGGGTACAAGTTGGAAAAGAGGAAGTGCCAATTCCTTCAAGCAGTGAAAAAATGGTCTATGCTGTAAACTTGTTCGAAAAAGAATTCAATGAAAGAATTAAAGCCTTAGATTCATGGCTACAACAAAATATACCAAATCAAAAAGAAAGAAAAGCTATCAAGGAAAAGGTAATAGAAAGGATGTTGAAATCAAAAATTTAGCTTCCAAAATAAAGGATTTGACTTAACTATTGTCAATAGGATAAATTACATAAAAGGTATTAGAAGTGACCACAACAATTTTTTAGATAATTAAATAATACGCAAAAATTAAACACTCTCATATATTTTTAATATGTTCTTCTAGAAAAGGAAATACGCAAAAATTCTAACCTATCACATAATCAAAGCAACCTTTCTTAAAACTCTAGTGGACTTTTTTCTTTTTTTGGAGGCCCAAAAAGCCAACTGATATCTTCTGCAATAAGGTCTGTTATATCTTTGTCCTGCCATTTTGGCCAACTCCTTTTTATAATAGGCTCAGGTCTTCCTTCATAAACTGGAACCCCTATCACACGCATAAGATGCTTCTGGTCCCTAGTTTTAATATACTTATTCAAATGGTATTCGAGATACACGCTATAGGCTAAAGGGTTAATGTTCTTGTTTGGAGCCACCATATACTCTATTTCTCCTTTCTTATTCACGCCGATTTCAGGATATAATGTTGAAAAGTCAGACTTTCTTGAACCTTCTCGTCTACTTATTTTTTCAATAAAGAATTTTAGCACTTCAGCAATAGGCTCTCTTCTTCTCTTCAACTTCACTTCAGCTATTTTTCTACCTAATCTAACAATATGCTCCAACTCTATCAAGGATGAAGGTTCATAAAAAGTCATGATAGGATAATTGTGATAAATTCCTCGTTCCATAACTTTTGTTGTATCAACCTTGTTAATCAAACACATTACACATTTATGTTTAGGAATACTATTAAACATTCTCTTTCACTTTAAACAAAAGATATTATAAATTTTAGGCTTACCTAAAAATATATAGAACATTTTGTTCTATAAAGAATAGTTTTGTTTAAAATAACAATTTTAAGCATTTTTTTGCCTTAAGAAGGCTCTTTTCCTCAGCTAATTTGCCAAAAAGGTCATGGCCTAAAAATTGATTTTCTATTACTGCCTTCTATACACATTTTTATTAAAACATAGGTTCCTATAAAAATTGATCTGTTAAGTGATAAAAGAATCGCAAATATATTCAATATGAAATTATTCAATTCTTAAATCATATTTCTTAATAAAGTCAGCAACATTCTTCAAGAATTCGCTTTCTGAAATGCCAAGTTTTTTCGCATAAAATGAAATCTCCTTCTTAACGTTATCATCCTCAATCATGCTAATTCTACTTTCATGCTCATTAAGAATTTCAACCAATTGATTAAGTAAAATAAATAACCTTTCATGCAACTGTGCCAAATCTCCTTCCAATAACAACAACGATTTTCTTACTTCATCAAGATTTCTGATAAGGTATCACCTCTTTAAAGAACAGATAATAGTCAAACCACAATCTGAAAAGTTCAATATTAGACAGACAAAAAGTTTTACCAACCTGATACAATGACATAGCAATCCAAACAAATAGAATCTCTAAGCAAACATCATTTTTCCTAAAGTGTTCAAGGATATTTTTGATAGTCAATTTTTTCAACCATTCTCCGCCTTGCTTTCACTTTCTTCTTTTAACTCAGCCGACTGTTGAAGAGGATAAACCTTGTTGATTATTATCACTGGATTATATTGATGAAACTCTAACACTTTTAAAGTTACTAAGATTTTAAAGTACTTTTTTACAGTTCTTTCATCCTCCACCTGCAAAAGATTCCTTATTAATTGCTCTATCTCAGACCTAATATATTGTGGCTGAGCTTTTTCTAGGTCCTTAAAATATTGTATTAGATAGTCTACTTTATCTTTCGTGTGTTTTTGTAAGAATTTGATGTTGGTGTATGTTGCAGGCAGGGAGGCAAAATATGTTCTTAGAGCATCCTCCATAAGTTCCCCTAAACTAATGTCTCTATCAAATGAAATATGCTTGGCTCTATCATAAAGTTCTTTGTCTATCCTGACAAAAATCCCTCTTTTTACCACCTAGAACACCTTCTAAATAATAGA
The DNA here is from genome assembly GCA_026413865.1 of Nitrososphaeria archaeon. Taxonomy (GTDB): domain Archaea; phylum Thermoproteota; class Nitrososphaeria; order JACIWG01; family JACIWG01; genus JACIWG01. The sequence continues at coordinate 3,039 of JAOAKB010000003.1, forward strand.
ATATATTGCAATTTGATATCTTGATATCACCATCTGATATTTTGATATCAAAATACATATAATAATATAATAAGAATTTGTAGTTTGATATCAAAATGCAAATTCCATCTTTTGCATGAGACAATTTTAAGGTTTCCTTAGGTATTATGTTGGGCCCCCTGCTCCTGCAACATGCAAAAACAACAAATTTGATCGACTCTAGAAAAGTATTTATGTTGAAATTTTTTGCTTATCCTTTCAATACTTCAGTCTTGAAAGAGAAGTGGTTTTCTGGCGGCCCCATGTGGTTTAGGCTAAAGTCTGAACTTTCAGGAAGCCTGTAGGTGTTTGCTTCAATCAAGTCCAAGAGGACCATAAAACATTTTTTTACAATTGATTGACGTGGTTTTCTCAGACCTTTTACCCAATAATAAACTGCTGTTGGAGTAACATTCAAAAGTTTGGCAATATAGCCGTAGCTTAAGCCTAGTTCTTCATAAGCAAATTTGACAGAAGTCATGAACGCATTAACAGTCTTGTTAATGTCAGCATTAACAATTTTATTAACATTTGGGTTTATCATGCTTGTTCACCTGATAGAATATTGGCCTGGTGCGGCGGGCGGCCGTTAATGTCCAGGATAATGTCCTCCAGGTCCCTGCCACTAAAGTGGACATAGCGTCTAGCCATCTTGGAGCCTTGAACCCATCCAGCATAAAGGGAAAGTTTTGTTTTCTTAAGCCTTTAACCAGATTGGTTATTTGTTGCAGAACTACACAATTGTCTTCTTTTCTATATATGGGATATGTATGGGAAACCTAGATTCCTTAATAAAGGACCGAAAGCTCCAGTCTACAAATGGCGCTCAAACCAATATGCTCCAAGGACTTTCTTTAAATGGGGCACAAGCAAAGGAAGAATTCATTACAATAAAGGAGAGCAAAGATAGTATCTTGGAAGAATATGTTATAATTCCAAAAAAATTGTGGGAAGAAATATTAAAAAAAGTGGATGAGTTAGAGAAAAGAATTTTGAGCCTTACTTAGTAGCTCCTTTAACTCCATTAGCTCTCTTTTTAACGCCTCTAATTCAATACTTCTTTTTTCTAGCTCTATTTTATCTAATGGTGTTCCACATCTTCCACAATATCTTTGTCCAGGAGAATTTTTTTCACTACATTTTGGACATATTATTGGAGAAAATTTAGGCTTAGGTGTCTCAAGAACCTTTCCAGTATAGATTCTAGCAAGCTTATCATCTAAGTCTCTGCTGCTTAAGTGCACGTATACTTCTGGCATCCTACTGCCCCCACTCCAACCATATTTTATTCTCATTTCAGGTTCTGTAAGATATTTTGCTGCCTCAGTTGCACTACCATGTCTTAGCATATGATTGTGAACTCTCTTCTTTATACCCGCTTTTATGGCTATTTTCTTTAGGATCCTGTTCCATAATATATATGATAGTCTTAGGCCTCTGCGGTTTGTGGCATAAGATGGCCAAAGTGGTTTACCTGGTTCATCTCTGAAAGGATGTACTTCCATATACATTGCTAATATTGGTGCTGACGAAATAAGTCTAACCAATCTTTCTCCAGTTTTACCTTTTACCCTAATCCTTGCGCCTAGACTATCGAAGGAAACATCATCTGTGTTCATTGAAAGAAGTTCCGCAGCCCTAAGGCCTGCCTCAAATCCTACAGCAAGCATAGTCTTGTCTCTTAAATTTTCTGCGGCCTCAATCATCTTCTGGAGTTCCTGAGGTGTGAGAAGCTCTGGCATGCTCCTCTGATTTGGCTTACTGCTCTTTTTAATCCACTTTACAAGATCAGGCCAAGGAGTGTCCTTGTCTACGTTACCATAGTAGAGGTACTTGTAGAATCTTTTTATTGCAAAACCATAGTCTTCAACAGTCCTATAAGCATACTTTTCTCTTGCTGAAGCCATAAAATGTTCTATATCCTTTCTAGACGCTTCTCTAAAGTTTTTGCCAAGTTGTTCCCTGAACACTCTTAAATGGAACAGGTATTTGGCTAGTCTTCCTACACTAACACCTTGGCTTCTTAGATGGTCAATAAACTCCTTAATAGCTTCCTTGTCTTCCTTAGAAATGCTACTGGACTGCTCCAGCAACTTTAAAGCGTTATTATACTTAGCATCATAGTAGTATATTTGGTTAACAATATTATTGCTGGCCATACTATTAGATAGAATATGTTGGCGAACCATATTCTAGGAAAGTGGTGCGATCGCCGGGATTTGAACCCGGGTTACCAGCTTGGAAGGCTGGTGTCCTAGACCAGACTGGACGACGATCGCCCATCACCAGTTTACATCACTTAACCTATTAAAATTTAATCATATTTATTACTTAAATTTTTTTCTACTTCATAAAGTAGTCTTGCTGTTACTACATGTGCATCAAGGGAATAATTGCTAATAGAAAATATATGATTCATTAATAGCTTATGTTCATCTTTAAATGTTCCCTTTGCAAAACCTCCTACCACGAAAACAGGTCTCTCAAATTTTAATCCAAAAAGTGCCACTTTTTTAAAATTACTTTTTTCCCCTAAACGTGATAATCCAATAACAGTAGAAGGTTTGATTTTAGAGAGTAGGTCTTTTAACGTACCCTTGTACAATTTTAATAAAACTTTTTCTCCATTTTTTATAATATTCTCAGAATATAGTTTTTCAATTAATCCTACAAATCTTTCGTAAACCCTTGGTAATCGAACGTTTCTTCCTATTTCTATTATTTTATCATCTAAGGTGTGAACATAAACTGTTATTTTATTTTCAAAATATAATGGAATACTCGTTGCCTCAAGTAATGAGAAATGTGCAATGTCTGGCCTACCTCTTTTTTCATGATCATTTAATTTTAAAATGGCTTTATGATGATAACTTTGGTCTAAAAGCACCTCTGACGGCTTCTTCTTTCTTTTTTTACAATAGTTTATTATTATTCTATCATCTCTTATCTCTAAGGGTATTGTTTCTAATGCAGTTTCTGCTAATATAAAAATTGGATTTATCATAGTAATCTTTTTCTAACATTTTTATTTAACTTTATCTAATTTTTTTGGGATGAAAAAGATTAAAAGATTACAGAAAAGGATTGCATTAGAAAGGATACAAATCCTTTTTTCAAATGCTATACACTATTCGACTATTAATAAAGAAATAGGACAAAGGCAATTAGAACTTATAAAAAGACTATCTTTAAAATTTAATTTACGTTTACCGTATCCTTATAAACTCTTCTTTTGTAAAAGGTGTAAGGCTCCAATATTCCCTGGTATTGACTCTAAAATACGGATTTTAAATATACCTAAGTTGCATGTTAAAGTCGTTTGTTTAAAATGCAATAACGTATATAGATTTTTTGTTGACTAAGGTAATGTAATTAATATTTTTCCATCTTCTTGTTTCCTAACTTTAATTAATATTTTGCGTGGCGGTTTTCTTATTCCCCTTTTCCAAATCTTCTGATTTATTATCTGATCTACAACTATATTTGCTTCCTCACCCTTCACTCTCTTTAAAACTTCTTCTTTTAAGACTGAAATTGCTCTTTTGGCTCTTTTATTTATTGCTGTTTTATATGCTTTCCATAATGGTACAGTAAAAACTATTTCATCCACCTTATTTTCTGACATATTATCTCACCTTAGAGTTTTAATTTATTTCTTCTCCAATGTCTACGTTGAGGATTTGTTCTTACCTTCATTTTAGTTTTTAATACCACCCAAGTTGGTACTCCCTGGGCTTTAGTGTATTCAACTAAAAGTCTATGTTTTAATCCCTTACCTTTTATAGCACCCATATATTAAACCCTCCTTATCCTAAATTCCCTCCTTTCCCTTTCTGCAATGTTACTTAATATTTCTTTAATCTCCTCATCAGTTATTTGTCTTTTTAATTTTCCTGATAATACCAATTGAACTATCTGATTCTCAACAAATTCTGCAACTTCTGGTTTAACCATTCTAACATTATTCAAACGTTGTCTTGCCTCTGGAGTTAAAAAAGTTCTAATGATTCTAAGTTTAAGTTGTTTCTCTTCCTCCTTTGAAGGTTGGCTTGGTGCATAAGCACACATATTAATCACCTAAAGATATTTTTTTAATTCGGGTTTGTCATTTGCAAGTGATTCAAGTATTTCTTGACTTAATCTGTCTATCAGACTTCTTCCTTTGCTTGTTAATATTCTTCCTTTTTTCTCTAATTTGGTGACTAAGCCTGCATTTTCCAATTGTTGTAAAACTTTCCGTATACCACATCCTCCTGCATCCCTATGGTGTCTTATTGTATGTTTGCTACTTCTTGCACCACCATACATGGATTTAAGCTCATTTACTCCAACAGGCCCATATAAGTATATCTTTCTTAAAAGTGAGGCTGCCCTAAAGTACCACCAATTTTTGTCATAAGGTGGTCTTTCTCTGTGTGCACCTGTCTTCACATAGAAAGCCCATTCTGGTGGTGTCACTTGAGTTACATTATTCTTAATATACTCTGCTAATCTTTTTATTAATAGATCTGCTGGTACTTCGTATGCCGTTGTCATTTAGCTCACTATGCATTAAAGCCCTTGGTTATTTAATATTTATTACTTTCTTTCCCTATCCCTAATAAATAAAATTAACCTTTAAAACGGGTACTTTCTAAATAGTGGTGGTAAGACATGCTGAAACAAAAGTTAAAATTTGGTATAATCAAAAAAGTTGTTGGACCTGTTATCTTTGCAGAAAGCATGGAAAATATCACAATGTATGAAATGGTAAAAGTTGGACTAGATAAAATAATAGGTGAGGTTATTCGAATAGAAGGTGACAATGCCGTAATACAAGTTTACGAAGACACAACAGGTGTCTCACCAGGGGAACCGGTGGAACCAACAGGCTCATTACTTTCTGTCGAATTGGGTCCTGGTCTTTTAAATCAAATTTTTGATGGTATTCAAAGGCCATTAACAGTCTTAGAGAAGGATTCAGGTTTTTTCATAAAAAGGGGTGTCTATCCTGATTCCTTGCCAAGAAATAAAAAATGGCACTTTATTCCAATCAAAAAAGTAGGTGATGAAGTTGTTGCTGGCGACATACTTGGATACGTTAAAGAGTCTCCTCTTTTGGAAAGGCATGCTATAATGGTTCCTCCACAAATAAAAAATGGCCAGATTTCCTATATTGTTGAAGAAGGCGATTATACTATAGATGAAACAATTGCAAAAATAGATTGCGGCAGTAATAATGTGGTCGAAGTGAATATGGTTACTAAATGGCCGATTAGAAAGCCAAGACCAATTAAAAGACGTGTAAGTACGTATCTTCCTCTTATAACCGGTCAAAGAATAATTGACGCTTTATTTCCTATAGCAAAAGGTGGTACTGCTGCAATTCCAGGTGGATTTGGTACTGGAAAAACTGTTATGCAACACCAGCTTGCACAGTGGGCTGATGCTAATGTGATTGTGTATATAGGTTGTGGGGAAAGAGGTAATGAAATGGCAGAAGTTCTAGAAAGATTTCCTGAATTAAAGGATCCCTGTTCAGGTTTACCATTAATAAATAGAACTATTTTAATAGCAAATGTAAGTAATATGCCAATAGCTGCAAGAGAAGCCAGCATTTATACTGGAATGACAATAGCAGAATATTATAGAGATATGGGATATGATGTAGCCTTAATGGCTGATTCTACTTCCAGATGGGCTGAAGCCTTAAGAGAAATATCAGGTCGTCTTGAGGAAATGCCTGGAGAAGAAGGCTATCCTGCTTATCTTTCATCAAGAATTGCCGAATTCTATGAAAGAGCAGGTCGATGTGAAGTTTTAGGTTCAGATGAAAGGTATGGTTCTATATCAGTTATTGGTGCTGTATCTCCTCCAGGTGCAGATTTTTCAGAACCTGTAACTCAAAGTACACTTAGGGTAGTTAAGGTTTTTTGGGCTCTAGATACCAGTTTAGCTCAAAGAAGACATTTTCCAGCAATAAATTGGCTAACTAGTTATAGTCTATATAAAAATGATTTAGATTTATGGTTTGCTAAATATTTTCCTAATTGGTCAAGTTTAACGAAAGAATTTATGCAAATTTTGCAAGAAGAAGAGGAATTAATTGAGATTGTACGCCTTGTTGGTCCAGATGCACTTTCCGAATTTCAAAAACTCGTACTAGAGTATGCGCGTAAAATACGAGAAGATTATCTAATGCAACACGCATATTCACCCGCGGACTCTTATTGTGCCCTAAAGAAAAATTATTATATGATGTGTCTTCTTTCATATTTTTATAATGAGTCAAAAAAGCTAGTAGACAGAGGTATACAAGTAAGTAAAATAAATTCTCTACCTTCAGTTCAAGAATTGAGTAGAATGAAATTTGTTTCTAACGAAGAATTTGAAACATTTTACTTAAATCTTCTGGAACGCTTAAAAAAGGATCTATCCTCATTAGTTGAGGGTGTTAAAAGTTGACAGCAAAAACTATAATTGCAAGGGAATTTAAAACTGTTAATGGAATTTCAGGCCCTCTTTTATTTGTTCAAGGAACAAGAAATGTAGCCTATGGTGAATATGTAGAAATTATTGCTCAAGATGGTTCAGTAAGGCATGGTCAAGTTCTAGAAACTTCATTCGAAATGGCAGTAGTACAAGTCTTTGAAGGTACAGGAGGTTTAAGTAGGGAACATACTATCGTACGCTTCACGGGTGAACCATTAAGATTTTCAGTTTCAACAGATGTGATTGGAAGAATGTTTAATGGTTCGGGGAAGGTTATTGATGGTGGACCACCAATTATTCCTAAAGAAAAATTAGATGTTAATGGATCCCCTATAAATCCAAAATCAAGAGCATATCCTACAGACTTCATTCAAACAGGAATTTCTGCAATAGATGGCATGAATACACTATCAAGAGGTCAAAAATTACCTCTTTTTTCCGGTAATGGTCTACCACATAATGAAATTGCAGCTCAAATTGCAAGGCAAGCAAAAGTCAGAAAAACCGAAGAAAAATTCCTTTTAATATTTGCTGCACTTGGTATAACTGTTGATGAAGCAAGATTTTTTATAAATTCATTTGAAGAAAGCGGTGCTTTAAGTAGGTCTGTTTTATTTATAAATTTAGCTCAAGATCCTGCTATTGAAAGAATTTTAACACCAAGACTTGCATTAACTACAGCAGAATATTTAGCTTTTGAAGAAGATTATCATGTTTTAGTAATAATTACAGATATGACCAACTATTGTGAAGCCTTAAGGGAAATTTCTGCGGCTAGAGAAGAAGTTCCAGGACGAAGAGGTTATCCTGGTTATATGTATACAGATCTTGCTTCAATATATGAGAGAACAGGCCGTGTTCTTGGGAAATTGGGTTCAATTACTCAAATGCCAATTCTAACTATGCCCAACGATGACATTACTCATCCTATTCCTGACTTGACTGGATATATAACAGAAGGGCAAATAATAGTAGACCGCGCTTTGCATAGACGGGGTATATATCCTCCTATAGACGTTTTGCCCTCACTATCAAGATTAATGAAAGAAGCAATAGGCCAAAATAAAACAAGAGATGACCATAGAGAACTCTCTGACCAATTATATTATATGTACGCAGAAGGAAGAAGTTTACGTGAGCTAGTGGCTGTTGTAGGTGAAGAAGCTTTAACAGAGCGTGATCACATGTATCTAAGGGCTGCGGACCGATTTGAAAGAGAATTTGTGTCGCAAGGCAGATATGAAGAAAGAAGTATTGAACAAACATTAGATATTGGATGGGATATTCTGTCGTCTTTCCCAGAAAGCGAATTGAAAAGAATTAGCTTAAATACAATCCAAAAGTACCATCCAGCTAAAAGATCTAAAGTGTCATAATATGCCTCAATTAAAGGCTACTCGAAGTGAACTTCTAAGGCTAAAAAAGAGATTACAAGCTGCAAAAAGAGGGCAAGAACTTTTACAGCAAAAACTTGATGTCTTACTAATTGAACTGTCGAAGTACGTAAGAGAATATGTTGAGCAATCTAAAAAAGTCTCCTTCTCTCTAAGAGAAGTTTATAATGCCGTAATGACTATTAAAGTTTTCTCTAATCAGCAGAGCTTCTATAATTTTGTAAACTTAATGCGAGGTGCTTTAGAAGCTGAGGTTACATTTAACTCTGTTATGGGCATATCTTTTCCACAAATTGTTATCTCTCAAAAGAATTCTTTTACAAATTTTTATTCCACTGTTTTAAATCTTCTTCCTACATCAGAAAATGTGTTCTACGAAACAGAAAAGGTTATTACCGCGCTAATAAAGTTAATTGAGCTTCAACAGATAATTTTAGCATTAGCGGAAGCAGTTCGATCAACAAAAATCCGAGTTAATTCACTAAAATATTATGTAATCCCTTCAATGGAAAGGGCTATACTATTCATCTCACTTCGAATAAGTGAAATGGAACGAGAAGAATTCTATAGAATTAAAAAGATTAAAAGTAAAATTTCAAAATCCGAGATGTCTCTTTGAGCGGAGGTAGAAGATTAGGACAAAATTTTATTGTAAATCCTTTTTATATAGCACGTTTACTTCTATTATCTGATATTAAATCAGATGATATAGTGCTTGAAATCGGAACAGGTTATGGAGAGTTAACTAAAAAATTATGTGAAAAAGCGAATATTGTTATTTCTTATGAAATAGATAAAAAATTATTTAAAAATAGTCAAAAGAGGCTTACCAAATATAATAACTTAATATTGATTAATGGTGATGCCTTAAAGACAAATTACATGTTTAATAAAGTTGTATCAAATTTACCCTTTTATATTTCTAAAAGATTTATATATTGGCTTATAACAAAATCCTTTACTTCTGCAACCGTTACATTACAAAAAGATTTTGTTGAAAAATTAATTGCCCAACCTTCATCAAAAAATTATAAAGCTATTTCAGTTATAGCTCAACTTGCTTTTAAAATAAATATTTATGATAAGATTCCTCCTACAGCCTTTTATCCTATTCCAAAAGTTTTTTCTTACATTGTAAAATTTGAACCAAAAAATCAATTTGTATTGAATGATAGTTTAATTAAAATTATAAATTTTATCTTCACATTTAGAGGAAAAAAAGTAAGAACAATGATAAAGCATTTAAGTAAAAACAACTTTTATAATGTAGAAAGAGAGTGTAAAAATTTAAATATAAATGTGAATGTAGAACACTTTACACCCCAAGAATGTCTTTATATAGCAAAAATTTTATTAAATCAAAAACTTTTTTCATGAACATGTACTTGCCTGCAGAAGATACCTTTTTACTGATAAGAGGGCTAGATTCATATAATAATTTAGGTAAGGTTTTAGAAATCGGTCTTGGATCCGGAAAAGTTGCAGAATTGATTAATGAAAGATCAGAATTTTATGTTGGTTGTGATATAAACTTTAATGTTTTAAAAGAATTTAAAACCAAAAATGTATTTAATTTAAAAATTGATCTTGTTTGCTGCGACTCTGCCTCATGCTTTAGAAGCCTTTCTTTTGATACTATTATTTTTAATCCCCCTTATCTTCCATCAGAATCAATTGAAGATATTACAATTGATGGTGGGTATGAAGGTTGTGAGGTTACCATAGCTTTTTTAAAAAACTCTTTTAGGCTATTAAAGGTTAATGGTTTAATCTTTTTTATTGCATCAACACTTTCAAATTTATCTAAAATTACCAGTTTTTTGAAGGAAAACAATTTTAGTTATGAAGAAATATTAAGAGAAAAATTTTTGTTTGAGCATATCATACTCTATAAATGTATGAAGTTAGCGTGATCTTATTTCAACTATATCACCATCTTCTAGTATAAAATATCTGCCAACCTTTAATTCTTCTCCATTTCTATTAAGCTTTGCATATTGGAAATTTTTAGCCATTTCCTTATGAATAATTTTTGCAACATCTATTACTGCCTTCCCTTTTTCAATCAACAAAGGTCGTTCTGCTACAATTCCATCTTTTCTCCTTGTATAAATTCTTATTATTCCAAGTATTTCAAGAATTTTTTTTAAAAATTCTTTTTTCTCAAAAAATATATTTAGATTACATATTCCTGTATAATATTTTTTTATTTCTTTCTCTTGTTCTATGTTATTGCATAAAATTATTGCAGGTTTGCTAACTTGTCCAAAAATAGCAGTCTCCAAATCTTCTAAAGTTGTTTCAATTGATACTTTTATAATTCCATTAACTATATTGTATTCTCTAAGAAAATTTTTTATTTCCTCTTCTGTAATGAACTTTGATTTGCCAACAATTCTAATCCCCCCTTCTGTGGTTCTTTCGATTTTAACCTCTTTTTTTCTGGCATTTATTATTATATTATTCTGTTCAAGCCATGAAATTAATTCGTTGAAATAGCTTGCATAGTTCGTTTTGGGTAAAATTATTAAAAATAAGTCTGCATTATAAAGGAGATTGCTGAATTTTTTTTGCTTTTCTTCGCCAATTGATTTATCGAATGGACACAAGAGTATCTGCAAAAGTATTGAATCAATCTTTAGTGTGCCAATCTGAGGTCTTGTATATACATCAAACTGATCGACCTTTAATCCTATAACTTTTTCAAAAAATTCTAATGTATCATAAAAAGTTCCTAAAATTGTAACCTGTATGTCTCCCTCTTTTTTTACACTCCAAATGTTAATTACTTTTCCATGTTTTTTCTTTTTATTCTCAATTTCTTCTTCGAGCTTTTTTATTTGTCTTTTTATCTGTACTTCTAGTCTTTCAGTAGCTTTATGCTTTGGAAATGAGCTATAAAATTGTTTAAGTAGCTCAAGTTTTTCTTCTGGCTCTTTAGCCATCATTGCTTTAGCCCATATTGCCTTTGCTTTTGCAGGTAAGTTTGTAACCATCGTTTTCCCCCTTTTGTAAAAATGCTTTATCAATCCTACTGAATGCTGTTAATAGTAATCTTGCCTCTTTGTCACTGAGCACACTCTTTCCTATAAAGTTTCTAAAGGCTCTAGTTATCAATCTGATTTTATGTGGTGGAAGATTTGTCCTACTAACTAATATTTTTAATTTTTCTATCAATAATTCTTTAGTCTTCTTATCTGCCATCTTAAACTTGCCCTCTTTTTTATATGCAATCTTTTGGAAAATTTCATAAAAGATAATAGTTCCTGCCATAGCCACATTTAATGTAGGGTATTCTTGACTCGAAGGAATAGTTACTACTGCATCACATTCTTCTAACTCTTGATTTGATAAGCCATGACTTTCTCTTCCAAGTAATACTGCTACCTTTCCTTTTGCATTTGAAATTATGTTAGCTAATTGAGCCGGTGTAATGGTTATCCTTAACACATTTGTTGAACGCTTAGCAGATATCGCTGTAGTTCCATAAATTAAGTTAAATCTTTTCTTCACCTCTTCAAATGAAGTTAAAATTTTTGCATTATCTAATATATCTTGTGCATTTGCAGCGATTTTTCTGGCAAACTCTCCTATCTCGTCTTTTGGCCTAATAAGGTAAAGTTCTTTTAATCCAAAATTTTTCATAGCCCTTGCTACTGCACCAATATTTCCTTGATTTTCAGGTTCAATCATAATGATTGCAATTTCTGGCATATTCCCCTAATTAGAATTGTCCTGGTACAATAATTTAAATATTGGTGCTACATCGGGGGGAGTGATTGATAATGCGTGGGAAAAATTATCGCCATCCTACAGGAATGCCATATACCAGAAGGGAATTCGTAGGTGGTGTACCGCATCCTAAAATAGCAAAGTTTTCTTTAGGTAATCCTAATGGTGATTATGATGTTGAACTTCAACTAATTTCTTGTGCAAATGTTCAAGTGAGGCATAATGCTCTTGAAGCAGCAAGGGTTGCTGCAAACAAAAAGATACAAGAAATCGGAGAATCTAACTACTATTTATTAGTTAAAAAATATCCGCATGTCATACTAAGGGAAAATAAGATGATTGCAACAGCTGGTGCTGACCGTCTTCAAGAAGGTATGCGCCGTGCTTTTGGAAAACCAGTTGGTTTAGCTGCACGAGTAAAAATAGATGATATAATTATGTTGATAAGAGTTAAATCCAGTAATATTAATAAGGCAAAAGAAGCATTGGAGGTTGCTTCTTCTAAGCTACCAATGAAAACTAAAATAAATGTTGTTGAACTAAAAAAACTTTCAACCAATTGAATCCATTATCTTCTTCGCTACCATCACTATAGGTGCTATTGGTTCACCTAAAAAAGGTGAATAAGAATTACAAAAATATGCTATCTCATCAATTTTAACTTCCTTAATGATTGCTAGTGCCAAAAAATTTCCCCATGTTGCGGCTCTTTTACAGATCAGCTGTGCTCCTATAAGTTTCTTATTTTCTCTATCAAATATTAGCTTAATGTAAGCTTCATCTTTATTAAAAACAGTGTCTATCACTAAAATCTCCTTTTTAAAATTTTTTGCCTCTCTACACGTTATCCCTATTGAAGCTATTTCGGAACCAAAAATTTTAGCGCATATATTGCTGATAATCTTTCCAATTTTTTCATTCCCTCCTGCAGCATTTTTTCCTGCAATTTCTCCACCTTGAAGTGCCAAAGTAGTGGTCTGTATTAGTGTTTTTTCGTTTGTTATAAAATTTGTGTATTCAACACAATCTCCAGCAGCGTAAACATCTTCTTTTTTTGTCTTCATTTCCTCGTTTACAATAATACCTTCATATTTGCCTAAAGGTATTCCCGCCTCTTTTGCTAAGTCTGTGTTTGGTTTTACACCTAATGCTAAAATTAGGTAATCGCATGGTATTATCCCTTTTTCTGTTTCTATCGCTTCCACTTTCCCTTTTCCATAAAATTCTTTAACTTTATTCTCAGTAATAACCTCTATTTCACTTTTTTCTATCTTTTCTCTAATAATTTGTCCAAAATTTTCATCAAAGATTTTATATAAAACCTCTTTTTCTGGTGATACTATAACAACCTTGCATCCTTTCTTTAATAATACTTCTGAGGTCTCTAGTGCAACAAGTCCCCCTCCTATTATTACAACTTTCCTATTCTTCATTATATTTTCTTTTATCCTTATGGCATCTTCTATTGTTTTTAGTTCAAATATATTATTAAGTTCGCGTCCTTTCACATTTAATTTTATAGGCATGGTGCCCGTAGCTATTATTATTTTAGTAAAATTTAATACTCTCTCATGTTTTTCTGGGCCTAAAAAGATTATCTTTTTATTGTTTAAATCGATTTTTTTTACAAAAGAAGACAAGTGTACATTTATTCTATTTTTAATGAGATAGTCAACTGTTGGAACCATATCATAATAATTTCTTATATTATCCGAAATTATATAAGGTAAATTTCCTCTCAAATAACCAGCATGTTTTTCTTTTTCTATTAGAATTATCTCATTTTCTTGATTTTGTTTCCTTGCATTTAATGCGGAAGATACACCCGCTATACCCCCTCCAACTATTATTATTCTCTCCACAGCTAATTTTATAAGACAAATGTTCAATTAAATCTTTTTTTATTTAACCTACTATATGGCTCTTGATGCTAGTTGGAATTATTGGAAAAACAAATGTTGGTAAAAGTACTTTCTTTAGTGCTGCAACATTATTAAATGTACCTATTGGAAATTATCCTTTTACTACTATAAATCCCAATATTGGAATAGGCTATTTTAGAACAAAGTGTGTGTGTAAAGAATTAGGTGTAAAAGATAATCCAACTACATCAATATGCTTAGATGGAGTTCGTTTGATCCCAGTAAAACTTATGGATGTAGCTGGCCTTGTTCCCGGTGCTGCCTCTGGTCGTGGTTTAGGAAACAAATTTCTTGATGATCTTAGACAAGCTGATGCTTTAATTCATGTTGTGGATGCAGCTGGTTCCACAGATATTGAAGGTCATCCAGTAGCACCAGGTTCTCATGACCCCCTTGAAGATATACAATTTGTTGAAAATGAGCTTGATTTATGGTTCCAGAATATTTTAAAAAGTGATTGGCAAAGGATTTGTAAAGTAGGTGAATCCAATTTCGAAAACAGCATTAATCAACTTCAACAAAAATTATCCGGTCTCTCAATAACAAGAGCATATATATATAAAGCGATAGAAGATTGTGGTTTATTAAATAAAAAATTTTCTAGTTGGAATGATCAAAATATCATGATGTTTGTTCGCCGTCTTAGAGAGTTGTCTAAGCCTATAGTAATTGCAGCAAATAAAATTGACCTCTTTCCAGCATCTTTAAATTATGAAAAAATTAAATCGACGGGTAGACCTTGCTTACCATGCTCCGCTGAAGCGGAATTAGTATTAAGAAGGGCGTCCGAAAAAAAGTTAATAGAATATGTACCCGGTAATTCTGATTTTAAAATAGTATCTTCCCAATTAAATGAACAGCAGAAGAAAGCCCTAGAATTGATAAGAGAAAGAGTTCTAAGAAAATGGGGTACTACAGGTGTCCAAGATATTATTAATTTTACATTTAAAGAGATGTTGCAGCTAATCACAGTTTATCCTGTTGAAGATGAAAATTCACTTTCTGATAAAAAGGGAAATGTATTACCTGAAGCTTATCTGATAAAAAAGGGTTCTACAGCTAAAGATTTAGCATATAAAATACATAGTGATCTAGGTGAAGGTTTCCTATATGCGATAGACGTCAAACGTAATATGCGAATAGGCGCTGAACATATTCTTTCTGATGGAGATATTATAAAAATAGTATCAAGCAGGGCTAGAGGCTAATGCCTCTTTTAAGGGGTAATTTAAGACTTTAATTTTTCTCACGTTAGCATATCTTATCTTAGTAATCTTTTTTGCTTCTGTTAAAATTTCTGAGGCAATCTTACCCAAAACTGCCTCTAGAACAAGTTGATCAAAGGTTAGCTTTTCCGCCTTTTTACTTATTATCTCATCCATTATTTTTCTAATAGTTTTCTTTTTTGAAGTGTTGACTCTACTTGAAGTATAAACTATAGCAAAAATTCTCATCTTTGCTTTATCCTTTGTTTCCAAATTTTTATAAAAGTCAATTATCGAAGTTCCTTTTCTTATAAGACTTTTTAAAGTTTCACGTGCAAGTTCATATTGTTTTACTTCAGTTTTTGCAACCCCTCCGATTATCTCCTTTATTTGAAATTTTAACTTGATAGAATATTGTTCCTCATTTTCTCCAAGTATATCAAACAGAGTAGTCTCAACACATCTTCCTATTGCATTTTCTATGTTTGTTACGGGTATACTTGCTATTATTTTATTTCCAAATATAGCTGGTGCTTCAACTGAAATCCAAGTCTTTTCTTTCCATTTGTCCTTTACCTTTATTCCCTTTTTTGGCATGCTATCCACCTAAAATTTCTCTATATTTTTCTCTTACTATGGCTGGCCAATTTTCTTCTTTAAAACCTTTTTCTGCAAGGAATGCTGCAACCCATCTAGATACACCTAAACCTGTACAGCCTGTCCAAATTTCTAAATCCACTTCACTTTTAATTTTGAAGGAATCAACAAACTTTTTCTTATGAACAAAGCAACCTGCAACCTCAAGCCATTCAGAAGTCTCTCTTGGTCCCCTATATGGTAAGTATATCTCAATGTCATACGCCGGCACTTCCTTGCTATTATATGGGTCAAATTTTGCTGAACTTTCCTTCACATAAAAAGGTGCTGCAGCTGTCACTCTCCATTCTAAATCTAATATTTTATCTGCTACATTAATTCCTCTTTCTACAATTTCGTCTCTGATATTAACAACTTGTTCAGGAAGGCCCAGATAGGTTAATTCAATGCGCTGGAATTCTGTCACTCTAACGAGTCCTTCTACTCCCCCACCTTCCCATCTATATGTGTAGCCTGATGCATCATAGTATTTAAGAGGTAATGTATCTGATTTATGTGTTATAACACTATAGTAGTACCAGAATGGTTCGCATTGTGCAGGCGCTAATACGTAAGCTGGATCTTTCAAAACCTTTTTTAATTCATCAATAGGTACTTCCTTTTTAAGTTTATATTCCAGTTTAAAATTGTCAAAGGCCTCAGGCTCTCTAGGCGGTGGACACACATAGAACATACCTTCAGGTATACTATCAAAATATCCAGGCATCTTTCTCATGACTTCAAATGGTATTAACTTTGGTAGAAGAAAAGGCTTAAATCCTCCTTTCTTAGCTATTTCCTCAATTAGGATAGACTTTATTGTTTCAAAAAGGGCCGCGTATTTACTTGTGTATATAAATTGTCCCCTACCAGGAAACTGTACAACCCACCCAAGCTCTAACCCAGTAATAAGGGGATCCCCATTAAATTCAATTCTTTTTTCTATAGATCTTCTAACTATTGGTTGAATTTGCTCGTAGGACACATGTTTTTCTTTTGATACTTCTTCAATTAAATTAATTAGTCTATCAATTAAATTTCCTCTAAGATCCGCTTCTTCTAAATCCTCTAATTGTACTATCGTCCTATCTTTTTCAGAAATTATCTCCTTAACTTTAGGCATTGATTTAACTTTATTTACCGCTATCTCGTCTATATATTCAAATAATATGATTTTAAAATTTTTAGCTAACACCTTCCTAATTCCTATTTTTAATTTTTCTCCAAGCTCTTTAGCAAAAACTTTCTTTAATCTCAAAATGCCTATATGTGAACGAACTAAGTTTCCTGAATAAAGTACAACCTTTAATATATTTTCTGTCACTTTCCACTCTCCTATAAAACATGCATTCTCAGGGTCTTTTTCAGCGCCCTTTATTAAAATCATTTTACTTTCATCTAGTTTTTCTTGTATTGTATTTTCTATTCTTTCATCGCTCTTGCTTAATATAAAGTAACCTTCAGTTTCTGTTTGTATTTTTCTCATTTTCTTTCACCATCATCACTTGCAAACTTAAGCCTATATATTCGAGACCCTCGCGTAATGTAGATATTAATGTTTCTATATCATTTTCTGTGGAAACAGAAAAGACAAGTTCATCTTTTTCTATAAAAAATTTTAAAGAAATGTTTTCAGGAATATTCACATTATCTGGGTTCAAAGATTTAAAAAGTGTATCAATTACTTTATAATCCTCAGTTTTTACTTGAATCCTCACTTCTATTTTTTTCATAATTTATGCCTTCAACTAATTTAGCAATAAATTTTTCATATTGTTCTATTGAAATTCTAGCGCCTGCTGCTGCAGAATGTCCTCCACCACTACCATTTAGTTCTTTTGCAATTCTATTAACTATCATACCTATGTTCAAATCCTTAATCTTCTCTCCCCTCCTGATGGAAATTTTCAAGTCGTTTTCTTTAGTCTTTGTTCTTACAATAACTACTTTATCTCTAAAAAGAGGCGAACTTGAAATTATTGATGCAATCGCACCTAACATTTTTTCATCAACAATATCGTCCCCTATCACATTTACAATATTACCTTGATAACTCATTCTTTTTACGTCAGAGTTTATGATTTGAAGATATTGTGTGATCCTCTTCCTATATTCAGCCAATATTTTCTCACCCATATAATATGCTTCATTTCTGTCTCCCAAACAAACTAATATTCCTATACTTGGCTTACCACTTCTTCCACAAGCATTTAGAAAGGATCCATATTCTCTTGCATCTCTTAAAATTGTTCCCTCTTCTTCCTTTAGAATTGTATAAATTGTTCCAAATAATTCTTCTATCGCCTCACTTTTAGCACCATTTTTTGTTAAATAGGGAATAAGAATCTCAATAAGTTTCATTTTTTCTTCATAAGATAGTTCTGCTATAGTTCTCCATTTTTCTCCATCTTTCAGTTTAAAATTGGATGACATTAGCGCCGCTAGACAAGCATCAGGATTTCCAGATAACAAGGGTATGAAAGGCATATTTGTAGATGCAATTGCTTCATGTATAGGCTTCGTCTCCCTTCCATAAAATATAAGATCCTTCTCCTCTTTAATTAATCCATGCATCTTAGCATCTTTTAAAATAATCTTTTGATTTATTCCTATTAAACTTCTTGATGGCCCTTGATCTTGTCTATCGGCAAGCGCACCAACAATTGCCAATACTGCACTGTCTCTATTGGAACTGTTTATTCTTTTAGCTACAACATAAGCGACTCCTGCACCTGATATCTCTGTCCCTCCATCAATTCCGTACGCATGAGGATTAAGTACTCTTATATGTTCTAATTCTTCTTTGCTACTTTGATGATGGTCAAGAATAATCCATTTATTTTCTAACTCCTTATTCAATATTTCTACGTATCCCATTCCAATATCCGCAAATATATAAAAATCATAATCCTGATTTCTCAAGTTTGTTATAATATTTTGATTTAGTTCACTGATTGTCCGTATTATAGCTCTTCCCTCTTCTCTAAATATACTTTTTCCAATAATACTTCCAGCCGTTAATCCATCCGCATCAAGATGGCAGCATACTATTATCTGCTTCCCTTCATCTATAGCATTTTCAATAAGTTCTGTAATAGAATCACTTTTTTCTCTAAATTCTTTAAAGTCCATTTTTATCCTATTCTAGCTGTGCAACATGTGGTTTATATTTCCAACTTTTATCAAGTAAGCCTGTTCTTTTATAATACTTTGAAAGTCTATGAATTCTGGCCTCTACAAGTTCCAATGATCTGATATTTTTTCCATCCTTTTTATGCTTCTTTAAGTGTTGCTGCAAATTTTCTGCTTTTCTAATAAGGTTTTCCAAATCATAAGGAATTTTTGGCATAAGATTATGTTCCTTTAATATTTCACAAATATTTTTCCCAGTTACTTGTTTCTGAAGAGGTATTCCATATTCATCCCTAAGTCGCACACCTATCTGACTCGGTGTAAGTCCCTCATTTGCCATTTTTATTATAAGTAATGTCACTTCTTCTGGTGTATAAGTCACCCAAGGTGGACTAAGTTTATATATTGGTCTAGTCGAATGTGATTTTCCATCTTTGTGCGAGTATTGTCTAGTCATGTTCAAGCACTCTTTAGTTAGATATATTTAAATATATTTATATAATTTTATCCAATTTCCTAATGCTTTAAAAGCTTTTCCTCTATGTGACCATAAACACTTTTCTTCTAAACTCATTTCAGCAAAAGTCCTTTCTTCATTTTCTGGTATAAATATTGGATCAAATCCGAAACCATGGGTTCCTGTCATTTTATACGAAATTTTACCATTACATTCTCCTCTAAATATTTTGATTAACCTATCTCTTCTGAAGCCTACAATCGATACAAATTTTGCTCTCCTCTCATTTTCATTTTCAAGCAATTTTAATATCCCAATGCATCCAATTTTTTTGTACACATATGAAGAGTATGGTCCTGGGAAACCGTTTAGTTTTTCTATAAACAATCCCGAATCCTCTATTACTATAGGATATAATGTTTTACCAATCTTTTTAAGTGCATAGAGTACAATTTCTTCTAATGTATCAGACTGGATTTCAACTTTTTTTATTTCTGTTTTATCAACCAATATTTTAAAATTAGAAAGCACATGTTGTGCCTCTAAAATTTTATTACTATTGTTGGTTGCAAAAAAAATTTTTTTATCAAAATGTTGCATATCTACCCCTCTTTTCTATTTCTTTTACGTTCTCTAATATCTTACTTGCCAAGGTATATACACTTGAATATCCAACAATAACTTTTCCAAATATTTCTTCAAAATATTTAGGATGGGCACTCTTTATCACCTGTTTTAAAAGATGAATATCAACTGCTTTGTCCTCTATTCGTTGGGAGTAAAAAGTCAGTCCAAAGTCTATTGCATATAGTTTATCTTCTTTAACAATAAAATTTGAAGTTGTAGGGTCTCCATGGATTATATTATGTGTATGCATTGTTGCTAACTTTCTGCCTAATTCATAAAATAAATCATAACACCTCTTTATATCGTTTTCTACAATATCCTTTATCCTTTCACCATTAATATATTCCATAACAATTTCTCCTTTAAAGGGATCTGAAAAGTAAATTATTGGGGTTAAAACACCAAATTTTTTTACCAAATTTATATAATACGTTTCTCTTATTGTCCTAATTCTTCTTATTTTTAAGTCTAATTCTTCTCTCCAATAAGGTTTAGGTCTTCTAACCTTCCTAATTACCTCTAACCCATGCCACAAGGAAAGATATATGTTTGCTTCAGCACCAATTTTTATTAGTCTCTCCAAGTTACATCAACCTCATCTATCCTCCACGACTGTCTAACAACACTATCTTTTATCTCCACAAGATTTTTTGTCTTATATTGTAAAAGTCCAACTAAAGCTATTTGTGCACCACAATCCCCACTGAATTCTCTAGGAATAACATGAAATTTAGAATTATGAACCTCACAAAGACTTTTTATCATTTCTTGCAATCTAAGATTGGCTGCTACTCCCCCTGTTAAAAGGACTTCCTTTTTCTCAGAAAATGCTAATAATCTTTCTGTGACTTCTGTCAACATTGCAAACGCTGTCTCTTGTACAGAATAGCATACATCCTCTTTACTATAACCTTTTTTTATTAAGTTTTTTGCATAAGTTAAAAGTCCAGAAAATGAGACATTATTACCTTTTACACTGTAAGGCATTTGTAAATATTTTTTGCCTTTACTTGCTAATTCCTCAATATATTTTCCAGCAGGCGAATTAAATCCTAATTCTCTACCTAATTGATCAAAAAGCTGTCCCAATGTTATATCTAGTGTTTCTCCAAATATTCTCCATTTTTTTAACAAGTATGTCGAAACAAGTGTATGTCCACCAGAAACTAAGACAACAACTGGATCATTTGTTTTTGCAAAAAAGTTTGCTAATTCAATATGTCCTATTGCGTGGTTTACTGCTGTTAAAGGTTTATTGTAATAGTTGGCTAAAGTCCGTGCCACGACCGCTCCAACCCTAAGGCATGGACCAAGTCCTGGGCCTGCTGAAAAAGCAATTACATTAATATCTTTTATATTAACTCTACTTTTAACTAAAGCATCCTGTAAAACCTTTTTCGCTTTTCTCAAGTGATGCTGAGCCGCTTCATAGGGGTGAATTCCCTCTCCAGGTGGTGGTACATAAACCTCTTTTTCATTTGATAATATCTTGTTCTCAGTTAAAACTGCTACAGAAAAGGTATGGGCCGTAGATTCTATTCCTAAACATAATAATCTGTTTTCATTCATCTTCTCAATCTAAGTAGTTAAACTTTATTTATGCTTTATTACCCAAGTTATTTTCAATGACAAAGGAAACATTAAAGGGTCTTAGTATAGAAATAAGTTTTCTGGTTCATGCGACAGAAGACGAAAAAAAACTATTTGAAGCTATAAAATCTATTTTTAATTTGGATCCTGAAAATTTTGCTCAAAATGTCTTTGAAGGCCACTATGGTAATCCAATATATAAATATACTGCAATTATAAAAGGTAACCTCACACAACATGTTCTGAGAATAATTTTTGAACGTCTAGATATGGCAGACAAAAATGTTCTTACAAAAAGTATAGAGGAAAGAATAGACGAGCACAAAAACTTGTATTTAAGAATAGAAAAATCTAGCTTATTCAAAAAATTTTTTAGACTCGGAACATCAAATGTAATATATTTAAAGCTTATTCCTAAGAATAAAAAGATAGGGAACATAAAAAATTTTTATGAAAATTTAATAATTGGATTAGAAAATTGTTAAGAAAGATTTAAATGGTTAATAGGCAATAATTGTTTGGGGGATGAAGTGTATCGCCGTCCCAGTCTGAGCTAAAAAAGCTTTGAAGAACCAATAACACTGACCTTTTAATTTGATAAAAAAATAAAAAGGTTTAAACGTAGCCACTATGACTACTATTTGGAAAGAAAAGAGGTGAAGGCATATTTTCGGTCCATCTGCTGGATATGATAGAGCGTTAACGATATTTTCGCCTGATGGAAGACTATATCAGGTAGAATATGCACTAGAAACCGTTAGGAGAGGTACAATTGCTTTAGGTCTAAAAGGTGTAGACGGTGTTGTTTTAGTAGTTGAGGAGAGGATCCGTAAGCTTCAGTCTCCTACCTTATCTCAAAAAATATTTCAAATTGATGATCATATAGGTGCTGCTGCAGCCGGCTATGTTCCTGACGCAAGGGTCTTAGTAGATCGTGCAAGAATTTTTTCTCAAAGTAACCGTTTACTTTATGACGAAGATGTTGATGTTGAATCAGTTGCAAAATACTTAGGTGATCTAACCCAAGAATTTACACAATATGCTGGTGTTCGCCCATTTGGCGTTTCTCTTATAATTGCTGGTGTTGATAAAAAGGGGCCTTCAGTATTCTTAGTTGATCCGAGTGGAAGTTATCTACAATATGAAGCGGTCTCAATCGGTGCTGGATCTGAGCAAGTTACTCAATTTTTAGAAAACAATTTTAATCCATCGATGACATTAGATGATTTATGCGTTTTAGGTGTTAAATCAGTTTATTTAGTTAGCGAAGATAAAGTTGGTATTGGCCATATAAGAATGGCTGTTGTTGATACTAAAACTAGAAAGCTCAGACGATATACTGAAAGCGAAATATCTAAATTTGCAGCTTTAGCAAAAGAAAAGTTTGGACAATAAAAGGGATATTAATGAGCAGCAAATTTACGTGCGTTAGATTGACGATAGATGGGGAAAGATTCGAACTTCTCGTTCGTCCAGATCAAGCCTTAAACTATAAGATGGGGAAACAAATAGAACTTTCACAAATAGTTGGTATAGAGGAAATTTTTTCAGATGCCACTAAAGGTCTGCGAGTATCAGAAGAAAAGCTACAAAAATTTTTTAGGACAACAGATTTCTATAAGATTGCAGAGATTATATTAAAAAAGGGTGAACTACAACTTACGTTAGAGCAAAGAAGAAAGCTTATAGAAGAAAAGAAAAAAGCCATAATTTCTATATTATCGAAGAATTTTGTTGATCCTAGAACAAATACTCCACACCCTCCAACAAGATACGAGCAAGCATTGGAAGAAGCACATGTGTCAATTGATCCTTTTAAGTCGCCAGAAGAACAATTACAGAATATAGTTGATGCTTTACGACCTATTCTTCCACTTAAATCACAAAATTTAATTTTGAAGATAAATATTCCATCAAAATATTCTTCAAAATCTATTGGCTTACTCAAATCGTTTGGTAAATTTTTAAAGGAACAATGGCTCCCAGATGGAAGTTATATTGTTGAACTCGAAATCCCCGTTGGTCTTCATTCATCTTTAGTTGAAAAAGTTGGTTCATTAACCAAGGGAGAAGCTGAAATTACAATTGTTGCGCGGAAGTGAGATCATATGGTTTTAGTTAGAACAAAGGTTTTACCTGGTGATTTATTACATGATTCTTATCAAGGACAACCCCCTCCGCATACATATAAATTAGGTAATAAATTGTTCTCTTTAAAAGTTGGTCTAGTTGAAATTGAGGGCAAAGAGGTAAAATTAATACCTTTAGCAGGTCCATATATTCCAAGAGTTAATGACTTTGTTATTGGCAAAATTATAGATTTTGATGCTTTTTCATGGGATGTTGATATAAACTCGATTTATACTGCACACCTTCCAGCACAAGATGTATTTGGTAGAGACTTTTCACCACAAACACACTCCCTTACATCACAGTTCAAAGTTGGTGATATTTTGGCTGCCAAAATAGTATCATATGATCGCACAAAGGACCCAGTATTGACTGTAAGGGATCATGGTTTAGGTAAAATAATAAATGGAGAACCAGTAAAGCTTTCCCCATCAAAGATACCTAGATTGATTGGAAAAAAGGGTTCAATGGCTAAAATTATAGAAAGTAAGACAAAAACAAAACTTATTATAGGCCAAAATGGAATCATTATTGTTCAAGGACCTTCCGAAGGTATAGTATTAGCTGCGAAGGCTATCCGTTTAATTGAAGAAAAAGCTCATGTACCATCGTTAACAAATATGATAAACGATCTATTAACAAAAGAGAGTGGTTAAAATGGGTAAATTGATAGATGAAAATGGTATAAGATTAGATGGAAGAAGATGGGATGAAATAAGACCTATAACAATTGAAATAGGGGTAATTAAAAATGCTGATGGCTCAGCATACATAGAATTTGGTAAGAATAAAATTATTGCAGCAGTATACGGCCCAAGAGAAGCCCATCCTAAACATCTTGCTTTACCTGATAAAGCTATTGTAAGATGCCGTTATCATATGGCTCCCTTTTCTACAGAAGAAAGAAAATCGCCACAACCTTCAAGAAGAGAAATAGAAATCTCGCTTGTCCTAAGAAGAGCAATGGAAAGTGCTATCTTTTTAGAGGAATATCCTAGATCAATAATTGACGTGTTTGTAGAAGTTTTACAATCAGACGGTGGCTCAAGATGCGCTAGTATTACTGCGGTTTCGGCAGCTTTGGCTGATAGTGGTATTTCCATGAGGGATCTTGTAGTGGGTTGTGCGGTTGGAAAAATTGATGGTCAAATTGTGCTAGATTTAAGTGATTATGAGGATAAGGAAGGCGAAGGTGATATGCCAGTAGCCTATATGCCAAATCTTGACAAAATTGTTCTCTTACAATTTGATGGCATATTTTCAGAAGAAGAGTTCAAAAAAGCAATTGACTTAGCTATTTTAGGTAATAAAAAGGTATATGAAATACTTAAAAAAGCTCTGATTGAAAAATATTTTAGTATGGTGGATGAAAAGTAATGTCAATCAAAAAATCTCCTATAATAGAAAATTTAAGAAAAACACAAATGATTGAATTACTGTCAAAAGAGAAACGTTTAGATGGGCGTTCCTTAATAGACTTTCGTCCTATAATAATAAAGGTTGGCGTAATACAAAAATCAAATGGCTCTGCAGAAGTTTCCATAGGCAATACAAAGGTTGTAGCGGGAGTAAAAGTTGAAACTGGTTCTCCTTTTCCAGATACGCCTGATCAAGGTCTTTTAGTTGTTAATGCAGAATTTCTACCATTCTCTTCAGCATTAATTGAACCAGGCCCCCCAGACGAAGATGCGATCGAAGTTTCTAGAGTGGTCGATCGTGGTATTAGAGAATCACAAATGATAGATCTAAATGCTTTAGTGATAGAAACTGGAAAATTAGTTTATTGTGTATTTGTGGACATAAGTATATTAAACATGGACGGTAACATATTTGATGCCGCTTTTCTTTCAGCTGTTTCTGCTCTTTTAACAACAACTTTTGAAAGGAAAACGGTTAAAGGAGATGGAAATATTGAAGTTCAAAAATGTAAGTTGCCAACACGTTGTATCCCAATATCAATTTCCTCTATTACTATAGGTGACAGTATACTTATTGATCCTACTGAAGAAGAAGAGTCAGTGCAAGATTCGAGACTAACCTTAACCTTTAATGATGAAGGTTATCTTTGTGCTGGACAAAAAGGTGGTTCTATGGGTATATCACGGGAGCAATTATTTAAAATAGTAGAACTTTCTAAGGCTAAGGCTGAGGAACTAAGAGTGCTTGTAAAAAAGGTGATAGAAAATGCCCAAATCTGAAATAAATATGACAAAGGGGTTAGGTGCAAGATATGGTGCTACTGTAAGGAAACGTGCATCAAAGACTCTAAGTGTGCTAAGACAAAAGAGAATCTGTCCCTCTTGCGGTTCAAAAAAATTCAGAAGGAAGGCTGCAGGTATTTGGTTCTGTAAAAAATGTAACTATACTGTTGCTGGCGGTGCATATGATTTATAGTATCTTCTGGTGAATATAATATGAGCGAAGAAATCCCTGCTTGGCTAAAAGAACGTTTAGCTAGATTCGAGGAAATGCAAAGGAATCTGCAAGCGGTCCAAATTCAAAAAAAACAGATTGATTTAGAAATTTCAGAAATTGAACGTGCGTTAGAAGAATTAAAAAAAGCTGCACCAGAAGATACAGTTTATAAGTTTACGGGTCAAATTCTGATAAAAGTTAGCAAAGACGAGCTTATTAAAGAATTAGAAGAAAAGCTTGAATTAGATAAAACAAGAATGACTATTTTAGCGAAGCAAGAAGAGAAGCTAAAACAATCTCTTACAGACTTGCAGAGTAAGATAAGTAGCGCTCTCTCAGGACACTCAGAGCTTAAAGAAAGCTAAATGTTTCCTAATTTAGAAGACATCTTTAAAGGTAATAATGTATGCATTCTAGCCCATAGATTAGCTGATATTGATGCCTTATGTTCCTCTATTGCTTTAGGTAATTTTTTTAAAAAAAATAATGCGTCCAAAATAAATTTCTTTTTTCCTGAGGGTTTAGATTCTTTTGCTGAAAATCTAAGAAAATTTTTGGGTATTGAGTTATCTGGGCCTGAATGTTTTAAATCTTTTGATTTAATAATCGTTGTAGATACGGGCTCTCCTAAACTTTTAGGTGATTACTATTATCTTGTAAAAAATTCTTCTTGTCAGAAAGTATTGATTGATCACCATCCTTTAGCTGAAGAGAGTATACAATTTTATACGCATTATTATGTTGATACTGAATATTCCTCAACTTGTGAAATGGTCCTATCACTTTTGCTAAACTTAGGCTTTACCTTTGATCCTATAACATCAAATTTACTTCTTCTTGGAATTTTGTTTGATACAAAACATTTGATATTAGCAAATGAAAGAACAATAAAAAATGTGTGCTTTTTAATTGACAAGGGTGCAAAACTAAATTGGGGCCAAGATTTTCTTCTACAAAAAAAGGATAGGTCTGAAGTAATTGCTAAACTAAAATCATTTTCTAGACTAAATGTGTACGAATTTGATAGCTTTATAGTTGGTATAGTAAGAATAGGATCTTTCCAAGCTTCAGTAGCTAAATTTTTGGTAGATTCAGGCTGTGATCTTGTTCTTGCATATAGTTTTGATGATATGATAAAAGGTAGTTTAAGATGTTCAGATACCCTATGCAAAAATAATGCCATCTCACTGGGCATTATTGCGGAAAGTTTAGCTAAAAAATTTAATGGAATAGGTGGCGGTCATAAATGTGCTTCCTCCTTTAATCTGAATTGTAAGGATGAACAACTTTTCTTATCAACCTTTTTATCATTGCTTGAGACTATATTCTTCACAAAGGCTAAAAAAATTTCATTAAAATAATTATCCTTTTATATTGTGCCTTTAACGCATATGGAAACGTTGACAGAGATAATAAGGTTCATAAACTTTAGTTTTTCATATTCAGGATCCAACAGTCCTATTTTAAAAAATATAAACCTGTTGATTGAAGAAGGTGATTTTGTTCTTTTGGTTGGGCCTAGTGGTTGTGGGAAATCGACTCTGTTAAGATGTATAAACGGGTTAATTCCTCACCTTTATAATGGTGTCTATGAAGGTGAAGTAATTGTTGACGGTGAACCTGTAAAAAATAAAAGTGTAAATGAATTAGCTACAAAAGTTGGCTTTGTTTTCCAAAACCCAGAAAACCAGATATTTATGTTTTCTGTAGAAAAGGATATTGTTTTTGGTTTAGAAAATATTGGACTTGACAAGACTGAAATTGATGATAGACTTAGTTGGGTTTTGCGAGCTCTAGATATCGAGCATCTAAGATACAAGCCTCCATATGAATTATCTGACGGCCAAAAACAAAGGGTCGCAATTGCAGGTGTGCTTGCAATGAAACCTAAAATATTAATTTTAGATGAACCTACTTCCTTACTCGATCCTCGAACTGCCTTAGAATTCATATCATTACTTAAAGAATTAAATAGAAAATTTGGCTTAACAATTATAGCAGTAGAGCATCGTATTGATCTTTTGACAAATGTAGCAAACAGGATGGTCGTAATGGATAAAGGGGAAATTGTCTTTAATGGTTGCTTAAAAGATGTTATAGAAAATAAAAATCTTAATCTACATGGTGTTAATGTTCCACCAGTTATAGCATTACAAAATTACTTAAGAAATGAAGGGTTTATTTTTGACGCATTTTACTTAAACGTTAAAGAATTTTCTAAAGAAATAAAAAGGAGGTTATTAGAAATTGATTGAAGTTGAATCATTATATTTTAAGTATCCTTTAGCAAATGATTATGTTTTAAAAGACATAAATCTAAAAATAGGGCTTGGCGAAGTAGTTGGGATAATGGGTGGTAATGGTTCTGGCAAAACCACTCTTATAAAGCATTTTAACGGCCTACTTAAACCAACAAAAGGATTTGTTAGAATTTTTGGAAAAGACACGCGTGAAGAATCAGTAGCTTATTTTTCTAAAAAAGTTGGCCTTGTCTTCCAAAATCCTGGTCATCAAATTTTCTCTGACACAGTATGGAATGAAATTGCATTCGCTTTAAAAAATTTTGGATTCGAAGAAGAAATTATAAATAAAAGAGTCAAGTGGGCGTTAGAATTTTTTAATTTAACACAATATAAAGATATGTCACCATTATTATTGAGTGGTGGGGAAAAAAAGAGATTATGCTTGGCCTCAGTTCTTGCTTGGAATCCAGATTTTATAATACTTGATGAACCCACAGTAGGTCAAGATTTTCTTCAAAAAGAGAAGCTTATAGAAATTATTAAAATGCTTATAACCCAAAATAAAACAGTCATAGTAGTATCACATGATGTTGAATTTATATGGCTTTTACAGCCTAGACTAATACTGATTTCTAATGGAACAATTGTTAAAGATGGCGATTGCAAAAGTATTTTTAAAGATAATTCTATTTTAGAAAAGTGTGGTATAACAAAGCCTCAGCTTGTTGAATTATATGATGAACTTTATCCTTTAATAGAACAACCGCCTGTTGATGTAATAGAAGCGTATTCAATGATACTGAAATTGTTAAGGGGGTTAAAGTAGAATGTTTTGGTTAGCAGAGGGTCTTGTATATAGACGGCAAGAAAGTATAATACATTCCCTTGATCCTAGAGTAAAATTAATTATATCATTTTCCCTTTTTATTCTCTCTCTCTTTAGTAGCACCATTTTTGAATTTATTATATTATTATCTGCAATCTTTCTACTAGGCGTTTTATCCAAGGTTTTAAGAAGGATGATAAAAACTATAACTTTCTCCCTTACATTTGTGATTATGATATTTGTAATAAATTTACTAGTGGGCTATGACCTAATTTTTTCGATAGTCATCTCATTGCGTTTTATTGCAATTATTTCATCTTCTTCAATTTTTTTCTTAACATCTTCTCCTGACGAGCTTGATCTTGTTATGCGTTCTCTACACTTGCCATATGATTTAATATTTGCTTTTGTCACAGCAGTACGTTTTGTGCCAGTAATATTACTTGATGCTATACAAATAATTGATTCACAACGTTCTAGAGGTCTTGAAATAGAAAAGGGGAACATATTTAAACGTATACGTAATTATATTCCTATTTTAATTCCATTGATTGTACAATCAATCATTAGAAGTGAGGAGCTTGCTGAAGCTATGGAGTCAAGAGCTTATGGCTTCTCGAAAAAAAGGACTTCATATTATACACTACATTTTAAAATGAAGGACTATCTTATCCTATGTTTACATTTAATGCTAGTCGTTTTGTTTATATTACTAGTATACTTTTTACATTTATGATGTGAATGGTCTCCATAATAGTTGACTCTAGAGAATCAAAATCCAAAATACCTAATCTGTTAAAATCTATGAATATAGACATTATTTTTAAATTCTTAGAAGTAGGTGATTATATAATTAATCCTGAAACCGCTGTAGAAAGGAAATCAGTTAAGGACTTTGTCTCTTCACTATTTGATGGTCGTTTATTTAATCAAATAGAACAATTATCTTCCTCTTACACGAATGCTTTTCTTATAATAGAAGGAAATTATAATGAAGTAGAATCCTATATGAAGAATCCTAAGGTAGTACAATGTGCCATTGCCTCTCTTCTTATAAACTATAAAATAAAGCTAATTAACTCATATTCTGAAGACGAAACAGCCTTGTTCTTATCTTGTCTATTAAATACTACTCCTAGTAAAAGGGGTGAATACTTTATTAAACACGCTAAGAAAAAGGATTTTCTTGGGCAACAGATATATTTAATTTCTTCTCTTCCAGGTATTGGCTATAAAACTGCTGTGAATCTTTTAAAACATTTTGGCTCCCCCAAAAATATTTTTCTTGCATCAGTTAAAGAACTTTCTAAGGTTCCTGGAATGGGATTAAAAAGGGCTCGTAGGATAAGATTACTTTTAGATACTAATGTAAAATTATATGAGCAGTTTTTTAAAAATCGAGCAAATAACCTTTTTATCTAATATATTGTTAACCTAAAAATATGAGCAGTAACGTACAAAGTATTAAGGAACGTGCTATACTTTTATCTGAGCTTGTAAAAGAAAATTTATCTCAAGTAAATGAAGAAGAATTAAGAATTTTTGTTGAAATGTTAAAATCGCATAAAAGTAGCAAAATTCTAATAATGGGCGCTGGACGAAGTGGTCTTGTTGGGCGTGCTTTTGCAATGCGTCTACTTCATTTAGGCTTTAATGCTTATGTTTTAGGTGATACTATTGTTCCATCAATTTCTAAAGAAGACCTTGTTATAGCAATTTCCGGTTCAGGTTCAACAAAGCTTATAGTTACGGCTGCAGAAGCGGCAAAGCAAGTAGGTGCAAAAATTATATCAATAACTTCCTATGCTTCTTCTCCTTTAGGTAAACTTTCCAATCATATCGTACTTTTAAAAGGACGAATTGAAGTTTCTCCTAGAGATTATTTTGCTAGACAAATATTAGGCCTTCATGAACCTCTCGCTCCACTAGGAACCCTTTTTGAGGATAGTGCATTATTTTTGCTGGATTCAATAATAGCCACACTTATTGCTGAATTTCATGTAACAGAATCAGATATGAAAGAAAGGCATGCTAATATTGAATAAAAATAAATCAAATTAGTTAAAAACAAGATCATTTTACTTTATATAATTATCTTACATAGTTTTTCCAAAATCTTTTAAAAGGGTTTTTCTAGTGGTTTAGTGTGGTTCAATATGCCCAGGTATAAAACTACCGCAGAAGCATTAAAAATCATAGGCAACAAGGACCAGATTCGAAAGGTTTAGAGTAAAAATCCCTAAACCCGAATAATCTGGGTGTTGTTGCCCATGTTGATCATGGAAAAACTACAATGAGTGATAGCTTGCTTGCTGCTTGTGGTATGCTTAGTCCTGCTCTTGCTGGTCAAGCTCTTGCCCTAGATTATATGGATCTTGAACAACAACGACAAATGACGATTAAAGCAGCAAATGTCACACTCTATTATGAATACGAAAATGTTCCATACGTTATAAATCTAATAGACACTCCAGGGCACATTGACTTCACTGGTAGAGTGACAAGAAGTTTACGTGCAATTGATGGTGCTGTTGTAGTTTGTGATGCTGTTGAAGGTATAATGACACAAACCGAAACAGTAACCCGTCAGGCATTAGAAGAAAGGGTTCGTCCTGTTTTATATATAAATAAAATTGATAGGCTAATTAAGGAATTGAAACTTACTCCTGATAAGATGCAAGCTTGGCTTGCAAATATAGTTAATGAATTCAATAATCTAATAGATATTTATGCTGAACCTGAATTTAAATCTAAGTGGAAAGTAAGTATACAAGATAGTAGTGTTGCATTTGGTTCAGCAAAGGATCGCTGGGGTTTCAATTTTATGATTGCTCAAAAGAAAGGAGTACGCTTTAGTGACATATATAAGGCATATGAAACTGGAGACGTGAAAACGTTAGCTGAAAACATACCATTACATGATGCTATTCTCTCAATGGTGATAAGGCATCATCCTCCTCCTCATGTTGCGCAAAAATATCGTATTCCAAAAATATGGAAAGGTGACCTAAACTCTGAGGTCGGTCAAGCTCTTTTGAATTGTGATGAAAAAGGACCTACCGTTATGATGGTCACAAATGTTGTGGTTGACCCACAGGCTGGTGTAGTTGCTGTCGGTAGACTCTTTTCTGGCACAGTACACGATGGAGACATACTTTATTTGCATAATGCAAAAACGCATGCTCGTGTACAATCAGTAAGTATGTTTATGGGGCCATTTAGGGAAATTGTTGGTGTTCTTACAGCAGGAAATATTCCTGCTTTATTGGGCTTAGATGCTGCAAGAGCAGGTGAAACGTTATCGTCAATAAAGGATATCGTTCCATTTGAACAGATACGTTATGTTTCAGAACCTGTAGTAACAATTGCAATAGAACCTAAATATCCCCGAGATCTGCCTAAACTTATTGAAACATTAAGGCGATTATCAATTGAGGATCCTAATCTTGTAATCAAAATTAATGAGGAAACTGGTGAAATGCTAATGTCTGGTATGGGTGTATTGCATTTAGAAATAGCCACGACACTTATTACTCAAACTGGTTTGGAGATAGTGACTACACCACCACTTATAAACTATCGTGAGACTATAAGAGCGTCCGCTGGACCGGTTATGGCCAAGTCTCCAAATAAGCATAATCGTATATTTATGCGTGTAGAACCTTTAACACCTGAAGTTATTGAATTAATACGAAATAATACTATTAATGAACAACTTGATAGAAAAACTATAGCAAAAATATTGAGAGATCATGGATGGGATGCTGATGAAGCAAGGAATGTGGTTGCTGTTGATCCTAGAGGTAATCTATTTGTTGACGCTACAAAAGGTGTTCAATTTATGCAGGAATCAATTGACTCAATAAGGGTTGGCTTTTTTGATGTAATGGAGAACGGGCCTTTAGCCCAAGAACCATGTAGGGGCGTCAAAGTTGTTCTACATCATGCAGAATTTCACGAAGACCCTGCTCACAGAACTTATGCTCAGCTTTTGCCAGCCTCTAGACGTGCAATTTTAGGCGCCATGCTTCTAGCAAATCCAACTTTACTAGAACCTGTGTTGGGTATAGAAATAAAAGCAAATAGTGATCTAATTGGCGCTGTTGCTGGAGTAATTTCTGCTAGGAGAGGAAAAATGTTAAATGTTGAACAGAAGGGTGTCCTTACAATAATAGAAGGTGTAATACCTGCGGCAGAGACATTTGATTTAAGTGAAGCCATGAGGGGTGCAACTGCAGGCAAAGCTATGTGGAACACGCACTTTAAAGAATGGAGCCCAGTTCCCTCAAACATCCTTCCACAGCTTGTTGCATCTATTAGAAAGAGAAAAGGCTTAAACGAAACCCCGCCTTCGCCAGAAGAATTTATAGACAAAGAATAAGGTTCCTAAATATATCCTTTCCTATAATCTTCTTTTTCAACTTTTTCTAATGTTATAAAAAAATCTTTGAGTACACGGGTAAGCTTATTGTCCTCAAGACTTATAATCCTTATTTTACCAAACCTTTTTTGTCTAATTATTCCTTCATTTTCTAATTCAAAAAGATACCTTTCCACAAACTTATATGATATTCTAGTCTTTCTGATCAAAGCTGAAATATTTATTTCATCTTCTTCTAAAAGAATTTTTAAAATTTTAAATTTACTCTTGCTATTAAAAAAGGTTAAACTCTCATTCATAATTCTAATCTCTCTTTTATTTCATTATAGAGTTGTTCAGCTGGAATATTTAATAAGCTAATTAAAGTTGTTCTTCCCCTAGGTTCTGTACTTGTTACTGTTGCACTTATAATCTCTTTTTGACTTAAATTTTTTATTTTTAACCAAAACTGGGTATGTTTTAAAGCCTCTTTCCCAAATTTTTTACACATATTCTCATATTCTTGTTCTAAAATCTTTAGAGTAACATAACTATCTAATTGTTCTTTTAAGAGTTTAGTTAATGCTAACAAAATTATTTTCTCATGGATATCTAAATAATTTAATTCTTCTTTTCTTATCTGAGGAGGTAATTGTAGTCTTGCTTCTCTAACATGTTCTGGTCTAACTTTTCTTTCCCCTCTGAATTCTGCAATTCTTCCTGAAAGTTGGAGGAGTTCTATAGCATATCTTGCATCTCCATATTTTGATGCAAGCTTAGAAATTAATTCTATAGTTTCATTTTCTACTGTGTCTTCTTCAAAGGCTATTATAACACGGTCATAAACTATATCCTTAAGTTGTGATTCATTGTATGATTCAAGTTTAATTATATTCTTTTGAATGGAACTTAATATACTTTGGTCTGCTTTATCTAAATAAGAAAAAGATTTACTCACAATAATTGAAGATAGTATCTGATTTTCTGTTCCCATTTCTCTAATTCTTGTTATTATATATAATGGTTCTATTCCCTCATGAGAAATAAGGGCGTCGAATTCGTCAAAAACTGCTATCACATGTACTTTTTCTTCATTTAATTTTAATATAAAATATTGTACAATTTCGTCTAAAGAGAATCCTCTAGTTGGGAACGAGTGGCCTATAGTAGAAAGAATACTATTTAATATACTTCCAAACACCTTATTAACTCTACAATTTGTGTAAAAGGTCTTTAATCTTATATCATAGAAACTATATTGTTCAGTCACATGTTGAAGAAATTTTTTAGAAATAAGAGTTTTTCCACTTCCTACTGCTCCTACTATAAAGACTTGTTGACTATTCCTTTTAGGATCTTGCAGTACTGTCTTAAAATATCTTCTTAATTCATTTAATTCCCTCTCTCTATGTGGTATTCTTTTAGGAATATACTCTGGAGAAAGTTTATTTTCATCTTTAAATATTCGATATTCTTCTATCATCTTTGCATAAAGATAATTTAAACAATTATTTAACTATAACTTTAGTTTTGTTGTATAAAAAATAGAGAGAGGTAGGTGAAAATAATTTTTTGGGCTCTGAACTCAAGATCTCTCTCATAAGCTTCGAACCCCCTTTTCTTCATCGCCCAACAAAATCTATTTAAAAAACTAATTTATAGCCCTTATGTTAAAAATAATATCCTGGGGATAATATGGTGGAAATTAATCTAACAGTACACCTTAATAAGGTAAGGACCTTTTTGATAAATAGTACTTGTCGTTCTTTTATGCCAAAAAGCTACATTCGAAACCCTGATATATTTCCAGAAAAAGAAGAAGGTCCAGGTGCAATATATATAGAAGCAGTTGATAAAGTAACTCTTACAAAAATGTATGGTATAACATTTGTTAATGCAAAAGATGTACTTGGAATAATATATGTGTCTAAAAGTGGTAATACAAGATTAAAATGGCGCCAAATTAGTGGAAAAATAGGAAAATTAACTGGCGTTGCTTCAGCAAATTCGATTGCAAATTTAATAGATTCGGGCATATTAACTAAAGAGCAAATAGAAAGTATGCTCACTAAAGAGGGGGGAACTTCCTCCCCCGAATTTCAGCAGGCAAGTTAGCCCAGTGAATAAATTCTTTACTAGGCTCATCTTTTGAATATAGTTCCATTCGTTTTGCCTCAAGCAACTGGTTATCTTTTCCTTGAAATTCTGCAAAAGTCCTTACTTGGTGTTTGAATTCTTTTGCCCTATTCTTTAAATTTTCTATAAAGGCTATTGCTTTAATATCCCTTAAAATGTGATGATCGATTATCATCAATTTTGTTTCTTCAACAAGTTTTAAAAGATTACTTTTTGCAATAATATAATTTTTTTCTTCAAAACTATTAAGATATGTCGGTGGTCCTCCAATAACTAATATGTCTGGACACTCTTCTAAAATAAATCTAAATGTGTAATCAGAAATTGCCCCTTGAATATCGGATGTATGAATAAATGTTAAATCCCTACTCCTTATGATAGTAGCTAAAACATATCCTAATTTACTATTTTCTTCACCGTGAAATAAAGGTTTACTAAATTGTAATGTGGTTCCACCGTAATAAAAATTTTTTTCATCAGCTTTAATAATTTTTTTAGCAATACCTAAAGCAGCCTTATTGAATAGTCGCCCTCTTACTTTTTGGCTAAAATTAATATTTCTTTCAAAATCTTTGATATATATAATTTTATCATAGTAAATCTCTCTTGCAACATTTTGGTCACTCCATGTCCAGACAGTATCGGTTTCTTCAAAAAATGGTGAAAAATGATCAAAATGATAATGTGATACAACAATTGCTTCGCAACGTTCTGCGTGCTCTCTAATAATTTTTCTAGCCCTTTCTAAAGCTCGATACTCTAATGGGTGAGGTACCTGTCCAAAACGGGGTGCTAATGCACATCCAGCGTCTATTAAAAGTTTCAAATCAGGTGTTTCAACATATGTTGCTGTAGATCTTACACCCAAACTTTCAGCACAAAGGGGTCTTACTAATATCTTCAACCACAAGAGGCTACTAAAAGGTATAAAATTAATTTTTATTTCCACCCTTTTTAAATAGATATGGTGGTAGAAAATGGTATTAGTGAAAGTGTTTAGAATAACAAGCTATACTGCACCAGATACAGGCGAACCTGGAAAACAGATAGAATTAGTTGAAGTAAGGAGTCAACCATTTATGTCACATCAATATGGTGATGAAACAGCAAGAATAGCTCAATCTATATTTACTCAAATACAATCAATGGGTCTCTTCCCTCCAGTTCCAAAAGAAATCAATTATCCAAAAGTTATCTTATTTTTAACAGAAAAAGAATTCGATCAACTTGGGATACCCATGAATGTTAATGATACATATGAAATGATTTTAGAAAAAGAAAAAATTATATTTAAGTTGCCAGAATAAGATAATAAAATTGCGGCGTTGATCTAGTGGTCTAAGATGCCAGCCCCCCAAGCTGGATATCCCGGGTTCAAATCCCGGACGCCGCATACCCTTCTCTAGTTTGTGATACAGCGTTCTATTAAATAAGCCTGATCGTTACACAAGTAAGGGACTGAAGCATGTGTCCGGTCCGTAGATGAAGTCAAATTTTGCGTGAGCAAAAGGGTAAAAGCTTCAACTTACTATTATAATACACTTTCTTGTAGGTTGCTCTTAATTTGTGTAAACTATATAATAAAAAGTTCTACTGTTGTATAATCTTATCTTTCAATTTTTCTATAGCGTACGATATTTTTGTGTTAATAATATTTTCTTTTCTTTCATCGCAAACCTCTTTTATTCTGTTAATCATTTTTTCAATTTGAATATCTGACCTATACCATTTAATTATGTCTGATACTTTTTTGGCTGCTTTTGTAACATTATATCCAACATTATATGAGTTTAAAATTGCCTCTTTATTATCAAGTATGTTTGTTTTGCTATGATGGTAAGCTAGTGCCCAAGGTGGAATATGTACTCCCATGCTATTAAATGTGACCATCAAGTAGGATATTGCTGTTATAGATCCAGAATCGTTTCCGACGGCTAAAAAACCTGCAACTTTTCCATCTAAGAGACTTCTTCCGACATGAATGATCATGTTTTCCATACTTGTTAATCTGTCAATTAAATTCTTTAATTGCCCACTAACCATATACCAATATAATGGTGTTGCTATGATTAATCCTTGGGCGCTAACAATTTTTTCTCCTAGTTTGTTAAAGTCATCGTCCTTAATTAAGCAAGGGAATTTACAATCTTTTGGATTACTGGATACACATCCAAGGCATGGTTTAATATCATATTGATAGAGATGTAAAATCTCTGGTTCTCCTTTTGCATCTAAAACGCCATAATTTGCGGCTAATAACATTTTTTGGGACCAACCACTATTTCTTGGTGAAGCATTTATTAACAATATTTTGGTTTTCATACCAATCACCTAGACAGTTTGTAAGTCTAGGTAGTTGGTTAGCCCTACATACTTCCACCTTAAATTATAAATTTTTTTCCTTAAAATATTTCTTGTCCTCCTTTATTAATAAGATAAAAATTATCTATTTAACGAATTTCTTTTATACTCCGCCTATTTTACCCCTATCTGGAGTGAGCAAAAATTGGGAATGGTTGACATTTCTAAAAAACCAGTGATTGAAAGGGAAGCCTTAGCTGAAGGCACTATTTTCCTAAAGCCTGAAACAATAAAGTTAATAAAAGAAAATAAAGTTGAAAAAGGTGATGTTTTGCAAATTTCCTCAGTATGTGCTTTAAATGCGGTTAAAAAAACTCCTGAACTTGTACCATTCTGTCATCCAATACCTATAGAAAGTGTTAAACCTGAATTTGAAATTGGTGACGAATATATAAAAGTACGTGTTAAAGTTAAGTCTACTTCAAAAACAGGTGTTGAAATGGAAGCTATTTCCGGTGTTTTAAATGCGCTGTTAAACATATGGGATTTAGTGAAAAAATATGAGAAAGATTCTTCTGGAAATTATCCATTTACAAGAATCGAGGGTGTAAGAGTTATAAGTAAGGTGAAATATGAATGAAAAGCTACGAGTCCCATCGCTCTTCTTCTCCAACTGAAATTTACTGTTCTGTCATAACAGTAAGTTCGTCGAGATATGAAGAGGCTTCTAAAGGGCATAAAATAGATGATTTGTCTGGGCTCAAAATTGTTCAATTTTTGACTAATAAAGGCTATCATATAAGGTCAAGAAAAATTGTTCCCGATAATATTGAGATGATAAGGAAAGAAACACTTAGATCTATTTATGAAGAAAACTGTGATGTAATAATATTGACAGGAGGGACTGGAATCGCTTCTTCTGATGTAACAGTTGAAGCTCTCTCTCCTTTATTTATAAAATCGATGCCTGGATTTGGAGAAATTTTCAGAATAAAAAGTTTTGATAAAGCTAAGAGTGCTGCTATAATCTCAAGGGCCACTGCTGGTATTATATCTGGAAAGATTGTCTTTTGTCTTCCAGGTTCACCAGATGCAGTTGAAATTGCTATGGAAATATTATGTGACGAACTTCCACATATAGTAAAGCATGCGAGGGAGTAAATATGCTCTTAGACTTGTATAACAGGCCTGTTTATAATATAAGGCTATCAATTACATCAAAGTGCAATTTAAAATGTTTTTATTGTCATAATGAAGGCTTCAGTAAGACTGATAATGAAGAATTATCAGTTGATGAAATAGAGAGAATAGCCAATCTTGCTGCTTCATATGGTGTTAAGAGTGTAAAGCTTACAGGTGGTGAGCCATTATGCAGAAATGATGTTTTGGAAATAGTACATTCTATATCATCCATATCTGGATTAAAGGAAGTTTCTTTAGTAACTAATGGCCAATTGTTAAAAGATTATGCTTTAAGGTTAAAAGTTGCTGGATTAAAAAGAGTTAATGTAAGTCTTCCTACACTTGATGATATAAAATATAGAGAAATAACAGGTGGAGGAAATGTTACTAATGTTTTACATGGTATAAAGGAAGCATGTGATGTTGGATTAAATCCTGTGAAAATAAATATGGTTTTACTGAAAGGCATTAATGAGAATGAGGTAGACGCTATGATATCATATTCCGCGAGTGTAGGCGCTATACTACAAATAATCGAATTGGAACCAGTACGTATTCTTCCTAAACTTTATGGTGAATATCATGAACCTGTTGATGAATTGGAAAGCATGCTTTTGAAAAGAGCAAAAAATGTATATTTTAGGGATGATATGCATAAGAGGAAAATATTCGAATTAGATTCAACAAAAGTTGAGGTGGTTCATCCAATTGAAAATAGTGAATTTTGTGCAAATTGTAATCGTTTAAGGGTTGCTTATAATGGTGCTTTCAAACCATGCTTAATGGTTACTGGTAATGAAGTTGAGACTAAAATGTATTTGAAAAATAAAGATTATGATGGGTTAAGATTAGCTTTCCTAAAAGCTGTTATGTTGAGAAAGCCATATTGTGTAAAATAATAATTATTGCATAATATAGAACGCGTAACTTTCATCTTTTGCTAGACATTCTTCACAAACACATTTTTCTGAAACCTTATAATAATCACAGCTTAAACTGTACTCACAACTCCTACAATCTACATTTTTTCCGCAAATTCCACATTCTTTGTAAAGGATTATCTTATCATTTAAGACGTTTTCTAAAAATTCAATTAAAAGTTTTTTATTTGTTTCATAATTTATCATCATGCCCTTACTTTTATCATACTTTACTCCTAAACTCATTAATGTTTTAAAATCATCAACTGTCAGTCTAGGCAATCTAAACCATTTTCCTTCAACAATTTCCATTATAATTTCACCCTCTTTTGTATATATGCAAGAAAATTTTCTCCAAAACCTACATATTTTAAATATTCTAATGTCTTATCAGGTTTCTCTTTAACTAACGAAATTAAACATGGCAAATAGTATAGTGTAAACTCTCCAATAGATGTATGATACTTTTGATTCACTCTTTCCTTTACTTCTTTAAATATCTTGTATTCTGTCCAATATTTTAGTTTTAATTCCCATAGAGGCTCTTCCTCACAATATCTAAATCCTTTACGAATGTCTGTGTCAAAAAGCTTTTCAACAAAATACATATCATACCAGCTAGCCATTCTCCACTCTTGTGTCTGGGTTATTCTATTTCTAAATAGGTCGATATCAGCTATTGCCCTTAATGCCTTTCTCCTAATATGTTTATCAAGGTTTGAAGCTAAAATAGAATAAAATGCTATCATTAACTTTTCGTTCACATCAGCATCCATTTTAGAAAATTTTTTAAAAGCTTCGTCTTTCTCTTTTTCAGAAATTAAAGCCATAATCGCGTCAAATTTTGATATAGCCTCATCTTTCATAAAATCAGTTTCTTCCATAAGATATGGTGTGTCTATCATCGCCTGAAGCATATTTAACGCATTGCGGACATCACCATTACTCTTTTTAGCAATATTATAAAGAATTTTTTTGTCGATGTTTCTATTCTCTTTTTTACATATATGCTTTAGGTATATCTCAATAAGTCTTAATGGTACCTTTTGAAATCTAATTACTATTACCCTTCTAGAAAGTTTTAGGACATTATCGTTGGTTTCATCATTTGCTGTGAGCACAATTGGAAGAGGTGGCTTATCAATAAGTCCATTAATGTATTCTAGGCCCCCATAATCTTCTCTACTATATAAGCCATCGATTTCATCAAATAAAACCATCCTTTTTTCATTAAGTAAATTTGCAGCATAAAGGCTACTTCCTAATCTTTTATTAAGTGCATCCCTGGTTCTTATATCACTAGCATTCAATTCTATAATATAGTAACCTAAGCGTTTTGCAACTGCGTATACTGTCGTGTTTTTGCCTATTCCTGGAGGCCCTACTAAAAGTACTGCCTTATCCCCTTGTTTCCATTTTTTCAGCCATTCAAAAAACTCTTTTCTAGCCATATCATTTCCAATTATCATGTTAAATTCAATACTCCTATATTTTTCCGCCCAAGGTAAGCTCAACTATTATCACCCACACACTTTCTATAGTAAATGATAAAAATCCAATAAGCATTCCATTTAACGCTATTCTTTTGACACGTAAAGCATTTTCCCTAGAATTATTCTTTAAGATAGAGTTTACAAGATAAATAAATATAATATCGGGTACCATAACAGATAAGAGATAAATCTCTCCCATATGCTTAAAAATGTATGGTCCCAAAGTGCAAACTATTGCTAAAATAAAAAATACTGAACCTATTTTTGCTGCTTTTTCTGCACCAAATTTTATTGCAACTGATTGTACACCCCTTATCTTATCACCTTCTATATCTGATATTGTTTTTATCACCTCTCTTCCTGTTACTGCAAAAAAGGATACAGTAGAAAACCAGCATACGATAGGACTTAAAAGTGTTGGATTCACAATAAAGTCCTGTAATCCATTATATGCCAATATAACATTTCCATAAATATATGGTATAATGGTTGAAACCGCTACTGTTATATTTCCAATTATTCCATGTTTTTTTAAGTCAAAATTATAGAGCCATGAAATAAAAGCAAAAAGTATAGCTATTAGTAAACCTAAAATTGAAGTAAAATATGCAAATATAAGTCCTGTAAAAAGTAATATAATGCTATATGCCCAAGCATTTTTTACTGTAATATAACCTTTAGCTAATGGTCTATCCATCCTATTGATTATATCTACCTCAACATCATAAATGTCATTTACTACCATAGAATAGGATGAAATGAAGAATCCCGTTAAAAAGCCATATATTGTTTTTATTGAAAGAATCTGTCTTGGGTCAGTCAAAATTATTCCTATTATGACTGCCAACCCAATCATGATACTGTTTTTAGGTCTAACTATTGTAATATAATGTTTTAGACTACTTTTTTTCATAAAAGGCCGCCTCAGAAACTTGATAATATATAGCTTCTCCCCTTCTATCTAATACTGCTATAATCATCCCTTCCCTTTTATTTTTTGTAATGTTCTCAAAAATTTTCTCAAACTCAATTTCATATCCTTCATTTAGTACAAAAATAGCATACTTTACAGACCTAACTTTATAATCATCTTTATTATAAATGTAAAAATCGATTCCATCTTCTAAACTTTCCTTAACTATAAAACCCCTGTTTTTTAAATCCCTATAAACTAGGTAACGGGAGAGTATATTCTTATCCTTTCTATAAAATGTTTTCATCAATTCATTAAAACTTATACTCTTATTATTATGTAAAACCTCTATTTTGTTAATCTCAAGCAAGTATAATCCCTCATATTTTGACAGGATTAATCTATGTCCATCTATTTCGCCAAAACCACTCTGGTACACTTCTTGGATTCTCCCATTACATTCTACAATAATGTTTTCCCCATCCAATTTTCCAATAAATTTCATTTTCTTTGCTTCATCTTTTTCGCTTGTCATCGGTCTAAAAACACAAAGTAAAGCTTTTAAGCGTTTGTTTATAAGTTTATGTGCGACTAATTTGAAAATATCACAATTAAGGGACAATATGAAGGGTGTTCAAGTAGTTGGAAAGATAATTGAAAAATCTGAATCAAGGGAAGTTACACTAAAAACTGGTCAAAAGGCTAGAGTTGCAGACCTAACCTTGGCGGATGAAACTGATAAAATTAAATTAACTTTGTGGGATGAACAAATTGATAAAGTTGATGTAGGTGATGTTGTTAGAATTGAAAATGGTTACGTGAATAGTTATAAGGGTGAAATTCGTCTTAACGTAGGTCGCTATGGCAAGCTTACAGTCGTTGAAAAGGTTTAAACTAATTATCTGTCTGTAAGGTAGTAATTCTGGCTGAATTACATCTGGTACACTTTGTTCCACTAATACTTTTATTTCCACAGGTTGCGCAAGAAATCATGTTCCTTCTTAGTTTAACTACACTTAATTTTGAAATTATTTTATCAATTGTTGTTTCCAGTGAATTATTTTCCTCTTGTGTATCCAGGTCTATGATTACATGGTATCCTCCATCTGTAGCTTCGATTCTTGATTGCAGCCATTTAACTATGTTTTCATCATCCATCATCTTTACATCTACTACTGGTACTTGCGAATATCTTTCTTTACTAATTTTATCTATAATTCCTCTTGGAATATTTTCTTTATCCATTTCATAGAATCTTTTAGAAGAATCGTCATTATAGACGGCTGGTAAAATCCTTAAACTTTTTTCTTTTCCATACTCTTTTAATATTCTTTTAGAAAATTCCATAAACTTTATCCATAACCTATTTTGTTCCTCCTCATTTCCTGCGGCTATTTTCGTAAGTTCATCTAATCCTACTAGATTTACGATTGAAAGAAAATTTGTAGAGAATATATCATTATTGTACGCATATATGTAAAGTATTTCTTTCTCTATTAAATCAATTAAATTATTTTTCCGTTCTCCTACAGCATCACATATTTTCTCTAGTTTAATTTTGATTAAACTTTTCAAAAATGTTTCCTCTGTACCTATGTAGGCTAGACGTGGCAGGTTTAAGGATATTGAATGTAAAATTATTGTTCCCGAAGAAATTATATCATTGGGTTCAAATTTTTTTCTTATGCCCATGTATGATATTGACTTTATTGGTTGTTTTGAAATCATAATATTTCCTCCTTTCTTGATAATATCAACAATATAAGGTGTTATATGAAAAAAGTTTTCTTTTTCAAAAATGTTAAAGATAAGTTTTATGCGTGATTTTAAAGTTTTCTGGAGATAAATTAAATATGCTTCAAAAACAATTTTCAACAGTTCTATTCTATTTTCATCATTAACATTTATTTGGAAGGTAATAAAGTTATTAGATAAGGGATTAATTCCCAAAACCGAATTTGTGAAAAACTCATAAACTCTTTTAACATTCACTTCCCCCTCTACTTCTTTTATTAATTGTAAAAATTCGATAAAATTTTCAATACACACCTCATTTGCAACACTTTCAAGCATTTTATTTATTGATAATACTGCTTTAGTAAAGCTAACATTTTCCTTATCAAATTCTCTAGGTAAATGTGGGTCCTTTAAACCAAATTTTATGTTAAAAGAGTTTAAGGCTAAAGCATCAAAAAATATGCTATCTGGCATAATACCCCAACATCCGGTGTTTACTAAACTAATTTCTCCTGAAAGATGCATGTCTAAGATTTCTGAACTAACTTGAGTCAGTAAAAGATAGTCAGTAAAAACTGCGTCAGCAGCTGTATTTCTCAATGATCTTATATTTCCCTCAGAAAGTCCTACTTGAACAATCTTATCTGCAACGTCCTTTACAGGTAAACCTAATCTTGTAAGCTTATTACGATATTCATCTAATCCCTTTTCAACAAGTATAGAATTTACAAATTCTCTTATTAATGGTGCCGTTAAATGTACATTTTCCAGTTTGCTAATACGTGCTTCAGCTTCAGCGGTGATCTTAGATGCCAAATCACGAGGAACATTTGCCTCTCTAATTAGTGACTGATAAATTTTGTTGCTATCAAACTCTTCAATTTTGTGCTTTGATGTTCTGACATAAATTTTTCCTGAAAACTGTAATGCTGCCTCCTTTAACTCA
Organism: Nitrososphaeria archaeon; assembly: GCA_026413865.1. Classification (GTDB taxonomy): domain Archaea; phylum Thermoproteota; class Nitrososphaeria; order JACIWG01; family JACIWG01; genus JACIWG01. Next base: position 47,825 of record JAOAKB010000003.1, read on the forward strand.
TTAGTAGCCGCTAAAACTGTCCTACCAAAAGGAGTTAAACTATACTTCTTTGTATTTTTATTTAATGTAATTAGATTTACAGAAGTAAGTAACCTTAAATGGTAAGCAAATCTACCTGACTCTCTTTTCTTAACAAAACCGCAATTATTTTTTAATTGAGTGTACGATAACGGCCCATTCTTATTCAATTCATTCAAAATATTTAATCTCTCATTAGATCCAAGAGCAGAATAAAGTGTTTCGAAATCAATTACATCTCCGTACATTCAACCCTCTCCACTAATTTATCTCCTAGGTGCTAAAAAACATTATTTTTAAAAAATTAATAAAAAAGAGAAATTGAACCTAAACATGGGGTCGTGGGCCAGTCTGGTCTACGCTGCGCGGCTTGGGCCCGCGCGGACGTGGGTTCAAATCCCACCGACCCCATTTTCTATTTTTATTACCCAAATTATCCAACACTAACCCTATCTTAATAAAACTAGCATCTTTAAGAAGTTATATATAATGAAGCGGGCCCGAGGGGATTTGAACCCCCGACCCCAGGCTTAGAGGGCCTGTGCTCTATCCATACTGAGCTACGAGCCCACTATAATGCCTCTATTCAAACCTTTTAAAGTTTCTATTAAAATATTTTATCCTAAGAATCAAATTAAAAAAAGTTTGGGGAGGGCGCCCTTATGTTAGTCCTAAGTCTGGAAACTTTGCCTTTTCTACGCCTAATTCTTCCTGCAATGTTCTAATTCTTTTGGCGTACTCAAGCATTTTTTCTCTATCATTTTGTACCTTTGCAATCTTGTAAGCTTTCCACGCCTTCTTTAAGGCGCCCCATGTTTGTCCTGTCGTATAAGTTTTAGAAGACATATTGTCTCACTATAAGCTTTCATTTAATGAGATAAAAATGTTTCTTTTTTATCATCAAAAACCATCATTATCTTTTGAAGTGGATCCATCCTCTCTTCTCTATCAATTCTCCTTTAAAGAAAACTCTTCCACTTCCTTCAACAGTTCTACCTATTATTTTTACTGGGGTGTTCGTTTCCTCACCTATCTTAAATATTTTTGGGGCGTCCTTAATTTTACACGTAAAAACTATCTCGTATTCTTCACCACCATATAATGTGTATTCTCTTTTCTCATTTTCAGAAAGCTCATTATTATTTTTAAGGGATTCATTTATTGGAAGTTCATCTAACAATATGTCCACATGACTTCGCTGCGCTAACTCGTATAAAGATATTGCTAGTCCATCACTCGAATCTATAGCCGCTGTAATCAATTTTCGATTACAGGCAATTAAACCAAAATTTAACCTTGGCATAGGATACAAGACTGTCTCTATAGCCTTCTCTGTTAATCGAGGGCTTCTAATTTTCTTTCTTTCATTTAGAATATCCACTCCCAAAGGTGGAAGTCCAAAGTCGCCTGTTACCAGAACATACTCATCAATATAAGCCCCATCCCTACTCACTATATTCTTTCCCCATCCAAACATAATACAATCAATAACCAAATCTGATGCCTCATTAGTATCCCCTCCCACAATTTCTATATCAAATTCGTTTCTTGCATCCTTTAAACCATTTGCTATCTCTAGCACATGCTCCTCATTAAACCCTCTTGGTAAACCTATTGAGACAAGCACACCCCAAGGTTTAACTCCCTTACATGCAAAATCGCTCACGCAAGCGACAACACTTTTCCTTGCCGCTTGTCGTAAACTCATACCTTTAGGCATATCAGTTTTACCGACAAACATGTCGGCCTTGATAACAAATTTATCCCTCTTCACTGCCTTTCTAGTCCAAGCTACATCATCTCCAATTTCAGAAAAAAGTTTCCTAGGCTGGCCTAAAACTTCCAAGAACATATTAATAACCGTCAATTCGTCAACCATTATGCTTCCACACCATCACCAACATAAACTACAAACATAAATTAAATAAAATTTTAACAAACTTAAATAATACTCTATTAAAAATAAAGGCTGCGCCCCGGTAGCTCAGAAGGCAGAGCGATAGCCTCGTAAGCTATAGGTCGCGGGTTCAACCCCCGCCCGGGGCTCTAACTTTTACTAGAAAATTAATGGTGTGTGTTCAAATAAAAGGTTTTAAATTAGAATTGAACTTTTTGCAATTATGAAATGTACAAGATGTGGTGATTGCTGTAAATTTACACAAATGCAATTAACAAATGAGGACATAAGAAGGATAGAGCAATTAGGTTTTAAGAAGGATCAGTTCATAGAATTTGATAAAAACGGGTTTGCCAAGTTAAAGAACAAAAGTGGCTATTGTATCTTTTACGATATTATCAAAAAGGAATGCAAAATATACGAAAATAGACCCATAGGATGCACATTATATCCTATAATGTATGATCCAATAAAAAATGATATAACAATAGACTATTCTTGTCCCTCTGCAAATACAATCACAGAAGAAGAGCTTGAAAGCAAACAAGTAACATTAATGAAAACAATAAAACAAATATATAAAGAAGCAAGAAAAAGATCCTATTATATAAAACAAAAAAATTAAGAACCTCTAAAATAATACCTAAACCAATAGCGGGGGTTGCCAAGCCAGGTCAAAGGCGCAGGACTGAGGCTCCTGTCGCGTAGGCGTTCGTGGGTTCAAATCCCACCCCCCGCATTATTAATTGTGAATCTAAAGCTCGATTATCTCCTTATGGGTATTGATATCGTAGTTCTATTTAAATAACAGGCTCGTTAATAGGTTTTGTATATGAAAATCCAGGTTATAGGCTTAGGTAATGTTGGAAAAAGCTTGCTGGGACTTCTGTTAGAGGAGGAAAAGAAACTTAAAGCCAAAGGATTAGACCTAAGGATTGTATCAATATCTGATTCTAAAGGAACAGCTGTAAATGAGAACGGTCTAGAATTGTCTGAAGTTCTCAGATATAAGGAACTTGGATGGCATAATTGTAACTATTATTCGAAAGGATATTCTGCAATAGATGCCATAAAAAATATAAATAGTGACCTTGTTGTTGAGTTAACACCATCTACAATAGATGGTGAACCTGGGTTATCCCATATCAAAGAAGCTTTTGTACATAAAAAGCATGTTGTAACAGCTAATAAGGGTCCATTAGTTGTAGCATTTAAGCAGCTTAAAAATATGGCTTTAGAAAATAATGTTTATTTCCTGTATGAGGCAACCGTTGCAGCGCATGTGCCCATTTTTTGTCTTCTTTCCTCATGTTTTATAACTGATGAAATATTAAAGGTTGAGGGAATATTTAATGCTACAACAAACTTTATTATATGTGAAATGGAAAGAGGCTTTTCTTTTCAAGAAGCATTGGATAAGGCGATAAAAGCTGGTTGGGCTGAGACAAACTATGCAGATGATGTAGACGGTATAGATGCTGCCAGAAAAGTAGTTATATTGGCTAACACAATTTACGATCGCGATTTTAAATTAAATGATGTAAAAATTGAAGGTATAAGAAATGTGGATCCATTAATAATGGAAGCAAAAAAACAAGGTAAGAGAGTAAAACTTTTATGTGAAATAATAAAGGAGCATGATAATATTATTTTACAAGTTTCTCCCAAGATGATTTCCCAAGATAATCCATTTTCTACAGTAAACTACGGGGATATGTCAGTAAAATTTTACTTCAAAAATTCTCAAGAAATATTCGTGTCAGCAAAATTTGTAAGCCCCCGTCAAACTGCACAAGCAGTGCTAAATGATATAGTTACAGTTGCTTTAAATAAAAAGTGTACAGGCTGAATAATAGTATATACTCAGTTTAATTTAATTAATTTACGGGCTCGGTGGGACTTGAACCCACGATCTTCGGCTCCGAAGGCCGATGCCTTAGTCCATTCTAGGCCACGAGCCCAATTCCTCTTATTACAATTTTGTTAAGAAAAAAGCTTACTTATACTTTTTTCGAAGGGTGGATGGATTATTCCTTTTTCGGTTATTATTGCATTAATAAGATTTGGAGGTGTTTTGTCAAAAACTGGATTATATACTTTTACACCTTTAGCTACAATTCTCTTTCTCCCAACAAATACTATTTCATTTGCATCCCTTTCTTCTATAACTACCCTATTATGTTCTATATTAATGTCGAAGGTTGATGTCGGTGCTGCAACATAAAATGGCAAATTATGTTCTTTAGCTAATAATGCAATCTGATATGTTCCAATCTTATTAAATACGTACCCCTCCTTAGTTATCCTATCAGCGCCAACGATCACCTTATCAACCATTCCCTTAGACATTACATATCCAACAGCCGTATCAGAAATAACTGTGACAGGTATCTTTTCATTTAAAAGTTCCCATGCTGTTAGTCTTGCTCCCTGTTGAGCTGGTCTTGTTTCTGTAGCTATAACATACAGACATTTTCCTTTTTTCTGTGCTATCCTTATCGGAGCTAGTGCAGTACCATATGCTATTGTAGCAAGTTCTCCTGCATTACAATGTGTTAAAATTGTGTCACCATCATTTAAAAGTGTTTCACCATATTCTCCAATTCTCCTACTATTTTCTATCTCTCTTTCCATTAACTCTTGCGCTGTTTCTATTGCCACCTTCCGCATGTCCTCTATATGGTTACATTCACTTATTTTTTCGCAAACAAATTTTACACAGTACTGTAGATTATATGCAGTCGGTCTACTTTCTAGAATATATTTGGCCCCTTCCTCTATTTTCTTTAAAAATTCTTTTCTATCGTCTGTCTTTATTTCTTGAGCTAGAACTGCTATTGCAAAAGCTCCCACTATACCTATCAATGGTGCCCCTCTTACTTTCATTTCAACAATCGCTTTATGGAATTCCTCAAGATTTTTAAGGAAAATATATTTAACTTTTCCAGGTAGTTTTCTCTGATCTATTATTTTTAAACATTCTCCTGTCCACTTTATATGTTTCATCCTTTCCCAGCAGCATCTTTTTTAAGCCTTTGATTTAAACCTAAAGTCGGAATAAAATTGCTGCAACTAACATATTTCCTTTTTCCCATAGTATCTTTTATAATCACTTTTTTTGCTATAAAATGGCTTATTCCTTTCCTCTCTAAAAGGAATATGTTAGTTATTGATTTCCATAAAAAGGGTAGTAGTATGATTCCCAAACCCGCTGGACCCGCTATTTTTGTTGGTCTTGTTTTCCCAATGATATCACTTTATCTTCTGACTTTAGATTTAAAGTATCTTGCAATCTTCTTAGTTACATCAATAGTTTTCATAATTGGGCTAGTTGATGATTTAAGAATATTAAGTGGATTTTTGAAAATGGCATTAACTATTTTAGGCTCTATTCCTATATTGATTTTTGGGACGTATACTCCTTCCATAGTACTTCCATTTATTGGTTCAACTAGATTAACAATTGTTTACCCTCTAATGGTGCTTATTACAATTCCTGTTGTTGCAAATGCAATAAACATGATTGATGTATACAATGGTACACTTAGTGGAGCTTGCACAATTTTAGCATTTTCACAATTTATTATAACATTAATATCTGGAAATTTTGGTGATCTTGTTTTTCCTCTAACCCTTTTTATGGTGTCTCTTGCATTTTATATTTTTAACAAATATCCATCAAGAATTTTTGCTGGAGATTCTGGGAGTCTTATTTTAGGCGCATTCTTCGGTGCAAGTACGATAATATCTAGAACAGAAATTCCATCACTAATCGCTTTTCTTCCAGCCATATTAAATGGATTTTATATACTTGCAAGCATAAAGGGATTTGTTGAACATAGACAAATAAAAGAAAGGCCTATCATATTAAATGAAAATGGATTGCTTGAGGTTTCTAAAAGTAGACACGCTCCAATAACTCTAGCAAGACTTATTGTTGCAGACGGTCCTATGTCAGAATACATCGCTGCTAGACGCATTTTATTTCTTTTTGCATATAGCTCACTTTTGGCTATCATAACTTCATTGTTAATGAGATGGTGAAAGTTGAATAATCTTATAAGATTAATTCTTTTAATAACATTTTCATGGATTACATTTCTTTTTATGTCTTATATTATTCTCATAGTTATTGTACCATTTCCAATTCCATCAAACACTTTTCTTGACAGAGTTTTAGTTGGAATAATAAAAGTCGTATTTTCAGCAATTCTTTTCCTTTTATGGCTTTTATTATTACTTATATTAAGAAACTATATTGCGATTAAAAGCATTTTCAAATAATGTTTTCCTCCCATCTCTTTTTCTTATTTTCATATAAACTTCTATCATATATTGGTTTTGCAGGATTTCCTAAAACAACTGTATTTGGTTGAACATCACGTGTAACAACTGATCCCATTGCGACCACACAAGCTTTTCCCAGTTTCACTCCTGCTTTAATAACTGCACGTGCACCAATTACAACGTCATCCTCTACAATCACACCAGTTAATCGTTTACTTGGGGGATATGGGTCATTTGTGAAGACTGTCGCAGGTCCTATAAAAACATTATTTCCTATTACAGTTAAAGGTGGTATATAACATGAACCTTCTATTCTCACATTATTTCCAATTTTAACATTATAATCTATGTGACAAAGCGAACCTATTACAACATTATCCCCTATAACTGTATTATCTCCAATATAGGTAAAATGCCATATTCTCACATTATTTCCAATTTTAACATTTTTGCCAACATAATTTATAGGTTTATTTGTTTTCATACTCTACCCCTAATCCCTATTTTTCTAAGTGAATAAATATTGCTGAACCAAGTTTGTTAGATGCTAGTGCAGCATGCGCTATTTTAGTCGCTTTAACTCCATCTTCTCCACGAACTTCGGGGCTTTTTCCATCTTTTATACATTCTATAAAATGCTTTAATTCTAATAGAAGAGGTTCTTCATATTTTGTTCTTGGAATATCTGTTTTATCCTCTAAATCTATTTTTATTTCCTGTGTAATAAAATTTAAGGATATTGTCCCATTCTCGCCTACAATCTCCAACTCTCTTACCTTTCTTGGAGTTATCCAATTAGATATTATAAGAGATGTCCTTTCTTTTGAAAAGCCCAAAACTAGGGCCGCAACTCTCTCATGTTTTGTCCCAAAGGCACCCATTCTAGCGAAGACCATAGAAGGTTCCTCTTCAAAAAACCATCTTGACAAGTCTATGTCATGTATAGCCGTATCTAGAATTACGCCTACATCAATAATGTGTACTGGCCATCGATTTTCTCTTGTAAAAAGAAGATATAGTGGTGCGCCAATAGTTCCTTCTGCAACAAGCTTTTTAACTTCTCTCATTGCAGGATTGAATCGTTCAATGAATCCAACAGTTAAGATAACATTTTTTTCTTTAGCCATTTTAACAAGTTTTTCTCCTTCTTCAATTTCATATGTAAATGGTTTTTCAACCATAACATTAAGTCCTTTTTCAATAGATTTTAATGCAATTTCGTAATGGGTTTTCGTTGGTGTACTAACAATCACGCCATCTAATTCATGTTCTAAAAACTTATCTAGGTCAGTATAGCCATAAACTTGATATTTTATAGAATATTCTTTAACTCTTTCTTCATTCACATCACATATTGCTTCTAAGGCTTTAAGCTCATTTAGTACTCTAACATGATTTTTGCCCCATCCTCCTACTCCTATTACACCTATCTTTACATTAGACAACTTACTCTAACCTAGATGGTGGTAAAGTGGCTTTAATAACTATAACTTTATCTCTATTCTGTATGGACTGACGTTCTAAAACTTTAAAATCTTTTTCTGAACAAGCCACCGTAATGCACATGTTTCTAATATAGGGTGTTAAAAGTTTCTTGTGAACTAGTTGTTCTGAAGATAATAGTTGAACATCGGGGAAAATATCTTGTAACATTAGTAAAAACTTATTACTAGCTTCGTCAAAATCTGGTCTAACATGATAGCTACTTTTACTCCATAGAACAATAACTCTAACCCTACTAGGTTTAAGTTTTTTTTCTTTGATTATATTTTTTATATAATTTACTAAATTCTTAGGATAGCTTTCAATATTTCGTAAAAGGGTGCCTGAAAAGCTTTTTAATGATGTCCCCCTTTTAGTTGTATAATATATTAACTTTAAATCAGTATAGTACGAAAAAATATCGTTAAAATAGTATTGTATTTCGGATGATATATCTTTATCCGAAAGTGTTATCATTTGAGTTGTATACCCTGAAATCTTCTCTAACACCATTAAACTAAATTTTCTTTCAGCTTTTTCTAAAGTTAATGAACTTATATTAACATTTGTAAGTTCTTTCAAGAATTTTATTCCCTCTTCTATATTGCCTATTGTTCCAGCATAATTTGTATCTGTCCCAAAAAATGGTGGTAGAAAGATGATGCCTAATTCGTTTTCCTTTAGTCCAGAATAGTCATAAACTACTTTAGCTATTCTTTCTTGCCCATTTTCGCCTAAAGGTATCCAAAAAAATATTATACTATTTTTTACAATTTTTTGAGACACTTCTTTTAACATTTTTTCATAGTAACTTTGTATCTCTTCTATTTCGCATCTAATTTTTGGACAAAATAGAAGGTATTTTGTATTAGCTATTACTTCATCTAAAGATGTTATTTCCGCTAAGTTTTCTTCTTCAAAAAATTCGTCAACACTTTTATAATTTAAAATTTTTTTGCTAAACTTTATTGGAGAATTTAATTTCTCGTCTACTACTGAAGTTATGTACCCTTTTTCTAAAGCCTTTAATGCTATCTCATATCCCTCTGTACTTAAACCATATACTGTAAAACCAGTCTTTTCCATGGCATCAACAAATTTAAAAACCTAAGCTATTATAGTTTTGTGTAAAGTATGAAAATTTGGATTGACGTACTTACTCCAAAACAGGCGTTGTTTTTTAATGTAATAAGTCATTGGTTAAAGGAAAGAGGGCATGATGTTTTCTCAACAACCAGATCTGGCTATGGTGGTTTTGAGATTGGCTCAATAATTGGATATAAGCTTGTTGTGGTTGGTAAGCATGGTTTAACACCCTATGAAAAGCTTGTTGAAAGCTCTAAAAGAATTGCGCTTCTAGCAGATATTGTTAAAGGAGAAAGGTTTGATTTGTCTATTTCATTTTCTTCGCCAGAATGTGCTCGTGTTTCTTATGGAATGGGTGTACCCCATATAATGTTTAGCGACAGTCCTCACGCGATTCATGCTTCCAAATTAGCTGTCCCCCTTTCGAAGCTTCTTTTCACACCATGGATAATTCCAAAAAAATATTGGACATGCTATGGAATAGCAAGAGAAAATATAGTAAAATATAAATGTATTGATGCAGCAATATGGCTAAAAAGCTGGAAGTTTAGGGATGTTAGAGACGAATTAAATCTGGAAAAAAAGATAACAATTACTATTAGGATGCATGAGGAGTATGCTTCATATCTTTTAGGTGGAAGCAAAATAAATGTGTTTGAGGTGCTGAAAAATGTTGTGAAAGAGTTTCAGGATAAGGCTAACATAATAGTATTAGCCCGCTATCCAAATCAGTTCTATTATATTAAGCAAGAGCTTGATGGGAAAATAATCTTGCCTGAACATGCTGTTGAGGGGCCTAGTCTGTTAAAATGTTCTGATGCTTTTATAGGTTTTGGTGGTACTATGACTCATGAAGCTGTTCTATTAGGTGTCCCATCCATATCTTTGTTCCCGGGAAAGCCTACATTAATAGAAGATTTTCTAATAAAGAAAGGGTTTGTGATAAGGCCTAAAAATCCGAATCATGTAATAAAAGTAATAAGACATTTCCTCAATAATAGAGAAAATAGGATAAGGTATGAAAAGAAAATTAAATCATTTTGGAAGTTTATGGAAGACCCGAAAGAAAAAATAGTTTCTAAAATAGAATCTTTTGGAGAAAAAGTTTAAACCATCTGATTTCTATGGGAATAGACAGCCCGGTGGTGTAGCGGTCAAGCATAGCGGGCTTTGGACCCGCCGACGAGAGTTCGAATCTCTCCCGGGCTATCAACAAAACTTAGTTCTCAACAAAATTAGAAAACCAACCAATAATTGGATAGAAAGAAAAATTTTCTTTTCTAAGTAAGGTAAAGGCCACTATCTATCCGAAAAGTGAATATAATCTTACAGTAATCTAAGAAATAAAAAATATTATCATTATTCTTAATTCATTAATGTTTCAAGTTTTTCGAAGATTTTAGTATATTCTACCTTCTCCTCGTCCCCTGTTTTCAAATTTTTTATTATGCATCTGTTTTCCAAATCCTCTCTTGGAGCCAAAATTATTACATAATCACTATATTTTGATGCACAAGCCAGTTGCTTTTTCAATTCTCTTGAATACATGTCAGTTTCCGCAGGATAACCTCTTTTCCTAAGTTCTGTAACGATTCTTTGTGCCTTATTTTTTAATTCTAATGTTACAAATGCAACAAAAACTCTTCTTTTCTTCTTTATCTTAATCTTCCCTCTCTCCTCTAGTGCCATAAGTATTCTTTCTATGCCACCAGCAGCTCCTGTTGCTGAAAGGTCTTTTCTACCAAAAACTTGCATTAGCTTATCATATCTACCACCACCGGCTATTGCTAACCTAGGCAATGTAGGGTCATAAAATTCATAAACAATCCCACTATAATAGTCTATTCCTCTTACTATGCCTAAATTTATACGGAAATCTTTTATTCCCCTAATTTCGAGTTCTTCGACAACTTTTTTTAAATCTTCAACTCTCTTTAAACCTTTTTTTTCCAATTCTGTTAAAATGTCTTCTGTTTTTCCAGATATTTTTGCCAATTCTAACACATCCTCTATAACTTTCCTCTGGAAGCCTTTTGAAACATATTCTGAGATTATTTCTTCTTCATTCTTTTTTGTTGTTTTATCTAGAAGTCTTAGTAATTCATTTACTGCACTTTCTTCTTTAACTTCTATCACATCTACAATATATTCTTCTACAACCTTTCTATCATTTAATTCAACTTTAATATTTTCTAATCCAATTTTTTCAAAGTATACTTTTGCTAATTCTATTATTTCTGAATCAGATTCTGCACATGGTTTTCCATATATTTCTGCATCCCATTGATAAAACCATCTGTATCTACCGCGTTGTGGTTCATCATATCTCCAAACACTTGAAAATGCTCCCACCTTTACAGGATACTCTAAATCTCTTCTACTGCACACGTATCTACTTATTCCAACAGTTAAATCAAATCTTAGCCCAAGTTCCCTTCCTGCCTTATCTTTTAAAAAATATATTTCATCAATTATAGAAGGTCCACTTTTTGCTTTAAGTATATCTAATAGTTCTAGAGTTGAAGGTTCCATCTTCTTGAATCCAAAAAGGTCAAGTGTTTCCATAAATTTTTCTCTCAGCCATTCCATTTTATCAAATTCTTCAGGCTCTATGTCACGCAATCCCCTTGGTGTCTCAAGCTTCAACTTCTCTCACTTTTTAATTCCTCAATTTCAGATATAAGTGCCGTTAATTGTATTTCTGGATTTGCACCTTGTACTAGCCTATAATCGTATTCTGCTAGAATTTTTGCAGCTTTACCATGATCAATTCTTTTATCCCTCAATAATATTGTACCTAAGATTCTTAGTATTTCGTTTTCTGAAACGCCATTAATATTTAGCATTTCAACTAAAATTTTTCTTGCTTCATTAAAATTTCCGTTTAATGCATGTTCTACCATTTCCTTAACCTTTGCTTCACCCATTAAGCCAGCTTGTTTTATCACGCTTTCTTTTGTAAGTCTTCCTTTGTTTACTGAAGCTTGCAAAAGGTTTATGGTATATCTTAAATCCCCACTTGTTATTTCATATAAAAGTTCAAGTGCTTCTTCTTCGAATTCAACTTTTTCATTTCTGCATATCCTTTTAATGTGTTCAATGACATCTTCCTTGCTTAAGCTCTGAAATCTAAAAATTGCGCATCTGCTCTGTATTGGTTCAATTATTTGGGAAGAGTAGTTGCATATTAGAATAAATCTTGTATATTTTGAACTTTCTTCCATTATTCTTCTTAAAGCAGTTTGAGCATCATGTGTCATCTCATCAGCTTCATCTAAGATTATAAGCCTAAATGGTATATCTACACTTCTATCTACATATCCTGCAAAGGTCTTTATCCTCTCTCTTACTGTCTTTATTCCTCTTTCATCTGAAGCATTTAGTTCGAGTGTATAGTTCCTCCAACCTTCTCCAAGCAGTTTTCTTGCAATTATTAAAGCAACTGTTGTTTTCCCCGTTCCCGGAGGGCCGGCAAAAAGCATATGAGGCATTTCATGAGGTCTTTGGATAAGTAACTTTATTCTTTCTATAACCTCACGTTGGTTTACTACCTCATCTAGTTCTTTAGGCCTATACTTTTCAACCCACATTAATTCCTCCATACTCATGTTTGACACTCTACCAATCAAATCCAATAGATATAAGTATAAATAATTGACTAGTTTAGTTAAAAAGACATTTTTAAGAAACTAATGTAAATTGTCTGGATATCAATTAAAGTTTTTAACCTTTGATATATTGTTTATAGGGTGGTTGTAAACCTTGTATACTACAATTGAAGAGGTAATTGAAATAAGAAGATTAGGGTACAAACTTACTCCTGTTAAGGTACAGTTTAAATCTTCAGTTCAAAACCTAAAATTTGGTGATTTTCATGCAGATACTATTTTAGAAGGTTCAATAATGTCAGTACCTTTTTGGGTTGCAAAGGTTCTTGAAAAAAATGGTTTTGTGGAAATTCAAAGTGAAGGTTTTGAGGAAGAATTCTATAAAAGCGTTGCTAAAGAAAAGCTTTTAAAAGATTCATTAAATCTTTCTCAACTTTCAGAAAACTTTTATCTTGTTATTATTGACTTTTTAGATAAAAAGCGCTCTATTCCCGCAACAGATATAATGGCAAGAAGTGAATATTTAAAAATATATAATGATGCCCAAGATTTAATTAGTATTAGGATAAGAAAACTCCTACATTATGCTCGTCCCTATTCAGATGTAAGTGATGTACTTCCAAAATTAACTCTTGAGGAACAAACTCTTTTGAAAATGTTACAAAAAAATGTTAGAGAGTTTGTTTCAAAAATATTGGGGGTTGAAAAATAATTGCTTGAATCTGTATCTGATTCAAAGATTAAAGATCTCTTCTTAGATTTTATTAAGGGCTGGTTAGACGATTATAAACAGCCAAAATATAGAATTCAATTAAATAATATAATTCAAAAAGGTGGAAACTCGCTTATTATAGATTATTCTGATCTCTCACGCTATAATAGCGATCTTGCAGCTATGGCGACAAAAGACCCGAGATATTTAGAACTTTTTTCTAAAGCTGCATTAGATTTTTTAAAAGAAGAGGATCCAGAATACGCTAGAAAGGTTGAAAAGTTTTTCATAGTTAGGATAAGGAATCTTCCAGAAAAGTACCCTCTTAGAAAACTGGATGTGCACCTTTTAGGCAACTTAGTCGCTGTAACAGGTATAGTTGTAAGAGTTTCTGAAATAAAGCCCTATATAATTGAAGCTGCATGGGTTTGCCCAAATAATCATGTTACATCAATGCCACAGAGGGAACGTACTTTAAAAAAACCCTTAAAATGTAGAGAATGTGATGAAAAAGACATTTTTAAACTTGATGAACTAAAAAGTGCTTACGTAAATTTCCAGCTTTTAAGAATTCAAGAATTGCCGGAAGAACTCCCTCCCGGACAACTTCCTAGACAGTTAGAAATAAAATTGTATGGAGATATAGTTGATATAGCCCGACCTGGAGATAGAGTGACTGTCACAGGTATCCTTAGAGCTGAAGAAGAATATGGTGCAAGGGGAGGCCGCTCACGTACATTCAACGCATTTTTAGAAGGAAATTATGTTGAAGTTCTAGGAAAAGGCCCTCAAGATATAATAATTGAAAAAGCTGACGAAATAAGGTTCAGAGAACTGGCTAAACGTCCTGACTGGATGAAAACACTAATTAGCTCTTTTGCTCCATCAATATATGGGCATGACCTTCTAAAGGAAGCTATCTTACTCCTAATAGTTGGTGCTCCACAAGTTCCTTTGCCTGATGGAACTACCCTAAGAGGCGACATAAATATACTTATTGTTGGTGATCCAGGAACAGCAAAAAGTGAACTTTTAAAATACGCTGCCCGTTTAGCGCCTAGAGGTCTCTACACTTCTGGTAAAGGTACAACTGCAGCTGGCTTAACAGCTGCAGTCGTTAGAGAAAAAAGTGGTATGCTGATGCTTGAAGCAGGTGCTGTGGTCTTGGCTGATCAAGGTGTATGTGCAATAGACGAATTTGATAAAATGAGCAATACAGACAGGCAAGCTCTTCATGAAGCAATGGAACAGCAGACTGTATCTGTTGCAAAAGGAGGAATTGTGGTTACCTTGAATGCAAGAACTTCAATATTAGCCGCTGCTAATCCTCTGCTTGGAAAGTACGATCCATACAAAAATTTGACTGAAAATATTAATCTACCTTCACCTTTATTAACAAGATTTGACTTAATTTCCATAATAAGGGATGTTCCAGAGAGGTCTGCGGACGAACAGATTGCATCACATATAATGGCTCTTAGACGCTCACGTACTTTTGTGCAAAAGCCTCCACTTGACATTGATTTTCTAAGAAAATATCTTGTATATTGTAAAAATCTAACTCCATCGATAACACCTGAAGCTGAAAAAATGTTGATTGACTTTTATCTTCAAATGCGCCTCCAGTCTGATACACAAGGCATTCCTGTTACACCTAGACAACTAGAATCGTTAATACGTCTAGCAATGGCGAGAGCAAGACTATTACTTAAAGATAAGGTTACTGAAGATGATGCAGCTGAAGCTATTACATTAACTAAGCATATGCTTTACACTGTAGCAGTAGACAAAAAGACTGGGAAAATAGATATGGGTACAATAACTGGAATGCCAGTAAGTGAGAGAAGTAAGCTAGAGATCATTTTTCAAAAATATAAGGAATTAGCTGGCCCGTCAAATGAGCCTGTAGAATTAAATACATTAATAAAAGCCATTGTTGCAACTGGAAAATTCAATGAAGTAGAAGCCAAAACGTATTTTTCACAGCTAGAGAGTAAAGGTGTATTTTACATGGTAAAACCTGGCTACTACAAAAGGGCATAATCATGAATGTTGATTCGCTACCATTACCTGAGCAAGTAAAAATCCTATTAAAAAATTTAGGCTATCATACACTATATCCTCCACAGGAGGAAGCAGTTAAAAAAGGGGTTCTGAATGGAAAAAATGTTCTTTTAACCACTCCTACAGCAAGTGGCAAGACCCTTATTGCTTTAATGTGCGCTGCAAAAGCTGTACTTGAAAATAAAAAGGTAATATACCTTACACCATTAAAGGCTCTTGCGAATGAAAAATATGAAGAATTTAAGTCACTCTCAATTTTATCAAAAACAGATGGGTCTAACCCGACTATTGCAATCTCAACAGGAGACTATGACGTTAGAGATGACTACTTAAAAGAAAAAGATGTTCTAATACTAACTAATGAAAAATTTGATTCAATGATAAGACATGATCCTAGTTGGGTAGAAAGGATAGGGCTAGTAATATTTGATGAAATCCATTTACTTAATGACGATGATAGAGGTCCCGTTATTGAAATATTAATATCACATTTTCTCTCTCATTCTATAAAGCCTCAGATCATTGCCTTAAGTGCAACTGTTTCAAACTATAAAGATATTGCCTCTTGGATTGGTGCAGAAACAGTTAATATTTCGTGGCGTCCAGTTAAATTGATTGAAGGTGTTTATCAAAATGGTCAAATATTTTTTTACGACGGTCAAAAGTTCGAAACATTAAGAAGTAACTACGGTCCAGCGATTGATGTTGCGTACACAATGTTAAAAGAAGGTGGCCAAGTATTAATCTTTTCCGACAACAGAAAAAATGCAGTTTCACTTGCAGAAAAGGCAACAGTTGTCTCATCAAAGTTTTTAAGTGTTTTAGAAGCTGAAAAGCTTAAAGAATTTTATGAAAAAATAATAGCCTCAGAAGAGTTAACTGGGATAGGGCAAAGGCTTGCTAACTGTGTATTAAAAGGCTCAGCATTCCACCACGCTGGGCTCTCTCATTCACATAGAACATTAATTGAAGAATCATTTAAGGAAGGGTATATCAAAATATTATGTGCAACTCCAACATTAGCGGCTGGTGTTAATCTTCCTGCGAGAACAGTAGTAATAAACAGTCTTGCTCGTTATCATAGTGAATGTGGTCAAAGTGAAGATATAAGTGTTCTTGAATATAAGCAACTTTGTGGAAGGGCTGGTCGTCCGAAATATGATAATGTGGGCTATGCAATTACTGTATTAAGGTCAGGAGATCCTAAAACATTTTTTGAGCATTATGTTAAAGGTTCACCTGAACCAATATACTCGAAACTCATCAATACTGAAACATTAAGGAATCATGTTCTTGCAACAATAGTTAGATTTCCAGGCTTGACTGAAAAGGAATTGTACAATTTTTTTTCGAACACTCTACTTGGTTACCAGAGGCGCCCTCAGTTTGTTTTATCAAAAATTAAATCATGTCTATCGTATCTTAAACTAAATGATTTGATAGAGGAAGAGGGTGAACGATATATTTCTACTGAATTCGGTAAAAATATCTCATTCCTTTATATTTCTACTTCAACTGGAATCCATTATAAAACAATTTTCGAAGAATATAAAAATATTAAGAACAAAAATATAAACGACGAAGATCTCATACTTTTATCGGCTGTTTCCTCTGGGGATTTTCAACCAAAATTTTATCTTAGACATTCTGATTACTCAGAATTTAAGTCATTTATAGAAAATAATTTAATGTCAATCTTTAACATATTTGCTAATCTAGACTTTAAATGCTTCGAATATGTGGGTAGAAGTTTTCTTTCATTAAAAAGTTGGATAAATGAGGAAACTGAAAACGAAATATATGAAAAGTTTTCAATCGAACCGGGTGACCTTTATCGTCAGGTAGAATCGGCTCATTGGTTAGTGCACGCTTTCACAAAATTATCTAATTTATTTGGTATTAGAAGCCTTCAATCTGTATCTAGCTCGCTTGAAGAACGTTTACGTTATGGTGTTAAGAAAGAACTTCTAGAACTTACAAAGCTTGAAGGTATTGGGCGTGTAAGAGCTCGAATACTATTTTTTAATGGTTATAAGACAATAGACGACCTAAAGAAAGCAAAAGAACAAGATCTTGCAAAAATTCCAAAACTAGGTCCAATTATAGCTAAGAAGATAAAGGAACAACTCAAATATTTTCCATAACACTTAAAGGTTTTAGAAGGCTATGCTCAATCTATGTCCTACACTCCAGTACTTCCAATAGACTCAGGCCGTTATGGAACAGATGAAGTTAAAAAGATATTTTCTGATGAATCTAGATTAAAGTACATGCTTATGGTTGAATCTGCTGTAGCAAAGGCTGAGGGTGTTCTAAAAATTATTCCAGAAGATGCTGCAATTGAAATATCTTCCAAATGTAATACGGATTTTGTTCCTTATAAATTGTGGAAAGACATTGAAAGGGTTACAAAGCATGAAACTGCCTCACTTGTTGAAGCAATTGTTTCTGTAGTTTCAGATAAAGCAAAGCCCTGGGTGCACTATGGTTTAACTAGTAATGATGTACTAGATACTGCTCAATCTTTACAATTAAAGGATTATTTTGAAATAATTGAAGAAAAGCTTAAGAATATAATAAAAGTTTTAGGTTCTTTAGCGGAGAAATACGCTTCTCTTCCTTCTGTTGGACGAACACATGGTCAGCATGCCTCAATAATATCTTTTGGACAAAAGTTTGCAGTCTGGACTAATGATCTTCTAGATCACATTATTAGATTGTATGAAATTAAGCCAAGAGTTCTGGCATGTAAAACCTTAGGTGTAGTTGGTAGTGGTTCTATTTTAGGAAAAAGGGCGTTAGATGTTATGAACTTAGTAGGGTCGGAACTAAATCTTTATCCAGTTAAAGCTGCAACACAAGTGGTTTCAAGAGAAAATTATGCAGAATTTGTGTGGTGGTGTGCTCTTGTTGGCTCTACATTAGATAAGATTGCAACCGAATTTAGGAATCTTTCTAGAACAGAAATAAGTGAATTTGAGGAAGAATTTTCCAAGGATCAGATTGGAAGTTCAGCTGTTCCTTCAAAAAGAAATCCAATAATATGTGAAAAGATTTCGAGTCTTTCAAAACTTTTGCGTTCTATGCCTTTAGTTGCTCTCGAAAACATAGCGTTATGGCATGAAAGGGATTTAACAAATTCTGCAAATGAACGTTTCATAATACCAATTTCAGCTATTGTATTGGATGAGATGGTCGAATCAATTCTTAGGGTGTTATCAAAAATGGTTATAAAAGAAGATAAAATCAGAGCCAATATTGAGTTTACAAAAGGTTTAGTGTACTCTGAATTCGTTCTCGAAGCTCTTATTAGGAAAGGTTTTTCAAGGTCTGAGGCGCACAAAATTCTAAGGGAACTTTCTAATAAGTCTAGAATTGAAGGCAAAGATTTTAAAGAAATTTTACTAACAGACCATATTGTCTCGAATTTTCTAAGCAAAGAAGAAATTGATCAAATTTTTACGCCTGAAACTCACATTGAGGGTTCTAAAGAAATAGTTAAAAGAACTTTAGAAAGGATCGCGAAGGAAATTGGCTAATAAAGCAATTAAAACTAACGGTTACCTAATTGTAAAAAGTGATAAAGATGCAAACAGTTTAACTGAGTCCATAATCAAGCTGATGCGATACAGAAGGTATTCGAAAATTGTATCCAAAAAGATTTCAAAAGATTCTATTTTATCATATTTTTCTATAAATAGTCAAGAGCAAGAATCTAATATACTTATTCATGGACGGGTTTTCGATTTCTATAATAGTATTAAAAAGATACTAAATCTTTGTGAGAAAATTAAAACTGGTTCTGATCGTTTTTTCGCTCAAGATGTAGAAGGTGATTTTTCACTTACAGTGTTAGAAGATGATGAACTTCTTGCTTTCCGTTCTCCTACTTGTTCAAAACCATTATACTTTTCTAGTAACAAAAACCATTTCATACTTTCATCTGACCCTTATCCTTTAAAATTTTACAATTTAGTGTATGAACCCATACCACCCGCATCATTTTTCTACATTGATTTTTCAAAAAATATTTTTTTTCTCAAAAAATATTATGAATATAATTCTTTGAAAATTGTTGACTTGGATGATGCCCTAAATTTTCTAAATTCGGCTTTAAAGTATTCTATAGAAAAAAATCTTAATGGTATAAGTGAAGTTGCAATAGCTTTTTCTGGAGGAATTGATTCAACTCTACTAGCAAAATTAATCAGTGTTCGTGGTATAACACCACATTTAATAACCTTCTGCTTGAAAGACTCATACGATTACATTAACTCTGAGAAAGTGTCTTCACTTCTTTCTCTTGAACTAAAGAAGATAGATTTGACTAAAGAAGGTTTAGTTGAAAAAATTAGCTTTTTAAGTAAGATATTTGGAAAAGAAAATTTGATGAACTTATCTATTGCGTTATTGTTGAATATGGTTGCAGAAAAAGCCTTAAATTCTGGTTTTCAAAATTTAGTAGTGGGCCAAGGTTCGGATGAACTCTTTGGTGGTTATAAAAGATATTTATCCTATGCTAGAGAAGGTTATAATGTTAACGAAATTTTAAGAAAAGATTTTGAAAAGCTACAATCTACTGATATTTCAAGAGATGATGTTTCCATATCAATGTATTGTGAGCCAATATTTCCATACATAAACAATAAGGTTGCGGAGGTTGCTTTATCTCTTCCTTTAAAATATAAAATTGATGTTGAAAAGAGTGAAAGAAAAATTATTTTACGCTTACTAGCTAAGGAACTTGGTCTACCTCCAGAAGTTTACAATATGCAGAAAAAGGCTATGCAGTATAGTAGTGGGATACAAAAGCTGGTATCAAAAATTATTTACTCATTATAAAATTTATTATATTCTCTTCCTTATACTATAGCGTGTTATAATTATTGTCCATAATGTTATCAAAATTATGTTATATATTTCAAGTAGGGCTGTAGACGGCCATTCTATCAGCGCGCTGCCTAAAATTCCTGTTAGAAATATTGTTATTGAAAGGTTACCATAACATTTTTCTCCATCTACGTAAAATGCTATTGCCATAAAAAAGATTGTAATCGCTACAAGTAGAAAAAATTCTAGCGAAACAAATCTATGTGGTGCGGTTCCCGAAGGAAAAATGGCTATCATTATTAAATGGGCTGCTGCTATTAGAGAAATTCCAGATGCTATTGCACTAATCCTATTTTTAGTAATCTTTTCTAGACTGCTAGAGTATATTCCAAAGACTATGCCAGTAAAAATAAGTCCACAATTGAAAATATAATTCGTTTTTAGGTTTTCTGCTCCCAAATCACTTAAAGCATTTTCGTACAAGTTAAACCATGGGTTCGCTACTATGGCACAAATTATTGTAATCCATGCACTTATTAAAGCCAACGGTCCTAGAAAATAAGTTACTTTCATGCAATTAATTATTTTCAAATTCGCTTATATAATATTTGCGTTTTTTTCCAAAAGTATTTTAAAAGAAATTTTTTAAAGCATAAGCGTGAACTATATGTTTGATATTTTTCAGGCAATACTATTACTTTTAATTATTTTAGACCCATTCACTAATGCTCCATACTTTTTTATTCTAACTAAAGATTTTGATTCCAAATTACGTTCTAAGATCATAAAAAAGAGTGTTATTGTAGCAACACTAATTTTGTTAACTTTTTCTGTTTTTGGTGATACCCTATTTTCATTGATGGGTGTCAGTGTTGAAGACTTTAAAATAGCTGGAGGTCTCGTTCTTCTCATATATTCCATTCTCGGTCTTCTTGAAATATCGATGATGCCAAAGCCTGAGGCTGACAAAATAAGTATAGTTCCAATGGCAACACCCCTTCTTGCAGGACCGGGTGCAGTCACTGCAGTAATTTACATAAAATACACTTGGGGTTTAGGCATATCATTGGTTACCATATTTATATGTACTTCAATAACATTAGTTATACTCTTAAGTGGTGAAAGAATGCTAAAGTTGCTTGGAAAAAATGGTACAATAGTTTTGGACAAAGTTATGTCTATGTTGATTGCCGCATATGCAATATCGCTTATCCGTGAAGGGTTTATAGGGTGATAACGATGATTAGGGTGTTTGATTCTGTACTAGTTGTTGCAGATGATTTTACAGGCGTCAATGATACTGTTGCACAGTTTGCTAAACTTGGTTTAAGGTCTGTTACCACATTAAGCTTGGACAAGGTTTGTAAGCTACTTGATGAATACGATGTTGTCGGGATCACTACAGAAAGTAGGTCAGTGGATAAAGAAAAGTCTTATGCAATTTTATATAAGCTTGGTGAGAGGGTAAAAGAAAGTTTAAATAATAAGCTTGTCTACAAAAAGATTGATTCAACTCTAAGGGGTAATATTGTCTCTGAGATTGTTGGATTAATTGATGCCTTGAATCCTGAATTAGTAATTTTTGCTCCAGCTTTCCCTAAACAAGGTCGTACAACAAAAGATGGTGTGCACTTAGTTAACGGTATACCCGTTGAAAAAACGTATTTTGGAAGAGATTTAAGAACGCCAGTCAAATCTTCATATATTCCATCATACTTTGAACCTATTTTTGGTCCATCTTATTATCATGTTAATTTAAATGAACTTAGGAACAAAGATGTAAGAAAAAATCTTGAAGAATTTAAAATTTTATCTTTTGATGTAGAAGACGATCAGGACTTAAAAAGTATCGTAAATATAATATTCTCGTTAGAAAAGAAGAGGATAATATGGGTTGGCTCAGCGGGGCTCGCTGAACAACTTGCTTACAATACAATTATTGGATCTACTGTAGGTAAACCTATTCTTATGGCCGTTGGTTCTGTTAACGAGCTTGCAAAAATTCAGATTAAAGAATATGTTAAAGTTTTTCCAACCAAGCTTATACAAATTAAAATATCAGACTTAATAAAAAATTTTAAGCAAGAAGAGGATAGAGTGAAAAAAGAAGTTTGTCAAGCTCTAAATTTTTCTCAAGATATTATTCTTGCAACTTCATATTCTAAAGAGCAGATCGAAGAAGGTATAATGTTGGCTAAAGAGTTAGGTTTAGATGTTCCACAACTTGGTTCAATTTTAGCAGAAAAATTTGGCTTTCTTGTTCATTCAATTTTAGATTCTTTTAAATTTGAAAGCTTTTGCGGTCTTTACATGACTGGTGGTGATATTGCCGTATCAATAATAAAAAATCTGAAACTTGATTCATTTAAAATTATAGGCGAAATTGAACCCGGTCTTCCTATTCTTAAATCAGAGGAGTTATTTATTGTTACTAAGGCTGGTGGATTTGGGGGTTTGGAAACGCTTATTAAAGTATCAACTAGACTAAAAAATGTGAAATAAGATGTCCCCTCATAAGCCAATTATTGCAATAACAATGGGCGATCCAGCGGGTTCAGGACCAGAAATTGTATTAAAAGCATTAAGAAATGAAGAGATTTCTAAAAAGGCGAATTTTGTAATATATGGTGATTTCAATGTTTTTAGAAGGGCTGCTGAAATTGTTAATGCTAAAGACTTAAAGCTTATAAAAATTAATGATATTTCACAATATACTGATGAACCATTTCATATAAACATATTTGATCTTAATAATGTTGACCTTACTAAACTTGTTTATGGTAAGCCATCTGTGTTAGGTGGTAAGGCATCCTATGAATCTATTGTGGAGGCTGTAAAATCTGCTCTATCAAATAAGGTTCATGCAATTGTTACTGCACCAATAAGTAAAGAAAGTCTTAACATGGCTGGCTACAATTATCCTGGGCACACTGAACTTTTGGCAGACCTAACTTGTTCTAAAGATGTGAAGATGATGCTTGTTGCGGGCTCATTTAGAGTAGTGCATGTGACAACACATGTTTCCCTTAGAAATGCTATCAATCTTATTAAAAGAGAAAATGTTTTAAAAACTATAAAATTGGCTCATGAAAGTTTGATAGAGCTTTTTGGCTTAGAAGACCCAAAAATTGGTGTGTCAGGCTTAAATCCCCATGCTGGTGAAGGCGGCTTATTTGGTGATGAAGAGATTAATGTAATAACTCCTGCAATTCAAGAAGCTGCATCACAAGGCATAAAAGTTTCAGGTCCATATCCACCTGACACAGTCTTTTACCGCGCATACTATAATAAGCAATTTGATTCAACTATAGCTATGTATCACGATCAAGGTCATATTGCAGTGAAAATGGTTGGGTTTATGGAAGGTGTTAACTTAAGTCTCGGTCTTCCAATAATAAGGGTTTCGCCAGACCATGGAACTGTATGGGGTAAAGCAGGTAAGGGTACAGCGAGCGAAGGTGCAACTTTGGAAGCAATAAAGCTTGCAATTGAATTATCTTCTAAAAAGTTTAGGCTCTAAAAATTTTCAGATAAAAAAATTTATTTTTTTCTATAAAAAATGTCTAGATAATGGCATCATATAAAATAGTTTACCTATCAAAAAAAGAAATAGAGTCAATGTGCATAAATTCTTTAGATATAATGCAATGGGTTGAAACTGCCTTTAAAGAAAAATATTTTAAGACGGTTGAAATTCCACCGAAACCCGGTATTCATCCATCAAATGGTACATTTATCCATGCGATGCCTGCCTTTATTCAAAAATTTGATGCGGTGGGCATAAAATGGATTGCAGGTTCAGCTTTAAATCCATTAAAGAATCTTCCATATCTTACAGGTCTTATAATATTAAATGATCCTGAAACAGGTTTGCCTATTTCAATTATGGATGCAGCATGGATTACTGCAAAAAGGACTGCTGCTGTTTCAGCAATTTCAGCAAAATATCTTGCTAGAAAGGATTCTGAAACTATCTCAATAATAGGTTGTGGTGTGCAAGGTAGGAGTCATTTAGAGTTTTTATCACTGGTATTAAAAAATCTAAAAAAGGTTAGTGTCTTTGACATTGTTTTTGAAAGGGTATTAGAATTTGAAAATTTTGTGCAAAAAAATTTTGGTTTAGAAGTTCGTAAAAGTAGTTCTCCTGGAGAAGCAGTACAAGGGTCTGATATTATTGTAACTGCTACTCCAATACTAAAGAATCCCAAACCTGTTGGAAGAATAGAATGGGTTAAGAACGGTGGGCTTATTGTGCCACTTGAATTTGACAGTTACTGGTTACCTGAAACTTTTTCTAAAGTTGATAAAATTTATACAGATGATATTGAGCAACTTAAATATTATCAAACATTGGGCCATTTTCCTTCAATAAAAAAAGTGGATGGTGAGCTTTGTGAGTTAATTGTTGGGAGGATAGAAGGTCGTGTCGATGATAAGGAAAAGATAATGGCTTTAAATTTAGGTCTCGCTATATCCGACATTATCGTTGCAAAAAAGATTTATGAAAAAGCTTTAGCTAAAAATTTAGGTTTATCTTTAGAATACAATATGTAAATCTCCAATTGTTATATGTTTTTTAAAGTTACATAAAATATACTTTTCTAGGGAAACCTGGTTATTTCTGTGATGTTTAGACTAGAGTGGCATTAGAGGTAAGATTGGAAATCTTAAAACTTAATTATGGTATTAACCCTCATGTCTTAGGCTGAAAATGATCGATAGAAACGAGATTTTAAGTGTTCTTTCAAGATATGATTTGAAAAAAATTTCTATAGCCACATTATGTTCCCATTCTTCCCTTCAGATATTTCATGGTGCAAAACGTGAAGGTTTTAGAACTGTTGGTATTTGTTTAGCAGATAGGGTAAAATATTATCAGGCTTTTCCCGAAGCTTTTCCTGATGAGCTTGTAGTCATTGATAACTATAAAGATATTCTTGATGATAGGGTTCAAGAGCAACTTATTGGCTTAAATTCTATAATAATTGCTCATGGATCATTTGTTGAATATGTTGGTTCAAAAAATATTCTAGACTTATTCTATGTACCAATGTATGGTAATAGACTTGTTTTAGAATGGGAGGGTGATAGGGAAAAACAGTTTAAGTGGTTTGAAAAAGCTGGATTAAATTTTCCAAGAATATTTAGGAGTCCCGACGAAATCGACACCTACGCGTTTGTAAAAGTTTATGGTGCGAGGGGAGGTAGAGGATACTTTAAGGTTAGTAGTAGGGAAGATTTTTATAAAAAGCTTGATGAGAAGATTAAGGCAGGTTTGATTGGTGAAAATGAGAAGCTTGTTATACAAGAGTTTGTTGCGGGTGTCAGATACTATCCACACTACTTTTATAGTCAAATATATTCTAGAGGTTTAAAGTTGAGCAAGGGTGGATTAGAACTTTTAAGTATTGATAAAAGAATTGAGCCAATAGATGAAGTGTACAGGGGTTATCCTGACATCATACCCGACTACCTTGACTATACTGTAACAGGGAACCAGCCTGTTGTTGTTAGAGAAAGTTTTCTTCCACAAATCTTAGACATGGGTGTAAAACTTGTTGAATCATCAATAGAACTCTTCCCTCCTGGTCTTATAGGCCCATTTTGTATTGAAACAGTCTATAATCCTAGAAAAGGTTTCATGGTTTTCGAAGTGTCTGCACGGATTGTTGCTGGTACAAATCTTTATCCAGAAGGTTCTCCTTATACACCATACTTGTTTAGGGAGCCTATGTCAACAGGTAAAAGAATAGCTATGGATATAAGGGTTGCTCTAGAAAAGGGTATCATATCCTCTTTAATTTATTAAACAATCATTTTATTAAGTCGTATACGGTTTCCACTATATTTTTGTCTTCTAGTTGTTTAAGTGTTTCCATCAACTCAATCTTTGTTGTTTCTATGATTTCATCTACTTTATATCCTCTACTCTTGTAGCTTTTAGCCTGTAATATTGTTGAAAGTTTGTCTGCAAGTTTAACAATCTTTGCCTCCAAACTTTCTCCGTTAGCATATTCTTTAAAAATTTTTCTTATTTCTTCTGAGCCTGTGATTTTCTTGACTGTTTCACACTCGATTTCATGCTTTACTTTTTCACTTAATCTTTCAGTTAATGCTTTTGGAGTATCTCCCAAAACTGATTCGCTTAGATCATGAACTAGAGCCATTGTCAAAACCTTTCCATTATCAACTTTATCATCCAATTTAAAGGCAAATGCTAGTGTAATTAGAGCTACCTCGAAAGTGTGTTCTGCCACTGTTTCTGCATCATATGATGGTATCTCTTTCTGTAACCATCCTGTTCTAGGCATATTTTTTAATATTCTAGTGGCTTTAGTGACTGTTCTTATGTCCATTAAAATCTAGCCTTTCCATAACCCTAATGCTAACCCAAGTAAAAATGTTAGAGAAGAATAAGGTAATATGTTTATTAGTGGGCTTGCTTCACTCCAAATCTTTGGCAGATATACTAGTGCTGCCTTAGCTATTTCCTCTAAGCTAGGTAGTTGCATGTATCCTATAATCGCCAAAAATATTAGTAGTATGATAAGTGCTATTACTAACTTTAATGCCTTTTTGATTATTACACCAACTATCAATCCAATAATAAATGGTGCTATTACTGGAATAATCCATGCATATTCTGGTGGAATAAAATTTACCATAATTCTAATCTCTTAACATCATGATTTAAATATTTTCTAAGGAATTTAATTTTTAGGAAAGCAACTTTTCTATATTAAAATCCTCTATTTTCCATTTTCTTTGCAGGCTGTATGTTATATGCGGTTTAAATTTTCTTCTCACATTTTCTAGTTTTTCTCCTATAATCTCAATTTTTTCTATGCTTCCTTCCCCTATTCCCGCCTTTTTTAAATAATGCAAGTATCCTATTTCATCTGGATCAAATCCCATAATATATGCTCCAACTGTGTCGGCTGCAACTGCGTCTGTGCTAGCTATAACTATTCCCATTTCTACCGGCGTTCCTGAAACTGGGCCGTCTCCTTCCATTGCCAAAAATCCATCTATTATTGCTAATTGTGGCCAAACATATTTTGCGATTTTGTAAATGTTCAAGTTTATTGCCTTATATCCCTGATGGATTCTATGTTTGTCACCTTGCAATATGCTTCCTACAACCATATTTTTTATTGAGAGGGTTGCAATTACTGTGTCATGTGTTTTTAATACGGCTGACGATATTCTATAATCACTTTCTAAGACTTTTTTTGAAATTCTAACTGGAATCTGACTATAGTTGCTGTCATAGATCATTACTTCCCTATAATCGTCTTGGTTTAGGTCAAAAAGTTCTATTCTATTTTCTTGTGCAAATTGTGTGTATCCAAAGTTTTTGAATGCTGTAATTGTATTGGTTGCAGACCCTTCTACAATAGAAATTTTTCCATTATAATATTGTTTTATGAAATCAAATATTGCCTTAATTGTATCAATGTGTGTGGATGCAAGTTGTCTGTATGATGACACAAGGTTTGGTTTAATGATCACATTATTTTTTCCATAAATTCCCTCCACTATCTCATCTTTTATGTACTCCAATGCCTTTTTAACAGTATTATATCTTGTCTGTCCTTTAGCTATTGCTACCCTTTTACCCATTTCCCCCTATAATTGTAGACTGCATTAGTTTATGAAATTTTAAAATTTAAAAAATCTGTTTCGTGTTTTCTCGTACTCTATATTATCTAAACCGAATTCTTTTGCAAGCTCTTGAATTAGTTCCTTTTGTCTTGGTGTAAGCTTCTTTGGCACTATAACGTTTACCTCTACAATAAGGTCGCCTCTACCTCTTCTATCAAGCCTTGGCATACCTTTTCCATGTAATCTTATAGTTTCTCCAGGTTGGGTGCCTGGAGGTATCTTAATAATTGTGTTTCCATCTAATGTTGGTATTGTTACTTCTGTACCTAGTACTGCTTGTGGGAAACTGATTTCAAGCTTATAGAATATGTCATCTCCTCTTCTTCTAAAATGTTTGTGGGGTGCTATTCTTATTCCAATGTATAAATCTCCAGGTCTTCCTCCATTTGGTGGTATATCACCTTGCCCTTCTAGTCTCAGCCTGTAACCTTCATCTATTCCTTGAGGTACTTTAACTGTAATCTTTCTCTTACGTTTTGTAACGCCTGTACCTCTACATTCCCTACATGGTGTTTCTATAACTGTACCCTTGCCCTTGCATGCGTAGCATGTAGTAATTTGAACAAATCTAGCAAATCCACTGCTTTGAACCCTCTGTATTTGGCCAGTTCCTTTACATACATTACATGTTTTTGGAGCTGTTCCCGGGCTTGCACCTGAACCATGGCATGTGTCACATATTTCGTTCCTGTAAATTTCTATCTCTTTCTCTACACCTTGTGCTGCCTCCTCCAATGTTATCTGAAGTTCATAGTATAAGTCTCTGCCTACATTTTCCCTAACTCTATCCTTTCCAAAGAAGAAGTCAAATATGTTGTCGAAGTCGAATCCGAATCCTAAGTCCCTAAATATTGATTCAAAATCTGTTCCTCTGAATATATCTTCTGGAGTATATTGTTGCTGGAAGCCAGCCTGTCCAAGCATATCATATTGTCTTCGCTTTTCATCATCAGATAGTACTGCATATGCTTCAGAAATTTCCTTAAATTTTTCCTCCGCATCAGGTGACTTGTTCCTGTCTGGGTGATAGAGCATGGCAAGTCTTCTATATGCCTCCCTAATTTGTTCCTTAGTAGCGTTTCTTGGTACACCAAGTATCTCATAATAGTCCTTTTTTCCAGACATGCTCTATCACCCTATTTTTAGACGGTATACATTTCCATATCCAATATAATTAAAAGTTTAGGATATCAATTCTAATTTATTTAAAAACTTATTATTGCTGTGCCCATTTTTTACTTGTTTATGTTACCTTATAATCTGTATTTACGGTCTTATCGTCTGGCTGTTTTCCTTGCTCACTTTTTTGCTGCTTAGCATATTCTGATGCTGCTTGCTGGTATATTATTGTTCCTACTTCCTGTAGTACTTTTCTAAGCTCCTCACGCTTCTGCTTTATCTTTTCTATTTCTTTGCCTGAAAGTGCTTCACGTAATTCTGAAACGGCTTTATCAATTTGTTCTTTCTGCTGCTGTGTAAGCTTGTCTCCAAGATCTTTTTTAGTCTTTTCAGAAGTGTATATTAGTGCTTCTGCATCATTTCTAAGCTCAGCCTCCTCTTTTTTCTTTTTATCTAGTTCAGCGTACTGTTCCGCCTCTTTTATCATCTTCTCCTTTTCTTCTTGTGAAAGTTTTGTTGCTGCTGTTATTGTTATCTTTGCCTCTTTTCCTGTTCCCAGGTCTTTTGCAGTAACATGAAGTATTCCATTTGCGTCTATATCGAATGTGACTTCTATCTGAGGCACACCTCTTGGTGCTGGAGGTATTCCAGTCAAATGAAACATTCCTAGAGAAATGTTGTCCGCTGCCATTGCTCTCTCACCTTGTAAAATATGTATTGTTACAGCAGTCTGGAAATCTTCGGCGGTAGTAAATATCTGGCTTCTTCTAGTAGGTATTGGTGTGTTCCTTTCAATAATTTTAGTGAATATTCCACCTAATGTTTCGACACCCAATGATAATGGTGTAACATCGATTAGAAGTATGTCTTTAACTTCTCCCGTTAAAACTGCTCCTTGTATTGCTGCCCCTATTGCAACACATTCCATTGGGTCCACTCCTCTTTCTGGAGATTTTCCTATAATTTTTTCAACAAACCTTTGCACCAAAGGCATTCTTGTTGTTCCACCAATTAGAATCACTTTATCTATATCCTGAGGTTTAAGTTTAGCATCCTCTATAGCCCTCATAATAGTGTTTCTTGTCCTCTCTACTATCGGTTCAGCAAGCTCCTCCAGTTTTGCCCTCGTTATTGTCATATGAAGATGTTTTGGCCCTGAAGAATCCACGTATATGAATGGTAGGTCTATGTCTGTCTGTAAGAGTGTTGAAAGTTCTATCTTCGCTTTCTCAGCCGCCTCCTTTAGTCTGGCCATAGCCATCTTGTCTCCTCTTAAATCTATTCCAGTCTGTTTCTTGAATTCTTCAATAATATATGTCATGAGTGCTTGGTCTATGTCTGCTCCACCAGTTTGTGTGTCACCGCTAGTTGAAAGAACCTGGAATACTCCTTTACCAAAGTCCATTATTGTAACATCATGTGTCCCTCCTCCAAAACTGAATACTAGAATCTTCATTTCTTTTTCAAGTTTATCTATTCCGTAAGCAAGGCATGCTGCTGTCGGCTCATTTATTATTCTTAGAACCTCGAATCCAGCAATTTCTGCAGCATCTTTGGTAGCCTGTCTCTGGTTATCGTTAAAGTGTGCTGGAACAGTTATAACACATTTTTTTATCGGGACTCCAAGGTATGCTTCTGCATCCCTTTTTATCTTCTGTAAGATGAATGCTGAAATCTGCTGGGGTGTATACTCTTTTCCAAAAATGTTAACCTTATAGTTGGTGCCCATTTTTCTTTTTATTTCAAATACTGTTCCCTCAGGGTTTATTGTCGCTTGTCTTTTTGCAGGCTCTCCTACAAGTAGTTGTCCATCTTTTGTAAAGGCTACCACTGATGGAAACATTTTGCCTGCAATTGTAGGTCCCTCCGCACTTGGTATGACAATTGCTTTACCATTTTCCCATATTGCTGCGGCAGAATTTGTAGTACCTAAATCTATTCCAAGAACCTTTTCACGAACTTGAGTTCCACTCATTTTAATCACCTCTTAACATCATTTTTATTTATAGATTTAACTGCAACCTTAACTATACTAGGTCTAATGACCCTATCCTTCATAATATATCCTTTTCTAACTTCCTCTAAGATTGTTCCTTCCTCTATATCCTCTTTTTCAATTCGCGCTATCACATAGTGTACGTTTGGATCGAACATTTTACCTAATGCCTCTATCTTTTTGACTCCCTCATTTTCTAAAATCTTGTTCAGTTTTTTGAGTGTCATCTCTACACCTTCAAGTAAGGTTTTTATAGAATTTGTGTTCTTACCCGCCTCTAAAGCCATTTCAAGTTCATCCACTATTTCTAAAAGTGATATTATAAAACGTTCATTAGAATATTTTTTTATTTCTTCTATCTCTTTTTCTATTCTTTTTCTAAAGTTTAAGTAATCTGCTTGAACATATTTTAATCGTGTAAGATATTCTTCAGCTTTCCTTTTTTCCTCCTCCACCTCTTTACGATACAATTCAACTTTATTCTTTAAATCTTCGATTTCATCCATCTTTTCCTGTATTTTAATAGATTCGGTTTGGTTAACATTCTTTTCTTCTTTCTTCTCTTTCTCACTTTCTCCTTCAACTTTCATATACAATCACCTTATAGTATGTTTACTATTAATTAAATATAATCAATAAAGGGTTAAAATGCACATTTTTTTAACTTTACTTTCTATAGTAGAAACGGGTCTACATTATTTCCTTTTTATTTGTACTATATTCCTTTTCTTCTTAAAAAAAATAATGATTTGAATTTTATCACATTATTCAAAAATATAAAATTTTAGTGAATTACTATGTTTTACTCTTTTATTAGCTTATATCCTGCTAATTTTTCCATTGCCTTAATCAGCGCTTGTGTTCCTTTTTCTGAAAGTCCTTCTGCCTCAGCTACTCTGAATATCTGTTGTACGATTGCGGTTCCAGGTAATGGTACATTAAGCTCTGCGGCTGTCTCCAATACTAGTCTTAGATCCTTTTGTTGTGTAGCTATTTTGAAGCCTGGCTCCATATCTCCTTTAATCATCTTTGGGCCAAGGTTAGATAGCATCCAAGAGTTTGCGGCCCCTCCAGTTAGGACTTCTAGCAGCTTGTTTAAGTCTAAGCCTGCTTTTGCCGCTAATATTAATCCTTCACATACTCCTTGAAGGTTCATTACACACATTATTTGATTGCAGAGTTTGGTGATTTGTCCATTGCCATGTGGCCCCATATATGTGACCCTTTTTCCAAGAGCTTGGAAGATTGGAAGGCACTTTTGAAAAGTTTCATAATTTCCTCCAACCATTATTGATAAGGTTGCGTTTATTGCCCCTATTTCCCCTCCTGTTACTGGGGCATCAAGCATTTCCACTCCTATTTCAGCAAGTTTTTTTGCAATCTTTTTCGCAACTTTAGGCGATATTGTACTCATATCAATCACTATTGACCCCTTTCTAACACCTTCTATTACTCCTGATGGTCCAAGAACAACTTCTTCTACATCAGGCGAATCCGTTAGCATTGTTATGATAACATTACTTTTTTCTGCAACTTCTTTAGGAGAACCAGCCCCCTCTGCACCCATATCTATAAGTTCATTCATCTTTGAAGCTGTTCTATTCCATACAGTTAGTTTGAAACCTGCCTTTATCAAATTTTTTGCCATTGGTTTTCCCATTATACCAAGTCCAATAAATCCTATTTTAAACTCCAACTTTTTCACCTTAGTCTAGGTTTATGTTTCTTATTAAAAAGGTTTTAGAAATATTAAAATAATATTTGATTTAAAATTTTGATAAGAGAATGTCCTCAAAATTGTCTTTTACTATAGAAACTGAAATTTCTCCAATCAATTTCGATTATCTTCTAAAATTTATTGAAGAAAACTATCTTAGGAAGAGGAATATTTTTAAAGACATTGCATTCTTGGAAGATGGGAGAGGTAAAATCCTCTCGTTTAAGGTCATGGTTGAAGGTTTTTCTTGGTCGATGGACACTTCTATTATTGTAGGAAATCCGATTTTAGTTGAAATGTATTTAAGTGGTTCTGTTCCTGAAGAATTTGTTTCTAGAATTAAGGAGGATCTCTTTATAAGTGTTCAAGTTTTTGAGGATAAAGTTAGACAGGCTACACTATACTTTACATGGGTTGAAGGAAAGACAATTGTTCCAGAAAAGGTTTTTTCAAAAAAGAACAATTTTATAATTAAGGTTTTTTCTGAAAGTATGCTCTTTTTTTTCCTAATTTTCATTTTTGTTAGTGTTTTTCTTTTTATAATCTTTGGACCCTATACACCAATATTCCTAGTCATGATTCAATTCATTATACTCTTATTCTCTGGAAAGATTGTCTCCTCTATTGGTGATTGGGAAATTACAAAAGATAATCCATATGTCCATATACTACAGTATCAACTTACACCTGAAGAAGTTGAAAGGATTAAGATCAATCCTAAGATTTTAGCTGAAATTAAAAATGAAGTATATAATTCGACTTTAGCTAAGGGTAAAAAAGTTGAATGTGAAACGGCTAAAGATATTTTCTTAAAATATGGCTTAAAATGTATGCCTGAAAGCGTTTCTGTTAAAATATTAAATCTTTATGAACTTGTGGAATATGCATGTAGAAAATTTAATCTGAATACTCCAAAAATTATTGTATCAAACATCACGATTCCAAATGCAGCAGCATCAGGTGTAAGTTCAAGATATGGTGTCATGTTAATAACAACAGGTCTCCTTGTACAACTTAATGAGGAAGAAATTTTGACTGTAATTGGACATGAGCTTAGTCATATAAAAGGAAAGGATACTGTCGCTTTTTTTACACTCGCTTCAGCAGAATATATTCTTAGAGTATACATACTCTGGCCCTTGGTTATGTTGTTAGGCTTTATATATTTACTATTAGCTTTCTCTATGGTCTATTTTATTGCAAAATTTTTTGAATCTAAGGCTGACCTAGAATCTGCTATCGTAATAGGTAAACCTAAAGTTTTGGCTGAAGCACTAAGGAAAATTGGTTTTAGAAGGCTTGTGCTAGAAAGAGATATATCATTTAGAATCAGGGCATGGCTTGGATTTGACCCTCACCCTCCAATCTACTTTAGGATAAAACGACTTGAGGAATTAGAAAAGTCTGAAGATATAAAACATCCACTAATAAAATCGATAAAAGATAATGTAAGCGCTTTTGTTTCATTGTTCAAATAAAATCTTAAAATATGTAATTCTATAGTTTATCTCTAGTATGAGATTATGGTCTATTCATCCCAAATATCTTGACCAGAAAGGGCTTGTGGCTTGCTGGAGAGAAGGGTTGCTTGCAAAAAAGGTTTTGTTATGTGAGGTAAGAGGATATAAGAATCATCCTCAACTGATACGGTTTAGGGCACAAAAGGATCCAATATCTGCTATTAACACCTATCTTTTACATATCTTACTTGAATCACTTAAAAGAGGCTATAATTTTAATAAATACAATATTAGTCCACCATTTTTAGATTATACAATACCTGTGACAAAAGGTCAACTAATTTATGAATTTAATCATTTGATGAAAAAGTTGTTTAAGCGTGATAGAAAAAGATATAATAAGTTAATGGAAGTTATATTTCCAGAACCTCACCCACTATTTAATGTTGTAGAAGGTGATGTAGAGTTCTGGGAAAAGGTTAAATAATCCTATTTTTCTCTAACCTTTTCTACTTTTTCTCTAAAATTAATCCATCTTTTCTCATATTCTCTACAATATTCTGTATACGCAATTACATGCTTTTTAATTAATTCAAGTTTTGTTTCATCATCCATTTTTTCTGCCTTAAAATATGCATAATCCCTGCATTGAAGTTTTCCACCAAACCCGGGAGAAAAGACTATACTAACATTATATTTTATGCTGTATTCCCTTGCAAGCTCATCTAACATTCTCAAATATCTTGTTGTCCAAGGCAACTTCATCTCCAAATCAATCCATTTCTCACGCTGTCTAAGTTCCTCTATACTTACTATAATACATCCTTTTCTAGGTTTCTGATAAAATGTATCCAAAAACTCTTTTAATTCAATATCCGCCTGATCTAAATCGTATGCTGCCCCCTGCAAATCTATGGACATATGAGGATAAACTACCACCTCATGCTTTAAACTCTCACTTACTCCTCCAATATATCCAATAGGTCTAACATCATATGGTACACAAATATTCCATAAAATATTAAATCTTCGCAAAAAATTTGCATCATCAACCAAAATAAATGTGTCTCCAGTATACTTTATTAAAAAATCCTTCACCTTTTCAATAAACTCTCTGTCTAAATACATTCTTATCCTTTTCCACAAACCTATAAACAAACATACTTATAAACAAACTCTCCTCCATTTAAAAAAGATCAATATATTTAACAACGAATTTTTATGTAAAAAGTTATATATTCAGTTAATTAATCCTCCAAAAATGTGCCGCTGTAGCTTAACCCGGTAAAGCGGCTGGCTGTTAACCAGTAGAGTGGAGGTTCAAATCCTCCCAGCGGCGCCATTTATTTGTTATAGCGCCCTATTTTGATGAAAGGAAAATTTGGTAATAGCTAGCTATGTTAGTTAGAGGAAGCAGTGCCCTTAACATGCAAAACCTCTCTCTAAAATAGTAATGTTTAAATAATCAATTAATTTAAAATCCTTGCCAATATTTGGTGGATTGTTGCTTTGTG
This sequence comes from Nitrososphaeria archaeon, assembly GCA_026413865.1. Lineage (GTDB taxonomy): Archaea > Thermoproteota > Nitrososphaeria > JACIWG01 > JACIWG01 > JACIWG01. The sequence continues at coordinate 83,280 of JAOAKB010000003.1, forward strand.
GTAAATATTAATTATAGCACCCTGCTTATCGAATCTCTAATTTCGTCTATAACCGATTTAGAAAGGTCTTCAAAAACTGTTTTAGATGCTTTGCTTAAAATTACTGAAAGCGAAATTGGGTTTGTTGGCATAATAGAACCTGGAACGAAAGTGCTTGTTATTAAATCCTTTAAAAATGTAGGCAAACATTTTATGAAAGAGGAAAAAGTCATATATCCTGACGAAAATGATCGCTATCCTGCACCGTTTGGATATGCAATTAATGAAAGAATAGCTTTTTATATAAATGATCTTAAAGCTTATCCAGTATTAAAGAATATTTTAGAAGATTATTTTCTAGTAGAACGTTTTATTGTCGTTCCAGTTATGTTAAACGATAAAGTTTTAGGCTTGATTGTCTTAGCAAATTCTAAAAAAGACTATACAAACAATGATTTAGAGCAAGTAAAAAAGATTGGAAAATATTATGCTATAGCATTAGAACGCTACTGGCTTGAAAAAGAAATTAAAAAATATACACAAGATTTAGAAAGGATTGTTGAAGAAAAGGTTAAAGAATTGCATGAAAGGGAAACACTTGCAGCCATAGGACAAATGACCCTAATGGTCGCGCATGATTTAAGAAATCCGTTACAAGTAATCTCAAACTACAGCTTCCTACTAGATAATACGGCAAAAAGTAATCCTTGTAAAATTAGTGAAAGGGTAAGAAAATATGTTCAAGTAATTGAGAAAAACATATTATATATTGATAGGATTGCTAAAGACCTACAATATTTAGGTAAGCGTGAAGCGAAACTTGAGCCAGTAAACCTACAAGCTATAGTAGGAGAAACTCTTAAGCAGTTTCCTAAATCAGAAAACATAAAAATTATAAAAGACGTTGACAATATCAGAACACAACTTGATCCACTTCTAATAGTGAAGGCATTATCTAATATTATATTGAACGCTATACAGGCTATGCCAAAAGGTGGTACATTAATGATCAAGGCAAAACAAAAAAATAGCATAATAGAATTTACTGTTACAGACACGGGCGTCGGCATGAGTGATGAAGTAAAAAGAAACTTATTCAAACCATTCTATACAACAAAATCTAAAGGCATGGGCTTAGGCCTAGCATTAGTAAAACATGTGGTAGACTTACATCATGGAACAATTGAAGTGGAAAGCGAACCAAACAAAGGAACAAAAATAACAATAAAAATACCAAGCATAAAATAGGATTTTTATAGAATTTCAGTTAACTAAGAATGTTGTAGCATATGCCAGAGTAATTAGAAACTATAGTTAACATTAAAGAGCAAATTGTAGAATATATAACGCCTATCCCTATGTAAAGTATGGACCTTTTTTTGGTGATATTTTATCAATTCTTTCTAACTCTGCCTCTGTCAATTTAAGTTCTGTTGCTGCAACATTTTCTTCAAGTTGTTCCACGGTAGTGGGGCCTATTACTGGTGCTGTTATAGCTGGATTTGCTAACAGCCATGCTAATGCTATCTGAAGCATTGGTTTACCAATCTTTTTAGAAAAGTTTTCTAGTCCCTCAATTACCTTAAGATTAAATGGGTCATCCCATTCAAAGTTGTGTCTTTTAAAGAATTCTGGTTTAAGTGCCCCCCTACTGCCTTCGGGTGGTGGTGCACCTGGTCTATATTTTCCAGTCAACACTCCTCCAGCAAGGGGACTGTAAGGGACTATTCCTATACCCTGGTCGACACATAATGGAATAATTTCTCTTTCAGCCTCTCTTTGGAGTAAATTATATCGTGGTTGGCTTACAACAAATTTTTCAAAGCCATTTTTATCGCTTATCCATAAAGCTTTGCAGTGGAGCCAAGCTGGAAAGTTTGAGCATCCAATATAATGTACTTTACCCCATCTAACTAGGTCATTTAGTGCCGCTAATGTCTCCTCTAATGGTGTTGGTTCACCAACAAATCCTTTGACTATATCAACATTACTTGGCCTATGCAGGTAAAGGATGTCAATGTAGTCTGTTCCAAGTCTTTGTAGACTTTCTCTTACAGCAAACATTATATGTTTTCTACTTAAGCCCTCATCATTTGGTCCTGGTCCTATACGATGTCGAACTTTAGTTGCTAAAACAATACTGTCTCTCATTCCCTTAATCGCTTTACCAACATATTCTTCAGACTTTCCATTATTGTAGACATTTGCTGTATCAATGAAGTTGATGCCCAAATCAACGGCCTTCTTAATAATCTTGTTAGCTGTTTCTTCATTCACCTTCGAACCAAAATCCATTGTTCCAAGACATATTTCAGAAACTTTTAAACCACATTTTCCTAGACGTTTATATTCCAAATATATTTACCTCAAGCTAGTATATAATTTTATAATTATTTATGTATATTGTTTTTATAAAATAATATTTTTGTCTACTCTACAAGATTATATCTGTTAAATGAACAGCTAGAGTATGGGCCCGGTGGGATTTGAACCCACGGCTGACCGGTTTCTCAAGATCACTTTACTTTATGAGCCGGTCACTCTGACCTAGCTGAGTTACGGGCCCACGTTTCCTTCTATCTTTTGTGGAGGTTTAAATAATTTTTGTTTTATTAAAAATAAAGGTTGAAGGGAATCTATGTTACTAAATTCCTTTCTTAACAATTTCAAGCCATTCTTTTGCAGCCCTAAGTAGTATTCCAATGTCTCCTGAAAGGTCTATCATCTTGAAACCTTGTTTTATTCTTTTTACTGCAGTCTGTGGGTCGTCTGTCCATATTCCTCCAGGCTTGTCAGCATGCTTTCCAGCTTTTAAAACAGTATCTATTGAGTTCTTGAACTTTTCACTTTCAAATTCTCCTGGTACTCCAAGTGAGCATGATAGATCATATGGTCCTATAAAGTAGGCGTCTACACCATCAACCTTCAAAATATCGTATGCGTTTTTTATTGCCTCTTCTGTTTCAATCTGTACTATCACTGCAATGTTATCGTTTGCTCTTTTTGCATATGTTGGGTCTAGGCCGTATGCTGCTGCTCTTCTCGGGCCAAATCCTCTTATTCCATAAGGTGGGTATCTGCATGCTTTAACTGCTTTAACTGCATCTTCTACTGTATTAACCCATGGTACCACTATTCCTTCTGCTCCTATGTCCAGTGCAAGTTTTATTAGTACTGGGTCATTCCATGCTACCCTTATTAATGGTGAAACTTCTGTACCACTTAATGGTTGAATAAGCTTCTGTATTATTGAAGTGTTTAGAGGTGAATGTTCTGTGTCAAAGACAAACCAATCGAATCCCACATGTCCAAGCATATCAACAACATCAGAATCTGTTAAAGAAATCCAGGTTCCAAATGTCAACTTATGTTCTTTAAGAAATTGTTTCATCCTACCTTTAACAAACTGAGGCATATTTCCATCATTGCAGCATTAACAAATCTAATATAAATTATTTTCAAAAATCTATAAATATACTCTTATTTTATAAGTTTTTTCATTAAAGATTTTAAACCATTATCACCAATCTCTAGTAGATGAGCAATAAACATATTATCGCACTCCTTATCATAGTCTCAACATTCTGCTTAGGTATAAATAGTGTACAAGCCCTTTCTCCCTCACAAGTTAAGGCTGGTGTTTGGGTTATTAGTATTGATAAGGTTGACCTTGCAGCTGGAACATTTTCTGCAGACTTCTACCTCTGGTTCCATTATACAGATGTCCCCCCAAATTTTGAATTCATAAATGGTGTACCATCTAAAATTGAAAAGACTGTTGAAAGAGAAGGGTATGTAGAATATAGGGTTAAGGCAACATTTGTTCAACAGTATAATTTTAAATCTTTTCCCTTTGACGTACAAAATCTTAATATAATTATTGAAGACAAGTCTCTTAACATATCAAAGTTAGTCTTTTCGCCTGATTTTGAACAAAGTGGTTTGGATCCTCAAGCTTATGTTGTTGGATGGCAATTCAAGGATTTTACATCAGAGAGTATTGTTCACGAATATCCTGGAGAAAACTATTCACGTATAATATTCACAATATCTATACAACGTGAAACATTTCCGGTTTTCATGAAAAATTTTGTTCCAATAACATTAATAACATTAATTAGTCTCCTCTCATTTGCTGTAAGCATACAAAACTATTCTCAAAGAATTTCCATAGGTATAACAACACTATTTTCTGCTGTAGCCTACCATCTAGCCACACTTAGCACCCTGCCCCCTCTCTCCTATCTTACATTATTTGATCGAATCATGTTAGCAATATACTCACTTTTCTTATTTAATATTGGTGTTAGTGTACAAGGTATGCGTTTGGTTGACAGAAAACAGGTTGAACGTGCAATAGTGTTTGAGGATAGGATGCAAAAACTACTTCCACTTGTTATAATAGTGCTTCTAATATTCTTCACTATAGTAATTGAACCATTCACATAAAAATCTTAAATTTTTTTAATATATGTACTTGCTTTGTCTGCTATTGCTTTAGCCATTTCTAGTGTTCCAGCATTTCCTCCTAGGTCATATGTAACATATTTTCCCTCTAGGATAACTTCTTCTGTGGCATCAAAAATTGCTTTTGCATAATCCTTTTCTCCAAGATATTCCAGCATCCATGCTGCTGAAAGTATCATTGCTGTAGGGTTAACCTTATACATGCCCTTATATTTTGGTGCACTACCATGCGCTGGTTCAAAGAGTGCATAATTGTCTCCAAAGTTTCCAGAATAAATGCATCCAATACTTCCAACAAGTCCAGCTGCTTCTTCTGAAATTATGTCCATGAAAAGGTTTGTTCCAAGTATAATGTTCTGGTTAAATCTTTGAGGATTCTTAACAAGCTGCTGTGCAATATTATCAACATAATATTCTTCAAACACTATTCCCGGAAAATCTTTAGCAACCCTTTCAACAGACTCAATAAATATGCCATCACATTCTCTCATAATATTTCTTTTCGTGACAACAACTACTTTATTCCACTTCCTTTCTTTTGCAATCTCAAAAGCTTTTCTTGCAACCTTCTCTGACTGTCTCCTAGAAATCTTTCTGAAAGCAATCGCTATATCGTCTGAAATCTTAAACTCTATCCCACTATAAAGTCCTTCTGTGGTTTCTCTAACACATATAAAATCCACCTCTCCAAGGGGGCCTGCTCTTCCCTTAAACGATTTTATTGGCCTTATGTTGGCATAGAGATCAAACTTCTGCCTTATAGATACAACAACACTCTTTGGTGCACCACTCTGTGGTGGTGTAGTCATAGGCGCCTTAAGGCATGCATCACTTTCTCTCAAAATTTTCCACGTTTCATCAGGTATAAGAGAATTTCCTCCATGTTCAAGCCACCACTCATATCCTGCCTCACAAGGTATAAATTCTATAGGCGGCTTTATTGCATTAAATACCATCATTGTCGCTTCAACAAGCTCTGGCCCAACACCATCTCCCTTTATCAATGCAACCTTTTTCAACAACTACCACGGCTAAAATCCTAAAAGGTTACAAATTAAATCTTTTTGTCTAAACTTTCCATTTTAAAGTACATTTTATTGTTCTATAAATAGAACATCTGTTCAAAAATATAGTCTTATTTTTAATAAAATTCATACTATAAGCTGATGGAAGATGAATAGAGAACAAGCAATAGCAATATTTGGTGCACTTGCACTAACTCTAGCACTAGTCTCAACATCAATTTATACAATACTTCTTAGTCAGCCGACAACAGCTACTGAAGTAGATGAAATAGTAGAGCATACCATCTATGTTTATGGGAATGGTGAAATTAAAGTTAACCCTGATATGGCTAAAGTAATGTTAAGTGTTGTAACTGAGGCGTCAAATGCAAAAGATGCTGCTGCAAAAAATGCTGTAATTGTTGAAGAATTGATCAAAAGACTTGAGAATATGGGTGTATCAAAAGAAAATATTCAAACTACTTCATACAACATATATCCCATATACTATTATCCAAAAGAAGGTACACCAACAATAACAGGCTATAGGGTAGTTAATAGCCTAGAAGTTAGGATTATAGAGAAGGATGTTAGCAAGCTTGGATTAGCTACTGGAAAAATAGTAGACGAAGCAGTTGCAGCTGGAGTTAACCAAGTTACAGGCATAATATTCACAGTAACAGATGAAACATACAAAAACCTAAAAAGTACTGCTTTAAAGCTGGCAGTAGAAGACGCCGCATCCAAAGCAAAACTTATTGCTGAAACATTAAACATAAAAATTGTGGGAATAAAATCTGTAAATGAAGGCTCATATTCTCCAACACCAGTATACGTTAAAGAAGCTACTACACAATCAAGTACCACAATAATACCAGGTCAAGTTACAATACAGTACACAGTTCAAGTAACCTACCTGATAGAATAGGCTTAAATTTCTTAAGCCATTCCCAAAAATTTTTTATCCAATATATTCACCTATTCAAGTCTCTTGAGCACTCCTATAATAGGTCTAAATGGCTACAAAATTTACAGTTAAACAAAACATACTCCAATAAAGAAATCACTTACACGCAACAAACTTTATCATAATAAAAATCTTATGTGCCATATAATAATATCATATGATAATGAGGATGTTATAGATTTTATCGCAAACCTTAAACAGGAAGTTGTTTTCCAAAGCATTTGATGTACACACAAAAATCCAATTAAATTTTATATTCGTCTAAAACAATATATCCTTATGAATGTATCCTTTTAAACTACATTTTAATCCTAAGAATCTACATTTAAATCATACTATAAAATTTCTAATTCTAATAACATTAATATCTATCTTATTATTGAGCATAGTTTCCTATCATTTCAGTTTAAAGGAAAGTTTTCAAGAAAAGGCTTCTAGTGTAAAAAACGATTATGTAAAAAATGTTCTTGAAAATTATGCCATTAAGAACCTAAAAAGTTTCTCATACAACATATGCGGTTACAGTGTTGAACAAAAACCAATATACTATTGCAAAATAGGAAATGGTAAAGAAAACATTTTCATAATAGGCGGATTACATGGTGATGAACCAAAAGGAACATACGCTTGTCTCGAATTCATAGAAACTCTCTTAAAAAACAATAGCCTAACAGAAAAATATACTTTCACAATCATACCACTATGCAATCCTGACGGTGCACAAAATTATAAGAGAAGAAATTCTAACAACATAGACTTAAACAGAGACTTCTACAAAATATCACAGCCAGAAACAAAAGCAATCATAAACCTATTTCAAAAACATAAACCAATAATATTGATTGATGTACACGAAAGCCTAGGAAGCATGCCACTAATCATATACGCAAACAACAGTAAATCATTAAACCTAGCAACTTACATAAGTTTACAAAGCAATATTCCAGCTATATTGGCTGCAAATGTAGGACAGTCAGCAAACTATGCAGAAAAAGAAAACATATACGGAATAATACTGGAGTTGCCATGCTTAAGCTGGAAATATGGTAACGGAACCATAATAATCTGGAACATTATATGTTATTTCAATATGTACTTGTTACAAAAATTTTAGGGCTAGTATTCTTATTACTAAAATAAAATTAGTGACTATCCACAATAAGTGGTTAAAAAGTGTGCTAAGATTTTAGTGCCTTCTACTAATTGGTCAATTGGAATATATTCATTTGGTCCATGAATATTCATAAATATATTGCCAGGTCCATATGTTACACCAGATATTCCTAACTTTTGAAGGAATGTAAGATCATTCACACCCTTATTTCCTGAAAATATAACTTTTTTTCTTGTGACTTTTTCATGAACCTGAGCAAGTATCTTTACTGCAGGATGTCCTATATCAGTTTGATAAGGTGGCCAATGAAAACGTTTAGCAAAAGTTAATTGAGGCGGGTGATTCTTTAACCAGCTATCCGTTTTTGAATAACTTTCTATTGTTTCTAAAATTAATTTTTTTGTTTCTTCATATCCTATTTGCGGTGGGTAATAACATTGGCAAGTAATTTTAGCATTACCGGCTACTGATGCTATATAACTTCCACCCTCTATAAATGACACATTTATAGTAAATGCAGCTCCTAAGCCTTGTAAATCGAGAGGCACAGGAAGGCCCCCTACTCCAATTACTTGATTTCTTAAATTTATTACAGTTTCTCTTTCTAATTTTTGAAGAACCCTTACTATATCTATAATTTTAGAGATAGCATCAACACCTACCTCATCTCCACATGGTATTCCCAAGCGTTGAGGATAAAGCATAACATTTCTATTCGCTGTATGAGTTTCTTTCCCTTCAACAATAACTTCAAAATCAAAAGTGCCACAACTTTCAACATGTATCTCACAGTTTGTAGGCTCTAAACTTAAACAAAAATCAAATTTACATCCATTATCTAATAATCTTTTGGTTGCGGCCGTCGTTCCAATATTATGGTCCATGTGTTCTTCACCCACAACTAATTCTAACCCCAAATTCTTTGGTCTCCAGCCAATACTTTGAAGTGCTTTTATAGCCCAAAGCATACATGTTATGCCACCTTTCATATCACTTGCCCCTCTTCCGAAAATTTTTTTATCTTTAATAATCGGTGACCATGGATTACTCTGCCATCTTGATAACTGGTTTTCTGGAACGTCAACCACATCCACATGTCCATTTAATAATAGTCCATTTTTTTCTCCCTTTGAAAAGCATATAATGTTTGGTCTTCTTTCTTTAGATGACGCATAGTAAAGCTCTTTGTATTCAAAATCTAATTCTTTCTCTATGAAGGGAAACAAAAAATTTTTCTGAACTTCTTCTTCAAAGCCTGTTATAGACTTATATTCTATAAGTTTGCAGCAAAAGTTAGTTATCTCATTACGGTGATCTTCGATCCATTCATCTACTTTTTTTAAATTATGCATAATTGAAAATTACTATTTCTTTTATATAAAGCTTAACAATAAGTAAATTTTAGAATATTTAAATAGAATAAATAATAAATATGATGGTATGAAAATAGTAGCATTTATTGCTCATCCTGACTATACTGAACTTTTTTTTGGAGGCACAGTAATAAAACACGCTCGAAAGGGAGATGAAGTAATAATAGTATCTGTTTCTCCAGGTGAAATGGGTCATCCAACAATTCCTCCACTCGAGTTGGCAAAAATTAGGGAAAATGAACTTAGGGAAGCAGCTAAAATTGAAGGTGTAAAAGAAGTAAGGGTCCTAAACTTTAAGGACACAGAAATTTTTAACACACCCGAACTTAGAATGGCTATCACTGAAATTATAAGAGAACTAAAGCCTGATATAGTGATAACACATTGGCCAAATGATTATGCATCTGACCTAAAAAATACTGGTCAGGCTGTAATTGATGCATGTTTGCTATCATATTTGGGTGCGGTCAAAACAAAATATCCTCCACACATGGTTGGGAAAATTTACACATTTGAAGTACCTTCAACTTCTATAGGTTTCGAACCTGACTTTTTCGTAGACATAACTGACGTTATAGATATAAAAATTGAAGCCTCAAAGTGTCACAAGTCAATGATAGAATTGTTTGGTATGGGTAGTCTTGAAGCATGGACTAGCATGGTGCGTGGAATAAACAGGTACTGGGGTATAAAGGCAAGGGTAATGTATGCAGAAGCATTTAAAGAAGTTAATGTACCTTTCGCAGGCAGGAAGGCATTGAACTATCTTCCATTTTAGCTTCCCTTATTTTTTTATTTGGAAAAATTTTGTTAAAACATTTTCTTTAGTCTGATTTAAAATTCTATTTATATTACATATATTTGAAGATTTTATTTGCCTGACTTGCTATTATAAAAAACTTAAATATAGTCTTAAAAATTAGATAAATCTATGAAAAAAAGTATAATATATTTTGATAAACCTGGTCCAGAGAATACTGAAGAAACCATTAAGGCTGCTTACGAAAGGGCTATCGAATTGGGTGTCAAAGATATTGTTGTTGCCTCCTCATATGGACGAACTGCTTTAAAATTGATAGAATATTTTGATGTCAACCAGTTTAACATTGTGGCTGTAACAATATGCGAGGGATACAAGGATATGGGCTGGACTATTAGTAAGGAAGAAAAAGAGAAGCTTCTATCTAAGGGAATAAAAGTTTATACAGGTGTGCATTCTTTGGATGGTGATGTTAGCTCAGCTTTTGCAGAAAGATTTAAAGGTTTTTCCGTTAATGAAATTGTTACTCAAACACTTTATAGATTCGGTCAAGGGTTAAAAGTTTGTGTTGAAATCGTTTTGATGGCAGCAGATGCTGGTCTTATTCCAGTAGACAAGGATGTTATAGCCATAGCTGGAACTGACCGAGGCGCCGATACTGCAATAGTAGTAAAACCAGCATATTCTAGAAAATTTCTAGAATTAAAGATAAAGGAAATTATTGCAAAGCCTAGGATATTTTAAACATAAAAAAGACATTTTTATAAAAATTTTATGCCAAAAACTACCACTTTAAAATTGCTAAATTACAATTTGACTCTCTTACATAATACTTATATATTATAAAAATAAAGTTCCTATGATAATTATGGAAAAGTTGGGTGTTGCATTTATAGGCGCAGGCTTTGCAAACACTTTTCATGCAAAGGGTTGGATTGGTGTAAGAGATTCAGAGATTGTTGCAGTCTGTAGTCTTCATAAAGAAAGGGCTGAAAAGCTTGCAAGCTTGTGCAGGTCTCTCGGTATAGGTGAACCCAAGGTTTATACAGACGTTGCTGAAACTGTAAGAGACCCTAGAGTGAATGCAGTTTGGCTTGGTGTACCAAATTTTGCAAGACTAGAGATAGTTAAAACCATTGTTGAAGAGGTTTTGCAAGGTAGAACAAATTTAATAGGAATCGCTTGTGAAAAACCATTAGCCCGAACAGTAAAAGAAGCAAAGGAAATGCTAAAACTTGTCGAGAAAGCGGGCTTGCTACATGGTTATCTTGAAAATCAGGTTTTTGCTCCAGCTGTTGTAAGAGGAAAAGAAATAATATGGAGAAGGGGTGTTCCAATTGCTGGTAGGCCCTATTTGGCTAGAGCTGCGGAAGAACATAGTGGACCTCATGAACCATGGTTCTGGCAAGGTGAGAAATCTGGTGGAGGTGTTCTCCTGGACATGATGTGCCATAGCCATGAAGCTTCAAGGTTTCTACTTATTGGGCCAGAGGAAGAAAAAAAGGTTCTTAAACCAAGAACTATTAATGCAGAAATTGCTTTATTAAAATGGACAAGGCCAAATTATGTAAACAAACTAAAGGATATGAGTAAGGGTGCTGTAGACTATTCTAAGGCTCCATCAGAAGATTTTGCTAGATCGACTGTAGTATACGAACATGAAGATGGAACAATATGTGTTAGTGAAGTAACAACCTCTTGGAGTTTCTCAGGAGCTGGGTTAAGGCTAACTTTTGAACTTTTAGGTCCAGAATATGCATTACAAATTAATACCCTACAACCAGAACTATATGTTTTCTTTAGTAGGGCTGTTAAGGGGCCAGCGGGTGAAGATTTGGTTGAGAAGCAGTTAGCGGAGCAAGGACTTATGCCAGTACTTCCAGATGAATCAATAACTTATGGTTATCAGGCAGAAGATAGACATATGGTCAGAAGTTTCCTGCAAAAAAAGATGCCATACGAAAATTGGTATGATGGCCTATTTGTAGTTGAACTATGTATGGCAAGTTATATGGCTGCAGAAAAGGGAAGGAAACTAAAGTTTCCAATAGACGGGCTTGAAGAGTTTGTACCTAAAGTGGCTAAGGGGGAATGGAATCATAGGTCTATTTTAGACGTCTAATTCATAATTTTTAGTTCACTTTTAATTTTTTTATAAACAATTTTTTAGAATTTCTGCTACATCTACCTCTGTTTCAAGGGGTAATTGGATTGGTTTTCTCTTTCTTATCGACTCGTATGCTGCTAAACAAACTTCTAGTACCTTATATGCGTCTTCCCCTGTTACAGCAGGTTGTCTATTTTCATGGATACATTTTATAAATTCATCTATTGTAGGTTTGTATACATTAGCGAATGGTGGTAAAGGTACAGATTTTTCTACATAACTCCTATCGAATACAGGGTTTGGTGGAGAAGTTTCAATGTATGTTCTTTGATTATAAGGTTCTTTTTTTGACCAAATTGAAATAATGTTTCCAGATACTTCTATTTCGCCTTCAGTTCCAATTATTCTCATAAAATTGTGTGAACTTATGGGTGCTGTAAAAGTAGATTCAATTGTAGCAATTGAATTGTTTTCAAATCTTAAGAGTGCTACTCCATAATCTTCTACATAATATCTTCTATGAATAAACTTGCCGATTTCAGCGTAAACTCTTTTTACTTCGCTATTGAAATATCCACGTAATTGTGCTGCTAAGTAAACTGCATGGTCAATAAATCCCCCTCCTGCAGCTTTATTTGGGTCAACAAACCAACCTGGCTCCAATACTCCAGGTTCACTTAGTGGTAATATTGCAAAAAGTGAAGCTGATGCTGCAAATGGTTCCCCTATCACACCATTATCCATAAGCTTCTTTATAGGGTCTCCAGGAAGTACGCCTGCAGCCATAGCCATCAATTTGACACCTGCATTTTTAGCACTGTCTATGATTTCACGGGCTTCTTTGAGAGTTCTAGCTATGGGTTTTCCAATAAGTATGTCTTTTCCTGCTTTAGCTGCCGCTAAAGCTACATCTTTATGCATAGAGGTTGTTGTTGTAATTATTATACCATCTATTTTTGGATTTTCTAAAAGTTTATGATAATCTGTGTAATAAGTTTCTGCACTGTATATTTTAGCAATTTTTTTAACATATTCTTCATTGGGGTCCGATATTGCAACTAATTGTGCATTAGGATTTATTGATATATCGTAAGCTGAACCTAGTGCCCAATACCAATGGTCTAATCCAATAATTCCAATACCAATTTTAGACATTTTTTACACCTTATCATCATTTTGAGTTATAAGTGTATTTTAACCTTTTCTACTTAAAATAAAAATTTAAAGCATAATTTGTATAAAGTTTATATGTTATTAATAATTAACTAAAAGAATGGTGTTAAATTTGAAAGTTGCATTATATACTATAAGCTATCAAGGCCTTTGGTATAACGGTGATTTTGTTCCAATAGAACAGCTTATTCCCAAAGTTGCTAACTTTGGATATGATGGTATTTCTCTTAGTGGCAAAAGGCATCATGCTTCTCCCCTCGATTTAGATGAAAAGGTATGTGTAAAAATAAAAGAATTGGCTAAATCTTATGGTCTAGAATTGGTTGCACTAGATACATACACTAATTTTATGGATCCAATAACAGAACATAGGGAAGCACAACTTGTATGGTTAAGGGAATTAATACGTCTTGCTAACAAATTGGATATCAATATAGTTAAGGTTTTTCCAGGTTGGATGGGTACAACTATCAGAAATGGGCGAGGATCATATGATATGCTATATAGATTATTATTGCCATATGCTACTGACTTGGAAAGATGGACTTGGATTAAGGAAAGTATTAAGGAAGGTGCAAAGTGGGCGAAAGAATATGGTATCACACTTGCGGTTCAAAATCATGGTCCACCAGTAAGGCCGGGCTATGAAGATACTTTGACTCTCATAAAGGAAATCAATTCTGACAATGTGAAAATGTGTCTTGATATAGGATTAGGCTGTTTTGATCCAATAACGCAGCAAAGTGAAGAATATATTTCTAAAGCTGTTAGAGAGTGTCGAGATTTAATAGTTTATTCACACTTTAATGGAAAATTTAGGGAAACTTCGAACAATGACTTTATTCAAGAGCCATATGATGCACCTGGAATAACTCCCCCAGGAGGTTCAATAATCAATTATGAAATCTTTGTTAGAGAGTTAAAGAAAATAGGTTACAGAGGCTATCTTGCATATGAAGTATGTGGTCCTGTATTAAAAAATCATATATATCAAGGTATGGATGAAGTTGATAGGCTTGTTAGAGCTGCTTTAGGATATATGCGTAAACTTATATCTATGTACTAGCTAAAATTAATTAAAAATAATAGCTTACAAATTTTAGTTTATGCTTTTATTGCACCTGCTATTAAACCTTTTACTAAGTATTTCTGGAAAAATATTACAATTATTAGTGGAATAATCATCATGTATGTTCCTCCTGCCATTAGCTCCCCCCAATATATTTTATAGCCTGTTAGCATGTTCGCTATACCTATTGTTAGAGGCATAGAACGTGGTGTTTGTGAAAATGAAAGTGAGAAAATAAAGTCACTCCAGCCTGCTAGAAATGCAAATATTATTGATACTGCTATAGCCGGTTTTGATAGTGGAATTACTATTTTCCATAAAACTCCCAAATCTGACACACCGTCTAACATTGCAGCCTCTTCAATACTCTTTGGAAATTCATCAAAAAAAGTTTTCATAAACCATATTGTAAATGGTATCTGTAATGATGTTACACCTAAAACTATAGCCATGGTGGTATCGAGTAACCCAAAGGAACGTATGACAAGATAAAGTGGAAAAAGTAATGCTACAGGTGTGAATGTTCTAATTATCATTATAAAAAATAGAATTTTATCAGCAAACCTAAATTTGAATCGTGAGAAACCGTAAGCTGATAATGTGCCAAAGATTGTTGAAAATAATGCTGTAAATGAAGCAATTACTAAACTATTTATAGAAAATTCTTTAAAATTAAAAAGGGTAAACAAGTTCAGATAATGTTCAAGGGTAAAAACGTTAGGCAATAACCTTGGTGGAACTGAATAAATTTCATCATCCGGCTTAAATGAAGATAAAAGTATTATCACTATTGGAAAAAGAATTATTACTGCCATTAATGACAGAATAATTAAATAGAAAATATTCTTTTTAGATTTCATGTTATGCTTTCAACCCTCTTTTTAAGAGCAATATACCATATGCTAATGAAACTACAATAGAGATGACTGCTAAAGTTGCAGCGTTTCCAAATTTAAAATATTGTAATGAATAATTATAAATTAGTATTGGGAAAACCTTTGTAGCAGTTCCAGGACCACCACCTGTGAGCATATAAACCATGTCAAAAATTTTTGTGAATGCATCTATCGCTCGCATGCTAAGTGCCACATACATCAATGGTATTATTTGGGGGATAATTATGTGCTTAAGTTCTTGAAGATCTGATGCACCATCAATTTTCGCCGCCTCCAAATGCTCTGTGGGTATTGACATAATTCCTGCTAAAAAGATGAAGAGGAAAAAGGGCATTGTCTTCCATGCATCAGCTAATATTACTGAAATTAATGCGAGATTAGCGTCAGAAAGCCACATAATCTGTTGTCCTAATAGTGCATTTAAAAATCCAAATATTGGATGATAAATGAGTCTCCAACCAACTGCTGCAGAAACTGTAGGTATTGCCCACGGTAGTATAAAAATACTAGTGAAGATGACTTTTATTATCCTTAATCTACTACTAAATTCAATTTTAGATAAAACAAAAGCTAAAAATAATCCTATAATTGCTTCTAAAAAAACACTGGTTATAGTAAAAACTAATGTAATATATAGGGAATTTAAAACTATTGTTTCATTTAATGCCCAAATATAATTTTGTAAGCCAACAAACTGTATTTCAACCGATTGGAGGGGATTAAATTGGTGAAAACTAAGATAAATATTATAAAATAATGGATATATTGCAATAAGACCTATAAAAAAAAGGGAAGGGAGTACCAGTAGGACTCCTAAAAAATCCTTTCGCATAACTATCTTTTTACTTCGATCGCTCGTCTTCCTTTGAATTTCTCCTCTTGTAACCAGCGTAATGCATTCTCTACTGACATTTCGCCTTTAACTGCCTTAAAGAATCCTTCGTATAATCCGCTTCTCAGTTCAGGCAACCATGTTGTGTAAACAATCTCGGCATGTGGTAGGACTTGTTTGTATGCGTCTAGACCAACAACTTTTGCCTTTACTTCCGGGTCATCGAATACATCGCTCCTAGAAGGCATATTACCGACTTCAAGAACATGTCTTTTCTGATATTCATAGCCTGCAAGCCATTTTATGAATGCTGCCCCACGCTCAGGACTTGGTGCGCTCTTAGGTATAACAGCAAGCCATCCACTTAAATCAGCACCAGGTTTAATATCTCCTGGAGGTGGTGCCATCCCAATTTTTTGAGGCCCCATTTTTTGTAAAAGTGTAACCCAAATATAGAACCAATTATTGTACATAAATAGCTTGCCTTGTTGTATAAGATTATCCCCGTCGAAGAAAGTCATTGATTCCCAACCTGGAGGCGAAAACTTTGTCATATCCAACATGTATTTCCATGCCTTAATCATCTCTGGAGTGTTCAAAGTAAGTGCTCCCTCTTTATTTCCCACATTTGTACTCATGCCATGCATAAAGTATACCATATCACAGAACCAAGACCATTCTACACCAGTTATTAAATATCCGTACATACTAGGTGGTCTATGGAAGAATTCAGCTACTTCATAGAGTTCTTTAAACGTTTTAGGTACTGTTAATTCTCTACCATATTTTGCTTTGAAAGCAGCACGTTCGTTAGGATCCTCAAGTAGGTCTTTCCTATAAAATAGCATGTTCCAGTTATGATATTGTGGTATTCCTACAACCCGTCCTTTCCAAGTATACTGATCTTTAGCATAGAATGGTTCCAATTCTTTTGCACTCATAAAGTTATCGATAGGAATGTATCCTTCAGTTGCCATTAGTGTGGTGTACATCATGCCTGCCCAACCCATAACCACATCGTAAGCACCTAATCCTTCAAGGAGTTCACGATACATACGTTCATCAACTACATCTCTTGGGGCAATTTCTAAAGAAAGAGTAAGTCCTGTCGATTTTTCAAAATCAGCTTGACAAGCACGAATGTGGTCTGCTTCGGGACCTGCAACATGTAATACTCTAACAACAGGCGCACCTGGCTTCGTTGTCGTAATTGTTGTAGGAACTGTTGTAGTTACTACTGGAGGATTCATGGCAATGTATGCTGCAGCGCCAATAGCAATGAGTGCTACTGCACCCAAGCCAGCATATATAAAGTTACGCCTATCAACTTTTTTAGGCTCTTGACTCATAGTTGTTCAAAAAAGTATAAGTATTATAGTTAATAAACTTTTACTCATTTTAATCATTATTGTTTTAAAATTAAATTTTTTTAAAAAATTAAAGTTTAAATATAATTAAACTCACACTTATCTTATGAGAAAAGTTAAGCTTGGTTTAGTTGGTGTTGGTGTTCCTTCTGCTGAACCCACATGGAAAGCTAGACTACATTGGTTTGTTCCATCAATTGCATGGGCAAGATATTTTCCAAAAATTGCAAGCTTAAACAATGCTGAACTAGTTGCTGTTTGTGATATTGTAGAAGAATATGCGAAAAAAGCTCAACAAGTCTATAATGTTAAACAGACCTTTAAAGATTATGATGAAATGCTAGAAAAAGCTGATATTGATGCTGTAATAATAACAACTCCCAATAGATTTCATGCACCTATGGCTATAAAGGCTATAAAAGCAGGAAAACATGTTTTAGTAGAAAAACCACTTGCAACAAATTTAGATGATGCAAAAAAGGTTCTAGAAGAAGCAAGTAAAGCTAATGTCAAGGTTCTTGCACTACCATGGATATATACAAAATTTTTCTTAAAAGTTAAAGAAATTATAGATAAAAAGGAAATAGGACAAATTGCCATAGTAAGAAGTAGGTACTCGCATGGTGGGCCTGGCCATAGTGAATGGTTCTTTAAAGCAGAAGAAGGTGGAGGCGTAATATTTGACCTCGGCATATATCCAATAAGCACTATTACAGGATGGTTTGGACCAGTAAAAAGTGTTCAAGCCCTTTCCACTACAGTAGTAAAACAACGTATAATAAAAGACAAACCAATGAACATTGAAGTTGAAGATAATGCAATAATCTCCCTAACACTTGAAAATGATACACTGGCATCAATAGAAACAAACTATTGCACAGTATCACATGTTGGCATGATGCATGAATTGCATGGAACAGAAGGCACAATCTTCCTAGAAAATGGAGATATAGACTTGAGGTTCTTTTCAAAAAAGAAGCTATTAAATGGACTGGAAGGATGGATCAGTCTTAAAGATGCAGAAAGAGCACAAAAGGTATGGGCAGTAGCTGATCCAATAGTAGAATACTTTATAGAAAGTATACTTGAAAACAGAGACATTACATTCTTCGTTAAGCATCAAGTGCATGTCATAGAAATTTTAGAAAAAAGCAAAATTTCAGCTCAAACAGGAAAAAGAATAAGTCTGACAACAACTTTTGAACCATCTAAAGAAATAAAAGTCGAGTATTAATTCTACAAATTTTAAAATATTAAATTTTTAGATTATTTGAAATAGTGATGTATTAATGAAGGTACAAAATCTTAAAACATTTTTTCTAAATGTTTCTTGTGGAAAGCTCATCTCTGACTCTGCTAGGGTTCTTGATAGTATACAATTGATTATCGTAAAAATTGAAACAGATGAAGGTGTAAATGGAATCGGTTACACCTATACTCTAAGAGGTGGTGAAGGAGTAAAAGCTATTATTGATAAAGAATTATCAAAGATAGTAGAAGGTAAGAATCCTCTAGAAATTGAAGACCTATGGAATAAAATGTGCATGTCAACGGATGCTAGAACTCATGGGGGAACAGCTACAAATGCTATTGCTGCAGTTGACATTGCACTATGGGATATAATGGGAAAAGTTGAGAGAAAACCTCTTTACAAACTATTAAATGGTAAAAGAAACAAAGTCCCAATATATGATACTGACTCAGGCTGGCTACACTATACACCCCAAGAACTTGCTGAAAATGCAGTAAATCTCTTAGAGAAGGGCTTTAAAGGCTTCAAAATTAAAGTTGGTAAAAGAACTTTAGAAGAGGACATAGAACGTATCAAAGCAGTAAGAGATGCTATAGGTGACAGCCTAACATTAATGGTTGACGCAAACCAAGCTTTTGGAGTTAATGAAGCAATCAGAAGAGGAAGAGCATACGAAAGATATGATATCCGATGGTTTGAAGAGCCAACCTTGGATGGTGACATAAACGATTACGTGGAAATTGCATCAGCCTTAGATATACCAGTAGCAACAGGTGAATGGATATACCACCGAGACATATTCCAAAAACTAATCCAAAAGAAGGCAGCAGACATAATCCAACCAGACGTATGTAGAGTAAAAGGTATAACCGAATGGATAAAAATAGCAAAATATGCAGAAGAACATGAAACACCAGTAGCACCACACTTCAACATGGAATTACACACCCACCTAGTATGCGCATTCTCAAATGCTATAACAGTTGAGCATATGCCATGGCTAGCAAGCCTGTTCAAAAATCCACTAAAAATAAAGGAAGGATATGCATTTGCACCAGAAGGAGAAGGACATGGCATAGAATTCAAGGACGAGCTTATAGGAATTTTATAAGATTATCATTCACTCCAGTAGTCAATAATCTATTAATCTA
>JAOAKB010000040.1 GCA_026413865.1 Nitrososphaeria archaeon
GAGTGAAAGACACCGTGAATCTCAAAAAGAGAATTGAAAGCTTATACTCCCGCTCAAGTCCATCAACATCCATATCGAGTGAATCTCAAAAAGAGAATTGAAAGGTTGACGATCTCCTCGCCGGTTGGCAGCAGATCCTTCGGTGAATCTCAAAAAGAGAATTGAAAGTGATTTTATTGTTGATATGGGTATTTTTTCATGGAATGTGAATCTCAAAAAGAGAATTGAAAGTGTTCCTGGACAATCACCTGGCGCTTGATCATGCTATCAGGCGAATCTCAAAAAGAGAATTGAAAGTAATATGGGCATTTTTTCGGCTGCTTTCATTGAAAACTTTAAGAATCTCAAAAAGAGAATTGAAAGGAAATAAAAAGTTGTATTTTGCAAACAAAACGGAGTTGGAATCTCAAAAAGAGAATTGAAAGGAAAACTTTCCATGACTACGTGGAACCTTGGCCGGGTCAACAAGAATCTCAAAAAGAGAATTGAAAGTTAGTTTCCTCGAAAATGGAGTAAACAACTACGTTTACCCGAATCTCAAAAAGAGAATTGAAAGTTTTCGAGGTGGGAGAATGAGTGAAGACTTCTTCCCACTTGAATCTCAAAAAGAGAATTGAAAGCGCTTAACATTTTTTCTGCTACTAACATCAGCCGCTATTACGAATCTCAAAAAGAGAATTGAAAGTGCCGGAGGTGACGGTCTTAATCCTACCCTCCTCCCGGAGGAATCTCAAAAAGAGAATTGAAAGATTCCCGCGCCTACTGAGGCCGAAGACGTGGTGTTACGTTAGAATCTCAAAAAGAGAATTGAAAGAGGCCATTGCGTCAAAGGCCTCGGCTGCGGTATTCGTCACGAATCTCAAAAAGAGAATTGAAAGCTAACATGATGGGGCAGATGGCGAGGGCTGGATTACCGGTAATCTCAAAAGAATCTCAAAAAGAGAATTGAAAGTATTATCTCCGAAGGATCTATAGAAAATGTCTCTAGAGCGTCTTGAATCTCAAAAAGAGAATTGAAAGATCATCTCCGGAATCATCCTCGAACCGATCTCCGGCAAAATCGAATCTCAAAAAGAGAATTGAAAGAATGAGTGAATCCTTCAGTCTTCGCCTCCTTTAAAAGTTGGGAATCTCAAAAAGAGAATTGAAAGGTTCCAGCAGCAGGTGGTGTATACCACCTTGTTGCTGGGAATCTCAAAAAGAGAATTGAAAGACAAGCTTGTAACCATACGGACCCTTCTGCGGTTTCTCGAGAATCTCAAAAAGAGAATTGAAAGACTAAAACCACGTGAACGACTATAAGACCTTTTTGGACATGAATCTCAAAAAGAGAATTGAAAGTTTATGTGGAATCCGGTTTTTCCAAAAACATAGTATTTTTGGAATCTCAAAAAGAGAATTGAAAGGCA
>JAOAKB010000041.1 GCA_026413865.1 Nitrososphaeria archaeon
CAATAGTATTAGTCAGGACACTCCGCGGCGAGTTGATCATCTTTCAATTCTCTTTTTGAGATTCATACGTCGTCAAAACTTTGGAGGACGTCGTCGTTCAGCACCCCTTTCAATTCTCTTTTTGAGATTCTTACGACTTCGATAGGTTCGACGTAACGACATACGACTTTCAATTCTCTTTTTGAGATTCCACAGCAAAGTCGCGGAGCTATGCGTATTGGTATCGGGAGAGCTTTCAATTCTCTTTTTGAGATTCTTAAAGGTAGCGTTACACTGAAACACGAAAGCTATGGCCTCTTTCAATTCTCTTTTTGAGATTCCTGGGCGTGGTTTTGCCGATGTCTGTAATCGGCGAGGCGATGCCTTTCAATTCTCTTTTTGAGATTCATCTAATTGCCACGTTTTCTATATCTCCTTCGGAGATAATACTTTCAATTCTCTTTTTGAGATTCTTTAAGAAGGTGTTGACGCTTGGTACCACTTTCTTTGGGAACTTGTCTTTCAATTCTCTTTTTGAGATTCGCTGGCTTACACGCCGGCTCCCCCCGGCGCTGAAGATGATAACTTTCAATTCTCTTTTTGAGATTCTTGAGAAGGTTGTGGATAGTTGGCCCGAGTATGGGATAAACTTTCAATTCTCTTTTTGAGATTCCGAAGCTAATGATGGAGATTATGAGGTTGCCATATGAGATACCTTTCAATTCTCTTTTTGAGATTCGCCGAGCCGGATTTGGACGCATTTGAGACGAGTCGAGGAATACTTTCAATTCTCTTTTTGAGATTCATGGTGTAGGGGTAATAATGCATGGAATGTGGTATTCTGGTATCTTTCAATTCTCTTTTTGAGATTCCGGCCCCCTCCCAGAGGCACTCATCAAAAGCCAACATAACAGCTTTCAATTCTCTTTTTGAGATTCGGGATACAAGAGGTTTCAGATTAACTCGATGTGGATGCTGATAGAATCTCAAAAAGAGAATTGAAAGCTTGACGAGCTTCATGAAGCTGTCGTAGATGTTGCGGTAGTGAATCTCAAAAAGAGAATTGAAAGGTACATCAAGAAGTTCTTCAGGCTCTGTGGGGTCGACGTCGACGAATCTCAAAAAGAGAATTGAAAGTTGTAACGCACTTTCACGTGGTGCCACTGGCCAACCGGTATCGAATCTCAAAAAGAGAATTGAAAGTTGACCTTTCTGAATAATTCTAAGCTCTGCCTCATGCTGAACGGAATCTCAAAAAGAGAATTGAAAGTTTGCCATCAGGACCACCCCTAATCGGGAACGAGAAGCTTTTGACGAGAATCTCAAAA
>JAOAKB010000042.1 GCA_026413865.1 Nitrososphaeria archaeon
GGCCAAGATAGTGTCTTTCAATTCTCTTTTTGAGATTCCATAACCCAAAACCCGCTAGGAGGGCTTCTCGGACTCATAGGCCTTTCAATTCTCTTTTTGAGATTCGCTTTTGGCTGTAATCGGATTATTATAAAAGGCAGTTTCTTTCAATTCTCTTTTTGAGATTCGTGAGAAAAATGACTGGGCGTGTGAAGGTTGACGATGAAGCATTCAACTTTCAATTCTCTTTTTGAGATTCGCGTCGTATACATTGTATCGCTACTCGTCCTCCAAGCATTGGCCTTTCAATTCTCTTTTTGAGATTCAAAACTTTACGTCGACACAACCGGACTCGGGAACCCGATAGTCTTTCAATTCTCTTTTTGAGATTCAGAACTCGGTCTACTTCGTGATCATGACGCGTAACGAGGCTTTCAATTCTCTTTTTGAGATTCTCTTGGACTGGCCTCGCCAGTGATATGATCCTCTTTGCGCCGCTTTCAATTCTCTTTTTGAGATTCGGTCTCGAGCCTTTGGATTTGAAATCGATGATTATTGGCTGTTTACTTTCAATTCTCTTTTTGAGATTCCATCTTTCATCTCTCTTATAATCTGGCGGATAAACAGCCTACCTTTCAATTCTCTTTTTGAGATTCTATTGGGCGAGTTGTTGATAACTCAGATAACGCAAACACACTTTCAATTCTCTTTTTGAGATTCTCTGGTTCTGGGGCTCCTGGTCCAAAATAAAGGGAATTGTATCTTTCAATTCTCTTTTTGAGATTCATAATTGCCTCCTCGGACATCTCCCACCATAAAAAATCTTTCAATTCTCTTTTTGAGATTCCCATTAATTTTTCTCCGGAGGTGGGAAAATGAGTGAGCTTTCAATTCTCTTTTTGAGATTCGAGAAACTGTGCCACGGACTATCGCTCCAGAGCGTGGATGTCCCCTTTCAATTCTCTTTTTGAGTTTCTTACGCTTACCTTTTTGAGATTCAAAAAATAAAAAATAAAAACTTTCAATTCTCTTTTTGAGATTCCTCTTCTCTCAAACCAAGTATACGTTTAATTTCACTTTCACTTTCAATTCTCTTTTTGAGATTCTTCGGGAGATTGCGATTGTTCTTGGTATCGCTCGGAAGACTTTCAATTCTCTTTTTGAGATTCGCATATCGTCAAGGTTTTGAAAGCTATGAAAATCGTATATCTTTCAATTCTCTTTTTGAGATTCCAAGCAAGGAGACGAATGAGCTATCGTTCAAAATTTACTGCCACTTTCAATTCTCTTTTTGAGATTCCCCCCGGCCCTGGAATCACTTATCC
>JAOAKB010000043.1:0-778 GCA_026413865.1 Nitrososphaeria archaeon
ACTTTCAATTCTCTTTATGAGATTCATAAAGTTAATATAGTTTAGGTGAATAATTAATGACTGACACTTTCAATTCTCTTTATGAGATTCCTCTTCTATTGGGGAGTGTGTATTTTTGCGATGCTTCTGACTTTCAATTCTCTTTATGAGATTCCGTGGCTGTTGGCGGTGTAAACGTTATTGTCGGAATAATCTTTCAATTCTCTTTATGAGATTCTTATACCAATAGTAGGATAAAAAACTGGAGTAATTTGACTTTCAATTCTCTTTATGAGATTCTTAGGAGATAATTAGAGGTGGTTAGATTTGGCTAAAAAAAGTCTTTCAATTCTCTTTATGAGATTCTGCCATATCAAAGTAAACGACTAAATAAGGTAATATATCCCTTTCAATTCTCTTTATGAGATTCCTTACTAATGCTTATTAATTCAAACTTAAATATAATTGAACTTTCAATTCTCTTTATGAGATTCCTGCCTAATGAGTTTTCCTTTAAAGCCGACTGAATTAGTCTTTCAATTCTCTTTATGAGATTCGAAGTTAAAAAGTATGCTAAAAAGGAAAATAAGATATTAACTTTCAATTCTCTTTATGAGATTCTTTTAGCACTTTGCACGCACTATATCATTTGCTCCCGTGACTTTCAATTCTCTTTATGAGATTCAAAGATTTTAGGAAACCTCAAGCGTTCATAGTTTTGCTTGACTTTCAATTCTCTTTATGAGATTCTATGGGATAGGACACTTATGAAAGAGGTTGAAACAATCTTTCAATTCTC
>JAOAKB010000043.1:788-1254 GCA_026413865.1 Nitrososphaeria archaeon
CCACATTTTTCAGTTATTTCCCAATGGGCTTTCAATTCTCTTTATGAGATTCAATCATTTCCGCTTCTTATCGTGTGTCCGCTTGTGTCTTTCAATTCTCTTTATGAGATTCCTCCGCTAAAGTGCTATTTTTCCATATTTGTTTTAGATTACCCTTTCAATTCTCTTTATGAGATTCCAAAAGACAAAGACCCTAGCCAAACAATAGAAGAAATTTTGACTTTCAATTCTCTTTATGAGATTCCGTGGCTTGATTCATATCTTAAGGTTCGGCTTATTCAGTTTTGTCTTTCAATTCTCTTTATGAGATTCTTGGCTATAGCTTCTCCATAATGGTGTGATACTTTCTAACTTTCAATTCTCTTTATGAGATTCCCAGACACATCTGGTCCAAGCACATCCAACCTAAAATGGGCTTTCAATTCTCTTTCTGAGATTCTAAGACTAAGAAGGAAAGGAATAATAC
>JAOAKB010000044.1 GCA_026413865.1 Nitrososphaeria archaeon
ATTTAAAAAAATAGTTAGAGTTAGAATAAAGCTTTCAATTCTCTTTATGAGATTCTTTAACACAAAAAATGAAACAAAAGCCACAATACCCACAATCTTTCAATTCTCTTTATGAGATTCAGATAGAAACGAAAAAACCCTCATATGTTTTCAATCTTCTCTTTCAATTCTCTTTATGAGATTCTTATTGATGAAACTGGTGTATGGTTATCAAAGTTGGTAATCTTTCAATTCTCTTTATGAGATTCATAGAAAAGGAAGAAAGGGAAAAGGGTCGCCCTTCTAAAGTCTTTCAATTCTCTTTATGAGATTCTGCCTTCACAGAGAGGTTTAACAACCCAATATGCCATTAGCACTTTCAATTCTCTTTATGAGATTCTTTTGGTTGGATAGGAGTGGGTGCGAAAGGCTATAGACCTTTCAATTCTCTTTATGAGATTCGCAATAAGATAATTTATATTACCTGTTGCTGGAACAGGTCTTTCAATTCTCTTTATGAGATTCGGAATAGTGTTTTGGCTTCAGGCTACGCATCAGCCATATACTTTCAATTCTCTTTATGAGATTCTTCACTGTGCTCGGAGGAGAGCCTTCGTAGTCGATTTCACTTTCAATTCTCTTTATGAGATTCTTTGATGAATTTAGGCATTTACCATTTTTTCCAAATTACTTTCAATTCTCTTTATGAGATTCTGGTTTTCACGTTATTGTATATTTTTATGATAAAATCTTTCAATTCTCTTTATGAGATTCTTACAGCATTTCATCCAAAAACACTTGTGGTTTCTGCAGGAATCTCAAAAAGAGAATTGAAAGTTTTCTTATATTTAGGTTTTTTGGAAAACGTAATATATAGAATCTCAAAAAGAGAATTGAAAGTGCAGCTTTTTCTCTAAGTTTCCTGACGCCTCTTGAAGCCAGAATCTCAAAAAGAGAATTGAAAGCTAGTGTCACTAAATTTGCTATAATAGTCCCTGACTTTGGAATCTCAAAAAGAGAATTGAAAGAACACAAACGTTTACTACAACGTTTGCACCACAATTTGGCGAATCTCAAAAAGAGAATTGAAAGGTATTATACTTTGGATTGTTGGCGATATCATAATTGCACGAATCTCAAAAAGAGAATTGAAAGTGTTTAAATGGTTTGTTTAAAATTCTTTAAATCTTATAAACAAAATTAAACTAATTTGATAAGTGTATTTAATTTTTAATAGGGTATAGTTG
>JAOAKB010000045.1 GCA_026413865.1 Nitrososphaeria archaeon
AGTTACTACAGTACCACTAAAAGCCATATTGACTCTATCAGAAACTATAGTATTCTCAGGTAAAGGTTCAACACTTTTTTCTACTGGAATGGATTCGCCAGTTAAAGGAGCCTCATCAACTTTCAAATTGTATACTTCAACAAGTCTTATGTCAGCCGGCACTCTATCACCTGCCCTTAAAACAGCAATATCTCCTGGAACAATTTCCCTAGATGATAGAACCTTTTCCCTTCCTTCCCTTATTACTGTAGCCGATGGTGCAGCAAGCTTCTTCAAAAGTTGTACAGCTTTTTCAGAACGATATTCTTGAACAAAACCTAAAACTGCTGACGCTATCACAATAGCAAATATTACTATAGCATCAAGTACTTCCCCTATAAATAATGAAAATCCTGTAGCTGCAATCAAAAGTATAATAAGAATGTTCTTGAACTGTTCAATGAAAATTTTCCATGCAGGTGTCGCCTTCTCCCTTATTATTTCATTAAAACCATAAATTGTAAGCCTTCTTTTTGCCTCCCCCTCACTTAATCCCTCTTTTGTTGTACCAATCTTTTCAAACACCTCTTTTGTAGTTAGTGAATGCCATTTTATCTCAGATTGAAATGTCATGAATGTTCCCACCCTTTCTTCTGGATAAAAATTTTTATAAACTTTAATGGTTGACTAAAAAAACTTTATTTTTATAATTTTGTAATTTTTTATAATTTTTTGTTGAACAATACGTTTAATTCAAATTATGATAATAAATTATAGCCTATAAAATGTTCTAGAACTTTTAAAAGAAAATAGACACTTCTCTTAGGGTTTCAAAAAATGTTTTCTTATAAAAGATTTCATGCTCTAGAAGCTGTAGTGTCAATAGGTTTTTCTTGAGACTGCATGTTTTAGAACCTAGAATGTCTTTAAAAAATTTTCTAGAAAATCTATAAATAGTATTTGTGGGAAAGATGATATTAATGATTGCCTTAATTCCAATAGTGCTAATTTTAGCAGTTGTGCTTTTATTAATTATTTGGGCTGTTGCTTCCGTACCAGTTTATATTTCCGCGAAAATATTAACTTCTGGAAAATCAACTCTATTCCAGTCAATGATTGCTACTTTGTTTGGTTCAATAGTCTATGTTATGGCCTTAGCTATTGTGCACCTAATTTTACATTCATTTTTACTCTCTTTTTTAATTGCATACGTTCTCTACATTTGGGTCTTT
>JAOAKB010000046.1 GCA_026413865.1 Nitrososphaeria archaeon
GCCCTGAATCTCATAAAGAGAATTGAAAGTTAATTCATATAATGGGTTTTCTTTATCTATTTCTGACTGAATCTCATAAAGAGAATTGAAAGAAAAGAGGCCTCCACCGGATATGGTGTGAGACTATCTTGAATCTCATAAAGAGAATTGAAAGATATGGTGGTGTGCAGAGGGTTGCTGCAGAAAACGTTACCGCGAATCTCATAAAGAGAATTGAAAGTTATTTTTGCGATAGACAATTTTATTATATGAAACACTTCACCGGAATCTCATAAAGAGAATTGAAAGTTTTAGGTATATACTCGATATACCATGTATTGTCGCAGAATCTCATAAAGAGAATTGAAAGTTATTAAGGACGGAGATTTGGGCACTAAGTAATGTATGAATCTCATAAAGAGAATTGAAAGAATATATTTTTTTAAGTTTAAAAATATTTCTTTTGTGAATCTCATAAAGAGAATTGAAAGACGAGCAATGTGGCCGCCGCCCCCTCACAGATTCTGTACAGGGAATCTCATAAAGAGAATTGAAAGCTTAAATCAACATATTTTGTGCCATCGAAGAAGGTTGCGTCGAATCTCATAAAGAGAATTGAAAGCTGCATAATAGTATAGTAATAGTTTGCCGGTATCATAGAATCTCATAAAGAGAATTGAAAGATGTATTGTCACAGCATGTTACATAGCTCCACTCGTTTGGGAATCTCATAAAGAGAATTGAAAGTCAAAGTTTATTTGCATATTTTCCTCCAAAAAATGGTGGTTAGAATCTCATAAAGAGAATTGAAAGCTGCCGCTTGTAACGTTATAGGTTTCTTGCCAACTGTACAGGTGAATCTCATAAAGAGAATTGAAAGTCCACCATGTCAAATAAAAGCGGCCTTTAATTAAAGAATCTCATAAAGAGAATTGAAAGTGAACATTATGCCGGCTGGTGCAATCTTGTACGTTTTAGAATCTCATAAAGAGAATTGAAAGTTAATATGGGCTTAGCTACTGTAGGCTTCTTTACTTCTTGAATCTCATAAAGAGAATTGAAAGTTGGAAGACGGTTAGTGTCTATTAAAAAATGATATTTTGAATCTCATAAAGAGAATTGAAAGGCATGATGCATAAGAGAAAGGGGCTGTTTCAAGCATGAATCTCATAAAGA
>JAOAKB010000047.1 GCA_026413865.1 Nitrososphaeria archaeon
TTCGCCATAAAATCCTTTCTCTTTGGAATCTTCAAAGAATTCGAGAGCTTCTTTATTTCCTCAACTCCCTTCTCTGCAAGCAGAATTCTGTAATCCCTTGGCTCCATTTTTACACGTAATTCTTTCAAAATATAATTCTTTTGATCTACAACAAATTTTTAGATCCCGAAATACTCTCTTTATGCAGATCGGTGTTATCCGCTCAGGCATTTGCGATGGAGAAATCTATCAGCTTGCTTTCAGAGTTGGACAGCTTTTAGCTGAAAAAGGTTGCATTCTGATCAACGGTGGACTTGGTGGGGTGATGGAGGCAAGTGCAAAGGGAGCGAAGAGTAAGGGCGGGGTTACGGTTGGAATATTGCCAGGAGGAGCTGATGAGGCGAATCCATTCATAGACATCAAAATTGCAACGAATATGGGGCATGCGAGGAACATGATCATCGTCCATTCCAGCGATGCTTTGGTCTCTGTTGCTGGTGAATATGGAACAATTTCTGAACTTTCAATAGCTCTAAAAGAGGGAAAGAGGGTCGCATCGTTGAGACCACCAGTAATTCTTAAAGGAATGAAGGTTTTCGAAAGTGCTGAGGATGCGGTGGAGTATGTGGTAAAAAGTTTAAGCGGGAATTTCAGCTCTCAAGATTAGAGGTAGAAAAATGGGGTCGGTGGGATTTGAACCCACGACTTGCGGGTCTCTTCGGGTCAGCGCTCCAATGGATCATCACTTTTCAGCAGACCCACAATTCATCACACCACTGGAGCCCGCCGCGCTTCCTGGCTACGCCACGACCCCTTTGAGAGATTAAGTAGATAGTAATATAACTTTTACCCTATTTAAAGTTAGCTTAAAATGGGAGGAGGAGCTTATGAAGGTCGCTGGAATCGATGTTGGTGCAAAGTTCTGCAAGCTTGCGATCATCGAAGATCAGCTGATTTACATTGGAGATTACGACAAAGAAAAATTGAAAGGAGTTTTTGCTGTAGGTATCGATGCTCCGCTTTCATTTCCGAAAGAAGGAACGCTTAGGGAGTGTGAGAGGAAAATTTTAAAGCTTGGAATTAGACTTTTTCCTTCGGGAGCACAATTTTTTAAGGATATAACGCTTAAAGGGATCGAGATCGCTCAGGAAATCAGAAAAGAGGGTATAGAGGT
>JAOAKB010000048.1 GCA_026413865.1 Nitrososphaeria archaeon
GTTTGTTACATTAGAAAAACATGATTTAAAAAATAGTTAGAGTTAGAATAAAGCTTTCAATTCTCTTTATGAGATTCTCAAAGGATGACGTATACTATATTATCTCATCTTTTGTTGGCTTTCAATTCTCTTTATGAGATTCACGACACGTATACTTGGGCTGAAGAAGGTGCTGACGTTTATCTTTCAATTCTCTTTATGAGATTCAAAAACACCGTATAAGAAAAATCCCTACCTTGCCTAGAAGCACTTTCAATTCTCTTTATGAGATTCACGAAGAATATTATGCAGACTTATATTACGATTATGTTGGCTTTCAATTCTCTTTATGAGATTCCTTCTCAAATTCGATCAACCCCATTTCCTTAAGCTGAACTTTCAATTCTCTTTATGAGATTCAAATTTTAAAATTAAAAACTGATGTAGTGCCAATAATAGACTTTCAATTCTCTTTATGAGATTCTACCAGAGTACATGTTGGGATTCCACTCGTTCATGGTCCTTTCAATTCTCTTTATGAGATTCCTAATAATTCTTGGGCTTACGAAACTTGCTGTGGTAATACGCTTTCAATTCTCTTTATGAGATTCTCTTGTCTCCCTCACGGTATTAATTTTAGCGGAATATATTATGTCTTTCAATTCTCTTTATGAGATTCTGATTTTTTTATGTGCTGGTTGCATCCTTTGTATGTTGCTTTCAATTCTCTTTATGAGATTCTATGCATCATGTTGGCAGCGCTCTTTAGCGAAAACAATGCCTTTCAATTCTCTTTATGAGATTCCCCAAACCGTGGTTTTGATGTCTGTCGAATTAATCATAACAACTTTCAATTCTCTTTATGAGATTCGCTAAACATACTAGTATGTCTATTGTTTGTCCAGAGCCTGTTGCCTTTCAATTCTCTTTATGAGATTCAACAAAATATGAGGTGAAAGAGCCTAGATGGATTTCAAGAAACTTTCAATTCTCTTTATGAGATTCTCATTTTTATCATTAGGTTTTTCGTGAAATATTATTATTTCTTTCAATTCTCTTTATGAGATTCTAACTATTTTTGATGCAGAAGCATATAAAACTATAACAATCTTTCAATTCTCTTTATGAGATTCCGACCCTATTTTATGGATTTTTGGGCTTA
>JAOAKB010000049.1 GCA_026413865.1 Nitrososphaeria archaeon
CTGGTAACGTTTCTTTGAGATGACTTTCAATTCTCTTTTTGAGATTCTTTCCGGTCAGCAAATAATCGGCGTAATTATGCCGTCAAACTTTCAATTCTCTTTTTGAGATTCAGAAAATGTAATTCTCATTGCCAAGTCTCCAATTGCTTTCAATTCTCTTTTTGAGATTCAAGGCTGAGCGGCGCCGGCGGGTTAGAATACCTCGGCAGCGCAACTTTCAATTCTCTTTTTGAGATTCGATAGTGGGGCAATATACGAGGACTTATACAAACGTGGGGAACTTTCAATTCTCTTTTTGAGATTCGCAATATTCAGGGGCCTATCTTTAGACGCCAAGTATGCTTTCAATTCTCTTTTTGAGATTCCGAGAATATACGCTTTTGGCTGTAATCGGATTATTATAAACTTTCAATTCTCTTTTTGAGATTCGGCGAAAATGCAGCCGTAACGAGGATTAAGGATCGGTATTTTGTCCTTTCAATTCTCTTTTTGAGATTCCAAGGATCCAGAGACCCTAGAGCCATATCCGACTCCGACTTTCAATTCTCTTTTTGAGATTCTAGAAAACACGACATCACCGACAACGGCTACATTTTTGTCCTTTCAATTCTCTTTTTGAGATTCTGTATTTTGCGTATTTTTTCGATAGGTTTATGTACAGTATGAATCTCAAAAAGAGAATTGAAAGTCCTTCCATGGGAGGTTTTCTGGAGGATACACTAAAATTTTGAATCTCAAAAAGAGAATTGAAAGAGCAACTGCTGGGGAGCCGATGGTCATGAACCGCGGCCCCCGAATCTCAAAAAGAGAATTGAAAGGCTCAAGCGAGTTAACTGAGTTCACTATTTCCGAGTATAAGAATCTCAAAAAGAGAATTGAAAGATACGTTATTGTGTACCACTTTTCTTTACATTTATTAATAAGGAATCTCAAAAAGAGAATTGAAAGTCTCCAAAGACTCTTATCTCAGCGCCCTCAAGGGCGCTGTTCAAGTTATGAATCTCAAAAAGAGAATTGAAAGTGAACAAAAAAACATGAAATTGCTCGCCAGACATGCAGAAAGAATCTCAAAAAGAGAATTGAAAGGTTTTGGGCCCCGGCTCCCTCGGGG
>JAOAKB010000004.1:0-269 GCA_026413865.1 Nitrososphaeria archaeon
GCCCTGAGGAGCGCCACCGATAGCAACATAAACATCCTTTATTGGTGCAGTACCATTATTTTTTACAAAAAGTTCGATTACAGAAGTCCTTAAGCCAACAACAAGCCTAGACTTGCCTTCAATTATTTCAATCATGTTTGTTGAACCCATTAAATTGAATTGAGCATTAACCTTTGTCCTTCGAACATTTGACCACTGGTCTATAAAACTGAATTCTACAGTAAGATAATGTTTACCAAGACCTGCATCAGGTTCAACATCAACTTGAA
>JAOAKB010000004.1:279-99742 GCA_026413865.1 Nitrososphaeria archaeon
AGGAGCTGGAAGCGACTGTACAAAAGCTAATCCCTGACCTGATAGGAGGCTCATAATATCCTGTATTTGGCTTGTTGAGGAAAAAGATGATGGAGTAATGTTAACCTTGTCAGACCCTGTGACAGTTGATTTGAAGCCTTTAGGCAATGTCACTGTAACATATGTGCCTCTCATAATAGGAACTTCATTATTTCTAAATATGAGTAGTAGTAATGCACCCTTGTTTCCAGGGCCTGGACTAAATCTAACCCAACCAGAATATATATGCTCTGGACCATTTAATGCATTAACCTTAAGATTAAGAGAATGTTCCTCTTTAACTCTAACATTATTGCCTCCAGATAAAAGTGTATACTCTACTGTCAAGCTCATATTATAGTTTCCAGAAAAGGCCCTTGAATCGACATTCAATTTAAAAGACAGCGTAGCAGTCTGCCATGACGCTATAGGACCAGAAACATATGCTTTAAAGCCTTCAAACCCACTTTCACTAAATGTTGTAGAAGGTTTTATAGTAGCCTGCACACCTGATATAGAATATGGTGCCTGGTTAGAGACTACTACATTGAAGGTTGCATTTTCAGTCCCAGGATACACAGGATAACCATTACCCCAGCCACTTGAAACAATTTTTACGTAAGGTGGTTTAACAGTTGGAGAAAAAACGGTAACTTGTATTGTAAGATTTCTAGTTCTAAAAATCTGGGCACCATATAAGCTTATGAAATAATATTGCTGGAGAGTGAGATTATATGTTTTGGGTAAAGCATCAAATTTTATGTTCAGATAGAATGTTGAAGTAGAAAATGTTCCTGGAGGCATGTTTGCTGAAAGATCAGATTCGCCTATAATGATTTCAAAAGCTTCTGTAGCATAAAGTTTTAAGTGAACTCCGTGGACAGTATAGATGCCGTTATTTAGAACCTCTAAAGTTAATGGAACATACTTTGAACCAGGATAAACTGTGATAGGATTACCGACAGCACCCCAAAATACATTTACAACCTTAAGGTTTGAATCAAAAAGTTTAGGATCCTCAACCCGAAAAGGAATCAAAACACCAGAAGATGCTATGGTATTAGATGATGATGGATTAACATTAAATGTTAATGATATTGGTATAATATAGTTGCCTGGCTTAACACTTTGGCTTATATTAAAGAAAAATGATATTGTAAATGATGAAGCTGAAGGAACAGTACCACCATAAACGCTTTCACCCAATAACTTAAATCCTGAGGGAATATCAGGAGAAGCAGTTAATCCAGCCAAAGTTTCTTCACCCCTATTCACTAATGTTATAGATAGTTGAATATTCTGTGCACCAGGTAATGCTATAGCAGGCTGACCATTATACAGCCATTCAACACTCGATACATCAATGTTTGACATATACCTACTTACTATGAATGGTATTGACATGTTTTGGCTTAGAACAAGCTGTGAACCATCTCTTGAACCAATACACTGTATTGTTGCGTTACCATAATATATGCCAGGATTAACATTTGAGGCAATATATATTGGGCCAATAGAGAAGGAAGCAAATTCACCGTAGCCAAAATTAGCTTGCGATGTTGAATTTATGATACTCTTCCCATAGGTGTCAATGAATCCTTTGGGAAGACTTACTATAATTAAAGTATCGCTTATAGTATATTCACCAAAATTTTGTACAATTAAATCCAAGATTATAGCACGGGAACCAGGATAGGCTCTTTCATAATTTCTCCAACTGATCTTCACGAGCCTAAGATTAGGTGAAGACTGTGCCATAATCTCAATATCTACTTGAATGGTATAAGATTGCACGTTTACAGCATTACCATAGCCTATAAAAGTGCAGTTAAAATCAAGTGGTAAACTATAAGTTCCAGGTCCAATGTTCACTGGTATCGAAATCTGATCAAATACTAGTGTAAAAATTTCATTTTTTCCTACACCATTTATTGTTGTAGTTGATATTTCAGGATAGAGAATACCATCTGAATCTAATTCAGCATCTATCCTGTTTACAGTTTCTTCACCCAAATTTTTTATTACAAAATTTAAATTGAGATTTCTGGCACCACTTGAGCCACTAACCCTATAGCCTGCAGATGTTGTCCAGTACGATTCAATAAAATCGAAGCTAAATTTTGGGAAATCGCTTACAGTAAACCATACACTAATATTTTCACGTTCAACATAATAGTTTGAACCACTTACATACGAAAATTCTATTAAAGCAGTACAATTATAGTCCTTAGTCTCAGCATCATCCAAAACGTTTAACAGGAAATTTGATTGAAAAACTTCACCAGAATTTACATAATATCTTATTGAGTCACCATCCTGCACATATCCCCTAGAGGTAATGTTATCTTTACCATCATAACTTTCTATTCCAATAGGAAGATACAATGTAACATAAACACTAACCAAATTTGAACCAAAATCGTTTCTAACTAATACAATAAGATTAACATTAGAACTTCCAGGATAAACCCTTTGTGGACTAGCTAAGGAACCCCACTGTGAACCCAAAAACTTAAAATAAGAATCTACTTGAGCTTCAACAACAAAATTAAGGTTAAGCATACTAAATACCATACTATGCAAAATTACTAAGATAAGGACAAAAGAAAAAAACTTCTTAACCTTCATAGCCCCCACTCAACGACATTATATTTAAATTTCCTATATACATTACTTTATAAACTATTGTATTATTTCAAAAAAACACATTTTGTCGGATCAGGCACTTCCTCTCCACTGATCCTACCATCCCTAATATACAAAATTCTCTTCGAACATAATGCTACTTCAGGATTATGGGTTACCATAACTATCGTCTTACCAAGAACATTTAGTCTTGAAAAGGTTTGCATCACAATTTTCGACGAAGCCGTATCAAGATTGCCTGTAGGTTCGTCAGCCAATATAATTTCAGGATCACCCACAATGGCCCTAGCTATAGCAACACGCTGCTGTTGTCCTCCAGAAAGCTGATTAGGTTTCTTATAAAGCCAATCCTTTTCACCACCAGCCATCTCCAAAGCTTTTATAGCCAACTTAACACGCTCACTTCTAGGCAAACCTCTTAAAAGAAGTGGGACTTCAATATTTTCTAGAACAGACATTCTGTTAATAAGATTATATTGTTGAAAGACAAAACCAATCTTCCTATTCCTAAGTTGAGAAAGTTGGTCATCGTTCAATTTTGCCGTGTCAACACCCTCAAGAAGAACCTTTCCATAAGAAGGTTTATCAAGTAAACCTATTATGTTCATTAAAGTTGTTTTACCATGGCCAGATGGACCCATTATAGCCAAAAATTCTCTTTCACAAACCTCTAAACTTACGTCTCTAAGAGCCCAAAACTCGTTACCTCCACTAATCCTATAAACCTTTGACACGTTCACAACTTCTATCAACTTTTTCCTTTCCATACAAATTCCCCTCAACAAGCTAGTCCAAAAACATGCAATTCATCTTTTTAACATTTAACCCACATCATATATTGTAATAAGTTTTTATACACTTACCTTATAAGGTTTCATGATAAAATTGAACAAGAGAATATTTTTGGATGGAGACATTTCTTTGTTAAAAGATAAGACCATTTCAGTCATAGGATATGGAAACCAAGGGAGGGCACAGGCAAGAATTTTGAAAGAAGTTAATGGTTTAAACGTTATAGTTGGAAATATAAGGGACAAAAGCTGGGATCAGGCAGTATTAGATGGCTTCAAAGTTTATAGCATAAGCGAGGCTTCAAAGTTAGCGGATGTTCTAATGATACTTTTACCAGACGAGGTTGCACCAGAAGTTTACACAAAAGAAATTTTGCCAAACATAGAAAAGAAAGAGTTTTGTGTTATAGACTTTGCAAGCGGATACAATATCACATATGGTTATATAAGACCTCCAGTCAACTCAGACCTAATTCTTGTGGCACCCAGAATGATTGGAGCAGGGATAACAGATGTTGTGATGGTTAAGAAAAGGGGATTTCCAGTACTTTTGGGGGTTCACCAGAACATTTCAGGTAAAGCATGGGATTACGCTTTAGCCTTGGCGAAAGGCATTGGAGCATTCTTACCTGGAGGGGTTGCTGTAGAATCTAGTTTCGAAGAGGAAACGCTTATAGACCTTTTTAGTGAACAGTTTCTAGCACCAAGCCTAATAGCTTCTATGGTAGCATCTTTTGAAGTTCTGACTGAAGAGTTTGGTGTTTCACCTGAGGCAGCACTTCTAGAACTTTATGCTTCAGGAGAAATGAGTGAAGTGTTTCAGGCGATGGCTGACATTGGATTCTTTAAGCAGCTAAAATATCATTCTAGAACAAGCCAATATGGCCAGCTAACAAACGCTTTTAAAATGTACAATAGTCCAGAACTTAAGGAAAACATTAGGAGAACATTATATAAGATATATGATGGAAGTTTTGCAAAAGAATGGGCTATGGAACAGAATCTTGGAAACCCAGTATTTAACAGACTATGGAAAATATTTGAGGAATCCAAGATGTCTAAGGCTGAAGACAAATTATATAGAATTTTAAAGAGAAGAGAGTAAACAGTTATCCTACTATTCTCTCCTAAAACTTTTTTTAAGACATAAGAGAGCGAAAGCCTGCGTTAATATAGCGTACAATATAATATATATTATTTCGGTACCAGTGTCCAAAAATAGGCCGAAGACAACACCACTTAAAAGGAAGCCTACACCATATATAGTATTAAATATACCATATGCGGTTCCATGAGATTCTTTTGGAACATAATATGATACTGCAGCCCTATAAACAGATTCTTGCATACCCAAAACAATGCCATACAAAACACATGATACAATAAGGTAAGTTAAGTCTAATGCGTAAAAAGCAAAAAAACATGTGAATATTGAGAGAATAAATGGTGTTATCAAAATCCTTGTGCCAACACGATCAAAAACTATTCCAGAAAACAAAGCAGAAGGAGCATCAATCAACTGTATAAGCATAAAAAGCAGAGGCACAACCCATTCCATACCAGATGGAACTAAAATAGTTGAAGCCTTATAGAGTATAAGTGAGGCTGGAACCAGTCCTAAAACATTAGAAAAAACAGCTAGGGAGTATACGTAAAAATCTTTAGAAAAAGTTTTGGACAGAAGTCTATCACCAGAACTTCGTCCCTCAGAAACTTTAAGCCTAACTTTATAATATACATAAAATAGTATAGCAACAAGTATAATGTAGGGTACAAAAAGTGATGCAAAAGTAACTGAGTAATTATTAAATGTAAGCAGTATTATAGAAACAAATAATGGACCTAAAACTGCACCAACCTGGTCTAGAAGTTCATGCAACCCGAAGGCTTTACCAACACCAACACCCTTACTAACAATAGAGACGATAGCGTCTCTTGCAGGAGCTCTAATAGCCTTACCAATCCTTTCCATTACAACCAAAAAGGCAGCGGCAAACCAAAAGTTGGTTACCGAAAGAAGAGGTATTGTTACAATAAGACCATATCCTATAAACATGAACATCCAATATGTACCACTTTTATCGGACAAGTATCCACTGATAAGCCTTATAGCATATCCTAAAAAATCTCCAAGGCCAGTGACAAAGCCTACAATAAAAGCTGAAGCACCTAAAATCTGAAGATAAGATGGTATAATTCCTCTACCACCCTCATAAACGATATCACCCATCATACTAACTATTCCAATAAGAGTTATCGTAAAATATACAGATTTGGTTCTATCATCCAATACCAATCACTTTATTTT
This sequence comes from Nitrososphaeria archaeon, assembly GCA_026413865.1. Taxonomy (GTDB): domain Archaea; phylum Thermoproteota; class Nitrososphaeria; order JACIWG01; family JACIWG01; genus JACIWG01. Next base: position 6,043 of record JAOAKB010000004.1, read on the forward strand.
AAGATTATAGGCACTCTTTAATCGTTCTAGAAAATCTTTTCTTTCCAAATAAAGGTTTTTATGAGAGCATACATAGTTTTTAGAGAACATGTAGGAAAACAGTAATGGTGCTGAGACAGTAATATCCATGTAGACAGTGACCTTATTTATATCCTCACGTGGCCTAATCTTACCCCAAGAAACAGCCTCCTGTAAAGTGGCACCAGATAAACCACCATACTGTGGAACATCAACAGTAAGTTGTATAACATAATCATGACCACCTCTACCAATGCCAAGTATTTGATCAAGCATGGGCTGAGTTTGAAAATAAAAATTTTTAGGAGAACCGCCACCCAAAACAATAACACCATTACTTTCACTACAATAAACTATTGCAGCAGTTTCAAGAACATCTAAGTCTGGGTCAATAATTATTCCCTTCCTATCAATTTTTACTTTTGCAACATTCATTCCAATACTTGAATCGCCCGAAGAAGGGGCATAGATGGGCACATTATATTTTGCTGCCATAGCAAGAATCGATTCTTCAGGATTTGGAGCATTTTCAAGAAGCCACTTACCAAGAAGATAGTGAAAGTCTGAAGTTGAAAGTGGGCTACTAACTTTTTCGCTAATTTCATAAACAATCTTTTGAACAGCCTTATCTGTTTCAAAAAGAGTTTCATCAGGAATAAAGATATCATATATTCTAACAATACCATGTTTCAAAAGCTTTTCATCATCAACATTAGATGAGCCTTGATAAATTGGTAGATTTAAAGCAAAATGCATATCATGATAAAGGTTCGCTCCAGTTGAAATGATCATGTCAATGAGACCTCTTTCCATTGCATGTATAATGTAACTTCCTAAGCCTGTTGGCGTAAAGGCGCCTGCAAGTGTCAGTGCAACTGTTGAACCAACCTTAACCATCTTCTCGTATACCCTACATGCCTCAGCAAGCCTTCCAGCATTATATGCGCCTGAAAGGTCAAAATTTTCTATAATATCAAGTATGTTAGAAAAGGTTTTCGGTTTAATAGCTCTAATTCTCTTACCAGAAAGAAAATCTTCTCTCCTCTCCATCAACGCCTTTCTACTACACTATACATTTAAACTTATTTTAAAAAAATTAAAAATAAAAAAATGTTAAAAAATTGGAGACTATTTTGGAAGAGGAGTTTGAACCCCTTCAACATGCCAGTCCATGTTCCAGAGAATATCGTGTGTAGCCCTTTCTCCATCCTTTAATCTAACATTTCCATCCATATCTTTTATTGGACCAGTAAATGGTTCGAACAACATTTCCTTCATCTGCTGCCATCTTAAAGCAATTAAGGCTCTAACATTTTCTGGAATCACAGGATTTAATGGAGCAAGGTAGACAGCTCCATCATATTCAACCTTCGGATTTTGAAGATTAGCCCACTTATATGCCATATAATCGCCTACTCTAGCCCAAATATCGACACTCCTCCAGCTTCTTGCATAAACTTGTGTGACAAAATCAACGTATATTGGGCCCCAATTTACTATCTGGCCTGTAAGGTGGGCGTTTGGACCTTCCTTACTCATATCACTATAATGACTGAAGCTCCAGACCCTTTTACCCTTCTTCTGATACGATTCAGCAACCTGTAGAACTGTGGGGGTATCTTCTGTGAAAGCTAACACATCCGCATTATTATTTTCAACAAGGCTTGTTGCAGCCTTATTTGCACCTTCTGGGTCAAACCATGCGTTCAGCCACTGAACATAAACTTTAATATTTTTACCTCTAGCCTTAGCAGACTCTTTAGCACCCAATACAAAAGCATTTATGTGCCTAATAACTTCAGGAATAGGTATAGCGCCAACGTAGCCTAAAACACCTGTTTCTGTTACAGCACCGGCTGCAAGACCGTTCAGGTAATATAGTTGATAGAATTCAGCAAAATATGCACTAAGATTTTGAGGAGCATTTCCAGCTGCGCCACTCTTGTATCCGGAACAGTGTGCAAAGTATAAGTCAGGATGTTTTTGTGCAGCTTCAGCAGTACCTTCCATAAAACCGAAACTTGTTGTAAAGATTATGTTAGCACCTTGGCCTATTAACGTTTCTATAGCACCCTGAACCTTAGCTTCTTCAACACTTTCAACAATTTTTGTTTCAAGCCATGGGCACACCTTTTTCGCGTAAGCTCTACCTGCATCGTGTGCGTGAGTCCAACCATAGTCTGAAACAGGTCCGACATAAACAAATCCTGCTACAACCTTCCTTTCAGCAGCCTGAGTAGTAGTTTTTGTAACAGTCTGTGTAACAGGAGCGCGTCCACCACCAGCTGCGACATAACCTAATCCTGCGCCAACTGCAACGCCACCTAAAGCGAAGGCAGCATCTCTTAGAAAACTTCTTCTAGACTTCTCAACACTCATATTTAACTCATTATAGTAAAAATTATAATACTATATAACTTTTATTTACAAGTTTATGTTAAAGTTCTCTAGTATATGGTTTGCCAAGTGATGCAGGCATTTTACGTCTACGGAATCTTGTCGAAGAGAATATGACCAACACAACTATGGTTAAAAGATATGGAAGCGTTCGGAAAAAGTCTGTGGGTATCATTCTAAAGCCTATCGACTGAAAAGTAGCGTTTAATGTTCCAACAAGACCAAAAAAGTATGCGCCAAAGAAAGCATACAATGGATTCCATGACGAGAATATTACAAGAGCGACAGCTATCCAACCTCTACCAGCCGTTATACCATCATACCAGCTTGGATAATAACCTAGAATTAGTAGAGCGCCTGAAACACCACATAATGCACCCCCAACTAAGGTTGCAATATACCTTGTCAAGAATACGTTTATGCCAAGAGAGTCCGCCATAGAAGGATTTTCGCCTACAGACCTTAAATTTAGACCAAAACTTGTCTTGTATAAAATGAACCATAAAATTATAACCATAACATATGAGAAATATACTAGAGGGTTCTGGTTAAAGAAGGATGGGCCGATGACAGGTATTTCTGAAAGAACTGGAATTCTAATACTTTCAAGGGGCTCTATCCTAACTCTTGATAGAGCAAGCGGTCGGCCGATAAAGCTGCTTAATCCTAATCCAAGTATTGTTATTGCAAGACCGCTGACAGTCTGATTTACCTTTAATGTTATAGAAACAAATGCATGTATGAGACTTAGCATGAGACCAGCGAAAGCCGCTGCCAAAGTTGCTATAACCCAATTGCCCGTAAGATAATATACAATAAATGAGGATAAGGCACCAAAACACATAAGCCCCTCAACACCCAAATTCAATATTCCAGAACGTTCTGTAAATATTTCGCCTAAGGTAGCTATAAGCAGTATACTACCTTCCTGAACCATAAGAATAAACATTGTAGTCAATATTATCATAGGGTCCAATCTTTATCGCCTCCAGACAAGCTTATACCTTTTAAAGAATTCTCCAGAAAGAGTAGTGATTAATAAGAGCGCTTGAAAAACATCAGTTATGCCAACAGATAAACCCATAGAACCCTGCAAAACTTCACCGCCAACCAATAGGCCTCCAAAAAATATTGAACCCAAAACAATAATAAAGGGATTCAAATTACATAACCATGCAACAATTATTCCAGTATAACCGTATCCTGGCGAAAAGTCAGGCCTTAACCGACCTATTACACCACTCAATAAAGACATTCCAGCCAAACCAGATAAGCCAGCACTAATCGCCATAACCAAGCACACAACCTTAGAATAAGATATACCAGCATATTTTGCTGCAGAATAGCTGTCACCAACAACCTTAACCTCAAAACCAAATTTTGTCTTAGCTAAAATAACATATATGGCTATTGCTGCAAATATTCCAATAAATATACTTGAGTTTATTGTTGTTCCAGGAATAAGAGGAAATCTAGCATATTCTGGAAAGGGTGGAGAATGTGGAAAACCATAACCTTTAGGATCCTTCCATGGACCAATAACAAGGTAATTAGATATTATCTGCGCAATATAGTTCATCATAAGAGTAGTTAAAACCTCGTTTGTTTCAAACCTGGCTTTAAGTAAAGCAGGTATAATACCCCATACACTAGAAAATAGAAAGACAAATATGATTGCAATCGGCATAAAAAGTGGGTCAGGCAAAAATCTGTTCTGGGCATTCCATAATACTAGGAAAGTGATAACTATACCGCCAACATAAATTTGGCCTTCACCACCAACAGAAATAAAATTAGCCTTGTACGCCAGAGTAAGGCCTAAGGCAACAAGCATTATGGGTATAGCCCTAACAACAGCCTCAGAAAGCAACGCAGAATTTGTAAATGATCTGAAAAGGTTGTAGTATGCTAAAATTGGGTCAACATTAGAAAAAACAAATATTATACCTGAAATAATAAAGGCTGAGAGTATAGAGGCTAAGCTTATTGCAAAAGACATAAGAGTTGAAATTCTTTCTCGTGGAAAAAATTGTATTCTGTTCAATAAAATTCACCTACGAAACAGCCGATCCAGCCATCATCAACCCAATCTTTTCAACATCAGCCTTACCAGAATCCATTTCACCCACAATCCTTCCATCGAACATTACAAAAATTCTGTCAGATATTGAGAGAATTTCCTCCAAATCTTCTGAAAAAAAGATTATTGCATTACCTTGATCCCTCATCTTTAACAAAAGCCTTCTAACATATTCAGTTGCACCAACGTCAAGACCACGTGTAGGATACATTGCTACAATCACACGACCATCACCACCTACTAGGCTACTCAATTCCCTAGCCAAAACAACCTTCTGCAGATTTCCACCCGAAAGAAGCTTTACAGGAACCTTTACAGAAGGACATACTATTTCAAAATCATTAACAAGCCTTTCAGCAAACTTTTGAATAGAGTCAAAGTTCAAGAAAACGGAGTCACAGAAGGGGCGATTATTATAACTTTTAAGGACCAAGTTTTCTGCAACAGAAAGATTTGGAGCAGTACCAACACCAAGCCGCTCTTCTGGAATAAAAAGAACACCATTTTCAAAAAACCTTCTAGGAGAAGCGTTCGTCAAATCCTTATCTTTAACAAAAATTTTACCACTTGAAACACGCCTCAACCCAGTTATAGCTTCAGCTAACTCCCTCTGCCCATTTCCAGCAATACCTGCGACGCCAACAATTTCACCACTATTCAAACTAAAACTTACATCCTTAAGCCTAAGGTTACCATCTTCATCCAGAACACGAATATTTTCGACTTTCAAAGCTAAACCTGACAATTTAGGCGGATATCTAGAATATTCAAAAATGACTGGTCTACCAATCATCAAATTAGCCAATTCAACCTTATTCGTTTCTTTTGTGACCTTTGTAGCAACATTTTTACCTCGCCTTAGAACAGTCACCCTATCACTAATTTCTAAAACTTCATCAAGCTTATGTGTAATAAATATTATACTTTTTCCCTTAGAAGACATTTCCCTTAAAGAAGAAAAAAGCTCTTTCTTTTCCTGAGGAGTCAAAACAGCAGTAGGCTCATCAAATATCATAATACGAACATTCCTATATAGAAGCTTTAGAATTTCAACCCTCTGCCTTTCACCCATAGAAAGTTTCCAAACTTCAGAAAATGGGTCAACCATTAGACCAAAAGATGAAGCCAAATTTTTAATTTTTTCACCCGATTTTTTCAAGTCAAGGATAAAACCATTTTTTTCAGAACCTAAAATTACATTTTCTACAATAGTATGTGCTGGAACAAGTTTAAAATTTTGATGCACCATACCAATACCAAGTTTTATTGCATTACGTGGAGAACGAATAGAAACTTCTCTACCGTCAACCTTGATAACACCACTGTCCATCTTATAAATTCCATATAAAATGTTCATTAAAGTTGTTTTGCCAGCACCATTTTCACCTAAAAGAGCATGAATTTCACCAGCCTTCAAAGAAAAATTTACTCTATCGTTTGCAACAACACCGGGAAAGACCTTAACTATATCCACCATCTCCAGAAGATTTTCACTCATCAGAAGCCACCTCAAACAAATTTCACACTAATAATGGTGTATAATAAATTTTGAGCAACACATGATAATAATTCACTTAAAAATATTAAAAAAATCCTAAACTTTAAAGTAAGCTTATTACATAAAAACTCAGAAAAAACAACTTCAAAAAAAACCATTTTCCCTCATTCACGCAATTTTAAGAGCGCATATTTAATCCTTTTTAACAAGAACTTGGAAAAAAAGGGGTTTTTAAGATGACCAAAATACTTTTTAACTAAAGCATATTCTCCTACTCATATGAGTCAAGAATATCCTGTTGAAGAATTCTGGAAATTTGATATAAGAGTAGGACATATTATAGAGGCTGAGAGAGTACAAGGTTCACAAAAACTGATAAAACTTACAGTAGACTTTGGGAAAGAGAAGAGGACAATTGTAACAGGAGTCGCTGACCAGCATGAACCTTCAGAGTTCAAAAACAAAAAAATGATTTTTGTACTAAATCTTAAACCTAAAAGGGTTTTTGGAGTAGAAAGTAAAGGTATGCTCCTTTTAGCTGAAGATGAAAATAAGCAGACTTATCTAGTTTCAGTAGAAGATGCACCTATAGGCTCACGTTTCTACTAAAATGTCTATTTTAGGTGAGGAGATGGTGGCTAAGCTCGTAGTAGGCATAGTTACAGCAGGAGGAGACGCTCCAGGAATGAATGCAGCAATAAGAGCTTGTGTAAGAAATCTTTTAGCTAAAGAAACCAAAGTTATAGGAGTTAAGAGAGGATACAAGGGTTTAATTGAAAAAGATTTTGAAACACTTACTTCAAGAAGCGTTAGTGGAATCATAAATTTAGGTGGAACAATATTAAAGACAGCAAGATGCGAAGAAATTCGTACAGAAGAAGGTTTAGAGAAGGCTGCAAGAAACTTAAATGAACTTTCATTAGACTATTTAATAGTTATAGGAGGAGATGGTACATTCCGTGCTGCCAAAGAAATATCTAGAAAATCAGGTGTACATTGTATTGGTATTCCAGCATCTATAGATAATGATATAGATGGAACCGAAGAGACAATAGGCTTCGACACTGCAGTCAACACAGCATTAGAGGCTATAGATAAGATAAGAGATACTGCAATTTCTCATGAAAGATTTTTTATTGTAGAAGTTATGGGTAGGGGAAGCGGTTTTCTTGCAATAGCCGTCGGCCTAGCATCAGGTTCAGAATTCATTCTTATACCAGAGAAACCTCCTAATGTCGACAGCCTAATAGAAAGATATAAGGTGATGAAGTCCTTAGGGAAGACTTCAATGATCGCTGTTTTAGCTGAAGGCGCAATCGATGGCCTAACATTAGTTAACATGCTAAAGAAAAGAATAGACGCTGAAGTCAGATTCTCGTCAATAGGCTATATACAACGTGGAGGCATACCTACTTTACGTTCAAGAATACTTGCAAACCTATTTAGCGCCAAAGCTGTTGAAATGATATTTGAGGGAAAAAAGGACCTTATGGTTGGAATAGTTGACAATAAAATAAGAACAAATGAACTTACAGGAAAAAAGAGAACCATAGGCGAAGGAGAAATTTATATGCTTAACTTAGCAGAAAAGCTTGCAATATAATTAAAGAAAATTTTAAAATTTTGTTATAAGTGTAATTAAAAATTTAATTTTTTAAAACGGAAACTTGGGCTATACTAGAGAAAGAATATGTTCTACTGAAGAGCCACTTTCAACAAGTGGAAAATTTCCAAACATGCTTTTAATGTCCAAAACATCCTTTAATCCAGAACCAGTAACCACAGCAACAACTCTTTCAGAAGAATCTACTTTTCCACATTCAACCAACTTTTTTAACCCAGCAATAGATGCAGCGGCACCAGGCTCTGAAAATACACCTTCCATTTTACCAAGCACCACCACAGCCTCAAGTATTTCTTCATCACTTACATCAATGAATGTTCCATCAACTTCTTTTATGGCCTTTAGAACATCCCTCTTTTCTAAGGGACTCGAAACCTTTAGAGACTTGGCAACAGTTTGAGGATTATCTATTGATGGTACATAATCTAATCCTTCTCTTACAGCTTTAACATATGGAGCTGAACCAGAAGCTTGAACACCAACAATCCTTGGAAACTTGTCAACCTTTTTCATAATAGAAAGCTCTTTTATAGCCTTCCAAGTTCCAAGTACATGGCCACCACCGCCTGTAGGCACAATTATTACATCAGGTAAGGTATAATGCATCTGTTCAAAGATTTCTAATAAAGTTGTTTTCCAACCCTCTAATGTGAAAGGTTTAAGGTCCCAGCTAGCTGATAAAATATTCTTTTTCCTCGAAAGTTCTATAGATAATCTTCTACATTCATCAAATATTCCTTTAACTTTTATAACTTTACCACCATAGGCTGCTATCATCACCATCTTTTCTTCAGGAGTATCTTCAGGAACCAGAACAATACATTTTATACCAGATAATGTGCATATTCTAGCTATTGCAGATGCAAAGTTTCCACTTGATGCAACATTCAACATTTTATAGCCCAAAACGTTTGCCGCAGACACGCCAATGACAGCACCTCTATCCTTAAACGAACCAGAGGCATTCCTTGTTTCATCCTTTATGTAAAGGTTTTCTAGCCCAAGAAACTTTCCAAGATTTTTTGCATGAACCAATGGTGTGTTTCCAACATTTACATCAATTATTTCCTTGGCTTCCAAAGGCATAATTGGAAGATATCTTAATATGGGCTGAGTATAATCACTTAATGGAAAAACTTGAGGAAATTTGCTGTATTTTATCTGAAAAAGAGCGGAAGGGTAACCGCATCTTGGACAATCAACCCTAAAATCTTTAACATCCTTTTTATAGCCACAGGAAGGACATTCTAAAAAAATATCACTTCTCAAAATAGCCTACCCTTTCCTAAAGCCAAGCTTTTTCAAAGTACCCTCTAAAGCTACCACAGTACGTTTTACAAAATCCATGTTTGCAGTATAACCCATGTGGCCAACTCTGATTATCTTTTCAGAAAGCTCGTCCATTCCACCGGCAACCAAAATAGAATAGTCTTCTCTCATAACCTGCCTTATCTGCTTTCCTATCATACCTTCAGGCACTTTAAACGCTGTAACCGTTGGAGAAGCTATTGCTTCCTCTGGAAAGAGTTCTAGACCTATTTCCTTAATAAGTTTTCTCATCTCTAAAGCCACTTCTTCATGCTTTCTAAACCTATTCTCTAGTCCCTCCTCAACAATTATTTTAAGCGCCTCATTTAATGCTAAAATTAAATGCGTTGGAGGAATTACAGGAAAACTTCTCCTTCCACGCAAAAGCAGACCACCACGCTCTTTTTTCACCCACATCTGTTTCCATCTCAACAAGTCTAGTGTGAAACTTTTTATGACAGGCCTTTTAAGAATCTTCTCCCAAGCATTTTGGCTGACACTTACAATGGATACACCAGCCAAACCACCCAAAGCCTTTTGAGCGCCTGTAATACAGACGTCAACATTCCATTGGTCCACTGGAACGTTTGTACCGCCCATTGAAGAGATGGTGTCAACCATAAAGAGTTTATCCAATTTTTTTGCTAAACGTCCAAGCTCTTCAACCTCCTTACTGTATATTGCCGCAGTAGAAGTTTCATTATGAACCATCGCTATGGCTTTAATATTCTTATCATCTTCCAAAACTCTTCTAACATATTCTAAATCTATAAACCCACCTTTGGGAAAGGATAATGTAAGAACATCAGCACCATAAACCCTTAAAATTTCAATAAACCAGTTTCCAAAAGTTCCACACGTGATAGCTAAAACCTTTTCACCCCTATCTATAAAAGACAGGGAAGCACATTCTATACCAGTACGTCCAGAACCAGGCAACATTATAATATCATTTTCTGTCTGAAAAACAGTCCTAAGAAGATCCTCTGTTTCATCATATAATGAGATAAAATCTTGGTCATAGTGATAGATAGAAGGCCTAATCATTGCCTTAATAACTCGTGGGTCGACTTCAGTCGGACCCGGCGTCATTAAAAGCAGTTTTTCATCCATATACTTGGGGTTTAGCAGAAACTATATAACATTTATTGCAACCTTTTCATTAGAAAAATTAAACCCTATACTTTCTAAGCTTTGAGAAAATATCCTTAAGCCTAGAATATGAGTCCCTATAAATTTGATAAATTTCATCATAAATTTTTTCAAGCATTCTATCAGAAACTTCTTTACCAACAGACTTAACGATCACAGCCCTCGCCTGCCTAAAATCTTTAAAAAATCCAATAGATTTTAGAAAAAGCATAACGTTACCTAAAGCGGCACAATCAATAGGATTCTCTAAAAGTAAACCATCAAACTTAAGATTCGATACAATAATCTTCCTTAAAAGCCTATTCTCTGCACCACCACCACAAAAAGCCAAATAGTCTATTCTAATACCCATATCCTTAACATAAACTTCATAATTTTCTCTAAGTGCAAACCCAATACCTTCTAAAACAGATCTATATATGTGCTCTATACCGTGATTTATGTCCAAACCTATAAAAGCAGCCCTAGCTGAAGGATCCATAAGAGGACATCTTTCCCCAATTATGTAAGGAAGATATATTAAGCCACCAGAACCAGGTGGAATACTAGCACATTTTTCATTCAAAAAATCAATCGGATTCGAAACATTCTTTATTCCCAAATTATTAGAAAAATTATCTAAAAACCAGCCTACAGAATATCCAGATAATGTCGTTGCTGAAGAATACCATTGACTTTTAAGTACATGACATCTTACTGGAACCCTGCATTTAGGGTCCAGCCTCAATTCCTCTAAAGTTAAATCGACTTCAGGCGCTGTACCAATATATATGTCTCCAGTGGCATCAGATATTGCACCAGCACCATATAATGTTGCAGCACAATCACCGGCACCGACAGTAATTGGAACACGCTTGATTCCAAGCTCTTCTGCAATATCCCTTCTCAAATCTCCAACGATTTCCGTCGACTCCTTAACGTTAACCATTTTATCAGATGCAATACCAGTTTCTTCAAGAACATCGTCTATCCATTCCTTTTTCCTAATATCATAGGCCATTGTCGCAGAAGCATCACTATAATCTGTGAAAGGCTCACTTTCATCAATAAGGTTTTCTACAACAAAATCCTTGTGAAAGATAAACTTTCTAGTCCTTTCATACACTTTATTCATGTTTCTTTTAATCCACATCATCTTTAATAAAGTTGGAACAGGAGTTAGAGGATTACCTGTCCTCTCATACAAGAAAGATTCGCCAAACCTTTCCCTAACAAACTCAGTTTCATCCAAAGCCCTCATGTCAGAGTACATTGGAACCCTATCAACAGACGATACACCCCATCTTTCAATTGGAACAAGGGTGCCGACTGTTGCATCAACACAAAGACCAGCAACATCCTTCCTCAAATCACTATTCTTACACAAGATCTTAAGACATTTTATAGAGGCAGCAAGCCAGTCGGATGGATTCTGTTCGACGACATTACCTGGGCCAAAATAGGTCTTATAGCCTACCTTTGCAGAAGAAAGAATCTTTCCCTCCGAGCTAATCATATAACCTTTACATCCACTAGTTCCAAGATCCAAAGATAATATTATCAAGCGATTAAAGTATGTAGGTAAAAGCATTATATATTTTACCAAAATAAAAAATTGTTATACATTAACCAGACTAGTATATTTTGAGAAAAATTAAAGATAAGAAGGATAAATTTTTAAAAACTTATATAATTTGGAAACAAACTAAGATGGCAATGAGAAAAACATTATATATACCAGGACCAAGTGAAGTTGAACCTGAAACATTACTTGAACTTGCAAAACCAGTTATAGCACATTACGGCCCAGACTGGCATCAACTCTATAATGAGACATGTGAGGTTGCTAAAAAAATTTTTAGCACAAACGAGTATGTCACACTTTTACCATTACCTGGAAGCGTATGCTTGGAAATGTCAGCCTTCAACCTAATAGAAAAAGATGGAGAAAAGTTTGTTGCAATAACAAATGGATTCTTTGGAGACAATATCGTTGAAATGCTTTCAGCACATGGAGCAAAAGTTTTAAAAGTTGAAAGCGAGTGGGGAAAAAATGTTGACCTAAAAAAATTAGAAGAAGTTCTTGACGAAAACCCTGAAACAAAGGCAGTATATTTAGTTCATAACGAAACTTCAACCGGAGTTTTAAATGACTTGAAAAAGGTTGCAGAAGTTGTTAAAAAAAGAGACAAAATTCTTGTTGTCGACGCAATTTCATCATATGGTGGAGTAGAACTTGATTTTGATCGTCTTGGAATAGATTTTGCTGTAGGATACGCGAGCAAGTGCTTAAGTGGAATAAACGGTATATGTCCAGTTGCTATAAGCAAAAGATTTATTGAGGAAGTGGGAAAACGTAAGACTCCAGTAAAAAGCCACTACTTTAATCTAACAACATATATGAGACTTTCAGAAGAATGGGCAAGTATAGGCCACCCGCATCCAACATCAATGCCAACACCTGTAGTAAGGGCATTTTATCATGTCGCCAAAAAAGCATTAGAGGAAGGACTAGAGATAAGGTATCGAAGGCATGCTGATGTTGCAAAAGCTTACAGAAAGGCTATTAGAGCTCTTGGACTAAACATTTTACCCAAAGAAGAAGACGCATCACCGACAGTCACAACGTTTATTGTCCCAGAAAAAGTAAATGGAAAAATTCGGTCAACACTATATAAGAACTTTGGTTACATGATAAGTGGAGGCCTAGGAAAACTTGAGAATATAACTTTAAGAATAGGGCACATGGGTTACACAGCTAATCCAGAATTTCTAATAAAACTTGTCACAGCACTTGAGACAGTATTAAAACGTTTGGAGGTAATCAACCGTAACTTAAATATTACAGACGAACTTGCTGATATATGGGAGAGCCTACGACAATATATAATATGATTACAGGCAAACAGCTAATAAAAGGATAATGTTTTTATTTATATTTTTAGAAGGTAGGATTCGTTTGATGATGTGAATGTCCACCCAACCTAAAAAACCATTAAATGTGCTCCAAAAGATGCTTGACAAGGAAGTTTTCGTGAGACTAAAGAGCAACGTAGAATATCATGGCAGAATGATAAACGTAGACATTTACATGAACATGATACTAGATGATACAAAAGAATTTTACAATGGACAGCAGACTGCAAGCTATGGCACTGTCATAATAAGAGGAAACAACGTCCTTTTTGTAGGATTAAAGAATAGTACAAATGTTTAGAGAGGAGATAGAAGATGGCAGTAAAACAATTTATTCACACAGAAGTACTTTCAGGTAAACCTGTAGCAAAACAGGAAGTTGAAATTGTAGAAAGAAAAGGTTTAGGACATCCGGATACACTTATAGATGGAATATGCGAATCAGTTTCACTTGCACTCTGTGACTACTATGAGAAACAGTTTGGGAGAATATTACATCATAATGTTGACAAAGGACTTCTAGTCGGAGGAGAATCTCGGCCAAAATTTGGTGGAGGAAAGGTTGTTAAACCAATACAGATTATAGTTGCTGGAAGAGCAGTCTCAAGATATATAAAGGATGGAACAAGGTATGAGATACCAGTAGAAGTTATTGCGAAAAAGGCAGCCAAAGACTATATTCGAAAGACAATAAGAAACTTAAATGTTGAAGAACACGTAAGATTAAGTTTTAAAATTAGAAACCCTTCAAGTGACCTAAGCTATCTTTCGGAAAAAGGAATAGCAAACGATACATCCATAGGAGTAGGATTTGCACCATTTACTGAGACAGAAAAGATTGCCTTAGGCATAGAAAATTTTCTAAACGACGCAGGAACAAAGAAAAAATATCCGGAAATCGGTGAAGACATAAAGGTTATGGCTATGAGAAGAAGAGATGAGCTTGATGTTACAGTCGCGATGGCCATGGTGGACAAGTACATTCCAGACAAAGACCATTATATTAGCGTAATACAAGAAGTAAGGGAAAAATTATTAAACAATTTTACTACAAGCAATCTAAGCCTTTCGATCAAAATAAACAGTGCAGATGACTATGAAAACAATAGCTTCTATCTAACAGTAACAGGAACGTCAGCTGAATCAGGTGATGATGGGAACACAGGAAGAGGAAATCGTGTAACAGGATTAATTACGCCTATGAGAATGTATTCTATGGAGGCTACTGCTGGAAAGAACCCGACTATACACACGGGCAAAATATACAATGCACTAGCACAGATTATTGCACAAAAGATTTCTGAAGAAATCAAGGGTGTTGAAGAAGTGTATGTGAGGATTCTAAGTAGGATTGGGAATCCGCTCACTGAACCAACGATCGCAAGTGTTGCATTACGTCTACAAGAAAATGTGTTATATAATAGTGTAAAAAGTGATATAGAAAATATAGTTTCAGAAGAACTTTCTAATGTACGAAATATAACATCAATAATTCGAGAGAGAAGGGTACCACTATTCTAAAACCTACTATAAGGCACCGTAACAAACTTGTACGCTTTGTCAAAAGGATAGTCTACACCGAACTTTTTTCTAAAAAACTTAAGAATATTGTTAATGTCTCTTGAAAGAAGAAATTGGCTGTTTGGAGAATTTGCATCAACAGCCTGAGGCCAATCAATAACATAATATTTTTTCCCGTCATATAATATATTAAATTCACTTAAATCACCATTTATTATTGAAGCCTTAACATAAGCCTTCTTTAAAGTAAAAAAAATCTCCTTTAACCCATTCAAAGGTGATTCAAGAAAATTAACTTTATTCAACATTGTTCCCTCAATTTTCTCCATCAAAACAGCATGCCTCTCCCTTGCAAAAAATTTTGGAACCATACCACAAACAGAATAAACTTTAGAAAGAGCCCAAGCCTCCCTTTTAGCCGCATTAATGCATGCCTTAAGCCAAACAGAACTTTCTTCAGCCAACATTATCCTCCTTTTCCTTCGAACATTTCTAAAACTAGTTCGACCTATCCTATAAAATTTCAAAACATACATGTGGCCCCTATCATCCAACACATCAAAGACATCAGCCTCCTTTCCTACTCCAACATTGCCACCAAAAGAAGAAATAAAGCCCCTTTGAACAAGCGCATTCAATGCTATTGCATCAAGGCCACTAGAAACAAGATAATAGCCAGATTCGCCTTTAGCAACCAAACCCATTTCTCTAAGCCGTCCAAGGCGATATGCGACTTCATCCTCATGCAAACCAGTTACCTTTTCAATATAATCTGCTTTAACCTGCTCAAAACTGTTTAAAGCCTTCTCTAGAGCATAAAGCACCCTATAGTCTCTAGCTTCAAGTAAACGGACAAGGTTTGCTGCCACTTCAGCCGTAGACATAAATAAAATTTAGAAAGAAATATGTAAAAAATATTTCGGTTAAGTTTAAATCCATTAAAAACAAAATATTAAAAGATGAAAGCTAAAAGTGTCGCACTTCTTAGCATAATGATACCGCTGGTCACTGTAATGACTATAATAGTTAGAGTGCCGATTCCTGCAACACAAGGATACTTTAACTTTGGAGATGCAATGGTAATCCTTTCCGGAATAATATTTGGACCATACATTGGATTCTTGGCCGGAGGAATAGGTTCCTCGTTAGCTGACATAATTTCAGGATATCCACAGTATGCACTTGTAACATTATTAGCCAAAGGTGGAGAAGGAGCAATTGTTGGCACATTATTTAAAAGACTTTATCAGCACTCTAAAACTTTAGGATACCTTTCTGGACTAGTTGGCGGAACATTCATGATACTAACATATTTTGTCTTCCAACTATACTTTTTCGGCATTGGAGCTGCTTTGATAGAATTACCATGGAACATTCTACAGTGTACTATAGGAACAGCTGTAGCTTATATGATTCACCTAATTTTAAAGCCTACACTTTCAAAGATACTCCGATAGCATTTCTTCTCCACATACTTGCTTCAATAAATCCTCTAAAAATTGGGTCAGGCTTACCGGGTCTACTAACAAACTCAGGATGATACTGTGAAGCCATATAGAATGGGTGACCCTTCAACTCAATAACTTCAACTCGTTTCATGTCCTCACTAAAGCCTGAGAAGACCATTCCAGCCTCCTGTAGGACACTCCAATATTTTGGGTTAATTTCATATCTGTGCCTATGCCTTTCTCTAATAACATTCTTTCCATAAAGCTTGTAAGCCAATGTACCCTCCTTCAAGATAATATTATGCCCACCAAGTCTCATGGTTCCACCAAGCTTGTCTATTTCCTTCTGTTCAGGTAAGAGGTCTATAACAGGATATGGTGTATTGGGGTCAATTTCAGTAGAATTTGCACCCTCATAGCCCAACACATGTCTAGCGAACGAGACTACAGCAAGCTGTAGGCCAAAACATAGCCCAAGATAGGGAATCCCCTTTTCTCTTGCAAAGTTTGCTGCCAAAATCTTTCCTTCAGCACCTCTACTGCCAAAACCTCCTGGAACTATTATACCATCATACTTTTCAAGTTCAGAAAGACTACTACTATCACATTCAAGATTCTCAGATTCTATCCAATGAATTTTAACCCTACATTTTAGTATGCCACCAGCATGGTATAGTGCATGGTTAACACTAACATAGCTGTCAGCAAGTTCAGCATATTTTCCTACCATCGCAATATGAACTTCATCTTTTGATTCAAGCATATCTTTAACAATATTATTCCATTCAGATAAATCAACATTCCTTGAAGGGATCTTTAACTGTTCAAAGATTATTTTAGAAAGACCTTGTTCTTCAAGTACCTGTGGAACAAGATATGGTGACTTAAGGTCAGGGCTTGAGAGAACATTTTCTTTTAGAACATTTGTGAAAAGAGAAATCTTTTCCCTATTTGATTCAGTCAAACGCTTCTTTGACCGAACAATTATTAAGTCAGGCTGAATACCTATTCTTCTAAGCTCCTGAACACTATGCTGAGTAGGTTTAGTTTTCAGTTCACCAACCTCCTCTATTATAGGAGCAAGAGTGACGTGAACAAAAAGCGTATTATCCTTTCCCTCTTCAAACCTCATCTGTCTCAAAGCCTCAAGAAAAGGTAATGCTTCAATATCTCCAACAGTTCCACCAGATTCTACAATCATAATTTCAGCATTATCCTTTCTTGCGGCATATCTTATCAAACGTTTTATTTCATCAGTTATATGAGGTATTATTTGGACACATTTACCCAAATACTTTCCCTCACGTTCCCGCTGTAGAACATTAAGATAGACTTGGCCAGTCGTTATATTATTTGCTCTAGAAAGATTTATGTCAAGAAAACGTTCGTATGTACCTATATCCATGTCGGTTTCAGCACCATCATCACAGACAAAAACTTCACCATGTACTAGAGGGTTCATTGTTCCAGCGTCAACATTAAGGTAAGGATCCATCTTCATCAAAGAAACTCTTATCCCAGAAGATTGGAGAATCTTTCCAATAGAGCCAGCTATAACACCCTTGCCGATTCCACTAATAACTCCACCAGTGACAAAAATGTATTTGGGCATAAAAGGTAATCTAATCGATAATATAAATAATTATCGCATCATTACAATTCAATCAGTTCTTTAGTAAAATGTGTTAAACATTCTACATTTTCACCAACATAAACAGTGTCTTCAATACGTACACCAAACTTTTTAGGAATATAGACACCAGGCTCTACAGTAACAACGTTCCCTAATTCAAGCAACTCAGATTGATTTACTGAAAGAGTTGGAGGCTCATGGACTTCTAGGCCTACACCATGACCAGTACCATGAGTAAAATATTCCAGATAACCTTTTTCACCAATAAACTTCCTACACATAGAGTCGACATCACCAGCCTTAACACCCACTCTAACAGCCTTAATACCCTTCTCCTGAGCAAATAGAACCGCATCATAAACATTCTTGAATTCACTTGATGCACGGCCAAGAATAAATGTCCTAGTTTCGTCAGAAACATAGCCTCCGTATCTAAAGAAAAAATCTAACTTTATAACATCACCACGCCTAAAACGTCTTTCAGTAACCTGCGCATGAGGAAGAGAAGAATTTGGGCCTGAAGCAACAATTATTGGTGTAAAGTCAGTGTTAACATATGGTGTGTCAAGACCTAAGCCTATAGCTTCACCAACAATTCTAGAGGCAACCTCCCTCTCACTAACACCCTCCTTTATAATTTTGGTAGAAAGATCATATAGCATATCAATACGTTTAGAAGCCTCCTTCAATAGCCTAACTTCGTACTCGTCCTTAACCTTCCTAACATCATAAAAAATTTTAGGCTCAACAACTAAACCTACATTCAAACTTTTCTCCAAACGTTCCTTCAACGAAAAAGGGATTTCGTCTACAAGAACACGAGTTCTAACATAATCTTTTAGAAGAGAAAAAGAAGATTCACCCAAAGGTGCAGAAACAACTTCGGTTTCAAAAGAATATTCAGAAGCCCTATTCTTTTCAAGAAGACCAGTAAAAAGTCGAGCACCATCCTGAGTTAAAAGAAGATAGCCACCACCCCAGAAGCCAGTAAAATAGTAAATGTTTTCAACACCAGTTACAAGAACCTGTTTAAAGCCAAGCTCTTCAGCCTTTAAAAGAATCTTCTTCCTCCTAACTAAAATCTGGGAAATCATATGCTCTAGGGATTTACTTTAGACAAATTTAACCTTATCCAAGAGATAACATTACATTCTAACATATTTTCCTCTAATAGGAATTTGTACACCACATTTTGGGCACCTTCCATCATCTGAAAGATAGTAGTCTAGAACTTTAAAATCAGACCTGACAATGACCCTTTCACCACAATTATGACAGTATGTGTGAGAAAAACGGTGACCTGGAACATTGCCAACATACGGATACCATATTCCAACCTTTTTCGCAAGATTGTAGGCCATTTCAAGAATCTCAACCTTAGTTGGTGGAGCCTTAAACTTGTATGCTGGAAAATATCTTGTGAAATGTATTGGAGTTTCTGGCCCAGCTTCCCTAACATGCCTTTCAACAATCCATCGAATACATTCTTCACCATCATTCACACCAGTAACAATAAGATTCACTACTTCAACATGTAAGCCAAGCCTTTTAGCCTCCCTAACATTCCTCCAAACTATTTCAACATCAAGATTACCAAGAAACTTACTGTATGTGTCGGCATCACCCTTAACATCAACCTTTAACCCATCCAAACCACTATTCTTCAAAAAACGTAAAGCTTCAATTGTAAAATAACCATTACTTACATAACAACAGTACAATCCAAGTTTAGAGCCCCTACTAAAAACATCTCCAGCCCATTCAGCCAAAAGAGTTGGCTCCTGAAAACTTGCACACAAGCCAAGGTCGCCACATTTTAAGGCAAACTCAACAACCTTTCCAGCATCAAGATATGAGGCCCTAGATGGAGAGGGTAAAGTTCTTGAAAGATGAAAATTTTGACACCAAGGACACATAAAGTTACAAGACCATGTTGAGAATGTTAAGGCTGTAGAACCTGGCCAATAATGATAGAATGGCTTAATTTCTATAGACCTACTTTCGATAGCACTAACATCACCATATACGAGCGTGTAAAGCCTTCCATCAATGTTAATTCTTGTACCACAAAAGCCTCTATCGCCAACCAAAATAACACATCTTCTCTCACATAAGGAACATTTGACACTATCATTACCTAACCTTTCATAAAAAATTGATTCCCTTACCGAAGTATATTTTAGAAGCTCTGACCCCATACTACATTCAAATAGAATAAAAATTACTTTTTAGCTCTTTCTTACATTATGATACTAGAAAATTATTATTTGACATTATATGATGGAAGTGTAATAGTAAATGTTGTACCAACACCTTCTACGCTGTGGAAAGTTATTTGGCCACCCAATAATTCTATAAGCCTTTTACATACAGCAAGACCCATACCCATGCCCTTAGATTTTGTTGTAAAAAGTGGTTCAAAGATTCTAGCTTGAATTTCTTTAGGAATACCCTTACCCGTATCAGTAATAGTCAAAACCACTTTTTCACCTTCCCTTTTCCCTTCGATAGTCAATCTTCCACCCTCGGACATCGCTTGAACAGCATTAGTTATAATATTTGAGAGAACATGCCTTAATATTATTGGATCGGAGACTACTGCTAACCTTTCCTCACAAAATATTTCAGTCTTTATATTTGATGGTATTGGACTATAAGAAATTAGTTCTCTTATAAGCTCCCATAGATTAATTTCTGTTTTAACAGCTTTAATGGTTGTTCCATAAAAGTATAGGTCCGAAACAATTTTATCCACATATCTTATCTGAAACTTTATAGATTCCAATTTTTCAAGCAAATCTGGTTGAGGCTTCTCTGAAGCCTTAACCTTTTCCTCTATTAAGTATATATTATTAAGGATAGATTGCAAGGGATTTCTAAGATCATGAGCAATAATTGTCGCAGTTTCACCAATAGCTGAAATACGTTCCTCTTGAATCTTGGCCTGAGCCCTTTCAAGCTTATCAAGCATACCATTAATAATCTTACACATGTTGGCTATTTCATCATCACCCTTTACACTCACTCTTGCAGAAATGTCTCCACTTTCACCAATCTTTTCTAACTCTTTATCAACGTCCTCAATATCCTTTAGAATACCATATTTGAACATCAAAAATATTCCTACACCAATTAAAGTTACACATGATAAAGTTGCGAAAGCAAAGTTAAAGACATGAACTATTCCTTCCCTATAAATCTGTCTAGATTCAGTATATTCTGCAATCAAAGCATCATTCCCATAAATATCCTTAAAAATAACATATCCAATAATATTTTCACTTAATGGTTTTACATAAATGCCTTCATAAAATGGTTCACCCTCAATTCTTTTAAACTCAGTCCCAAATGTGAAGATAGAAAAATTTTTCTTAAAGCAAATTTAATTTCATTTAATTGATTAGAGTCAAGATATCGTCCCATCAACAAAAAAACCCATCGAAGGCCCTTCACCTTCACTTGTCAAGATCTGGTGCATAGAGAATATTGTAGGCTTTTCCAAAATAATTATCCCACTTAAACCATTTTCCTTAATACAAAGTCTTAAAATCGTTGAATTAGGTTGAATGTGAATATTTAAACTGTCTGGTAACAGTATTATTCTTTTTGTTGTCAAATTATATGCTTGGCCCCAAAAGATTTTTCCATCATTATCTACAAAGAGTATAAAATTTATCCTTAAATTTTCGAAAACTGAACTAACTAGATTATTTTCGATATAGGCTCTACTTTTTGTTTTCATAAAATTATATGTATCATCCCAGTACGCCCAATCCCTAACAACCCTATCCATTTCTTTTATATTAGATTCAATGCCATTCTTTATGTCTATAAGGTCTTCAACCATCTGCCTTTTCTCTATCGCTCCAAAATGTGAAAGCATAGTTTGACCTAAGATAAGCTGCACAATAATTATCACTATAGTTGAGATTATAACTATTAGGAAAGCCTTTTCACTTTTCTTCAAAAATTTTCACTTCAAGTATGCGACGACGTTATTTAAAAATGTTATATTCACTCACTTTGAAGATATCTAGTAGCCCATTTCATCTTCTTTTCCACATGAACACCTATTTCTTCATGACCCATTCCATAATATACTTCTATAGCCTTATCCTTTGAAAACAAATGATTGTATGTAGCAAATATTGTTGATGGAGGACATACAGTGTCTATTAGTCCAACAGAAAAAATTGTTGGCTGCATAATTTCTGGTGCAAAGTTCATTCCATCAAAGTAAGATAGCGTTTCCATAATCTTTTCCTCCTCCTCTGGCCTTATTCTAAGATAGTTTAATATTTCAAGATATGGCCCCGATTCTGCAACATATACTGCCCTGTCAAAGTGGCATAGGTATGGTACACTTGGCATTGCAATTTTAACTTTAGGATGCAAGGCTGCAGTCACTATTGATAGTCCTCCACCTTGGCTCATTCCAGAAACACCAATCCTATCTTCATCAACATCCTTTCTTTCTAGAACATATTTTATTGCCCTATAACAGTCCATGAAAACGTATCTGTAATAGTATGTGTTTTTATCTTGTATACCTTTTGTCATGTTTCCTGTAATGTTTCCAAATGGATATCTTGCATAATCTGGTGCTTCACCAGCCTGACCTCTAACATCAACAGCTAAAATTGAGAAGCCAAGCATTATCCAGCCAAGATAGTCTGTTATCACACCCTTGCTTGAACCATATCCATGGAAGAATACTATTGTTGGAGATGACTTTTTGTTCTTTGAATCTTTTGCGAAGAAAGCTGTTATTGGAGTCTTGTCAATGTATCCGTCAAAAACAATTTTATAAATCTCTATTCTATTTGTAAAATATTCTATCTTCTTTTCATTAAAGTTTAGTGGCTGTTCTTCTGCAAATTTAACATTTTCCTCCCAAAATCTTTTAAAATCACTTTTTCTAGTTAGTGTAGGCTTGTACTCCTTAAGCTCTTTTAATGTTAAGTCTACAAGAGGCATACACTATATATTATATGGTTTAGTAATAAATTTTTTGTAAAGAATTTATTTACACAGAAATGGTTCTA
The DNA here is from genome assembly GCA_026413865.1 of Nitrososphaeria archaeon. Classification (GTDB taxonomy): domain Archaea; phylum Thermoproteota; class Nitrososphaeria; order JACIWG01; family JACIWG01; genus JACIWG01. Next base: position 28,662 of record JAOAKB010000004.1, read on the forward strand.
GCTTTCTTTCATTAACTTCTAGCCCTAGTCCCACATTCTCTGGAACCCTAACATACCCTTTAGAAAAAACTTCCACAGGTATATCACATATATTGTTTGAGAATGGGTTTGGACTCTCTTTTATATCGTACACTTCATATGTTAGAAATGTTTCTGGAGAAATTGATGCTGAAAGATGTAATGTTGCAGCCCTACATCCTGCACCAGACAAGCCTACATGTGGAGAATATTGTATATTGTAGGCTCTCGCAAAAGACACTATTCTTGAACATCCAGTTATCCCCCCGGCTCTTGCAATATCAGGCTGAATAATGTCTACAACACCATTTTCAATATAGTCCCTAAAATCATATACTGTGAAAAGGGATTCACCACAGGCTATCGGCACATCAACCTTCCTCTTTAAAGCAATATACCCTTTTAGGTCGTAGACTGGCAAAGGCTCCTCAAACCATCTTACTTCAAGCCTTTCAAGAAATTTTGCAAGCTTTAATGCGCTACTTAAATTGTAGGCCGAGTTCGCATCAACCATAATTTCAACATCTTTTCCCACTTCATCTCTAATTGTCTTAAGATTTTCGATATCACGTTCAACACCCATACCGACCTTAACCTTAATCTGGTCGTGTCCTTCATCAACCCACTCCCTAGCCCTCTTAGCCATCTCCTCCGGCTTACCGAAGACTATAGATGAGGCATAAGCTTTCAATTGCCCTCTAAATTTTCCACCAAGAAGATCGTATACTGGCCTCTGAAGAATTTTTCCCTTAAGATCCCATATGGCAATATCTACGCCAGCCAAGGCTTCTATGAAATAGCCTCTTGTATGACCTCGATTCTTAAGGGAAGCAAACATTTCCTCCCACAAAACTTCCGTTTCTAAAGGACTTTTTCCTATAACAATATTTTTTAAAAGCCTTCTAACAATTTCAGCTGTAGCTTGAGGAACCTCCCTAACCCAGCATTCTCCAAAACCATACAAGCCATCATCAGCAATAACCTTAACAAAGCATGAGGCGTACCCGCGTCTAACAGTTTTTTCAAGTGATTTCTGGAATGGTAGATAGCCTGAGATTGCAGAAGATGCTTCCGAGTAAACAGGATATACTAGGACATCGACAATCCTTGACATGCTGATTTTGTATCTAAGGCTATAGTATTTAACCTATTCTATCTTTTCCAAAAAGATTGCAGAAACAGGACAGACATCAGCACCCTCCTTAGCACACCCATATAGCTCATCTGGAATTACTCCAACAGATCTATCGGGCCCAAGCTCAACACTATATTTATCAACAACCTTATTTTTTCCATTGTCATTTCCCAACTCGTAAACTTTAGGGCATGTAGCTGGGGCAGCACCACAAGAAATACATAATCCCCTATCTATTGTTATTCTATATGGCATGATATAACCTAAAACTTTGATATTAAAAAATTTTTAAAAACAGTATTAATCGTTTATATATAGGTCTTAATATTACATAAAATTTTAATATTAGGTTTATAAAAAACTATTTATGCTAAAAATTGGTTCGCCTCTTCCAGAAATTAGAGCATTAGACCAAAATGGGGAAGAAGTGAACTTTAAAGACTTTATTGGTAAAGTGACTGTAATATACTTCTATCCAAAAGATTTTACACCAGGGTGTACAAAAGAGGCATGCTCTTTCAGAGATAATATTGGCAAATTTAACAACATAAACGTTGTAGGTGTGAGCGTACAAGATGTTGATTCTCATAAAAAATTTTACCTTATGCATTCATTGAATTTCACATTAATTGCTGATAACGATAAGAAGGTATCAGAAACGTTTGGAGTGCTAAGACCTACTGGAGTTGCTGAAAGAATTACATTTATATTTGATAAAGATGGTATTTTAAGATACATTTTCGACAAAGTTAATCCTGAAAATCATGCTGAAGAGGTTTTAGCAAAAATTAGAGAACTTGGTCTCCTATAAAGATGATTTGATTATGGCTAAACGGCTCTCTGTTTTAGATGCTAACAGGTGTACTGGATGCCAAAGCTGTATGTTTGCATGTTCTAGAAGATTTGGTGCTGGTGGACTAGCTTATTCAGCAATACATGTTCGTTCTGTTGGGGGAATAGAGCATGGCTTTGTTGTTATAGTTTGCAGAGCTTGTTCAAATCCACCATGTGCAAAAGTCTGCCCAGTTGATGCACTAAAAATTAGGATTGGTGGTGGAGTAATATTGGATGCTACAAGATGCATTGGATGCGGATTTTGTGTGAAATCATGCCCTTATGGAGCAATATTTTGGAATGAAAGGGAAAATAAACCCAATATTTGCATATACTGCGGATATTGTTCGAGATATTGTCCACATGATGTCATAGCTTTAGAGGAGATAGGGTGAAAAGGTTTGGACGAGTTCATAAAAAATATTTTATATATTGATCTTTCAAGAAAAAAGTTCTGGGTTGAGGATAGAAGAAAACTTTTTGAAGAATATTTAGGTGGTGTAGGAGTTGCTTCAAAGATTCTATTAGAAGAATGCCCTAAGAACGCTGACCCACTTGGACCAGAAAATGTGATCATTTTCGCAGTCGGCCCACTAAATGGGCTCTTTCCAATTGCATCAAAGACTGTAGCATGTTTTAAATCACCCTTAACAAAATCTTATGGAGAAAGTCATGCTGGAGGAAGAAGCGCGATAGCAATCAGGCAAGCAGGATATGGTGCAATAGTAATAAAGGGAGCGAGCGATACACCAGTATATGTTGCAGTACATGGAAAAAATGTTCTTTTTAGAGACGCTTCAGCACTTTGGGGACTAAGGAATAGTATAACAGTCGGAAGAGTACTTAGAGAGATAGAAGGTGGTGCTGGTGTAAGAACAATAATGAGGATTGGGGTTGCAGGAGAAAATCTTGTATCATATGCTTCAGTCAACACAGAAACATATAGACATTTTGGTAGACTTGGTTTAGGAGCTGTTTTTGGAAGCAAAAAATTGAAAGCCCTAATAGTTTCTGGAAAAATGACAATACCAGTATCTAATTCTAAAAAGTATAGGGAATTGTATGATAAAATCTATACTACATCCATTAAATCTACTTTAATGAAAAAATATCATGATCTTGGAACAGCATCAAACATAATACCATTAAACACAATAAATGCACTACCAACAAAAAATCTGAAAGAATCAAGTTTCGAGTATGCAGAAAATATTTCTGGAGAAAGATTGGCTGAAAAATATCTTGGTAGAAGAGTTGCCTGCGCACATTGTCCCATAGCATGCATACACCTTGCATCTTTAAGAGAACCTTATATTACAGAACCATACTTTTACAAAACTACAATGATATCATACGATCATGAACTATTATATGCTCTTGGCTCAATGATAGGTGTAAGTAATACTGAAGGAGCCCTAAAGCTGATAGATGAGGTTGAAAAGTGGGGTGTTGATGCTATGATGACTGGAACAGTGCTAGCATGGATGACAGAAGCCTATGAGAAGGGAATAATAGGAGAAAATGAGACACTTGGCTTAAGATTAGAATGGGGTTCAGTTGAAGCATATATTAAGGCTATCGAATATATTGTTAGGAGAGTTAACGAATTCTATAAGACAGCATCAGAGGGATTAGATGCCCTTGCAAGCCGATACGGTGGAGAAGAGTTTGCTCTATCATATGGTGGAAACGGTATGCCCGGATACCATACAGGACCAGGGGCACATATAACATATTTAACGGGTGCAAGACACAGCCACCTTGACAGTGCAGGCTATAGCCTCGACCAGGAAACTTTAAAAGGCAAACAACTTTCGGGAAAAGAGATTTCAGAAAAACTATACCATGAAGAAAGTTGGAGACAGATATTGTCAAGTCTTGTGGTCTGCTTTTTTTCAAGAGGAATATATACGCCAGAAATTGTATGCGAGACACTAAATATTTTAGATTATAGTTTTAATGAAAAAGAATTAAAAAGATTAGGTGAAAAGATATTGAGAAATAAAAATGATTTTAAGGAACGTGAAGGATTCAACATGCTTAATCAAAAGTTTCCCAAAAGAATATTTGAAACACCAACACCATTTGGAAACCTTAATGAAGAATCACTTTACGAAAGTGTAAAAGAATTCTACAAAATACTTAAAGAACATACCTAAATTTCTTCTTCCGAAAAAACTTTGATACCATTACGTTTCAAAAGGGCTGTGGTGACACCATCACCTGAAACTAGCCTTTTAGAAAAGGTGCCATCATAGACCTTACCATTACCACACGATGGACTACCTTGCTTAAATATAGCTGAACTAATTCCAAAAATTTTTACAATCCTTAAAGTTTCCACCGCACCCCTAACAAAATTTAATGTAACATCCTTTCCAGAAACAGTTACGACTTTAGCCCTACCATCTAAAACCATGTAACCATCCCCAACAATTTCAGAACTTTCTCTCGGAGTCGGTAGACCACCTAACTGTTCAGGGCACACTGGAATCAAAATTTCGCTTTCAAGAAGATTCAGAACTTTAGTGTTAAGATTATCTTCTCCTCTATAATTGCATTTTATTCCAAGAAGACAGGCACTACAGAGCATCAAGATAATGTTCACCAACAATATACTATAATTTAGAAGTTAAAACTTTTTAATAACATAAACAATATCATATATTATGAAAATTGACATTGATGCAACAAATATGCCCTTTTTACTACTTCCTAAGCCAGCACTATTGATAACATGTGGACCCTTTGAAAAAAGTAATATACTATCGATAGCATGGTCAATTCCGATTTCAAGAAATCCACCTCTAGTTGCAGTCGCAATATCTCCAAAAAGATACAGCTATCATCTAATTGAAGAATATAAGGCCTTTGCAATAAATGTACCAACATACGATCAATTAAATGCAGTAAAAGTGTGTGGAAGCACGTCAGGAAAAAATGTGAACAAATGGGAAATTATAAAGCTGACAAAAGAAAAAGCGAGAAAAATTGATACAGCAATAATAAAAGAATGTATAGCCCACATCGAATGCGTACTAGAAAGAAAGGTTGAGCTAGGAGACCATGACTTGTTTGTGGGAAAAGTTGTTGAAGCATATGGTGAAGAAAAAGCATATGAACTTGGAATCTTAAACACATCAAAGTTTAAGCCAATACTACATTTAGGAAGAGACAATTTTACAACCGCAATATAATAATAATCCTAACTTTTGTGGTAAAGTTGAAATAGTGTTAAGAGGAAATATTTTTGGAGAGAAATATTTGCATATTGCACAAATTGGTACAGGAAGAGTTGGTAGACCAACAGCATACACGATATTATGCTCGAATATAGCAAATGAGATAACAGTATGCGATATAAAGCCGGGCCTTGCAAAGGCTTTTGCGGAAGAACTAAAACATGTTTCAGCAAGCCTTGGTATTGATGTTAAAATAAACTCTTGTGAAAGAGATGAGGATGTGTCGGGCGCAGACCTTATACTTATTTCAGCAGGCAAGCCAAGAGTGCCCGGTGTAAGTATGAGCAGACGGGATTTAGCCGTGGAAAATGCTAAAATTGTAAAATATGTGTCTGAGGCTGTTGCATCATCGAATCCTGGAGCAAAATACATTGTTATAACAAATCCAGTTGATGCAATGACAATGGTTTGCAAAAAATATTCTAGAGCAGAGTTTGTGATAGGTACTGGAACATATCTAGAAAGTTTAAGACTAAAGTCTAAACTTGCAGAATGTCTTCAGGTTCCTGTTTCAAAAGTTAGTGGTTGGGTGGGTGGTGAACATGGAGATTTAGCAACAATATTATGGACAACGGTTAAAGTATATAATATGGCAGTAGAAGAGTATTCAAGAATAAGAGGCAAAAGTTTAGAAAAGAATGTTATAGAGGATTATATTAAGTCGATAACCAGATTTATAATAGATAATGTTGGTGGAACAGAATACGGTCCAGCTGCAGCATTCAGAGATATCGTCAAATCTATAGTCGAGAATAGGAGAGAGATTTTCCCTATAGATGTGCCAATAAGATTTGATAGCATACCTGAACCAGTTTACGTTAGTATACCAACAAGACTAGGGAGAAGTTTAGGAGAAAACATTTACAGTAAACTATCTTTTGAAGAAAAAGAAAAAGTTTTTGAGGCTGCAAAGGCTATTTACAGAACATACGTTGACGCAATCTCGAACATCGAGAAAGTTTAAATAATGTTCATAGAACAGTTTAAGTCCCACTATAAAGGTTGTAGAGGAAGGTTTGATTTAAGAAAATGTCATTCGAAGTACAAGATCTCTATGATGTGATAAAGATAGTTACACTATTGGTTTTGGGAAAAAATTCAAGAATCAAAGTATATGAACTAAAGAGTAAGATAGAAGAATTATGTGGAAAGCGCATGTGTGTTGAATCAAGTGATATAAATAGAGCATTAATGGAGCTTCAAAATGAGGGACTAATTATAGTTAAAGGAGAATATATTGAATTAACTTCGGTAGGCTTAAAAGTTAGCGAAGACTGGAAAAGTCTACTATTAAAAAGTGAGCCAGTACTGGAGATTGTTGCAGGATTAACTGATGGGTCAGTAACAAGTTTAATGGTCATACTTTCTTCCTTCTTCGCAAAATTATCGTCTAAATTGACTATTTTTACAGCACTATTAACATTGGCCTCTGTAGCGATCACAAACTTTTCAAGCTTCTTTTTAGGAGGAGTTACAGAAGACATTTCCGAAATTATTGCTATAAAAAGGTTAATGGACTATAGCTTAAATGACAACCCAGACAAAGTTCAAAGGCTAAAGTCAATAGAATTATTAAAACATGTCTTCTCATTACTTAATAGAGAGGTTCGAAAAATAAATATTATATCAGCAATTACATGTTCCGTAACAACATTATTTGCAGGATTCATGCCAATAGTGCTCTACCTCATATTTCCAACACCCTATAGTCTTATAGCTTCAATAACATTTATTGGAGTAATTGTGATACTACTGCTTGTTAGATATCGTTCAAAGATGACAAAGGTGCCCCTAAAAATAACTTTAATAGAAACGCTTATAATAATTTTGGCAGCAACACTAGCATCAATACTATTGGGCTTAAATTTATAAAAAATCAAACTTTCTTGAAAAGATTCGCACTATCTAGAGCCCTTTTAGCCCACATAGGATCTTTTAAAAGTTGCCTTCCAACAGCAACTAAGTCAACATAGCCTTCCATCAAAATCCTATTAGCGTATTCATAGCTTCTTATTCCACCAACACCTATAACTGGAACACTAACAGCCTTCTTTATTTCATGAGCGTATGGTATAAAGTATCCTTCAACACCCTCAAACTGGGCGGGCCTGCTACCACAAACTCCTCCACTGACATCTATAATATCCACACCCTTCTCTTCAAGCTTCTTAGCCAAAACCTTCGCATCTTCAACAGTACTGCCTCCGGGAGTCAAGTCATCAGCACCGATACGGTATAACAAAAGTTTGTTGCCAACCACATCCTTAATAGCTTCAACAACCTCTAATGGAAAACGCATTCTATTTTCTAGAGCACCACCATAGTCGTCAAGCCTCCTATTTGTAAGAGGAGAAAAGAACTGGTTTACTAAAAAACCGTGTGCACCATGAACTTCGACACCATCAAAGCCTGCAAGTATAGCCCTTTCAGCAGCCTTAGCGAACTCGTCAACTATAATCCCTATTTCTTTTTTAGAAAGTTCTTTCGACCTTCCATCAGAGGACGGTGCTAAAGGGATAGTATTTTGTAAAGTAGATTTTGAACCCGCATGAACTATCTGTAATACAACACATGCACCCATTTCATGAACACCTTCAACAAGCCTTTTAAGACCATGAATCATGTCATCACAGTGTACACCAAGCTGTTTTTCCACATACTTTCCAGCTTCAGAAACATAGGAGGCTTCAACAATAACTAGACCAACATATGCAGCTCTCTTCAAATAATGTTCGACTAGAGCGTCTGTTACACTTCCATCATATGCTGCAAGATTTGTTAACATGGGAGGAAGTACAAGACGATTTCTTAAAACAAGGCTTTTAACATGTAGAGGATCCGTTAATAGAACCATACTTAATAGCACCGAATTCTAAATTTATTTTACTCTTTCAAACTTTTGAATAGCATGACATTCGTTCGGAACATTCTTGAATTCAGCAGAAGAGATAACAACCTCTCCAACATATATATTTCCTTTTGAATCGACACAAAGTGCGTGAGGGGCTCTAAAAAAGCCTGGCCTACAGCCTTCATCCGAACCCCATCTTGCAACAATTTCACCGTTTAAGTCAAATACGGTTAACCTTGCAGCCTTGACCCCATCCTTTGGTGTAGTAGAAATAAGACTATGTCCAACATTATATCCGAGTTCCGTTACAAAAACATATTTATCATGAACATAGACGTCAGTCGGTCTATTAACATACCATTCCTGCAAATATTTTCCTTCAGTATCAAATAATTGTATCCTACAATTTTCTCTGTCTGCAACATAAACGACCCCATTATTAACATATATGCCATGTGGAAGATTAAACTGTCCAGGACCCCTACCAGGTTCACCCCAAGAAAGAAGCAGTTCACCATCTTTTGAAAACTTGTGGATTCTAGCATTACCGTAGCCGTCAGAAACATATATTGTTCCATCTTTTTCAACAAAGACATCAGTTGGAAGATTAAATGGTTCAGCACCCCGCTTAATAGTCCTATAATCCTTATTCACACAACCACTATCAGATGGACAACCCTTTTTACCGAGCACCATCAGAAGATCACCATTTCTGGTGAACCTTTTTACTGTATGGTCACCGTCAGTGCAAAAGATTGTATCGTCTGGAGCAACATATAGGCCATGAGGCCAGCTAAATAGACCCCTACCCCAACATGTTATAAAATCACCGTCTTCATCAAACACGAGAAGAGGGTCGACACCTCTAATGAATACATAAACATTGTTTCCACTATCGACAGCCACACCAGTAACTTCAACAAAAGGCGAATAGAAATGTTTACCCCAATCTTTAACAACCCTATACTTTAGAAAATCGCAGCCAAACATCAAATTCTTTAACACCATCATCTATATTCGAAAAGTACTTTATAATTTTTAATTTTTTTAAAATTTTTATAACATGCTCACGGGTACATAAATATGCAGGCCATTATTCTAGCAGGAGGCTTTGCAAAAAGACTTTGGCCTCTAACACTAGAGAAGCCAAAACCCCTACTTTCTGTCAACAATAAGCCAATAATAGAATATTTGCTTGAGAAGATAGATGAACTTGATGTTAAAGATATTATTGTATCAACAAACATGAAGTTTAAGAATAATTTTGAAAAATGGCTTTCTTCAACAGGTAGAAAAAATATTAGAATTATAGCTGAAGAGTCAACAAAAGAGGAAGAGAAACTGGGTGCAGTAAAAGCTCTTGCAAGATTATCAAATGAAATTATAGAAGACTGCCTAATTGCTGCAGGAGACAACATTTTTACTGAAAGCCTTGTAGACTTTAAAAGAATGTTCGAAAAACTCAAGGCACCTATAGTATGCTTATATGATGTTAGGGAGGTTGAGCTTGCAAAAAATTATTCCATAGCAATTTTAGAAAATGATGGTAGAATAGTTGAATTTGTTGAAAAACCGCAGAATCCTAAAACAACACTTATTGGAACATGCTTGTACATTTTTCCAAGAGAAGTTTTTAAAAAATTGAACGAGTATGTCAGCATGGATAGGGATTGTGATGCACCTGGAAGATTTATTGAATGGTTATGTAAGGAAATTCCCGTCTACGGATACACAATGCATGGAATGTGGTGGGATATTGGAACCATAAAATCTTATGAGGATGCTAAAAGATACTTTGCTGGCAAAAGATAGTGGCCTAAATGAGTGAAAACCTTTCAAACATTATTGAGGAATCGGCAAGAGGAGGATTTTTTCTCTTCATAGGCTATTTTATGTCACTGGTTATTCTTGCATTAGGCTCAATGATTGTAGGAAGACTTCTAGGCCCAGAAGGATTTGGAATATTTTCTCTAGCATTTGTTGTTCCAACACTTATACTCGGATTTCTTGACCCAGGAGTTGGTGCTGCACTAACAAGGTATACGGCAAAATATAGAACAGAAAAAAAACTAGATTTTGCGAAAAGTATTCTAAGGACAGGATTATTGTATAAGGTTACCGTAAGCACCATAGCCACAATATCCTGTATAATATTTTCAGACAACTTTGCAACAATACTTCTTAATAGGCCTGAATTAGGAAACATTGTTAAAATAGCATCAATAATAATATTTTTTCAGACAATATTCAACTATCTTGGAGAGGCATTTTCAGGCTTAGATAGGATGGAGGGTAATGCACTAATCTTGAACATAGAGGCTGTAGCCAAAACTTTTCTTTCGCCAATACTTATAGTTTTAGGGCTAGGAGTCATTGGAGCTGTCATAGGACACATAGCTAGTTATGCAGTAGCAGTAGTGGTTGGCATAATATTTTTTATTAAAGTCTATAATATGATGGGTAATCCTGCAGAAAACAGTTTTTTAGATAACATTAAGATGATGATATCATATGGTTTTCCATTGTACGCGGCAAACTTTTTAAACACAATATCTTCACAGTTCCAGATTCTAGTTCTAGCATATTTTGCATCAAATAGTGAAATTGGAAACTTTTATGTCGCAGCAAGGCTTCTTGCACTCGTAGGCGTTCTAGCATACCCTTTCTCAGCACTATTTCCAGCATTCTCTAAAGTTAAAATAGGTTCAAAAGAACTTCAAACACTATTCAAGCTTTCGACGAAATACACTTCATTAGCAATAGTGCCTGCAACAGTTCTCGTGATGGCGCTTTCAAAGGATGTGGTTTACGCATTCTATGGTAGAAGCTACACACTTGCACCAGAATATCTTACACTATATGTTCTAACTAACCTATACGCTGGATTCGGGGCAATAATTTTTGGACACATGTTCAATGGACTAGGATACACTAGAGTATCATTCTACAGCACTCTAGTAAACTTTATCACATTCATACCACTAGTCTATATTCTAACATCAAAATATAGTGTCTTAGGAACATTATATGCTATAATAATTTCACAAACCCTCTCTCTAGCATACAACATTTGGGCTTCAAAAAAAGTGTTAAACCTAAAATTTGAGACAATATCGTCGGCAAAAATTTATCTAATCTCATTCATTGCAGTAATACCATTAATTTTATTTTCAAATATACTTTATTTTCCATACTGGATAATTAACCTAATTGTAAGAGGAACAACATATTTCATAATATATTTGACACTTCTACCACTTTCTAAAACCATAACAGAATATGACCTCGAAAATATTGAGACTCTAGTTAAAAGACATAGGCTCTTTAAAACCATAATGGGGCCAATAATAAAATATGAAAGAATTCTGGCAAAAATTTATTAACTAAATTGAATAGCTAGATAATGGCATCCAAGCTTGAATGAATATAATAGTGGAGATAGAGTTAAAGAGCTTTTTAATACACTTGTAAAGTTTGCTCCGACAGCAATAATATTTTTAGACATGAAAGGAAACATTATCGAATGCACAGACCATACACTAAAAATATTTGAACTTCCAAAAGAACAACTTGTCAGAAAAAATTTTCTGGAAATAGTTCACGAAAGTGAAAAAGACAAAGTTTTAGCAGGATTAAAGCAGCTTATAGCCCAAAATACACCAATTAAATCACAATTGACCCTCTACAAAAGTGGTGGAAAAACGTTTGATGCAGAAGTTTATGCTAACTTGGCAAAAGATGCTTACGGAAAACCTTTCCAAATCATAGTCAAAGTCCTAGACATTACAGAACATAAGAGGATAGAAATAGAACTCTATAATGCAAGAGAACTTTTAAACATATTAATGGAGGCTATACCAGATGCAATATACTTTAAAGATACTTTATCAAGATTTACTAAAGTAAATAGAGCTCACGCTGAAAGAATGGGTTTAAAGACTCCTGAAGAGGCGGTTGGAAAAACAGATTTCGACTTCTATAGTGAAGAGTTTGCAAGACAAACATACGAGGACGAACAGGAAATTATTAGGACAGGTAAGCCTCTAATAAACAAAGTTGAAAAGGTTGTTGGAAAGGATGGTTTAGTACACTGGGTTACTGCAACAAAAATACCCATATTAGACAAGAATGGAAAGGTTACTGGAATAGTTGGTATTTCAAGAGATATAACTGAGTTAAAACGTGTAGAGGAAACACTAAGAAGGTATAGTGAACAGTTAGAAAAGATGGTAGAGGAAAAGACGAAAGCACTTTTGGAGGCGGAGAGGCTAGCAGCTATAGGCGAGGTTGTTTCAATGATAGTGCACGACCTACGTTCACCATTGCAAGTGATACTTTACAAGACATTTCTTTTAAAGGAGAAACTTAAACAACTACCAATACCATCATATGAGAAAGACAGTTTCAAAGAGACACTTGATTCCATTAACGAACAAGTCGAGTACATGAATAAGATGGTTTCAGATTTAAAAGACTATGCAAGAAACATTAAACCAGAATATCTTGAAATAGACATAAAAAAACTTATTGAGGAGGTCCTTGCAACATTTATAATACCAGAAAATGTTAAAATAAAGGTTTCAGTACAGAAAGATTTTCCAAAACTTTTAGTAGATCCTATGATGATAAGAAGAGTTCTTTCTAACCTAATATCAAATGCTGTAGACGCCTTACCACATGGAGGAAACATATATCTTGAGACAAAAATTGAAGGCGAGCAGATAGTGATAAGTGTAGAAGACACGGGTGTAGGAATATCTGAAGAAAATTTAAGAAAACTCTTCAAACCTTTCTTTACAACAAAGGATAAGGGTACAGGCTTAGGGCTTGCAATATGTAAAAGATTTATAGAATTGCATGGTGGACAGATTTTTGTAGAAAGCAAGCCTGGTGTTGGAACAAAATTTACAATAAAACTTCCCCTAGAAGGGCACATTAAAAGATAAAAGTTATAAACATGATATATTATATTATTTCGGATTCAAATGGAAAACGGGATAGAAGAGAGAGAATACAGGTTACTTGAAGAACTAATGTTTTCATATAATGCGACATCAGAAAAGAATGCTGTCTCAAAAGAAAATCTTATTTCAAAATTGAGTAAACTAGAGTTTTTTAAAGAAAAAGGCTATATTATGGAGCTTTCGGACGGCAGAATATTTCTTACACCAAAAGGCATGCAAGCACTTTTAGCACACTTTAGCTAAAAATTTTTAATATAAAATATAATAAGCACTACAACATTACCAATAATGTTGTAATATGAGCATGGATAAAGCGGATAAAATGTTAATAGAGGCAATAGATGAAGCTTTATCCATACTAGGAAATAAGGCTAAAGAGATAATATACTATTTCTTAGATAAAGAATATGGGCTTAAAAGGGAAGAGATTTCATCAAATTTAAAGGGCTTCCATGATGGATTACACATGCTTTTTGGAATAGGCGCAAACATTATCGAGAAACACATCTATAACTGTGCCCAGAACAAGATTGGAGTTAGAATTCGAATAGAGCCAGAACAAGATTTTGTTGAAGTTTTAAATAAACTAAAATCTTTCACCTAACCTCCCCTTTTCTTTGAAAAAGTGAATAGGCTTTCCTACAGCATCTTCAGCAGCCTCCATTAATGCTTCAGAAATTGTTGGATGAGGATGCATCACAGAAGCCAATTTCCTAGCATCCAAACCCAATTCTACAGCAAGAGAAGCTTCACCAGCCAATTCGGAAACTTTAGCACCAACCATCTGTATGCCGATAACTCTAAAATCCTTTTTGTCTACAACAATTTTTACAAACCCCTCAGGAGAAGCTTCAGTAAGAGCCCTTCCTGAAGCATGCAATGGAAACCTGCCTACTGTAACATCAAAGCCATTCTTTCTTGCATCATCTTCACAAAAGCCTACAGAAACTACTTCTGGCTCAGAAAATATTACATTCGGTACAGCCCTAAAATTGTATTTAGCATTCTTTCCACATATGACTTCAGCGGCAACAAGACCTTGTTTAAAAGCCTTGTGAGCAAGATACGGTGGACCAGCAACATCTCCGACTGCATAAATGTTCGGAACATTAGACCTTAAAAATTCATCAACCAAAATATGATCCCTACTATCTAATAGGACACCAGCATCCTTCAAACCAGCTATAGGAGAAGGTCTTCTTCCAGCAGCAACAAGAACCTTTTCAACCCTAATAACTTCTTCTCCATTAGGTAAGCTAATTTTTGCTTCAACATCACCATCTGTATAAGATGCCTTCGACAATAAGGCACTTGTGTAAACTTTAACACCAAGCCTTGAAAGAGAACGCAAAAGATATCTGGAAACATCTCTATCGAAGCCTGGTAGTAGTTGATTCATAACCTCAACTAAGATTACTTTAACATCAAGCTTAGATAGGGCTGAAGCAAATTCTACACCAATGGCACCACCTCCAACTATTAGAATACTTTCAGGCAACTCTTCTAGGCTAAAAAAATCTCTTGAAGAAATAATTTTTTTACCATCAAAGGGCAAATTAGGTAACTGCATAGGTACAGAGCCTGATGCTACAACAACGTTTTCAGTTTCAAGTTCAGAAAAATGTTCGTTAACCTTTAAAGCAACAATATTTCTTGACTTTAATAGAGCGTCACCTTCAAAAATATTAACACCATTTTTTTCGCAAAGAAAACGTATACCATTCCTAAGCTGTAAGACAATCTTATTCTTCCAAAAACTAAATGTTTGAAAACTGTATTTTGGTTCAGCCAAGACACCAAGGTCTTTTCCACGTTTAGACTTCCAGAAAATGTTAGCGGATTCAATAAAAGCTTTGGTAGGTATGCATCCATAGTTTGTGCATTCTCCACCAAAATAATGTTTTTCAACCAAGGCTGTCTTTAAACCAAGCTGAGCAAGTCTAATTGCTGCAACATATCCAGCTGGACCAGCACCAACAACCACAGCATTATATACCATGATAATGGTTAGAATTAGAAAAAATTAAAGCTTTCCCCAAAAACCTTTTAATAGAGTAAAAGTGGAGAGCTAGAGAAAAATATGTGGGAACAGGTTCTAGTCTTAGACTTTGATGGCGTTATAGTAAAACTTAACGTTGAATGGCCAAAAGTTTACAATAAGGTTTCAGAGCTAGCAGGCTACCCTGTCACAGACCTTATAACATTCTGGAAAAACACATTTGGAACAGAACTATATTATAAGGCTAACAAAATTATTGAAGAATATGAGATGATGGCGCTTTCAAAGAGTAGCATATACGCCGATGTTTACGAGGCACTAAAAATTTTTAATGGAACAACCTATCTTGCTTCAATGCAATCACAGAAAGTTTTAGAAAGTTTTCTAGAAGAAAATGGGTTAAAATCGTACTTTAAAGAAGTTTTGGGAAGAGAAAGATTTGGAGTAAAAAGAAGACAACTGGAATACATTATTGAAAGGGAGAAGGGAAAAAGAATTTACTTTATAGACGACTTGCAGAGAAACCTTGATGATTGCAGCGACCTTGACATAAAATGCATTCTGATAAAAAGGTGGGAAGGAGAAAGTCTGCTCCAGAAGATTAAAGAAATATTTGAAATAAGGAAGACTTCAGCATTTTTGGGCTTATTGTAGACTTTTCCAGCTATTATCGGCTGGCCTAAATTTGAACCCATAGCTTATTATTCCTTCCCCATCTTGTTCGAAAAGTTTTCTAAAACAGACTTCTACAGCCATTCCTATTTTAACTTCTTCAGGTTTACAGTCCACTATCTGTGACATTACCTTTGGACCCTCCTCTAGTTCTACTAGTGCCAAAATGTATGGCGTATATTTTTCAAACATCTTTGGCGCTGAATGAATTATTGTGTAAGAATATATTTTACCTTTTCCAGAAAATTCTGTTTGAACTATCCTTCCTTTTCTCCTGCATTTGGGACAGACCTTTGTTGGAGGAAAGAAGGTGCTACCACAGTTTTCGCATTTTGATCCCAGTAGACGGTACCTTTCTTTTGCTCTTCTCCAATGTGCGGGTGGCGCAATATGGCTCAACCATTTCACCTCCTAGCCAAAATTGTTACTACAGCCGTCGCCCCTGAACCACCTACATTATGTGCTAAACCTATTTCCGCATTGTTAACCTGTCTTCCTCTCTCAACTTCACCTCTTAATTGTTTAACAATTTCCACTATCTGCTTAACTCCTGTTGCTCCAACAGGATGACCTGAGGCTTTTAAGCCTCCGTCCGTGTTTACAGGAAGATTTCCTCCAACATATGTTTGCCCTTCATCACACACCTTCCACCCTTCACCCTTCTTCGCAAAACCTAGGTCTTCTATCGCAAGCACTTCAGCAATAGTGAAACAGTCATGTACTTCTATCAAGTTTACTTGACTTCTTTCTATATGCGCTAGCCTGAAAGCTTTTTCTGCAGCATTTACTGTAGCATCCAATGTACATATGTCTCTTCTTTTAAGCAGACTTAGTGTATCGGAGGCCATTACAGAAGATTTTACTATTATAGGTGTATCGGTATACTTTCTTGCTATTTCTAAAGGTGCAAGTATCACTAATGCTGCACCATCAGATATCGGACAACAGTCATATTTTCCCAGAGGCTCAGCAACCATTGGCGCAGACAACGCTTCCTCCAAACTTATCCTGTTCATAAAGTGTGCTAGAGAATTCATGCTACCATGATAATGATTTTTTACAGCAACCTTTGCCAAAGTTTCCTTCTTTAAACCATACTCATACATATATCTTCTTGCCATAAGAGCATATATTCCTGGAAATGTTGCTCCAAAATAGGCTTCCCATTCAAAGTCCATTGCACCAGAAAGTGCTGTTGTAGCATGCTCCTGTTCAACGTCAGTCATCTTTTCAACACCGCCTACGGCAACAATATCATAAAGGCCTGAGGCAACAGCCATATATCCTTGGAAGAATGCTATACCTCCAGAAGCACATGCACCTTCAACCCTTAATGATGGAATTGGGTTTAAACCAAGAAAATCCGCTACAAGCGCACCTATATGCTCTTGGCCAACAAACATTCCACCAGACATGTTTCCTACAACAAGGTACTCGATATCCTTTCCACTTATACCAGCTTCTTCAACAGCCTTTACTCCAGCTTCCCAAGCTAAATCCTTTAGCCCCTTATCCCACTGCTCACCACATTTTGTTGCAGCAGCAGATATTATAGCAACATCCCTTTTCTTATACATCATATCAACCTCTGTATAGACACTTGCTTCTCGCATACAATGCATAGTCTATATACTCCTTTCTTTCAACATAATATTTCACAGACGGGGCAAGATTACGCCTCTCCTCTATAAGGTCCCTTACTATTATACTGAAAGAGTCCGAACCAGCTCCAGAACCATATGATGTTAAAAGAATTCTTTCACCAGACTTTGCGACATCTAAGACAGCAGCGAGACCTAAAAGAGATGACCCAGAATAGGTGTTTCCAATCTTTTCTACAACAAGTCCAATACGAACCTGTTCTATTGTAAAACCTAAAATTTTTGCAGCTCTCAAAGGAAACTTTCCATTAGGCATATGAAATACTACATAATTGTAGTCTGAAACATTTGTTCCAAGCCTTTCCATAAGACCCTTACTAGCTTTTACCACATGCTCAAAATATGCTGGCTCACCAGTAAACCTTCCACCATGCCTGGGATATGGTGCACCCTCCCTTCTCCAAAAGTCTGGAACATCTTGTGTATAAGAGAATGTACCCTCAATTTCTGCAACCAAATTTTCGCTACCAATAATATATGCTGCAGCTCCAGCTGAGGCAGTATACTCTAGAGCGTCTCCGGGAGCACTCTGAGCCGTGTCAGCACCAATGCTCATACCATACTTAATGTATCCTCCCTTAACAAGACCCATACATGCTTGAATACCTGCAGTAGCAGCCTTACAAGCAAATTCAAGGTCAGCAGCAGTAGTATCTGGTACTATGCCTAAGGCTTCTGCAACCGTTGCAGCTGTAGGCTTAACCGCATACGGGTGAGATTCTGAACCAACATATACTGCTCCAATTTCAGATGGTTTAACATCCTTAGCCCTCTTTAAGGCATTTCTTGCAGCTTCAACAGCCAACGTTGCTGTATCTTCATCTAATGATGGCACAGACTTTTCTAGGACGCCAAGACCACTTTTTATCGAACCAGCATCATGACCCCACACTCTAGCAATATCTTCAACCCTTATCCTATATTTTGGAATATATGCACCATATCCGACAATACCTACACTCATAACCTTCACTCTTTTACGAATGCCAGCACGCTCTAAAACAACTATTTAAGATTTCTATCTAAAATAAAATGTTTGGAGAACGACTAATTTTTTGAAAAACTTTTATAGCATTAAACCAAATTTTTATTCGATGATTAAAGATAGCATCTTTAGAGCATATGATATTAGAGGAATATATGGTGTCGACATAGACGAGAATGTTGCAAAACATGTTGGAAAAGCACTTGGAACATTTCTAGGTGGAAAAGGCAAAAGCGTAGCAATAGGATATGATGTGAGAAAAAGCAGCCCAACACTTAAGAAAGCACTAGTTGAAGGACTTACTTCATCAGGTGTAAACGTATGGGATATAGGGCTAGTGCCGACACCAACAGTATATTTTGCTATATCACATTTTGGCTTAGATGGCGGTGCCATTGTAAGCGCAAGCCATAACCCACCAGAATGGAACGGATTCAAACTTTGTAAAGAGAAGGCAATGTTATGCGGCTGGGGCATGGGTTTAGAAAAGATAAAGGAAATAATATCTTCAAAAGCCTATATTGATGGAGAAGCAGGAAATGTATTAGACAAGGCCGAGGAAGTGAATAATGTTTACCAAAAGTTTTTGCTTGAAAGGACAAATATTAGGAGAAGACTAAAGGTTTTAGTAGACCCAGGCAATGGTTCATGCTCACAATATGCTGACAAAATTCTTGAAAAGGCAAGATTAGAGGTTGTGGCAATAAACAACTTTCCAGACGGAAGTTTTCCAGCACGTTCACCAGAGCCAACAGACGAATCACT
Organism: Nitrososphaeria archaeon; assembly: GCA_026413865.1. GTDB lineage: Archaea > Thermoproteota > Nitrososphaeria > JACIWG01 > JACIWG01 > JACIWG01. The sequence continues at coordinate 47,788 of JAOAKB010000004.1, forward strand.
CAAGGAGGTTAAGAAAATGGTTGTAGAAAATGGATTCGATTTTGCAGTAGCATATGATGGAGATGGAGACCGTGCAGTCTTCATAGACAACCATGGAAGAGTTATTGAAGGAGACAAGATGCTAGCCCTACTAATAAGACATTTTATACATAAAGCTGATGAAAAGGTTGTCTATGAGGTAAGCTGCTCAAAACTACTTGACGATATTGTTAAAGAAAAGGGCATTATCCCAATAATATCTAAGGTTGGACATTCATTCATACTTGAGAAAATGATTATAGAAAACGCTATATTTGGAGGAGAAATTGCAAGCCACCTATATTTTAGGGACGTGTATGGAGCAGATGATGCAATATATGCAACATTAAAGGTTGCAGAAATGCTTTCAGCTTCACACGAAAGCCTTGCAGAAATGGTTAACAATCTACCAAAATATCAGACCACAAGAATAGTATTCAGTGTACCAGATGAAATAAAATTTTTTGTAATAGCAAAGTTAAACACAAAAGTTATTGAAAAAGGTTTTACACCCATTACATTAGATGGAGTAAGGGTAAATTTGGATAACGGATGGTTTATTGTAAGAGCATCAAATACACTACCACAGATAAAGGCTACAATAGAAGCAAAAGATAGCAACAGCCTATCAAAACTAGAAAATGAGGTAATAAGTCTCGTAACCGAGTCAGTAAAAGAAGTTAAAGGATTAGACAGAGAAGCGCAAGTAGAATTTAAAAGGGTGTCTATAACATGAGATACAGGCTGATGGATATTCTAGCATGCCCAATATGCAAAAACTTCCCCCTAAAACTTTACATGTTCGAACAGACTGAACTAAAAATTACAGAAGCACCAAAAAATACATGCGAACTATTCTGCGCCTACAAGAACATTAAGCCAGAAAACATGGAAAAAAACAGTCTTTTACAAGAATGCATAAAATGTTTAGCATACAATATAAAATGGGGTATAATAGTCTGTGAAAAATGTGGAAGATGGTACCCAATATCAGAAGAAATTCCAATAATGCTACCGGATGAAATGCGCAAAGTAGAAGACGATATAAATTTCCTAAAAATGTTCGAGAAAAATGTGCCAGATGATATACTTAAAAAGGGAAAACCACACCATCTTTAAAAATTTATATAATAGTATAAGAACATACTTTGCAAATGAAAAGAAACAAGCTTACAAAACCACTAAAATTTTCTATTTATAAAAAATTTTTAAATAGAAAAATCTTATCATTTGATGTGCCAAATAATGGTAATAATTACAAAAGGTGAAACTTTGGAATACAAGGCTTTCAAAAAAGTTGTCAAAGACTCCATTGAAACAGGCCTTTCAGTATTAGGAGAAGGTCCAAAAAATGCTATAATAACCCACTTTTTAAAAAGAAATAATTTAAAGTCACTAGAAGAAGTAGCAGAATATCCGAGAGAGTTTGAAGAATTTCTAAAATCTGTTTTCGGCTTAGGAGCACCATACCTTATCAAAACGATAGTTAAAAAAATGTATGAGAGTATTGGAATAGACTATATTTCTACAGAAACAGGATTTGTAGAATCGGTTTCAGAAATTAAAAAGATGATACAGCCAACAAAAAAGTTATAAAATTTGGCAACTTTTTAAAAAAGTATATATAATAAAGATAATTTAATTTTTTGGATGAAATATGATCAGAAAGATTACTGAAAAGAATCTTACTGAAGGATTTGCTGGAGAAAGTATGGCACACATGAGATATCTAATATTTTCTGAAATTGCGGAGAAAGAAGGTTTTTCTAATGTTGCAAGACTTTTTAAGGCAATAGCTTATGCAGAATATGTTCACGCAAAAAACCATCTAAACGTTTTAGGAAAAGTTAAGAAGTCAAAAGAAAATTTGGATGCTGCAATCGAAGGCGAAACATATGAGGTTGAGGAAATGTATCCAGCATTTAAGGCTGTTGCAGAACTTCAGAAAGAGAATCTGGCTCTAAGGTCATTTGACTGGGCATATAATGCAGAAAAAATACATGCGAAAATGTACGAGAACGCTAAGGCTTCTGTTGAAAAAGGTGTAGACGCTAAAATTGGAGACATATACATTTGTCCACTATGTGGATATACTGTAGAAGGTGAGCCACCAGAAAAATGTCCAATATGTGGAGCGAAAAAAGAATCTTTCAAAAAGTTTTAGGAAAAGTCTGAAATACTCTATTAAACTAAATTTAGCCAACATACATCATACTAAGGGTCAAATAAACCAATTATACCATAATTTTTTTAATAATTGGATATCAGTCCTGAAAGCTTTAACTGTTCAAACTTTCTTCTAGCATTAAATATTATTTCCCTAGCGTAATCGTATTCCTTTTGCATACTTGTCTTTTTTCTAGCAAGATCTTCTAAACTTGCCTGATATGCTGCCGCAGCAGCTTCTCTTGGATAAACATCCCATTCTTCCATTGTTGGAACAATATATTCTTCACTTAGACCCTTTTCTTCAGCCATCTTAGCTATTTCATATGCTGCTGCAAGACACATTCCGTCAGAAATTCCTTTTGCCCTAACATCAAGTGCACCTCTAAATATTCCCGGAAACACTAGTGAATTGTTTAACTGGTTAGGAAAATCAGACCTTGCTGTTGCAACAACTTTAGCGCCAGCATCCTTTGCTTCATAAGGCCATATCTCCGGTATAGGATTTGCGCAAGAAAATACTATAGGATTATCATTCATTTTCTTTATCCATTCCTTTTTAATAACACCTGGACCCTGCCTTGACATTGCAATACACACATCTGCACCATCTAATGCTTCAGCAATACCCCCATCCTTCCCCTCAAAATTAGTTCTCAAACATAGAGCCCACTTATATGGCTCACTTTTTTCAAGATCTCTCCTGTTCCTACTTAATATTCCCTTACTGTCAACCATCACAATCTTTCCCTCATTAACACCAGCCTTAACAATAAGCCTTTCAACACTAACATTTGCAGCACCAACACCCACCATTGCAACATTAACTTCATCCAACTTTTTTCCAACAACCTTTAAAGCATTAATTAGACCAGCACAGACAATTGTAGCAGTACCTTGTTGATCATCATGCCAAACAGGTATCGAAAGCTCATGCTTCAACCTTTCCAGCAGGGAAAAGCATTTTGGCTTCTCTATATCCTCCAAATTTATACCCCCAAAAGAGGGTTCAACAGCCTTAACAATTCCAACAATCCTTTCCTCATCAGTGGTATTAAGGCATAGGGGAACAGCGTCAACACCACCCAAGTATTTGAAGAGAAGAGCTTTACCCTCCATTACTGGAAGAGCAGCTTCAGGCCCAATATTTCCTAAACCAAGAACTCTAGTACCATCAGAGACTACAGCTATAGTGTTCCACTTTAATGTTAAGTCAAAAACTCTATCCCTTTCAGCCAATATTGTCTTACATACTTCAGCAACACCAGGAGTATACCATACTGCAAAATCTTCTAAACTAGAAATCCAGCACTTTGGAATAGTCTCAATTTTTCCTTGATAATATGCATGCAGTTTAACAGCATCCTTACCAGAAACATTATCATCCAATTTTTATCCACAAAGGGTTGAATGCCACATACTTATATATCTATAACATGAACACCCCTTTTTAGAGAATATTTTAAAATTTTTAGAAAAGATTAAATTTTGCCAAACTAAAATTTTAGTTGACCAAAAATGAAACTTAAGCTCTTTAGTCCACTCTCTGAAATCTTAGGTTTTAAAGAGAAGGAGATAAGATTGTCTGGAAAGGTTAGGATAAATGATATTCCAGAACTTTCTAAAATCAAGCTTGAAGAATATGTTATTTCATTAAACAAGGTTAGGGTTGTTTCAGCTGACACAGAAGTAGAAGATAAGGACGAGATATGGATATTGCCTCCAATAGACGGAGGATAAACTAGCCAAACCAACGTCTAGAAAAATTCAGCATATAGAAAGAACAGTACCCACATACCATAACCCTTAACCTTGAAGTGTACAGCGCCTCTAATTGATTTAATATACAAATATGATGACACACTATAATATAAGCGATCCTTTTAGAAGATCACCATAGAACCATACTATCCTCTAAGACTCTTTCCAAAAATTTTACATTAACAGCTATAGGACTTAGTGCAATAAGCCTCTTCTGTAAAAGAGCCTTTTCAGCTAAAACATGCAAGTCTGATCGTCTAAAGCCAAGCTCACTTAAACCATTTGGAAAATCTAAGATACGCATGAAATTTGTGATAATTTCATAGATGTCGACATCATATTCCTTGTAGCCAAAAAGATAGCATATATTACCAATTTTTTCAACCAAATATGGTGTCAGCGATCTAAAGGTTGCAGGAGCAGTTATAGAAACAGCAAGACCATGTGGAACCTTAATATTTTTTTCTAAAGCTTCACCAGCAATAGGATACGATAGAGCATGACATATATGTACACCAGCATTGCCAAAAGCCAGACCAGCTATTGTTGCTGCAACATGCATATTTGACCTAGATTCAAGATCATTACCATTAGAGTAGGCTTTTGGAAGATATTTTCCAATAAGAGTTATTGCAGATTCGGCTAAAGTATCAGTTAGAGGATTGGAACCACAGTACACAGGCCTTTCAGCAATACTTGAAGGCATAGGCCTAGTATTATATGGTATTGTAGTATAGGCTTCTAAAGCATGCATTAGAGCATCCATACCAGTAGTGGCAGTAACCTTCTGGGGCATAGTAAATGTGACTAGGGGATCCAAGATAGCCATGGTGGGCCTCAAATAGTCATCAGAGATACCGAATTTAACCTTCTTTTCGGGAAAAGATACTACAGCCACACTTGTAGTTTCACTCCCTGTTCCAGAAGTTGTGGGAACAGCAATAAGAGGCTTTAGGGGTCCAGGAACCTTTAATCCTCTACCAAAAGGTTGTGCAAAATAGTCTAAAAAGTCTGTGGGATATGTAGTGTAAAGGTTTATTGCCTTAGCAGTATCAATTGCACTTCCACCACCTAATCCAATAAAGCAATCATAAGGCTTCTTTTTAGCAAAATCTATACCCTTTAGGATAGATTGATGTGATGGTTCAGGTTCTACACCATCCCAAACATCCACTTCAACATTTTTATCACGTAAGCTGGAAACAACTCCTTCAACTACGTTAGTATTTTCTTTCAAAAAACTGTCCGTGACAATTAAAGCTTTTTTTACACCAAGTTTAGAAACATCATAACCTATCTCTTTCAAGACACTCAATCCGAACTTTATTGGAACAGACCTAAACCAGAACGCATAATCTATAGGCAAACTAGAGCCAAACATAATATTCCCTACCATCTATTGTTTAAGATAAATATAAAGTTAAACCTAAAGTGAACAAAGAAAATTATTAGAAAATGGGGAACCAGGTCGAACCAGCATCATAAAGGATTATACCTTCCTTTAAAACATTATAATCATACTAAATTCTTCTCCAGTATATCCAAAAGGTTCTATAGGAAGATTCTGATCATCAAGTTCGAGCAAAATCCTAATTCTTTCTAGACTGCTTTATAGTCTGCAAAAAATAAACGCTCTCATATATTTTTAATATAATTATCTAGAAACTTTATTCAAATTTCTTATAATAATTAAATCTATATCAGGCCCTCATTAGAGTCGCCTCTTGTAAATGAACCAAAAAGAAAAACTTTTTAGGCTTCAACTTATCTACAATTATATTCTTGTACGCTTCTATACCTTCAAAAATTTCTTTACTTCTATTAATATTGATTCTGCACAACTTACAAATTTTTTCAGCCAACTCACTTGTATAGTATCTGTAGGGTGCACCTGAAGGAGAAACGTTCAGATATCTTGAACCAATATAATGCCTATCTAATGCTCTAGCAAAATTCATAAATGAGTTAAATCTTGCATCAAACTTAAACAACCAAAATCAAGAACAGAATGCTTTATTATGGCCCTAAACCTTTAAGGGCCTTTTCAGCCTCCCGCTCTGAAAAAAGATTAAGCATAATAGTTATCATCCTTAATACAATCTCTAGCTGTTTTAAGAACAGCTTCAGCCTGATCAACTCGCCTGACCCTTTAATAAAATTTTTATCCATAAAATCAGTTTTCTAAGAATTTAGCCAGAAACTTCTAATTTAATTTTCAAAGCAAAAGATTTAAAATCGTGCAATAAAAGTTATGTTTGGGCTCGTAGCTCAGCATGGATAGAGCGGCAGCCTCCTAAGCTGTAGGTCGGGGGTTCAAATCCCCTCGGGCCCGTTAAATTTTATCTTTGGATAGCGTTCAGAATTTATCTGACAGAAATTTTTCTTGAATAAAATTGTTTTTCACTTGCCTTTTTACAATTAACACTCTACCTTTAAGCATATATACATCTTTATTTTTGATATATATTTGATAAGGCTTGGAAAAACGTAAATTGATACGACTTGGAAGATCTACATTAGTTATATCTATACCATCAGATTGGGTTAGAATTAATGGGTTAAATCCTGGTGATACAATTAATTTGGAGGTTCAAAATGATGGTGCACTTATAATTTATCCTAGTGAAGCTAGAACCTTTATGAATAATGAGATAATAATTTATGTTGACCAATTTAAGAGTGATGGTGAAATTGCTAGAGAGATACTATCTTACTATTTAAACGGATATAACACTATAAAGGTTGTTTCAAGTAAGGTTCTCACTGTTAGACAACAAAAGTTGGTACGACAACTGGCTCAAAAACTTTACATGAACATAATTAGTGCGGCCTCGAGTGAAATGGTCATGCAAAGTCTACTTGACCTTTCAAAAATACCATTAGATACAAGCTTGACACGAATGTACACTATAACCTATTCAATGTTCTCCGATCTTGTTAAGGCTTTAGAAAACTATGACCATGACTTAGCTGTAGCAATAATTTCATTGGACGATGAAGTAGATAACTTTTCATATCTTCTATTAAGACTTCTTAGGACAATGCTAACACACTCTAGCACATCTGAACAAATCAAGATTTCGAGGAACAGTTGTCTAGATGGACTTATAGTGGTACAGAATATAGAATATATCGCAGATAACATTGTCAATGTAGCTCAAAGATTTTTAGGTATACTAGAGGAGAAAAGGAGATTTCCAAAAGAACTTTTAGAACTTTTAAAAAAATTGTGTGAAGAATGCATAAAATATTATGATGATGCATTCAGAGCATACATTTCAGTAGACAGTGAACTTTCAAATAGAATTTTGGAAAGGCGTACAGTATTTAATGAACTCAATTTAAGGATACTTGAAAGTCTGATTAAGCAACAGGACCCTGTTATTGTTTGTACAACATGCACTATAAACAGTAATATTCAAGCAATAATAGCTAGTTCTTCGAGGATAGCTGAAGCAGCAATAAATAAACATGCTATAAAATAAATATATTTATGTATATAATTTTATATTGTTTTCTATACCTATATACTGTTTATATTAGTATAGTGGCAAAAAATATATACTCAAGTATGTCATCCGATGGATAATAACATAATAAGGGGCGAAAAGGTTGACAACTTCTGCAACAAGTTTAGATAAAAGATTAATTTTAGTGGATAAGACAATAGCTGTTCATGGAAACAGAAGAGATGCACTACTGGAAATTCTCCATACAGCACATAATGTGTACGGATTTCTTGACAAGAAAATACTTTTGCATATTTCGGAAAAATTGAGGATTCCTCCTAGTCAAGTTTATGGAGTTGCAACCTTCTATAACTATTTTAAGCTGAAGAAGCCTGGTTCTCATTCGGTAACTTTTTGCCTTGGAACTGCATGCTATGTTAAAGGGGTTGAAGAAATACTTTCAGCATTAGAAAAAGAATTTAATGTTAAAAGAGGAGAAACGTCCTCTGATGGGAAACTTTCTCTATTTGTTACACGATGTGTTGGAGCCTGTGCTATGGCTCCAAATGTTATAGTTGACGATGAAATGATAGGTAAGGCTACAAAGGAGGTAGTCTTAGAGAGAATAAGAAAAATTTTGGAGAGTGAAAGGGTTGAAGCCTGAAGAAATTCAGAAGATTGCAGAAACAGAACATGACCTTAGAATGTCATATAAGTATCGTATTAATGTGTGTTGTTCAAGCGGATGCCTTCCTTTTGGAGCTCAAAAGCTTTTGAAAGCTTTTGAGGACACCATAAAAGAGTTGGGTCTGGAAAGGGTCTGTAAGGTTGCAAGGACAGGTTGTGTGGGAACATGTTCTGTTGCTCCAGTGGTTCTAATTGATCCTGGTAATCATCTTTATCAGAATGTTAAGCCTGAGGATGCAAAAAAGATAGTTCAAGAACACATTATTAATGGACAAGTTTTAGAAGAATACCTTTACAAAAATGAAGCATATTTTAGCAAACAGTATAGGCTTATATTAAGGAATGCTGGAAAAATTGACCCTTTAAGAATAGAAGATTATATTGCAGTTGGAGGATATTCTGCTCTTGCAAAGGCCTTAACACAAATGACACCAGAGCAAATAATATATGAGATAAGTTTAAGTGGTCTAAGAGGGCGTGGTGGTGCAGGATTTTCTACAGGACAAAAATGGAATTTTGTCGCAAAATCTACTGCAAAACCAAAGTATATTGTAGCAAACCTAGATGAAGGAGATCCTGGAGTATTTGCAAACCGTACACTTGCGGAGGCAGACCCACATGCAATAATCGAGGGAATGACAATTGCAGCATATGCTGTTGGAGCAGAAAAAGGATTCATTTATATAAGGGCAGAGTACCCGCTTGCAATCCAAACTTTAAAGAAGGCAATAGAGCAAGCTAAATCATATGGTCTTCTTGGAAACAATATTCTTGGGTCAACATTAAATTTTGACATAGAACTAAGACTTGGAGCAGGAGCGTTTGTTGCAGGAGAAGAGACTGCTATACTTTCTTCGATAGAGGGTCTTAGGGCTACACCTAGGCCTAGGCCACCATATCCTGCTGTTTCAGGACTTTGGGGTAAGCCTACATTAATAAATAATGTTGAAACTTTGGCTAATGTTCCATTAATTATATTAAATGGTGGAACCTGGTTTTCTAAGTTAGGTACACCAAAGTGTACTGGAACAAAATGTTTTTCATTAACGGGTAAGGTAAAGAATCCTGGTCTTATAGAAGTGCCTATGGGTATAACGTTAAAGGAAATCGTTTACGAAATTGGTGGAGGGGTGCCGGATGGTAAAAAGTTTAAGGCAGTTCTTGTAGGAGGGCCTTCTGGAGGATGCCTTCCTGAAAGTATGCTTTCACTGCCAATAGACTATGAATCGCTTACTCAAGCGGGAGCAATTATGGGGTCAGGGGGAATTGTTGTAATAGACGATGAATCATGTATTGTTGATACAGCACGATTCTTCATAGATTTTTGTATGGATGAATCATGTGGAAAATGTATACCATGCCGTGCTGGACTACCTAAGGTTAGAGAAATTTTAGACAGGATTATGTTAGGTGAAGGAAAAGTAGAAGATCTTAAAGTTTTGGAGGAACTCTGCTATCTTATTAAAGATGCAAGCTTATGCGGTCTAGGCCAGACAGCACCAAACCCTGTACTAACAACTTTAAACTATTTCAAACAAGAGTATCTTGCACATATTGTAGAAAAAAGTTGTCCAGCCAAAAAATGTATTCTTAAAAAAGTGGAGGTTGTGAAAGAATGAGTGAGAGAATTGTTAAGCTTATAATAGATGGTAAAGAAATTTTTGCAAAACCAACAGACACAATATTAAAGGCGGCTATAGATAATGGAATACAGATTCCAACATTATGCTACCTTGAAGGTCTTACACCACATGGAGGGTGCAGACTTTGTGTTGTCGAAGTAAAAGGCAACCCTAAACTTATGACTTCATGCACGACACCAGTGAGCAATAATATGGAGATAATAACAAACTCGCCAAAACTTATAAAATATCGCAAACAGATAATAGAACTCTTATTAGCTGAAAGAATACACACGTGTTCAGTATGTATTGCAAATGGAAGTTGTGAACTCCAAGAATTAGCATCAAAATTTGGAGTAGACCATACAAATGTTTCAAGAAACTGGGAACGTTTTGAACTTGACATGTCACATGAACGCTTTGTCCTAGACCATAATAGATGCATACTATGTACAAGATGCATTAGAGTATGTGATGAAATAGAAGGTGTTCATACTCTTGACATAAAAAGGAGGGGAAAAGATTCGATGATTATAGTGGACTTAGATGAACCATGGTCAGCATCATACTCATGTACATCATGTGGAAAATGTTCAGCTGTATGCCCAGTTGGAGCAATATATGTTAAGGGAAAACCTTTATCGGAGACCAAGAGAAAGGAACTTCCCAAATTTATTACCGAAAGAAGGAGGAGATGATTGTGTTGGCTAAAGTTAAGGTTGCAACTGTATGGTTAAGTGGATGCTCAGGATGCCACATGTCATTCCTAGACCAAGACGAGAAGCTTATAGAATTGTCTAAAAGGATAGAGCTGGTCTATAGTCCAATAGCTGATGTGAAAGAGTTTCCGGAAAACGTTGACATAACATTTATTGAAGGCGCTGTAGCAAACGAGGAACAATTTCATCTATTAAAGCTAATAAGAGAACGTACAAAACTTCTAATAGCATTAGGAGACTGTGCTGTAACAGGAAACGTTGTCACACTAAGGAACTGTTTCCAAGATAGTGTGAAGGAAGTTCTTGAAAAGGCCTATATTGAAACTGTAACATACAATCCACAATATCCAGTGCAGGTTCCTAAGCTTTTAGAAAAAGCATATTCAATTAACGAGGTTGTTAAGGTAGACTTTTACATACCCGGATGCCCTCCTTCAGCAGACCTAATCAACTATGTTATAACAGAATTCTTAGAGGGAAGAGTACCCTCTATAGAGGAGAAATTTAAATATGGTTAGGTGAAATTTTATGAAAGAAATTGTGATAAATCCTGTAACAAGAATTGAGGGACATGCAAAGGTTACAATATTCTTAGATGAAAACGATGAGGTTAAGGAAGCACGTTTCCAGGTAACAGACTTTAGAGGGTTTGAAAAATTCTGTGAAGGAAGACCCTTTTATGAAATGCCATCTATAACATCAAGAGTTTGTGGAATATGTCCAGTAAGTCACTTACTTGCTTCAGTAAAAGCATGTGACCAGATAGCTTCTGTAATAATTCCTGAGACAGCTGAAAGGTTAAGAAGACTAATGCACTTTGGCCAAATAATACAGTCTCATGCACTAAGCTTCTTCCATCTATCATCTCCAGACCTACTGCTTGGAATGGACTATAGTCCAATGAAAAGAAACATATTTGAGCTAATAGAAAAATATCCTGAAATAGCAAAAAGAGGAATATTTCTAAGAAGATTTGGGCAACAGATTATAGAAAGATTAAGCGGTAAAAGAATACATTCAGGAGAATGGATAATGCCCGGCGGAGTTAAAACACCACTTTCAAAAGAAAAGCGTGACATGATTCTTAGAGACACACCTGAGGCTTTAAAAATGATACAAGTAACATTAGAAGAATTCAAGAAGAGTATTGAAAGATTTAGAGATGAAGTTGAGAGTTTTGGAAACTTTCCAACATACTATCTTGGCCTCGTATCAGAAAAAGGGCTTCTAGAACATTATGATGGAAAGATAAGAATTGTTGGACCAGATGGTGAAATTGTTGCAGACAATCTTGAACCAACAAAGTACTTCGAATATATTGGTGAAGCAGTTGAACCATGGTCTTACATGAAGTTCCCATACTATAAGCAAAAAGGATATCCTGCTGGAGTATACCGTGTAGGCCCATTGGCAAGATTGAATATTGTCCAAAAATGTGGAACACCAATGGCTGACAAAGAATTAAGAGAGTATAGAAAACTTGGCAAAAACGGTATAGTTGAAAGCACATTCTTATACCATTATGCTAGGCTAATAGAAATATTATATAGTGTAGAAAAAGTTAAAGAGATGCTTGAAGACCCCAAAATTTTAGACGAAAATGTTCAAGCAAAATCATATGCTTCAAGAGAAGAAGGTGTAGGTGTTGCTGAAGCACCAAGAGGGACACTAATACATCATTATAAAGTTGACAGAAATGGTAAAATAATATGGACAAACCTAATAATCGCTACAGAAAACAATAATCTAGCATATAACATGGCGATAACACAGGTAGCAAAAAAATATGTTAATGGAAAAAGATTAGATGAGGGAATGCTTAACAGGGTTGAGGCTGTTATAAGAGCATTTGACCCATGCCTAAGCTGTGCCACACACACATGGGGAAGGATGCCGCTTTCAATACATCTATACGATTCTAGAGGAAAAGAAGTGGACCGACTTATACAAGAAAACCTACCTTAAAACGTACTTGAAAAGAGATTCGAACGCAGAAAGTATGCTGTTGCCATGAACATTCTTATTTATTAGGAAAAGGCAATGTGAACCGCCAGTTGAAAGTATATCTAGAGCGTGTCTAATCATCTTATACGCCTGCTCGAAACTTGTTAAAATAATAATATCACTTATATTATCGAAAACAATACAGCCACCGACTCTAGTAATAGTATTAAAAAAGCCTAGAATAGACGATATATCTCCTGCCGGAACAAAACTTATTCTTTCATTCAACTGCACAACCTTTGAATGTGTTGTTGAAAGGAAAACAAATTTTAAATTTTCAAACATATTAAGTGCATTTTCTAAAACACTACCCTTTCGTGTAAAAACATAAACATTTTCACCATTACATAAACATTCTTTAACAAAATCTAAAACTCTAGGTAAATAATCTTCTGAAGAAAATTCTAGAAGAAAATTTGATATTTTAAAAACATCATGTGTAATACCAATATTTTTAGAGAAAACTTCAAAGTCGTTTAAACTAAAACCTTTAGGCAAAAACATCTGCTTTAAATCTTTAGAAAACATTTCAAAAAGCCTTTCAGACCTAACATAATTTTCATGCCTTTTAAGCACTTGAACAAGCGCTGCACCAAGCACACTATAATTTTTGTTAATAAATTCGACAAGAAAACTTCCAAAACTTTTATCTAATTCACCAGATTCAAGTAGTGTGAGAGTAAGGTCTATGAATTTATTAACCGTATCCACTTCAATATCACCTCTAATATTTAATAGAATTCTAGAATCCTTACTATCAAAGGACAAAACGTCACCTAAACCTCTTTCATTCAAATAAGATAATATTCTAAAATATCTTATACCAAGCTGCTCAGGAAAACTTGACATACTTTCAATAAAAGCCTTTAAAAGCTTAGAAAAGTCTTCAGCCATTTTAGAATAGCCTAAAGGAACCAGGGTAATAATATCCTTTGAAGGAATGTTTAACACATGATATATTACTAAGAATGTTGCAAGATAAAAGAAGCCACCTAAAGGTGGAAAGTTGGGGTTCACCTGAAGCAGGATAAAGTTTGTGACCGTAACACCGATAGCCTGAAATATTATAAAAGAGACTAAAATGTAGAGTAAACTTTTTCTAAGAGACTTTGATGCAGCCTTAAGCCATAAAAAGATGAGGACAAAAAGTATTGAAGCCATATAAATTGGTGTAAAAAAAATTATTACAAAAGTTGCGTGAGGAGCAATTATTGTATGATAACTCCATCCAAAAGCACCTTCAACCATTTCATATTCGACAAAAAATGTGTAAATGATGCTTCCAAATACACTTGGAGCAAGGCATAATAGATTCAATAATCTTGTCCTCCAAATGTTAAGAAATGTTAAGAAAAAGAAGCCTAAAATAAATGGATGAACTACACCTATTACCTTAAATATTTGAATAGAAAATTCGTATGTTGCCGCAGTCCTATGAATAAATACAAGCACATCCCATAACACGATAGAAAAACCAAAAAGTGCAAGAGAAACACTAACAAAGTTTACTTTCAACCTGTAGAGAGTTAATATTGTTGCAAAAACTATTGCCAAGGCTCCAAGAATATATTCTATGAAGAGAAAAATATAGTTAAAAGAGAATGGTTCAAGCATTTTTACTACAGTCCCATAAATCTTCTATAATTTGAAACTTTTCTGGAGGGACAATCTTTGGAGGCTTGTATTGTCCTAAAGGAACATTATTCCTAGCCTGTTTAATAGCATATCTTGTGAAAGTGCCTCTAGAAAGAAACTCAACCTTTATAGCCTCTGAAGGACTACTTATCTTAAAGTCCCTAACATAGTCTCTAAATTCAGGATGTATATTATAGAGGACATCAAATATCATCCTCTCAGCTTCACCTTCACTTAAAGCCCACTCCTTTTCAAAAAGAACATAAAGCTTTTCACGTGGATGCAATATTTTGGATACAACCCATCTGTCCGATGCCTTAAAGTTTGCTTCAACAAGAGCCCTAGCCATAATGTCTTCTGTAACCCTAAAATAATCGTATATTGAAAGTAGTGTCTGAACCCTCCCTTCAAAAGAGAAAACAGGCATACCATCATAGAAGTCTATAACCCTAAACATATCACCAATTCTATATCTTACAAGCATAGTATAAAATGGAGTGCCAACAAGCTCATAAGATTCACCCTTCTTCAACTCATAAAGCTTCTTAACCTCACCTCGGCCATTAATAAATTCAAAATATAGGCTTCTAAGGTTTGGCATGAAATCCATTTTCCTATCAGGCCGCCCGAACATAGCACTACCAAATTCTGTAGAACCGTACGAGTTAAGAGGCTGTACACCAAACTCTCTTTCAAAAAAGTCTGCATATAATCTTGCATCAGTACTTCCGATCAAAACACCCTTCAAAGGCATAATTTCTTTTAAATCCTTTTGACCATGACCACCTAACTTTGTTAGAAAAAGTTTTAAAAGTATAAGAAACCTTTTACTCCAGTTGGATGACATCTTATAGGACTCCTTCAAAAAATATTCTTGATCCGAAAAATATTTGCAAATCATGTAGAGCAGGGCACCACTACCACCAGCCATATGAATTTTATGCCCATTATCAATCATCCTCAATGCAATAGAAAATTTTTTACCCATATCCCTAATTTTGTCAGCGACTTCAATAGGTGGGACAAAATTTAGGAAATTGCTCCAAAACTTTAGAGCCCAACCACTTATGTATGGCGGTGGTGCAATAAGGTTTAAGGCGTTTGCATTATTATCTAAAACGTTTTCCCCCCATTCTCTAGAAAATGCTATAAGAACAAGAGCCATACTACTTGAAATAAATGTCTCATAAAAATTTTTTCCATGAACAAAGTATTTTGGCTTACCTGTTGTTCCAGTCGTTTTAACACAAAAATATGGTTCATCAGGCAGAAAGCCTTCAACAAGACCACGAATATTTTGCTCAAATAGTCTCATATAATAATCATGCAATGTTTCTCCTTCAGCTACAGGAACAGCTTTTTCACATTGTTCTAAAACTTCTGTAACCTTATCAAGCATAGGGTAATCATTATATTCTGTTATAGGCAAATCGTCAATACTTCTCACACTCCTATTTCCACAAACTTTCTTTGCAGTAGAAGTATTAAGCCAATGGCTCAAATGCTTTTCCAAAAGATAATTGTTGTATTCAAGCTGTTGCTCAAAAGTTTTTCTATAAAAACCACAATATTTTTCCCAAAGCTGAAGATTATCCATCAGAATACCTCTGGATATGGAGTTATTACAATACCTTCATTAGGAACTATAGAATATTGATAGAACTTCATTTCATGCGCTACACCCCTCATTTTTAAAACTGCAAGCCGCCTCCTTAACTCGCCTTTAACAGGCAAAAGCTCCAGCTTTATTATCCCGTCTACAACAAATTCTTCAACACCAGAACCAAGACTATCAACACCCCAAGGTGTTTCAGATATGACAATACTTGTACAACCAAGCTTCCTAAGAAGCCTATGTATTATCGAAAGCACAACCCTTATTTCATCCTTCCTTTCTAGTGACATAGTCAAAGCAGTCAAAGAGTCTATCACAAGCCTTTGGGGAGAAAAAGAAAGGGCCTTTTCAAAGATCATGTCTAACATGCTTTCTAAACCAGACCTTTCTACAGCCATAAAATCAAGAATTTTAACCTTATCCTCTTCATCAAGTCTATCAAAATCCCATCCCATAGTCCTAGTAAACTGTTTTAAAGTCTGAACATTTTCATTAAATATTATAAGCATACCTTTTTCAGAAAACTTTACAGCACCATTATACAGAAACTGTAAGGCTGTTAAAGTCTTTCCAGTTCCAGGACCACCAGCAATTAAGGTTATTGAACCCCTCGGAAGACCGCCATTCAATATTCGATCCAATTCAGCTATTCCAGTAGAAGCCCTATCAATTTCAAAACTCATTTTTCACCAACCTCAATTATAAACTTTCCATAATCCTTAACAAGAGACTCAGAACGTCTAACATTAAACTTTTTATCATAAACCTTTTCAAGAAAACCTGCAATTATGCCTCTAATCAGATTCTCTGAAAGATTATTCTTAAAAGGTACACTTGAAACTGTAAGAAGACCATACCCTTTTTCATAATCCATTTTGGACAAGGATATTTCACCCCATCCATTCGACCTAAAAAGATTACAGAAACTTGAAATAAGATTTTCTTTTTCATCTGAAAACCTTTTCAAAAGCTCGCCATAAGTTCTTCCAATAGACAAGCCAATGTTAAAAACTATCAAAACACCACCAACACCAAAAGTTCCAACAATAACATTTAAAATATTATCCCAGCACACAGCAGGCACCATAATAGGTGAGCCTCCAGCAAACTCTTTTGTCGAAGGAAAAAACCTTTCAATAACATCATCACATAGTTCAACACTATAACCTTTTATTATTCCATTCGACTCCATCCTCTTAATCCGCCTTGCAACAGTCCTATCTGAAACACCAACAACTTTAGCAATTTCATTACATTGGACTCTTGCATTTTCTTTAAGAAGCTTTAAAATTTTTAGGTCAAGGTCATCAATGTTACCTTTAACCAAACTAATCAACTAGTATGACAGAAATCGTTATAAAAATATTATCTAAGACAAAAATTGTAGGACAAAAACATTTTTAGACAAAAAAAGACAAATTAAACCTAATGAACCTACTCATTCTGGTACCTACCCCTATAGCCTTCCAAAGCCTTCCTTTCACATCTAACAAGCACAAGCTGAGCAAATCTTGCACCCTTTTCAATAACAATAGAGTTTTCAACCTTTAATAAAACCTTCGAAAAACCACTATATCCAGAATCCCAGAGGGCAGAACCAACATAGGCGCCCATCCTAACCAGAGAAGACCTTGGAAAACATATTCCTACAGCATCAAGTGGTATAGAAATCTTTTCCCTAACTTGGACAACATAAACACCCTTATCAAGAAAATATTGTCCTCTTTCATTACAGGAAACCTCAACATATTCTGGAAGAGTTACAACATCCCTTAATATGGCACCGGAACCCTTAATAGTGAAAATTTTTTCAACTGTCAAATCAACACCATTAACCTGAACTTGATTTTCACTAATTCCTTCAATAAACCTTGCAACATCATTACCAGCCAAAACAGACATACCCAAACCATAAAAAAGACAAGAATATAAAATTAAAAAAACGAGAAATAAGAAAACGATAAAAATATATATGGAAAAATTAGTCCATAATCTATCGACCCCGGGGTAGCTCAGCCTGGCAGAGCTTCCGGCTGTAGAAGTTTGCCTTGGCAAACTCGTTCAGCCTGTCAGGCTTACAGAAACCGGAGTGTCGGGTGTTCAAATCACCCCCCCGGGATCATAACTTAGAGAAAGCGAATTTTAGCTGAAAATAATAAATATTATCATTTAATTAGCCCAATAAAACAAAGAGGGAATAGACTTATTATGTAGGTCACACTATACTTTCTACGAAAAATCTTTTTCCACTTATAGAAGATGTTCATTTACGAATATGATAGAGCGTGAGGCCTAAGAATGCACGATTTTCTTGAAGATATATTATTTTAGTGTTAAATCATTTTAAAGAATATTCTAGAAACTCTAACAACTTCTTATATCACCAACAGTAAAGAACACCAATTCTAAACTAAAAATGAAATGGGCCAGGTCGGACTTGAACCGACGACCTAATCCGTGTGAGGGATTCGTCCTACCAGTCTAGACCACTGGCCCACTTTTTATTCTACTTTTTAGGCCCAACCTGTCTATTTTTTAGTCTAAGGTCTTTTGAGCCACATTTACGACATTTTTCTGCACGTATACTATTTTTTCCACCGCATTTTAAACATATTTTGAAGAATAGTCTCCTTTGTTGTGCTATCTGCTTTTTAATGGGGTCTGTAATTGGCATATTTATTCAGCCTCTATCCACTCTTACCACTATCCTTTTATTCTTTTAAATTTTCCTCCAATTAAATATTCCAATGATACTGGAATTTGGGCATAATCAGATTTCCTCAATCCTTTTACTTGAGTATAGTCTTTGGAATGGGACTGGTATTGTTTCTGGATCAATTTTAACATCTATGACTACAGGCCCTTTCTGCCATTCAACAGCCTCTTTAAAACTTTGGTAAAGTTGGTTTCTTTCAAAAACTCTTATACCTTTTGCTCCAAGCCCTTCTGCAATTTTAGCAAAATCTGTTTCAGGCAGCTTGTAAAGTTCTCTTGTGTCACTATGATATCTTACATGCTCGTATATTCTTAGAACCTTGTACGATGAATCATTAAATACAATAATTATTGGCTTAGCATTATATTGTACTGCTGTAGATATTTCAAAGCCTGTCATAAGAAATCCTCCGTCTCCAACTATTCCAAAAACCTGTTTTTCTGGATAAAGTATTGAAGCTGCTACAGCACCGGGAACCGCTAGGCCCATTGAAACATAGCTTGTTGTAGCAATATATTTTTGTGGTGCATGTAGTGGCATTATAAATGTTTCAATCCTATGTGCACCCACATCTCCTATAACTATAGCATCTTCTCTAATAAACTCGTTAAGTGTTTCAATTACTTCCCAAGACTTTATTGCACCCTCCTTTAATGAGCTGTAAAGTTTCTTCAGTTCACTTTCCTCTTCCCTCCAAAATCCTTCAATCAATTTAACATTATTGCCTCCATTATTTGGCCTCCTTTTCTCTAACTTTTTAAGGAGCATTGTAAGAAATTCCTTTGCATCTGAAACTATTGCGATATCTGGCTTAAACACTCTACCAATATCCTCTTCTGAAATATTAATATGCACAAGTTTTCCTGAAAATCTTAGACTATATCGTCCTGTTCCCATTTCACTAAATCTGTTTCCTATAGCAAGAACTAAATCTGATTTTTCAAGAACCTTTTCAGCTGTAATGTTTCCACTTTTTCCAGCCGCTACACCAGCATATAATCTAAAGTTTTTTGGTACAAGTCCTTTAGCCATTATAGTGGTTGTTAGAGGCGCATTAAGCAGCTGCGATAAAGTTAAAACTTCTTCTGTGGCTTCAGAAAGGTAAACGCCTCTACCTGCAATTATAACAGGAAATTTTGAATTTAAAATAAGTTCAAAAACCTTTCTTATTTCACCATTAGATGGTTTAGGTACATTCACCTTTCTGCTTTCATACTTTAATAGGACACCTTCTTCGAACAAAATTTCTGGAGTAAATTCAATATAAACTGGTCCCGGCTTTCCCTGCCTACATTCCTCGAACGCTTCTGATAAGACCTTAGGTATGTCATCAAACTTATTAATTCTAAACTGTGCTTTCGTTATAGGAACCAATATTTTCATCTGGTCTTCTTCATTTATTAGCTGATGCATATGTGTTCTCTTGCCATCATTTGGAGGCAAGGTTGAGAAGACAACCATTGGATCTCCTTCAACTCTAGCTTCAGCTATTGGCGAAAGTGAACCTATGAGACCAGGTCCTCCTGTCACAATCAATACTGAAGGCTCTTTCTTTAATCTAGAGTGGGTAAGGGCCATAAATGCTGCTGAAAGTTCAAGTCTCGAGTTTATGACCTTTAATCCACCTTTTAAGCAAGATTGGAGCAGTGGATAAATGTTTTCTGCTGCCACAGTGAATACTGTATCAACTTTTTCTTGAACCAAACATTCTACTATACATTCGCTTCCAATCATATTATAACACTATCAAAAGTTAGAATTCTATATATAAAAAGTTAATAATCTAAACATTTACACCTAATAAATATATGAGTAAAATAATATATTTTGAGAAGTGTGGAGATCATACTGAAGAAGTGCTAGAATTTTGTAAAAAGTTTGCTGAAGAAAATGGTGTTAAAGATATAGTTGTTGCATCAACAACTGGAAAGACCGGTTTAAGGGCTTCTGAAATCTTCAAAGGCTACAATTTGGTTATTGTAACACATTGTGCTGGCTTTAGAGAAGCCGGTCGCTTAGAGTTGAAAGAAGAATATAGACAGGTGATAGAAGGTAATGGTGGAAAGGTTTTAGTTGCAACACATGCTCTTAGTGGTGTAGAAAGAGCTTTTAGGAAAAAGTTTGATACAATAGGCCCGGTTGAGATTATAGCTAATGCGCTCAAGTGCTTTGGAGAGGGTACAAAAGTTTGTATTGAAATAGCCTTGATGGCTGCAGATGCAGGCCTTGTTCCTGTTGACCGCGACATTATATGTGTTGCTGGAACAGGCAGTGGTGCTGACACGGCACTATTGATAAGGCCTGCGAACTCTATGAACTTTTTTGATTTGAAGGTGAAAAGAGTATTGTGTAAGCCTGCTAATTTCTAATCAACTTCATTTATTTTTTATACTCTTATTCTAATAAACATGAATATAATTGTTATAATAAATGAAATGGTAAGTGAAATAAATATCATCATATAAATGTTCATATAATCTACTCTACTCTTGTCCACTGTTGTGGTTGGCTGTAAAGTTTCTATGGCTGCAGCAGCTGGAGCTGGAGCCTGTGATTTTATGTCCCTATATTCTCCTTCTGTGGTTAAACGGGTTTCCATTGTCTTCTGTTTTCCAAAATATATTGGAGCAGCCATTATTATTGTGGCTAACAGGAATGCAAGTATAATTTGGGTAAGTATCTTTTTCATTTTATATCACCATTAATGTGTTGATAGTATATTATTAATTCCATATTTTAGAACACCTAGAATGGTTTAGCCTTCCATATTTTGATGGTTTCAAACCATAGTATTATGCATGCTATTGTTCCAAAAATTAATGCAACAATCTGGTCTACTGTAAAGTTGTGTTCAAAGAATATTATATAGTATAGGATCATTATTGTAAAAAGTGTTGAATAGAATAGGTATCTGGGAAGAAGAATACTTCCTATTCTAGTATAAAATTTTAGGACACCAACTTTAACCTCCCTTTTGATATAATATTCTCCTATCTCTGTTTTATCAACAAGCCCTAGAGAATTTAATTTTTCAAGATGATATATAGCTACACTTGGGCTTGAGAATCCCAATTTTCTCTGGATTTCTCTTACACCAAATGTTTCTTTTTTACTTTTCAGCATATAAAGGTATACGAGGAGTGTTTTACCTGTAAGTTCAGACTCTATTATTGTTGAATCAGGTAATGTTATTTTTGACAAGCACAATTGTTTGAACCCCAGTTTCTTAAAAGAGTTTCGTTATCCAACGTTCTTGCATATGGAACATGCTGTTATGGATTGTTCTAATATTGTTCTATACTATGGAATAATATATTCAATACTAAAATACTACTGTTGATGAATATGTTCAAAAGAAAGTTGCTGGCTTCTTCTATAATATTGGCTTTAGTATTAGTGTCAACTTATACAATATACCACCAATATTATATTGATGATAGTGTAAAAGCATATGGGTTAAAGAAATTTAGTTCCTATAGTGAATTGAAAACTTTTATAAAAAATAATGTTGAGCTTTCAAAAACCTGGTTTGGAATATATGGTTTTCCAGTATCTATAGGTGTAAGGGATGTCCTTACAGGCATGGTGCCGGTTGCAGCTTCTACTGCTGAAGCTTCTCCTAAATATTCTCAAACAAATATTCAGGTTGCTGGTGTTGACGAGCCTGACATTGTTAAAACAGACGGCTCATACATTTACTATGTTAGAAGTGGTACAAGCTATAATTCTGGAGTAAATGAACTTGTTATTGTTAAAGCCTATCCTCCAGAAGACTTGAAAGTTGCTTCGAAAATCGTATGGACTGATAATAGTGTTCCTATAGGAATCTTTGTTAATAAGAATAGGCTTACTGTGTTTTTATCTAATTCGAATGTTAAAGCTGCTATTGTTGGACGATTAGAACATTATTATCTTACTGCTACTAGAATTGAAGTTTATGATTTGATTCATATGGAAAGAGTTAAGCTTGTTAGAAATGTTACCTTAGATGGATACTATTTGAATGCAAGGATGATAGAAGATTACGTTTACGCTGTGGTAACAAGTCCAATATATTATATTGGCGAAGAAATCATTTTACCATCAATGTACGTTAACGGAAAGAGTGAAAGTATAGATCCTAAGGAAGTATATTATGCTGACACACCAGACATAGCCTATTCTTTTACTACAATAATTGCATTAAATGTCTTCAACGATGAAGAACCGATTACTAAAAAGACGATATTAACTGGTGCTGCAAGTAATATGTATGTGTCATTAAAAAATATTTACTTAGCTATTACAAAATACAATTTTGTTAAAGATAATATTGGCACGTTTTCTGAGGAAACTCTCGTTTATAGGATATCGGTTAATGGAAAAGATATCAACTTTGAAGCCGAAGGAAGTGTTCCCGGACATGTATTGAATCAGTTTTCTATGGACGAATATAATGGCTATTTTAGGATTGCAACAACAGTAGGCTATTCATGGTTTAGAGGTTCTAGTGAAACCAATAATGTTTACACTCTTGACATGAATCTTAAAGTTGTTGGAAAATTGGAGAATATTGCAAAGGGTGAAAAGATATATTCTGTAAGGTTTATGGGCGACAAAGTTTACATGGTAACTTTTAAGAAGGTTGACCCCTTTTTTGTGATAGACTTAAGTGATGCTAGTAGTCCAAAGATTTTAGGCTGGCTAAAGATTCCAGGCTACTCAGATTATCTACATCCTCTAGATAAAGAGCATATTATAGGTATTGGTAAAGAGACTGTTGAAGCAGAAGAAGGTGATTTTGCATGGTATCAGGGTATAAAGATATCTCTTTTTGAAGTAAAAAATGTTAGTGCACCAAAAGAAGTTTCAAAATATATTATTGGAGAAAGGGGTACTGATTCACCTATACTAAGAGACCATCATGCACTTCTTTTTGATGGAGAAAAAGGTTTAATGGCGTTTCCTGTGCTTTTAGCAATTATCGATAGAAGCCAGTATATTGGAGAAATTCCACCCTATGCTTACGGTGAGCCTGTATGGCAGGGCCTTTACGTGTTCTCTGTATCTTCTAACTATATTGCTTTAAAGGGTAGAATCACACACTTGAATAATTCTAGTGAAAAGAATGTAATGAAGATCGAATATGGAAAGTTTATTGATAGGGCATTATATGTTGGAGACTACCTCTACACATTATCTGATGAAATTGTTAAAGTTAATATTCTAAGTACATTAGAAGAAGTTAATATCCTATATATTAGTAAATAAAATTTTATGGTACGAAATTTAACTCTACTTGTCATCGTAAGACTATTTTTGCTGTTCTAACTTCTGTATTCTTTTCTCGATCCATTCAGCTACCTTTTCTTCTGTCATGGTTTCAGCTTCAAATTGCTCTTTTAATTTTTCTTCCACAACTCTTAAAAGTTCTTCTGGGTTTACTGGTTTCATAAGATATGCGTCAGCTCCTAAGTTTAGGGCTTGTACAGCATTATCTAATGAAGGATATCCTGTAAGCATAATTTTCATCATTTCAGGTTTTTCCTTATGTATCTTTGCAAGAAGTTCTGTCCCCTCCATATCTGGAAGTTTTATGTCTAAAATTGCTAGGTTAAAGAATTTTTTTCTAGCAATTTCAAGTCCCTTTTGAGCGTTTTCTGCAACATCAACATCATATCCTCTTGTTTCAAGAATCTCTTTTAGGCTCTGAAGTATGTCTGCATCATCATCGACTACGAGTATTCTAGACTTTCCTCTAATACTCATATATTCCACCTTACTCTTTTGACACTATTCTAATAATTTAGAGGTATTTTAACTTTTTACTGGAAGATTTATTATAAATTTTGTACCCTTTCCTAGCTCACTTTCCACTTCAATGGTACCATTGTGCGCTTCAACTATTCTCTTACATACTGCTAACCCTAGGCCTGTGCCCTTGGCTTTTGTAGTAAATAGTGGTTGGAATAATTTTTCAAGATTTTCTTTAGGTATTCCTATACCAGTATCTTTAAAGTAAATCTTTGTCTTATTTTCTTCCTTTTCTGCATAAATTGTTAGTGTTCCACCTTCTGGCATCGCTTGAAACGCATTTATTATAATGTTTGTGAAAACTCGTTTTATACTTTCTGCATCTGCATCTATCGTAAATTCTGATGGAATATTAACTATAACCTTTATGTTTTCAGGTACTTTATTTGTTGATAATATGTTCATTATTAGGTTATTCAAATCAACTTTTGAAGTTTTTATAATAATCTGTCTACCATAATCCTGTAAGTCTAAAACGATTCTATTCATATAATTTATTTGCTCCTTTATTTTTTGCACATGTGATTTTAATGTTACAAGGGTTTTATCATCTACTTTATCAGCAATTTTTTCAACAATGTTTTCGAGAACAAAGCTTTCGTAAAGAATAACTTGCAGCGGGTTTCTTAGGTCATGGCCTACTGATGCTGCTACTTCACCAATTGTAGCGAGTCTTTGACTTCTTAAAAGTTTTTCTTGCGCCTCTAAGAGTTCTTTTGTTCTCTCTTTAACTTTATTTTCTAAATCAGCAGCATATTCTTTCAATATGTTTTGTGCTTCATTAAGCTGTTTTATTAGTTGTGCATTTTCTATTGCTAAAGCTGCATAGGTTAAAAATAGTTCTAATGGTGCAAGAGCATATCTTGTAGGTCTTCTTCCGTCTACTGGATCATCTATGCTTAGAATTCCAACTATTCTACCATCTGGTAATGTTAATGGTGCATATAGTAGGTCTTGAGGATGCCAATCCCAAGTTTCTTCCTCACTTAATCTACTTTCTAAAACACTTTTAGCGAAGGTACTTCTAACAAATGGGTCCTCATATGGTAGGTAATAAAACTGTCCTATTTTATACTGTTCATAGGCGGGACTAAGTCTTTCTTTCCAAACTGTTCCTGGTGAACGATTTTCCCAAAGAAAACGTTTTTCTTCTTCACTTAATCCAGCGGTTATCATATCATCTTGGCTTCTTATTTCTAAATTTTCGTCTCTTAGGCTGAGGACAACTCTTCTCCATCCTAGACTATTTATTGCTTCAACAACTTTCTGTAGCCTTGCTCTCACATCCGCCGTCCCTATTATTTCTATAGAAAATTTCATTAGAGTAGCCAGCTGCTGGTACTGTTTTTCAAGTGATTTCTGCCTTTCCAGATTACTTATTGCTGTTGCAGTATGAGCTGCAAGAATTTCTAAAAGCCTAGCATCTTCTTCACTGAAAGCATTAACCTTTTTACTTTGCACATCTATTACGCCGTGAACTTTATCGTTTACTATTATTGGCACACAAAGTTCTGATCTCACACCTTGTACACCTTCAATATAGTCTTTGTCATTCCAGGTATCATTTGAAATTATTGTCCTGCATGTTTTTACAGCCTTAATAGTTAAACCTTTTTGACTATTTAGAGGCATTTCCCAAATATATGGTTTCAATCCCCTATACGTCTTTATTCTAAGCATATTTCTTTCAACAGCAAGAATCACTGCATACTCATATCCAAGTGTTTTCGTAAGCCCTTCTATCACATGTTCATAAATTTCTTTAATACTTTTTGCAGAATTTAAAGTGGTTGCAAAATAGTTTAGAAAAGAAAGTTTATCTTCATATGATTTCTTTGCAGCATATATCAATTTTTTTTCAGTAATGTTCATGCCAGTACTTAAGGTCCCAATAATTCTTCCATCCTCAGATTCAAAAAGTATGTTGTTCCATGCAATCACAATTTCTTCTCCATTTTTTGTTAGTATTGGATTTTCATAATAGTGGTATTTCTTTATTCCACCATTTGTTGCAATAATTTTTGAAAAAATATCTTTTAACTCTTTTCTTATCCGAGATGGAATAAAGTTGTCGAACCAACTTTTTCCAATGATTTGCTCAACACTATATCCTAACAAGTTAGCTCCATAATTGTTTATATAATTCACATTCCCCTTTAAGTCTAATACTACAACAATTGCACCAACTAAGTCGAGATACTTTTTAACCAAATCAAATTCTCCAGTCTTAAAAATATCAATTTCATGTTTACTCAAGTTAATCTTGCACCTAGCACTCTTTTGCCCACAATTTTTATCCTAAAAATTGTTCTATAAAAATTTTTATGTAATTTGATTTCAAAAACTATATATAAATAAATTTTTCTAATGTTCCCTTAAAAATCTTACAGAACATGATATATATGGACCATATATTCTAACAAGTTTCTCTATTTCTTTAAAGACTTTGTCTAAGCTTATTCTTGTTAATATCGTTTAGATACTTTTTGCAGACTTTTATAGTTGTACTGTAAGTTTATTGTGCTTGCCTTAATTATTTTCCATTTCATTAAATTTTAAATAGGAATAATTTTATCCTCAATAAACGATAAAATGTATACTTTTGTTCCTACAAAATATTTTTTGACTAAAGGTGTAGGTGTACATAAAGATAGACTTGCAAGTTTCGAGCTTGCCTTACGTGATGCTGGAATCCAACATTGCAATATTGTACAGGTTTCGAGTATAATTCCTCCTACTGCAAAAAGGATTCCTAGGAATGAGGGCTTAAAATATATTAAGCCTGGACAAATCATATTTGTGGTTTTAAGTAGGAATGAGACAAATGAGCCTAACCGTCTGATAGCGGCTTCCGTAGGTTTAGCGATTCCACAAGATAAGAGTATGTATGGTTATCTTTCAGAATTCCATGCATATGGTATGACTGGAGAAAAATGTGGCGAGTATGCAGAAGATTTGGCAGCCTACATGCTGGCTTCAACATTAGGTCTTGAGTTTGATCCTGAAAAAAGCTATGATGAACAGAAAGAACAGTGGTTGATTTCTGGAAAAATTGTTAAAACATCAAATATTACTCAATCAGCTGAAGGAGATAAAAACGGTAATTGGACAACGGTTATTGCAGCAGCAGTATTTTTGCCATAAATTGTTAAATTTTTTTATAATATTGGTTTAAAGGGTATAATGGATAGGGATGCCTAAGGAAATCTTTGATGTTAAAGAATTTACTAAGATAGCGTCAGGAGCTTCAGAGATTAGAGTTGTATGGAAAGATGATTTTGCAAAAGTTAAAGCAAGGACAAACAAAATGTTGTACACAGGTAGAATGCCTTTTGATGCAGTTGAAAAGTTCCTTTCAAACTTTAAAGGTACAGTTAGAGAATTTAATCAAAGGCCTAAGATAGAAGAGAAACCAAAAAGGTCGCAAAAACGGAAAGCAAAACAGGCAGAGGGAGACCAGGAAGCATCTTCCTCCGTTCAAGAAGCAGTAAAGTAGCTAAAACACCTAATTTTATTAATATTATTGAGGTTAAAGCCAAAATTTCTCCTCCAACACTATAGGCTAGGCCTGTTGAAAGGGAATAGAATAGTAGGTCACCTATACCGACTTCAATTTCATCAACCTTTACTAGAAGCAAGGATATTTCATTAGAGTGCATACTTTGAGCCAAATGCTTTAATGGACCCCTAAAAACCTCATATAGGTCAAATAATGCGAAACCTATAAGAAGTAAACCTACTGCCAGATCAGAGAACATTAGCTTTATAAGAAAGGCGCTTGAGCCGGACATTAGTACAGATATTATAAGGTTTGGAAGAAAAAATCTTTTCCAGAATATGAATAAGGATACAGCTAATATTGCTATGCTTAGCAAGTTAATTAAATCTTCTCTAAAATATATGGTTCCCTCTAATAGTAGAGAAGAAACAACCCAAAAAAGAGCACAGCAAAGTATACTTTTTAGAAATAGAATAATATATTCCAGCTTGATAAACCTTTTTCTAATAACCCATAGAAAGAGAAATGATGCTGCTAGAGAAATTGTTATCAAATATAGTGTGTTTCCTGTTGCTACATAGATGTCTGAGGATGCTGGAACAAGTGGCTCACTGTAAACTTTCTTGGACAAGGAAAGTAATGCTATAGTTATAATTTCTGACGCTAAAATTATTAATGATAGTTTGATAAAAACATTTTTTAACATATTTACCTTAATCCTTTCAACTTTTCCCTACAATTATGGCATAATAGAGGAAGTTTGTCATCAACCTGCTTCAACGTGTTCGCAAAAGACATAATGCACGTGGATTCAGGACAATGTGTTAATCCAAGAAGATGCCCTATTTCATGAGCGCTTTCCTTGAAAATTCTTTCTTCAACAGTTTTAGCTCCAAGAAAAAGTTCTTTAGATATAAAAACCAACCTTGCTGTCGAAAGTAAAGATACCTTCTTGATAGTGTTTGTTACACCAAAAACAAAGTTCATGTTAGGCATTGATATATCCATTGAAGTTACACCTAAACTCTTCCCCTTTTTATCAGAATCCCTTACTTGAGCAATCTTTTCAATTATCAAGTCAGCCTTAAACTGTCTCCTACTACTATCATATTCTTTGGAGGAAAGAGGTATAACATTTACAGAAACATCAGGTTCTCTATCATAAAACCTAATAGCAGCTTCAATTTGGCTAACAAACTTGTAACCGTCCATATTATGAACAGGATATACTGTAATCTTTTCTCTAAAGCTCATATTCACCACCGATTTTAGGAGCTACCGCCTCTAAACCAAACTTTTCCTTTAAATCTTTTGCGAACTGTATACAATTTTCTTCTTCCCCATGCATAGTAAATATGACAGGGTTACCCTTTAACCTTTTAATCATATCAAAAAGCTCACTACGACCACTATGGGATGAAAAGTGAAAGTGTTTAATGTCAGCACTAACCTTCTTAGGCCTACCATTAATCAATGCAACCTTATCTTCCAAAAGCTGCCTTCCAGGTGTACCCTTCACCTGATATGATACAAATGATATACCATTTTTTGGATCCTTACTTATCCTTTGATTATAGAATGCTGCTGCACCACCTACAAGCATTCCAGCCGGAGAAATTATAACGCAAGGCTCATTAACAATCCTTTTCCTATCCTTCCAGCCGCCAACCTTTTTAATCCAATCCAAAGCTTTAGTAAAAATGTTCATATCTCTAACATACTCTCCATGTCTTAGCAATATTTCATTTGTATCCAAAGCCATTCCATCCATGTAAACATTGTACTTGAAATTCTCTTTATATAATACGATTGCTATCTCTTGAGCTCTTCCAACAGCGAACGCGGGAACCAAAAGTGTACCACCACCTTCAACAATCTCTCGAGCATATTCTACAAAACTTTTTTCAACCTTCTCCCTATTCGGATGCTCCTGCAAAGCATAGGTACTTTCAGTAATAACTATATCAACTTCGCCAAAATCGATTTTTGCACCCCTCAATAGTGCAGTCTTCCTAGCATTAATGTCACCTGTATAAAGGATAGTTTTTCCATCTAAACGCACTAAAACACTTCCAGCACCAGGCAAATGACCCCCCTCATAAAATTCTATAACAGAATCTTTAAATTCAATAGGCTCATTGAATGAAACTTTTCTAAGATAACGTCTCATATTAAGCATATCAATATATTCGTATGGTAAATAGAAGCCAGATAAGCCTATAAAATCTTCTATCAAAAGTTCAGTCAATTCAAAGGTTAAGTTTGTGGTTATTAGGGGAACACCACCATTTATATAGAGCATGGGAAGAGCGCCAGAATGGTCTAAATGTGCGTGGGTAAGAACTGCAGCATCAACCTGTTTAGGCTGAACATGGATAGGGAAGCCTGGCTCATCCCTAGAAAGCAGTACACCATAGTCTAGGAGTAAACTTGTCCTCTCACCTTTTATAAGGACACCCGACTTTCCAACCTGTCTTGTGCCCCCAAGAAACTTTATACGCATACTCTCTATGTCATCATAGACATAAATTTATAGGGCTTTAACTATTTCCCTAGCGATGGCAATAAAAGTATATGTTGATAGAGAAAAGTTTGAGGACTGCACGTTCGTTACCGGATTCCATGGTATAGGCTTTACTGGATATTGGAGCGTAAAGTATCTTATACAGCAACTTAAAGCAAAACGTATAGGTTTCGTTGAAAGCATGTTTGCACCACCAATATGCACTGTTTCAGGAGGACGCATCGTTACACCATTTGAACTTTATCAGAAGGATAATCTGGTCTTCTTTAAAGCAGAAGTAGCACCGCCAAGAGAAAAAGAGTACCAGTTCTTTACACAAATTGGCGAATGGGTAGCATCCTCAGGCTTCAAAGAAGCATGTCTAATAGGGGGACTAGATTCAACATTAAAAAACGATAATACAACATACAGGATCGTTTACACAAGCAGCTACAATCTTCCAGACATACTAAAAGATGCACTGGTGCTGGAAGATGATAGACTTATCGTCGGACCAATAGCAATACTCTTAAACCATTTTGAGGCAATAGGCTTCCCAGCATTCTCTATCCTCGCATATGCAGCTCAAGACCGTCTAGACCCAAGAGCATGTGCAGAGGCAATAACCGTTATGTCAAAAATGTATAACTTTGAGGTAGACCTAAAACCACTTATTGCTGGAGCCGAAGCTATCGAGGAAGCACTCACTAAGCCTCAACCAAAAGAAGAGCGTGGAGAAAAAACTTTAGGCTCCTTTTACTCCTAGAGCTTCAATTTCTTCTAAAACTCTCTCTATTCTTCTATCGAATACAATTTTTGACACAATATCTTTCCTCTTCCTAAACCATTTTAAAACATTCTCATACTTTCCATTAGAGTGGTCAACTACCAAAATTTTCTTAAAAACAAACTTTTTCAAAAACTTTCTTAATCTTATAATGGACTCTCTTTTCATTTCTTCATCTAAAGGTAACGCTATTTCATACTGTGAGAATGGGTAAATGTCACAGACTTCGATAGGCGCAATAGCCATAGGAAATATTCCAGCACAGAATTGTATATCCTTCACCCTTTCACCGAATCGCTTCATAGCCTCCTTCCTAAGCCTATAAAGATAAGTGTGATCATTTGAAGTTGAGAGATATAGTACAAGAATACTTTTATTTATTTCAAGATTATTTAATATTCTATTAAAACAATGTTCTGCTTCAGGCCTATACTGGTCGGGTGTTGTACAGAAGAACAGACCCTTCTGCTTAAAAACAGGAGTACCTTCCCCCAAATACTTTCGATATTCTTTAAAAAGTTTGAAGGCTGACCATACTCTTGGATGTGCCTTACATTTTACACTAACATATTCCCAAAGACAACCATCTTCTATAGCCTGCTTCACACTCTTCAACTCCTTTGAAAGAATGTGAAGATTATGGAGGGAAAGTAGTCTAATCCTTTCTGGACTCTCCCTAACCTCCTTCACAGAATGCCCACTACATATTTTACATTCGCATGGAAGATACTTAAGTTCATCAATATTTTCTGTACCATATTCTGTAATATATGCACCTCTTTTCGCATAAAGTATGTAGGAGGCTGAATCAAAGAGGTCGCAGCCTAATGCAACAGCTATAGGGATTGTAAGTGGATGACCAGCTCCAAAAAGATGCAAAGGCTTATCGAGTGGAAGAATCTTTTTAACCGTAACAATCATTTTAACTATATTTTCGAGATCATATTGTTCTAGAAGCTGCGTAGGACTTCCTAGAGCATAGATGTCAAAATCAAATTTCATCATTTCCCTAGCACATTTTTCAAGCAGATCATAGAATATTCCACCTTGTATAGGTCCAGTCCAAAGCACTTCCGAAGGCCTCAAATAATGTATAGACTTCTTTGCAGCATCTATCGTCTTATATACTGTTTCCTCAGCCCTCCTCCTATTTCTAGTGAAGCCTGTGGGTGTATCTAATATTACACCTATATCACTTCCAATCGACTTTTCAAATTCAACAATTTCCTCTGGAGTAGTTTCTACACTACCATATTCTAAAAGCTGATATGCTCCAGAATCAGTCATTATAGTGTTTTCAAAGTCAAGAAGCCTGTGTACATCAAATTTTTCACCAGTAATCTTACTTTTCCTCAGTATCATGTACGAGTTTGTCATTACAGCATCGAAGCCAATATCAAGCATTTCCTTTGGTGCAATCGTCTGATTGAAAGGATGAATTACTGGAAAAATTGTAGGCGTTTCTATAGTCCCATGCTTTGTCCTAAGTTTACCTATTCTAGCCGCTAAATCTGTCTTCCTAACCTCGAAAGTGGGCATTATACTACTGTCTCTTTGCAGTCTCTCTTAAATATTCTTCGTAAATTTCTCTAACCCTTACTGTAGCAAGACCTGTTCCTTCAACACCCTTTTCTGTAACCTTAATCTTATCCATAACCAATATTGTACCTAGTTCCTCCATCAACTTAACATTATTTGGAAAATACTTTTCCAACCTCATGGCTAAAGCTTTTAAGTCAAAAAGTTTTTCAACCAACTCAATTCTCTTAACAAAATTTCCGTTTATAACAACTTTACTAACATTTTCGCCACCAACAACATTACTCAATATTATGTTAAGATTTTCACTTATCCCAGAAAGTTCTCCACTAAACTTTAAACCATCTACAGTTTCAACATTAACCTTTTTGCCCACTAAATTCGCCAATTCTTCAGCAAACTTCTTTCCAGCAATTGACATTTTACAACTCCATAGTGGCTATTTGCAACCTATATTTTAAATTTGCCCACTCTCACCCCCTCACTTAAAACAATCTACACAAAGAATAAAATAGGATATACAATCAAAAAATAGTTTCATAGACAAATTTCATAAAAAATGTGTGAGTAGGCTTCCAAATTTATGGAAAAAAGTGTATGCCCACTCTGTAATAGCAAACTAATACTAGTAGATAATGAGCTAGTATGTGAAACTTGTGGATACGTTTCACAGGACATTCAAATAGCATCGTCAGAATTTGAACAGAAAATATTCTATGAACTTGGAAGCCACATAGGCTTTAAAAATCTATATAGTCAAGAAAATATTTCTAGGATTGGAGAAAGTTCAAGCCCAAAATATTATAGGATGCTATCAGAACGTTGGCTAAAAACTTCAAAAGAAAACGAAGAATATTACTGTATGAAGGTTATTTCAAGAGTCTGTGAAAAGCTTACTATACCAGAAAATGTTGCAGCATATGCTTTTGAATTTTCTAAAAGAATACTTTCAAAAAAGTTAGAGCATGAAGGAATAACAATTCCAATCATCTGCCTATATTCCTTAATGATATCATGCAAAAAATCAAAAATAGACAGAATTACCATGAGAAAACTCTTCAAAACATTTAGAACATTAGGATATCGTGTAAGCTTAGCAGCGCTCGCAAAAGTTTCGTGTCTTGCAAACATGGCACTTGAACCAAAACCTGTAGAAGAATATCTTACTACAATAATACCGTCTATAACGGCACATCCAGTTGTGTTGGAGAAAGTGAAAAAATATTACCTTTCACCAGTAGAATATGAGAGAAAACTTTATCGTACAACTATAGCCATTTTATCTTATGTAGACAAATACAGGAGAGGGGGACATAATCCATATGCATTAGCGTCTACAGCAACATATGCTGGAGAAATAGCATTATCTAAAATTGAGCACAGACAGCCATTATTCTCTCAACGCATAATATCAGAAAGTGTTGATATTGCAGAATATACTGTAAGAGAACAGTACAGTGAACTCTTTAGGGAAGCAGTATATCAGCTAATATCTAACCTAAATCAATGAAAACATCATTTCACGTTAAATAGTTTCAAATTTACAATATTAGAAGCCTTTCACAGTATAAGGAAACCATGTTAGAGACACCATACTTGAGAACACTTTCATATGAGATAGGATAGACTATTTTATAGCCTATCATAAGATTAGAGTCTCCAAAACTAACATAGTCGAGAACAATACTGCATCCAGAACAATCCTTTAACAACCCATTTAATTCGTAAACTAAGTTCACAATTTCATCCAATGTAGAGTTAAAAGACAATTTTGAAACCATTTGATTTTCAAAAATATTCTGTGCCACTCGAACACGATCAAGAATCGAAGTAAAGTCAACATTACATGTGACATAGAATGTGTCTTCACCATATACTTCAACATCAAACCTATTAACTATATGATAATTTATTTTAGCATAAAACCTTGAGCCAGAATATTCAGGGAAACCATGCAATCTATTTTCAGAAAAACCTTTCAAAGAAAAGTGAACAAAAAAGGAGACAGAAAAAACTTCATCCTTATAAGATTCATAAAAAATTTTATCATCAAATATGTCCATGAATTCTTCATAGGATAGAAGTTTTCTTGAAAGCATAATATCGTCTATATATTCAAGCAATTTAATTGCAGCATTTATCTTACATTCCATAACCTTACCTCTAGTAGCGA
The DNA here is from genome assembly GCA_026413865.1 of Nitrososphaeria archaeon. Taxonomy (GTDB): domain Archaea; phylum Thermoproteota; class Nitrososphaeria; order JACIWG01; family JACIWG01; genus JACIWG01. The sequence goes on from JAOAKB010000004.1 coordinate 82,474, forward strand.
GAACATTTTCTCGAACAAGATAATAGTTTATAATATGCCTTTCCACATTTAAAATGGTTAATGTACAAGAAAATAGTATGACAAAGACAATTAAAACAGCTGTAGTTTGAACAACAGCTCTCCTACCACAGCCTATTTTTTCATAAACCAAACCTTTAACACCATTCTACAATCCTTCTTACACAATACAAGTTCAGCAAAACTTCCAAGAGAACTTCCACCACCAACAACATACCTTGAGCCCCTAAACTCTATTATAATTAGAGTTGAATCAAAGATTTTATTTTCTATCAAAAACCTTTCCAGAAGCCTGCAGACAATACCCTTTTCAACTTCATAAAATAATCTTGTAGCACCAAACTCTTCTAATAATCTGTCTACAACCTGGTAGGCCATAACCTTATTATAATATTTAATTGCATAATCTTCTACATTATAAAGGTAAAGGTTATTTATACAGGCTAAGGAAAAAATTATTACAACAATCATTGAAGAAACCTTATCTAAAAGATTATACATTCAATAACACCAAAATCCAGCCATTCAATCCTAAAATAAGGTTGTAGGAAAGTAAAACTATAGTCAAAAGGACCATAAACACTAGAATAAGATACAATATTTCTATTCCAAAGTCTAAAATTTCATTCAAAACTTTTCACCATTATCTTACCATTAACTTTTGAAACTAAAACCGTCCCATAAAGCTTCACTTTCTGTACATAAAATTCAACATCATCACAATAAATTGAATAAAAAATTTTATTTTCAAATATTATACTAATATTTTTTCCATCAGAATAAAAAATAACATTACCGTTAAAAGATGAATCCTCTAAAGAAAGCTTTACACTCATATTTTCTTCAAGAAATTGTCCAATATTAATAAAAGCTTCTAAAACCTTTTTTGCTTCAATCACTTCACAAACTACATAAAATTTTTGTAACGGTATAGTTGTGGAAAGTATTATTAAGCCTATTAGAAGATAGAAAGTAAAACCTAAAGAGAAACCTAGTATTTCAGAAGGCATCTTCAATCACTATAAACACAGCATCATCTTTACCAATAACAGCAATTCTTACAAAATTACTTTCCTTTCTTAAATCATCTACAATTATATCAAAATCGTAGACACCTACATTAACAATTTTATCATCATAAAATATTTTTAGAATACCATTCTCAAAAAATATGTTAAAATCTTTAGATACAACATATGAGAGATAGTATGTGCCTTTAAATGCATGAGACCTTTCTATCAGTCTAGCAAAATCTTTTGCCAGAATATTAAGCTGATCATCAGACACACTATTGTACACGTATGTGACAATATTTAAAATTGGATTATAAAGTGAGGCAGCTAACATTAGACTTAATCCTATAACTAGACATTTTTCAAAAACTTCAACCATATTTTTCGATTTAAAATGTTATTGGCGTATTTAAGCACAAACAACCTTCCTATATGATGAACCTACAAAAAATATTTTTTAAGAACAAAAATGTTAGAGCAGAAAATAGGTCTTTAAAACATTTTTTAATAGAACTCTTTAATGGAGACAACGAACAATCATATTTAGAAAATTATATAATAGAATATTTTGAAATATTATTGAAAAGATTTAATGGAAGAAACCTTTATTATGTAAAATGCTCTAAAAAGCTTTCCACTCTAATAGAAAAAACATGTTCAGTTTTTGACGATATAACAGAAAATTCGAACATCCTAGAGTTTGAGGAAATTTCCTTTAAATCGTTCATAGAACACCTTTCAAAACTCTTTTATTCGAGCATGAAAAAATTCACATTAAGTGAAGAAGAAAGACAATTCTTAAGTACAGTGTATGCTTTCGAGTTCATGAAAATTTCACGCTTGTTCCCTCTATTAATTGATGAACATGTCCAAGAATTTTATTTAGACTCACCATTAACGAGAATATATCTTGACCACGATAGATGGGGAAGATGTCTGACAAACATAATTTTAACAGAAGAAGAGGTTCAGGCTATAAAAACGCACATGCAAACTTTTAGTGGATATTCTCTAGACTATCTAACAAATTCTCTAAAAACTGAATGGAACTTTAATAAAACAACTTATAGAATATCGCTTGACATATTTCCATTATCTCCAACAGGATTTAACTTGGATGTTAGAAAAATATTTCCACAAACATACACTCTTCCACAACTAATACAATTTAAAATGCTTTCAAAAGAAATGGCGTTATTTCTTCTATTTTTCCTAAACTTTGGAAGAAATGTTACAATCGTTGGTGAAACAAACTCTGGAAAGACTACACTTTTAAACGCACTGGACCTATTCCTTTCTCCAGAGAAAAGAAGAATATATGTAGAGGATGTTCAAGAGTCTCTTGACCTTTTAAAATACGACTATCATCAAGCAAAATATAGGGTTTCACCCTACGATGTTGGAAGCAGGGGGAAAAAATCGGTTGAGGTAACAAAAATTTTACACCGTTCACCAAACATTATAATTTTAGGAGAAATACAGTCAGAAGAACACAGTCGAGCACTTTTCAATTCACTTTCTTCAGGAATAAGAGGGATGCAAACATTTCATGCAACTTCACCACATCAGGCCTTTAGAAGATGGATATTTTCTCACAAGATAGACCCTGTAAGTTTACTAGAACTTGACATTATTGTTTGCATGGGAAAAACACAAGAGTTTCCAGTAAAAAGATTTGTTTCAAGCATATACGAGATTTTGCCATCTGAAGAGCAGAAGATTTCATTTGAAAAAATTGATTTTTCATTAAATGAGATATTTGCAAGGAATGTGAACGAAGATTTTGTGAACCTAGTTCCATTAGAGAATACCTACACCTTCAAAAAGCTTATGACATTATATTCTGAAAGCCACTTAAAAAGCGCTTATGAAAAAATGTGTAAAATCGTTGAGCCAATTCTAGAAAAAGGTACAAGTTTCGAAACATTAGTAAAAGAAATTTCAAACGCTTGGGTGATGTTAAAGGATGCTTTCTAGAAATGGGCTAATAAAAGCATACAAATACTTTGGAATCAACTTTAGAAACTACATTTTATGGTCTATAATCTTATCTTTAACACCTTCAACTCTAATTTCAATATATTTTCCATCAGAAAACACGTTCTTAAAACTTGTAATGTTTTTTACAATTACAATAATTTGCCAGTATCTTATATTAACAATTCCTTACCTACTATTTTCACAGCATGACTTTATAATTTCCCTATTTGGTTATCTAATACTATCAGACTTAAAGATTATAACAAGATATTCATCATTATACGATGCTTGCCTCCACATATATAGGGCAAAATATCCTATAGTATCTCAAATGTTTAAGAAAATATTAGTTTCCGGAATAAGAGGATATGATATAAAGGAAGCCTTAAACCATTTTGCACTTTCACAGCCATCTCAATCTTTTAGAGAAGGTTTACAGAAAATACTCCTAGAAAGGACAATTGAAAAAAACGAGTTTTACAGAACTTACATTACAACCCACAATTTCTATAGAGAAATAACCTCAAAGATTGAGACAAAATTTTCTATTCTTATTGGATTATGCTTTTTTACTCCAATAGTATCAACCATTTTCATATCAATGTACGTAAAAGAAGTATATCCAATTTTAATAATACTTTCTACAGCAATATTCATGCTTTCAATAATATACATTACATTAACAAGAAGTTTATACTTGCATAAGGTGAATATATGAGATTTTTTGGAAGTAGAGAGAAAGCTTCATTTGACGAACTACTATTTTTAGAAAAAATTTCGAAAAAAATGGTTGAAGGAGTTTCACTTGAAAGAGCTATATTTGAGGTTCTAAAGGAAACAAACTTTAAGCCTTTCAAGAACAGGCTTACATGGCTTATTAGGGGAGAGGATTCTAAAAAAGTTTTAAGAAATCTTCCATTTGAAACAAGTTTACCAAAATATGTGTCTGATATTAATAAGATAAGGTCTATGTTTGCAGGAAAGGTTTTGGATGAGATCGTTAACATAATTTTGTTGAATAGAAGATGTCAAAAGGAGCGCATTATACTCTTAGACATCCTCTATCACAGAAGTATTATTGTCACATTACTTTTGGGAATAACACTTTCTTTTCTATCACAAATGGCACCACTATTTTCTATAATAATAGAATTTACTCCAAAAATCCAAATCGATTATAGCATTAGAAATGGAATAATATACTTTTCTTTCATTTTAGGAATATTTTCAACATTCTTACAAAATCTACTTTTTGGCAAAAAAAGAACTTTGATTACAATAATAGTTTACATTATATCATACTATATTGGCTTAAAACTTTCAAAACCAATACTTAATATTTTACCTTAAAAGCAAGAAGATTCGTATACGATGGGATATAATTAAAATGTTGGTGATTATATACGATCTTAACATATTTTCCGGTGTTAAGGTTGAATAAAAGAAGATATGCTGTTCAATTGGTTGAAGAGGCAATACTTATCTCTGTAGTACTTGTGATACTGACTCTTGTAATGGGTGGGGTAGAATCTGTACTAAATAAGATTTCTCAAATGACATCAAGTTTATGGGATACTATATCAAAGTCCATAGAAGACCTTTTCGGCTTTCTCTGGAAATGGTAGACTATAATGTTAGAAGTCTTAGATAAAAAATATGCCTGTATTAAAAAAGATAACAAGGTTAGAATCTATGCTATAGTAAGTTTAAAGCCAAAAAACATGTACAATAACAAAAACACTGAAATATCTTCAGCAGAAATTCTTGTATCCTATAGGAAGGCTATAGGATTTTTTGAGGGTATATACAAGGCAGGTATACCCCTACACTATCTTGTTTCTATAGCACCAAGACCGCAGCCAATTCTTAAGAAAATGTTTAACATCCTAAAAAATGAGGAAACATGTAATGAGCCAATGTTTGAACAGTCAATTTATGCAGTAACTTGGGTTGATGGAAAAATTTCTAAGCTTGAAAATCTTAAAGCACAAATTGATGAAAGATGCAAGATACTTTGTACAGCCTTAAGTGTAGGATACGAGAACTTTGTTCCAGAAAATGTTGAAGGTTCAAAACTTGAACATTTTATAAAATCTATTACAGTGCCGGAGTATGAGTTAGAGAAAGTTGAACAGACAGGTTCTAATAGGCTTCCCTTTACTTTAGCTTATTCACCATCTATACCCACTCAGTATAGTGGCGAAAATATTCCACAATTTTATATTCCAAACTTTGAAGAATCAGGTTCTGGAGGAATATATTTAGGCTACTTAAAATCGATTGAAGGAAAACTGCATAAATTCTATTTAAGGGAGGATGATATTCTACAACATGTTTGTGTAATTGGAATGACCGGTTCAGGAAAGTCTACAACATGCAAAGTTATACTTTCACAGCTTATTAAAATGGGTAAGAAGGTAATGGTCTTAGACTGGCATAACGAATATGGCGGCTTTTTCAAAGAAATGGGATGTAATGTTGTTAGTGCAGGAAAGGATGATTCTTTCGCCTTAAATCCATTAGATGCAATTAACGTAAAGGATATTTATGAACATATTGCATTAATAACTGATATATTTGCTGAAGTATATAGGTTTACAAGCCCACAAACATTCACATTCAGAAATTCTCTCGTGAACCTATATGGTGAGAGTCCAAAAACATTTTCAAGGTCACCAATACTTTCAAATCTTGTAGATTACATTGAACAGAATCCTGCAAGGTCAATGTACGATAATGAAACAAAGACGGCAATACTTAGGAGACTAATTCCATTAACACAAGGCCAGGCAGGCAACCTACTTAATAGAGAAAACACATTTTCTATGCAGACACTTCTATCAGAAAATGTTTGCATAGAATTAGGATATTTAAGAGATTTTGAAACAAGAATAATATTCTCATCAATATTATTAAAAATGATATATGACTTCAGACTACTTTCTGGACCATCCAAACTAGACCATATGACAGTTATAGAAGAAGCACGTTCTATAGTTCCAGCAAGAAGACTTGAGGATCCTCCATCGATAGGAGAAAAGATGGCTTCAGAACTTAGAAAATTTGGTGAAAGAATGATTTTTGTAGCACAGTATCCTACACAGATTTCCTCCGAAATTATAAAAAATTGTGGACTAAGAATAATACATAGAGTTTCATGGATGGAGGATATACGAATATTAAAAGAAACTTTAGGCTTAAAAAGTGAACAAGCAGACTTTCTATCACTACTTAAGACTGGAGAAGCTATAGTAAGTATAGGAAGAATACGTGCCCCATTTCTAATCCAGGTTGACGCGTCAATAGTAGGAGTCGGGGAAGAATCGGCCCAGGTCACCTCTTTCAGTAACAAGCTGTAGCCAGTCTATACTGAAACCATCAAATCTTCTAACACCATTTAAGGCTTCAAGAGCGTCATTTAAAACTTCTTTAACAGACTTTTTGGAGGTTTCTATAACATGAATCTTTTCCAACCCAAACTTTTTTAATGCCTCAAAGTAGCAAGTGCCCAAAATTTCGGAGCCAACATTCATTAAAACCTTTTTTTCAGGATAACCTCTTTTCCTCAATCGTTCCTCCAAAGTGTAGGGATCACATCTAAGGACTATAACTAGATCCAAATTCTTTGAAGAAACAACATGCGACAATAGGTGGCCTACTAGAACAAAATTTTCTGATAATATAAGCTTAGAAATTAGTTTCTTAAGTTTAAGAGTGTCAGCCACTATACCATACATGTCCCTACCAATTATAGCACCCTCTAGCAAGCAAACCCGGTTTATGTTAATGATTCTATAGCCAGTTACCTTAGAAAGGGCCTTAGCTAAAGTCTTTTTGCCTGTTGCAGGTGTACCCGTTATACCTATTCTATTAAACAATAGAATAGTTCACTTTAGTCAACTGTTTGCTGTCTTATGGAAGTGGGTGTAAATTCTATTACAAGTGAACTGTTACATTTTCTACATCTTCCACTCAAGTATATTTTTCTAACTGGAGAATCCTTGAAGCTAATTTGCTGATTTAAAACAACATCTGTAGAACCACAAACGGGACAGTTCATATTGTTCACCAATATAAGCCCATAAACGTCAATATATTAAAATTTTTTTCTATTTTACAAAAGTTTTTAAAGCCAAAATAAAAATTGATGAACATGATACCAGTAGATGAGGATAAAGTTATAAAGGCAGTTGAGAAGGCAAGCAAGTTTGTTGTTAGCGTAAGCACAATTACACTTGTTTCAGATTATATGTTTTATAGTATGCCAGTAAGTGGAATAGGTTCAGGAATAGTTTATGATAGTAGAGGATTTATTGTCACAAACAATCATGTGATTGCAGAAGCAAGACAGATTAATGTAACATTTTCAGATAGCAAAGTTTACGAGGGAAGGATTGTTGGAGGAGACCCATTAACTGACGTTGCAGTCTTAAAGGTACCGAGGACAGAATTAAAAGCAGCAGAATTTTATGATTCAAACAAACTAAAGGTTGGACAGTTTGTCTTAGCATTAGGAAACCCATTCGGCTTAGTTGGAGGCCCAACAGTTACTGCTGGAGTAATAAGTGCATTAAAAAGAAGAATTCAGGCAAAAGGTGGACCCATTATTGAAGAGCTTATACAGACAGATGCAGCAATCAACCCTGGAAATAGTGGAGGACCATTAATTAACTTAGAAGGACAGGTTGTTGGAATGAGTACAGCAATAATACCCTATGCACAAGGTATAGGCTTTGCAGTAACAAGTAATACAGTGAGAAGGGTTGCTGATGAGATAATCAGGTTCGGGCATGTGGTTAGACCTTGGCTTGGAATAAATGGTGTGGACATGAATCCTGGAATTGCAGAATACTACAATTTGGCGATAGATTTTGGTGTTCTAGTAGTTTCTGTTATAGAAAATAGTCCAGCATATTATGCTGACATTAGAGAGGGAGACATTATAGTCCAAGTTGATGAGGAAAGAATAATAAACATGAATGACCTTCTTACAATATTATGGAAGAAGAAGGTTGGAGAAGAGGCTTTTATAAAAGTTGTTAGAGGGGAACATGAAGTTTCTTTTAAGATTAAGCTCGCTAAATCACCATTTCACTAAATTTCAGGAACTTCACCAAAAATAACATCTCTTCTTACACCATCAATGTAAAGCTTGTAGAGACCACCCTTATACTCGTATACTATGAACCATATTGGAGCATGCAGATAATTCTTCTCTAAAACCTTTACTTTACAGTTGAAGTTTAAAATCTTGTCAACTTCCCTCTGCACAAGATACTTGTGCAAAGACCTAACACCTTCAACAGCTCTTTCTTCAGCCTCATCAGAGTCTATTTCACTATTTAACACAATACCATATTTTTCAATTTTCCCTATATCAAAAGGAACCTTAGAAGCCAGTCCAAGATGATATTCCCTTTCAGGAAAAGGTGTGTTCTTTCTTGCAATAACAATCCAATCATAGGAGCCACTTAAAACATCCTTCCTAACAATGGATGGACCGAGACGTTCAAAATATCCTTCAAAAGAAGTTACAGCATTTAATGATATAATCCATAACGGCACATAGAAAAGATTCTTCTCAACAATCTTACCACGTTTTCTTAGGTCAGGAGGCTTAAGAAAACCTTCACTAAACCAATCTCTAACAAAATTTTCAACCAAATCAATACTAATCTGATTAACAAACATACTATGTTCGAAAGTAAAAGGTTTACTTACATTCAGTAGACCAGTGTAACCACAATATTGGCAAGTGAATATAATTTCACCTTTATCAAACTTTAAAGGTGCACCACAATGCGGACAACTAACTTCCCTTAATATTTCAGGCATACCAGCAAGCTTATAAGCTAAAAAACAGTCTATTTAATGTTATCATATGGCAACATTAATTCAGCTAAAAACAAGGATGATCATTGTTTTAATAGCCCTATTCATATTCTTCACAATATTCTTTTTCACAATAGCTTACGTTTTCGAAATAAGCCCAATCTACAGCTTCCTACTTGCAGCAGCATTCATCATACTACAGTTCATCATAGGCCCAACATTAGTCAAAATATCAACAGGACTAAAATATTTGAGACAAGGAGAAAATCTTTGGCTAGAAGATGTGGTGACATCTCTTTGCAGAAAAGGAAAACTGCCAATTCCAAAACTGGCAATTGTAAATGATACAACACCAAACGCTTTTACATTCGGATACACTAGTAAAAGTGCAACATTAGCAATACATAGAGGATTACTTGAAAAGCTTAACAAAAGTGAAATCGAGGCAGTAATAGGACATGAGCTGGGCCACATAAGACATAAGGATGCCTTTATCATAACAGCCATTTCAGCCCTACCACTTTTAGCATACTTGATCGCTAGAACAACATTTTCCATTCAAAAAGTTTCAGGAGAAAGGAGAAGAAGAGGAAACATTTTACCAATACTATTACTTACAATAATATCATACTTAATTTATATTATTGGACAACTCTTCGTATACGGATTCAGTAGAATGAGAGAACATTATGCTGACACATATTCTGCATTCCTTACAAAAAACCCTAGAGCACTAGTAAGCGCTCTAGCACGCATAGCTTATGGACTGGCCCTAGCACCTAAAGAAAATGCTTCAGCAAGAGCATTCTATATTTTAGACCCAATATATGCTTCAAAAGAGATTAAAGAAATTTTAGAAAAGAAAGAAGATTATGATATAAACAGAGATGGAGTTTTAGATGAAAAAGAACTTGAGATGGCAATGGAAAGAGAGGCTGAATCTAGTTGGGTGAGAGTGAACATGCTATTTTCTACACATCCACCAACATACAAAAGAATACTACTTCTTAAACAGATAGAAAAAGAGTTAGAAACTGGAAACTTTAGTGAAAAAAGTTTATATCGCTATATTTAGGCAGCCTTCTTTATTTCTTCTCTAAGTTGTTCGTCTGTTTTGCCTGTTGGATCTATTCCTAAAGCCTTTGCTGCTTCCTCAAGCTTTAGTCGCTCAGGACTCTTATTCAATTCAGCTGAAGCCTTCTCTATCTCCTTCTCAATTTCAAGCTTACCCTTCTGAAATTCTCCTGTAGCACGCCCGATAGCCCTAGCAATTTCAGGAATTTTACTGGCTCCGAAAAGTAATACAACAACTACAATAAGAACCCAGAACCATTCCATACCAGCAATATTAAACAACAACCTTTCCAACATTCCTATCACCAAACAACTCTATCAAACTTCTATTTAACTGTTTTCTTAGAAAAGTAGTATCCTATAATATATAGGACAATCATTGGAATCGCTACAAACCACATTGTTATTCCACTACCGTCTGGAGTAATAAATGCGCCATAGATTATTGAGAAGACAACAAAATATCTGAAATATTTTTTCCAACTTTCAGGGTTCACAATACCCAATTTCGTGAGACCCCACATAACAGCTGGGACCTCGAATGTTATACCCATAGCAATACATAAAAGTGCAATGAACATTATAAAATCATTTATTGTAATATATGTGATTATACCTATACTTGAAGCATAAAGGTAAAGAAACTCGAATGCAAATGGGACAAGAAAAAGGTAGCCGAAAATGCAGCCAACAATAAATAAGCTTGTAACAGGCAATGTTAGCTTAACAATAATCCTTTTCTCATGCTCATAAAGGGCTGGTGCAACAAAAGCCCAAACCTCGTAAACTATGACAGGCATACCTACAACAACACCTAAAATCATAGAAATGAGCATTTCCGAAATAAGGGCTTCAGAAGGTGAGGTAACAATTATCTTAACATATGAGGGAAGAACCTGTCCCTCAAGAAACTTTATTATTCCAGCAGCAGTATTATGGAAAATGTTCGGATAAGGGTATGGTATGTAAAGGTGGCCTAAATCAAAAAATCTTATCTCGAATAGGAAGAAGAATAATGCTAAACCTACTACTACAGCAAAAATTTTTATTAGACGCTGTCTAAGCTCTTCAATATGCTCTAATATTGTCATCTCTTTACCGGGCAAAGGCTACCGCCTACAATAGGACGCTTCCAAATTGTTTTATAAAAATCTTTTAATCTCTTTAGCCATTTCCTTAATCTTTTCTTCAGGGTTAGATGCTTTAACAATACCACTTGCTACAAGAACACCTTCGGCACCAAGCTCAAGAGCCCTCCTAACATCTTCACCACTAACAATACCTGCACCACAGATAAGTCTAGAAGATGAGCCCACACTTTTTACAGCATTAACAGAATCAGTTATAACTTCAGGCCTAGCCTTTGAGACAGCAATGCCGCTTCCAATAAGCTCAGGAGGCTCTACAGCAACAGCATCAGGATTCATTTTCGCAAAAACTTTTGTCCTTTTAGGGTCTACAGCACATACAACAGTATCCATACCCAAACTTTTTAGAAGCTCAATTGTCAGCTTAACCCTACTTACTGGAAGCTGATGTTCACTATGATTTATTATGGAACCACATACACCAAAGCTCTTTACATATTCTGGCGAAATAAAGCCTGTTGTACTACCAGCTTTAGATAAGTCAACATGCTGAGCATACACGGGAATAGAAACTGATGAGGCAACAGAATAGAGTATTGGAGTTGGAGGGGCTACAACAATGTTTACACCAAAATCTTTAGCAACCCTTTCAGCAGCCTTAGACATAACAACCCCCCTTTCACCAGAAGCTTCAAGATAGTTTTTCATATTAATTATTAGGACAGGAAATTTTAGCATATGTACCCATAAAGGTATAGGCTTATGTTATAATAAGTTTGTCCTTAACTATGATAAAATAAATTTGGTAGGGGAGGAACTAGAATTCCTCCTCTTCCTCCTCCCACTCCTCGTCCCAGTCTTCTTCCCAGTCTTCCTCGAAATCTTCTTCAAACTCTTCTTCAAACTCTTCTTCTAAATATGGCATAAGAACACCGTCTTCTAATCAACTTTAATATATCATTTATAAACTTTTATTACAAAGGTTCAGATATGTTCATACATGTAAAATCGAGTGATAGCATACCAATTTCTAAAAAAATACTATATAGTGGAGGAATAATTGTCTTTCCAACAGAAACAGTTTACAAGGTAGGATGTCATCTTACAAACATAAAGGCACAACAGAAACTTTATATAATGAAAGAAAATGATGTAAACTTTGTAATACTATGTAGTAGTATTGATAGTGCATCAAACATTATAAGATGGAATCCATTAATAGAGAGATTGGCTGAAAATTTTTGGCCTGGACCACTAACAGTAGTCGGTAAAATGAAAGCAAATCTAAACCTTGAAAAATTTTTTGGAAAAACAGGTAAGGTTGCAGTAAGAGTACCATATTATTGGTGGACAGCCAACCTTCTAAAAGAGGTAGAATACATACTTTGTTCTACAGCAAATAAGCCTGGATACGGGCCTCCAACAACATTAGCACAGACACTTATAAGATTTGGAAGAAATGCTGAACTTTACATAGATGGAGGGGAAACCATATATGGAAGAGAATCAACAAAAGTTGATGTAAGCGAGGGAAAACTAGTCGTCTTAAAAGAGGGAGCATTACCAGCTAACGAGTTGAGGCAGAGGATTTAATTTTATAAAATTTTGAGAATACAGCAGCACTTTTATCACATAATATTTTTCCAACACCATAATTGTCAACTTCATTCCTAGAAAGGCCATGATATTTTATAAGAAAATCAAGCTTTTCATGAGAAAATTCAAGAAGCTTTTCGTCAAAAATACCGTATCCTTCTAAAATCTTCATCATCAACTCAACCTTTTCACGTGAACCAAAACCTACTAAAAGAAACTCTTTAACATCATCTTTTGGAAAAGCATTCTTTAAGGCCTTATCAATCTTCTTGGTACAAAGAAACCTTAGCATAATATCCAAACTAGGTTTTTTTGCAACATAAAGACCACGCTTAAAAGCTTCAAAGGACTGTAAAAGTATTAGGTAAGCGTGGTCCAAGTCGGCTACGAAATGTTTATCCAAAATCTGGACAACTATATCTCCAACATCTTCTAGAAGCCTTTGAATGTAGACAGAATTATATTCTTCTTTAACCCTAAACCCTAGACAGAATATGAGAAAATCATCCTCTATACTTTTTATCATAAAATTGTATCACTCTATCAAGTAATCCAGTGTCAGCATTATTGGCCTCAAAAATCTTTCTTACATCAACACCATTAGCTTTAAGTTCCTTATAACATTCAAAAAGCTCCCAAGGATAAATTATCCATGCACTTGTCTCACTAACATAAATGTCAGGGTCTATAACTCTATTAGGCTTAACATGTAATGTAAAGACCTTAAGACACTTTGGATTCAATCCTTTAATGTATTCAACAGCAGCCTTCAAACTTTCTCCAGAATCGACAACATCATCAACCAATAGAACATTTTTCGAATTCACAAGAACTTGAGATATTTCTCTAATTATAGGCTTATCACTTCTCTTCCCAAAACCAGTATAATATTTTACATCAAGTACAATAACATCGTTAATTTCAAGAAAATCAGACATAATTCTAGCAGGAACAAGGCCACCCCTAGAAAGTGTTACGATCAAATCAAACTTTATACCCATATCAATAATCCTAGAGGCACCTTCTACACACATTTCAAAAATATCATTCCATGATGGAGTAATATATTCCAAGACTAACCACCATGTGTTACTGGTATTAAGGTTATAACATCACCTTCATTAACTTTTGTATCCAAACCATTTAAAGCAGATATTTCAACACCATTCACAAGAATGAGGGTATTACTTCTATCAACAATAACATTTTCATCCAATTTCAAATAATTCAAATATTTTATAAGAGTTCGAATATCTTCAACCAATTCTTCTAAAACAATAGACTCTTTTCCAAAAAGCCTCTTAAGATGCCCTACAAAAACAACCTTCATAAAAATCAGCGTTTAAATTCTAAGACTGGTCTGCTACACCTTCTTTACCCTCTTCAACCCTATCCAATTTTCTCATGTAACTGGTAATGTATCCGGCAACCATGTTCCTTAAACCTTTAGAATAAAACTTAACATATTTTCCAACAATCTTCTTGTTCTCTTCAAAATCGGTAGTAAACTCTTTACCATACTTTTCTATCAGCATTAAAGCAAGATTCCTTACTATACCCAAGACAATTCATCTCCAAGCAATCTTCCGCCTAAGTAGCTTTCCGAATTCTCCAATATAATATTTAAAGTTTCCTCCAAACTTTTTTTAAATAAATTAGAAACAGTATACACTATACTCGATAAAAGTAGTGGAGAAGAAGTGTAGCCTTCAAAACATACACCGTAAGCTACTGGAGCATCAGTTTCAACAAGAACCCTTGAAGTATCACATTTTTGAAAAAGCTTCTTTGTAGACTTACTGTACAAAAGTGTAGGACCAAAACTAAAAAAGCAGCCCATATCAAGCCCCTTCTTCAACATCCTTTCATCACCACTAAACCAATGCAAAAGTATCCTAGAAATCTTGTAGGAGGAAAGAATTTCAATAACATTTTCTTGAGCCCTGCGAGAGTGAACATTTACAGGCAGATTATATCTTTCAGCCAAAGCAAGCTGCTCCTCGAAAACCTTCCTTTGAACAGACATTGAAACAAAATCATACTTTCCATCTAAACCAATTTCACCAACTCCACTAATATAATCAATATTTTCTTCCAAAAGATTCTTGAAATCTAGAGACGAGTAAGATTGTACACACCATGGATGAACACCAATAAACGCTTTAACAAAATTATATTTTGAAGAAAGTTCTAGATTTAGCTTACTTGAAATAAAATCCATACTATTAGAGAAAACAATAACATTTCTAATGCTACAAGAAGATATAATCCAGTCTAAATAGGGCTTAAGCTCATCATCCACAAAATGAACATGAGCATCCACTAAAGGAAACATGTCTAAGCACCTAATTAACACAAGATCTTAAAAATATTGTATTAAAGTTAATTTTATAATAAAGTTCTTAATGAAGAACTGTGTTAAATCTTCAATATTAGAAAATATTTTCTTAACATGATAATAAGCCACTAGCCTTCTCTATAAAAAAGTTTCAAGCATTTCAGAAAACATAAATAGCCATACAGGTATCTCGATTTTTTATTCCCCTAAATGGTGCTCCGGCCGGGATTTGAACCCGGGTCCGCGGCTCGAGAGGCCGCTATACTTGGCCGGACTATACTACCGGAGCATATGTGAGGGTTTTCACTTTGGTATAAATATCCTTTGCCATTATATTGTGATATTTTTATTTGAAAGTTTAGGTTTTTATTACATATTTTGTTGCTAGTCTTATGTCTTCTGCTTTTATTGTCTTTCTTCCTGCGTGTGTTGAAAGTTCTACTGCATGTCTTCCTATTTCTACACCTATTTGGTCTAAGGTCTTTGCTAACTCTATTAGTGCATCTTCACCAGCTCTTGTTGCACCTGCCTTCTTTAGTATCCTATATATTGGAGCGAGACCAAATTCAAATTCTTCAGGCGACATCTTTCCTCTTAACACCCCCTTTCCTATAAAGAGTTTATTTTTTGGACTATATTTGTTTTATGGCCATAAAAATTGGAAAATATTTTAAAATAACTATAATAGAAGAGAAAACACAGTTTAGTAATATTTTTGATATAAAATAATTTTTGTTAATATGTTAGAGGAGCTTTTCTACATTCAAGTTTAATACTATTTCTGATATGTCGCTTGCATATTCTGCGGTTCTACGTATACTTTCTACAATCAACCTTAAGATTGGAACATTAGCATCATTGATTTTTTCTATTAAATTTATAAACTCATTTTCTATAATAGAAATCGATTTTGCCTTAGAGATAACATTGTCAGCGAGAATATAATCATTTTTGTAAAGGGAAGTCATAGCTTCTTCAAATGTTCTTTTTGCAAACAAACTAATTTCAAAAATCTTTTCCATTATAGAATCGCTTATAGGAGCGTTTAATAATGTGATATTTTCAGCGATCTTGACTAAATGGTCAGCAATTCTTTCCACAAACTTTACAATAACCCTGTAGCCTAGACAATCTCTTGGACTTGAAAGACCACTTATTTTAAGAATCTTTTCATTTTCTACTGCAGCTTTTAATTGTCTTATAATATAAAGATATAAACGATCAACTTCGTCATCAACCTTAATTATGTCATTGGCAAGATTTTTATCAAAGGTTTTTAATGCACTTAAGGTATCATCATACATCGAGATTATAATATTGCATGCACGTCTAAGAGCATTTTCTAATGTAAGTTCAGGATGGCCTATCAAAACACGAATTTCTAATTCTTTAGACGATTCCGAAAGCACTTCTGCACCAATCAACTTCTTCCTCAAAAAATCCTTTATCATATGCTTTTGCACTGATGAAAAACGCTCTTCTTTCGCTTTCAATTTTATAACACTATAGCCTACAAGGTATAAGGAGACAATTTTCCTTATTATTGAACCTAGGTCATCTTTTCCTGAAACATAGATTGTCGCCTCCTTCTTTTTTAAAGCAACTACAAATTCTTTAGGAGTTATCATAAGAGTACTTTGATCTTTTCTCGAAATAATAAGCTGACTGCCTTGCTTAAGATTTAAACTTTCAACCCACCTTTTTGGCAAAGAAATAATGTATGTTGATTTACCTGTAAGCTGTATTTTTCTAACTTCTCCAGCATCTAATTCTTTATCAGAAACACCATTGTCTAAATAGTTGTAGATAGACATTATAGTTCTCTATATATTATTTGGATAATCTATATAAAAGTTACTGTTTTGACCGTCTATTGAGCACTATGAATAAAAATCTGTTAATTGGGATAGGTGCAGTAATAATAGTGGTATTTGGAATAATCTTTGCAGCCCCATTACTTCAACCAAAGACAGAAACAATAACACAGACCTTAGTTACTACAGTAACAACTTCCACTGCTACTACAGTAGTCCAGCCTACCACAACATCTATAGTTACAACATCTATAATCACAGTAACTCCTACCACTACAACATCTAAGACCATAATGCTTAATGGTGCAGGAGCATCATTCCCATACCCACTACTTTCAACAATGATAGTACAATACAACAAAATTTACCCTAACATAATGATAAACTATCAGTCAATAGGAAGTGGAGGGGGGATTAGACAACATACAAACAAGACAGTAGACTTTGGAGCAACAGATGCACCATTAAATGAAGACCAAAGAAAAGCAGCACCAAATACCCTACATATACCAATTA
>JAOAKB010000050.1:0-497 GCA_026413865.1 Nitrososphaeria archaeon
TCATAATATCATGCAAAAGACTAGCTGAAATAATAGTATCAAAATCGACAGGGTAATCATAAATTTTTTCTAATTGAAGAGCAATAGATAGTGCAATATTTGTGGTAGACAGTATATGATCAATTAGACCACTAGGATAAGAATGATGAGCCTTTTTAGCGCCAGGAGAAAAAACATATGGCGATTGAAATAAGCATTTTTCAATAACATTTAATGTCTTTTCTTTAAGAATAGGGTCATTTATTTTATCGATTACTGTTCTTATCTCATTAATTTTATCTTCAATTTTTGCCCCCATAATACCTCACACATTCAGAGCCAAAAGATAAAAGATGAAACATATTTAAATTATTCCTTACAAACTAAATTGGATACAAAGAAGTTTCATATAAAAATGGATCAAAAACAAATTCTTTAATTTTATAAAATTGATATTTTCTACTATACAAGTGTGCGGGGGTTGCCAAGCCAGGTCAAAGGCGCAGGGCTCAGAACCC
>JAOAKB010000050.1:506-1069 GCA_026413865.1 Nitrososphaeria archaeon
TGAAAAGTGGAAAAAAGAGAGAAGAAGAGACAGGCTCAGAACCCTGTCGCGTAGGCGTTCGTGGGTTCAAATCCCACCCCCCGCATCATAAAATAAGATCTTGTTTATTCCCTAAAGGATTAATTGAGGTATCAACATAGAAAATATATAGATTAAAAATTTACCCCTTAAATTATTTTTGTTATCCTATACATTTTCTTATTGTTGCGGCTTCTACAAGATATCGTTTTGCATCTTCATCTTCTTGCATAAGGTAAGAGATAAGGAAATTGTTTATAACGTTTTCATACTTTTCTTGTATTAGATTTTTTGGACCTAACTTGATTCCGAGTTTTTCTTCAACTTCTTTTAAGTCCAGCAATAGATCTGCTAAGGCTAATTTTAATCTTTCTTCTTTCATCTTAGACCTCCTTGCAAATTGTTTGTATAAGTTCATAAGCATATTTATATTTCGCATAGACAAATAGCCCGAGGCAGTCTCAAGATCACATTTTATATTTAAATAATATTTAATCAATATATTCCATTCATTTTCATTTAGGCTATTTAATGCAGCAAATCCT
>JAOAKB010000051.1 GCA_026413865.1 Nitrososphaeria archaeon
GTCCCACGACCGCCTACGACNCTCACATTGAATCTCAAAAAGAGAATTGAAAGCAACATGTAGTGTATGCCCACTGAAAGGGCGAATACTTGTTGAATCTCAAAAAGAGAATTGAAAGTAACATTATTTCTTCCTCATCTTTTTCAACTAATTTTGAATCTCAAAAAGAGAATTGAAAGACATTATGGGGAGAAGCGTGTACATGTTCGGTGTACCCTCAGAATCTCAAAAAGAGAATTGAAAGAAAGGTGTAATATCTTCACAAATGTTTTTTAAAGTAGTTTCGTGAATCTCAAAAAGAGAATTGAAAGCTTTGTGTAAGTAGATACCATAGTCCACATACTTAGTTGAATCTCAAAAAGAGAATTGAAAGAAAATAGTCGAGGTTGAGGTAATTATATTTCTTTTCATCTTGAATCTCAAAAAGAGAATTGAAAGTGTATTATAAATTTAAGTAAGTATGGCGTTAAATTATAGAATCTCAAAAAGAGAATTGAAAGTTTGGGAGAAAATATGGGGAAAATGGGGAACATTGTTTTTGAATCTCAAAAAGAGAATTGAAAGAACATATTTCTGCAGAATTTGACGTATTGTTTGAAGAATGAATCTCAAAAAGAGAATTGAAAGTGGTCTCCGGCATGGGGGCCAAGGCAGTTTCTACGTGGCAAAGAATCTCAAAAAGAGAATTGAAAGCTGTTAAGCTCACTGAGCTTGGCGAGTTCATTGCGAGCCGCGAATCTCAAAAAGAGAATTGAAAGATCCGGATAATCGTATTACGGGGGCTTTAAGGCATGAGGCGGGAATCTCAAAAAGAGAATTGAAAGATGTCCGAAACAATTACAGTAAGATCCATGCCTCGAGCATATTGAATCTCAAAAAGAGAATTGAAAGCATATTATAATGATACGCATGTAATTATCACGAATGCGGGAATCTCATAAAGAGAATTGAAAGTAGTAATGACTGGAACTCTTGTTGCGTTGTATGTGCAAGAATCTCATAAAGAGAATTGAAAGTAATGATCTTCCATCCACTCATAAATATCTTCGGTAGAAGGA
>JAOAKB010000052.1 GCA_026413865.1 Nitrososphaeria archaeon
CTATAATGCAGCTGACTTTCAATTCTCTTTTTGAGATTCAAGATTATGGATGCCTACAAAAAGGTCTAGTCACTCCCGTATATACTTTCAATTCTCTTTTTGAGATTCACTGACGTTCCGAAAAGGCTTAAAATTATCGATTTACACTTTCAATTCTCTTTTTGAGATTCTTGGCTAATGGGCATACCGTCAGGTCGTCGCAATCCACTTTCAATTCTCTTTTTGAGATTCTAGGTGATGAAAGTCTAGTCCTACTACTTACGCAGCTTTATATCTTTCAATTCTCTTTTTGAGATTCGCCGAGCACGCCGTGCTGCCACCAGACCTTCACCTGATCCATGACTTTCAATTCTCTTTTTGAGATTCAACCTACTCGCCAGGGAGTTATGGAAGCGGGGATACTCTTTCAATTCTCTTTTTGAGATTCGCATACCACTACGTGAGGAGGCCATGGGGATGGGAATACTTTCAATTCTCTTTTTGAGATTCGGGGTTGGCCCAAATAAGTTTGACATAACAAAGTATGTATCTTTCAATTCTCTTTTTGAGATTCCAACACTTGATGTATTCCCACCGGGACGAACTCGATAACTTTCAATTCTCTTTTTGAGATTCTCACAGCTAGCGGCCAAGTTTTATGCCGAGCTCAGTAAACTCTTTCAATTCTCTTTTTGAGATTCCGGGAGTGATGGATCGCCTCGTCTTCGTTGACTTTCAATTCTCTTTTTGAGATTCGCAACCCGATGTACATCGGTATAGACTTCGGCAGGTACCGCTTTCAATTCTCTTTTTGAGATTCAAGCCGGGCTAGACCCGGCTCAATATGACATATCAATATACTTTCAATTCTCTTTTTGAGATTCTCCGCATCGAGGACTTAGCTGTCACCGCAAAAATAAACCTTTCAATTCTCTTTTTGAGATTCGGTGGACCGGGGGGTGAGGGGGGAGTAGGGGTTTTGTCCTCTTTCAATTCTCTTTTTGAGATTCCTTACTGGGTAGCTCACCAGCCAAAA
>JAOAKB010000053.1 GCA_026413865.1 Nitrososphaeria archaeon
GTCCAGGAATGGGCCTCTTGGATGGATGCCAACTAACCAGGAATCTCAAAAAGAGAATTGAAAGATAAACACCACTTCATACTTTTCCCTGATTATGACGAATCTCAAAAAGAGAATTGAAAGCAACAACTACATTTCTTCAGCAACATTGGTGGAGAATAGAATACGAATCTCAAAAAGAGAATTGAAAGGGCGCCCGACGTGACGTCACACACACTGACATCCCACTCCACTAATCTCAAAAAGAGAATTGAAAGTGTAGAATTCAACTTCCTCGGAGTTCAGTATCCCCGCTTCGAATCTCAAAAAGAGAATTGAAAGACCAATATCTTGACGTCTGCGCACCTGAGGGCCTCGTCCGAATCTCAAAAAGAGAATTGAAAGCTTAGCTCCAGCCCCCCGGGGGGACGGCAGGCCCTCGCTCCAGAATCTCAAAAAGAGAATTGAAAGCCTCCTTGTCAGGCAACCCTAAGATCTCCAGGTATATCCGCTTCTTGGAATCTCAAAAAGAGAATTGAAAGCTCCCCAAGCCCCCCGAGCCCCCTCGGGCCCGACAATAAAAAGAATCTCAAAAAGAGAATTGAAAGTCGATTCTCGATTTTTTTACAAGTTCTTGCATTTTTTCACGAATCTCAAAAAGAGAATTGAAAGTACAGAAGACGAAATATACCGATGATCCGGCGAACAGTATGCGAATCTCAAAAAGAGAATTGAAAGTCGCAAGTCACCAATCCCGATATCGTCGGCGACAATCTCTATGAATCTCAAAAAGAGAATTGAAAGCAGAGGGGGATGAGGTGGTATTTAAAGTTAACGTAAAAGTAGAATCTCAAAAAGAGAATTGAAAGCCGGTCGTCCCGGGAGCAGATGATGGCGTGAGTACAAAGAATCTCAAAAAGAGAATTGAAAGCCCACAAAAAGCGCATTGCTTCACCTTGACACGCCTCGGAGCCGGGAATCTCAAAAAGAGAATTGAAAGAAACACATGTCCGGTATTACCAATAC
>JAOAKB010000054.1 GCA_026413865.1 Nitrososphaeria archaeon
CACCGCCCTGGACATGTGCTATCAGTTTCACTTTCAATTCTCTTTTTGAGATTCGTGATATGTCAGAAATGTCGTTCGAGATCTTTATTGTTTAAGCTTTCAATTCTCTTTTTGAGATTCCTGGTAGGTTGTTGGCCTTCCTTAAGACGCCGTTACCCTTTCAATTCTCTTTTTGAGATTCTGTTTTCTTTGATTTTGCGGAGGCTTGACGAATATATCAAGACTTTCAATTCTCTTTTTGAGATTCTTGTCGGTGAAATTGGCTGTTTAGCTAAGCCTGCTGAACTTTCAATTCTCTTTTTGAGATTCTTTTCGGCTCAAACTGAGATACTCCCAGGCTCCCCGCTACACACTTTCAATTCTCTTTTTGAGATTCGACAAGTCAACGGGATTCCGCAGTTTCCAAACTGGACTTTGGCTTTCAATTCTCTTTTTGAGATTCACATACTTGCCGGGGTCGACGACGCTGGAAGGCCTTGGGCACTTTCAATTCTCTTTTTGAGATTCTCCACCATCTTCCCACCCGTGTTCATCATGGCTACTATACTTTCAATTCTCTTTTTGAGATTCGAGATTATTGCCGACGAGAACAATTTGACTGATGAGATAACTTTCAATTCTCTTTTTGAGATTCACATATACAGGTGCGACCGCGACAACAGCGTAGTCGATCCACGCTTTCAATTCTCTTTTTGAGATTCGTGGAGAATTTGCCACGCAAGAACACTCACCTTCTTAAACTTTCAATTCTCTTTTTGAGATTCGATTTCCACAAAGAACCCGTAAGAAAGGAAATAAATAAAATCTTTCAATTCTCTTTTTGAGATTCTACGGGGCCATCAACGCGGGGGTGTCGGCTTCATCTACGTTTTGGGAATCTCAAAAAGAGAATTGAAAGCTCAAAAACAGGATCCCCGAAGCTTTGACTCCCGAATCTCAAAAAGAGAATTGAAAGTGTAGGGGACGTGGCAGACATAGTGT
>JAOAKB010000055.1 GCA_026413865.1 Nitrososphaeria archaeon
CTCAAAAAGAGAATTGAAAGTGGTCATCGTCTACACGCAGACGCGTGGCCCATACATGGGGAATCTCAAAAAGAGAATTGAAAGTTATTTTTTCTCTTAGGGTGGGATTGTGGAAGAACTAGAATCTCAAAAAGAGAATTGAAAGGGATGGAGAATTATTTTAGCCGTAGCGGTGTATAAAGAATTTTGAATCTCAAAAAGAGAATTGAAAGTTTACGAGTCTCGGCCTAAGGTGATATGGCAGGTGCCAAGGGAATCTCAAAAAGAGAATTGAAAGTCGAGGGCCCGCTTCAGGGCCCCCGGGGAGGAGATTGAACGAATCTCAAAAAGAGAATTGAAAGCCGGAAGGGTGAATTTTGTCAACACGTATTCAAAATAATTGAGAATCTCAAAAAGAGAATTGAAAGACTCCTGAGCTGATGACGGCAATTTGGACATCGCACCTCAGAATCTCAAAAAGAGAATTGAAAGGAAAGCGATATGAAGTACCAGCTGAACCTTTTCTTTCCTCTCGAATCTCAAAAAGAGAATTGAAAGTGAACTCAGTTACTTCTTTTTGACAGTATAACAGTTCATTTATGAATCTCAAAAAGAGAATTGAAAGAATGGTCAAAAAACCCCGGAAAAAGCGTAAAATTCGCGCGAATCTCAAAAAGAGAATTGAAAGTTGTGTATTTCTTCAACTTCAACTGAGACTGAGTATGCGGTGAATCTCAAAAAGAGAATTGAAAGCTTACCAGTGGATCGACCCTGCAGACTATGGCGACTATGTCGAATCTCAAAAAGAGAATTGAAAGTGAGTTCCTTAATAATCTGTTAGCAATTTGATAATTTTTATCGAATCTCAAAAAGAGAATTGAAAGTGAAACTGATAGCACATGTCCAGGGCGGTGGTAAGACGTGGAATCTCAAAAAGGGAATTGAAAGCTCGAGGACGTGGCGGTTGCTGACGACTACGATGGAGTTATCCGGAATCTCAA
>JAOAKB010000056.1 GCA_026413865.1 Nitrososphaeria archaeon
AGAATCTCAAAAAGAGAATTGAAAGCATAAAAAAAGCCGGGCTTAACCCTGAAGACTACGACATATCGAATCTCAAAAAGAGAATTGAAAGAAATAATGTAACTGGCTGACGGTAATAGTACGTCTAGGCGAATCTCAAAAAGAGAATTGAAAGGTTGAAGTTGAAGAAATGCACAATGTCTCTTCTGGTGCTTGGAATCTCAAAAAGAGAATTGAAAGCTAATTTTTTTAACTGTGTAATATCTTTTGATCTTCTCCTCCGAATCTCAAAAAGAGAATTGAAAGCTGAGCAGCTGTACTTACCGCACCATTCCAAACTACCGCGAATCTCAAAAAGAGAATTGAAAGATAAAACCAAAAGGATCCGGATGGACACGTGAAGAATATCTCGAATCTCAAAAAGAGAATTGAAAGCACTGCGGGTGTGAAGTTTGTTGAGATGGAATCTCAAAAAGAGAATTGAAAGTTGTTCGTCCATGAAAGCTCTATTGGAGTGTCCGCCCCGTCGAATCTCAAAAAGAGAATTGAAAGCGGAATTTCGACTCATCATAGTGAACCCAGTCGTGGCTCTTGAGAATCTCAAAAAGAGAATTGAAAGAGTGGAGCGCCTCGTGAGCCAAGACCGTAATCTTGTCATCCTGAATCTCAAAAAGAGAATTGAAAGAAACCTTTCTCTGTCGACTACTTTTATCAATTCCTCGAGGAATCTCAAAAAGAGAATTGAAAGCTTGTACGTGTTTTTGGCCAAAATATAAAGTTTATGGCCAAGAATCTCAAAAAGAGAATTGAAAGGCAGTACGTTAAATCCGATTAGCCCGCCTATAACCCCGGTCGCGAGAATCTCAAAAAGAGAATTGAAAGGCTTTCCATCCTTCCAGAGCCCTATCAACTTTGGTTTGAGAATCTCAAAAAGAGAATTGAAAGCTCGAGGACGTGGCGGTTGCTGACGACTACGATGGAGTTATCCGGAATCTCAA
>JAOAKB010000057.1 GCA_026413865.1 Nitrososphaeria archaeon
GAACACTTGATGTTTTCCCACCGAGACGAACTCGATGACTTTCAATTCTCTTTTTGAGATTCAAGGCTTTCTTTAAATCCTTGAAAGGATAACGTTTTTCTGAGACTTTCAATTCTCTTTTTGAGATTCTATAATAGTGTTTCGTTTAGGTGGGGAGCTTTGGATATCGCTTTCAATTCTCTTTTTGAGATTCGACGCTAGCGACAGGTTCAGGGCGTTTCTCCTTAGTCGCTTTCAATTCTCTTTTTGAGATTCCTGGCTGAGTAAACAACTGGTCGGCGGATCAATTATACCCGAAATGCTTTCAATTCTCTTTTTGAGATTCTGTAAGCAAATATTTGCTTACAAATATCGAGATCACGATGTTCTTTCAATTCTCTTTTTGAGATTCACTGGCAGAAGGGTGAATAGATGTGAGCGCGATCGTAAGGGTCGCTTTCAATTCTCTTTTTGAGATTCCACGTTCTCCTTGTCGAAGTATATGCGTAGGTCCTCCTGGGCTTTCAATTCTCTTTTTGAGATTCGGCCAGGAAGCTGACGGCCTACTCCGACCTGATACTATACGATCTTTCAATTCTCTTTTTGAGATTCCGAGAGGACTAGGAGCGGGGGCTACCGCTTCGGCCACAGGCACTTTCAATTCTCTTTTTGAGATTCGCCTGTGATTATTACAACATTTTCGCCAGCGAGGAGACGAACTTTCAATTCTCTTTTTGAGATTCGTTTTTAAACGAGGTGGGGAAAATGAGGATACCGGAAGTTACTTTCAATTCTCTTTTTGAGATTCACAAAACCAAAATCAATATGAACAAACATCTAACTATGAAGAAGGTAACTTTCAATTCTCTTTTTGAGATTCGACGTGGTCAAGGTCGGTTGGCAACTTGGCGTGAAGCGATATCTTTCAATTCTCTTTTTGAGATTCGAGGTGTGGGTTTTTGAGAGTCCTCCAGGC
>JAOAKB010000058.1 GCA_026413865.1 Nitrososphaeria archaeon
TGAAAGCCCCGAGGAATTCTTCAATCTCCCAGTCCATGTTGGTCATGGAATCTCAAAAAGAGAATTGAAAGCCCGAGCGAGTTGACTCAGATGGAAGAAGTTTGTAAAGAAGGTCGAATCTCAAAAAGAGAATTGAAAGCTGCCAAGGGGGGCCTACAAAAAGATGATAGAGTCCGTGGCCGAATCTCAAAAAGAGAATTGAAAGCTTCAAGTTCCCATTCCATCATGTTTAGTAAATGTTTTTGAATCTCAAAAAGAGAATTGAAAGCAATCTCAATCTTCACAGCCACGACCCCAGGCTTCTAGAATCTCAGAATCTCAAAAAGAGAATTGAAAGCCAAGGTTTTAAGCAGCTCTTTGACTGGGTAGGTGTCCCCGAATCTCAAAAAGAGAATTGAAAGTTATCCATCAGCATCCTCCTCGCCTCATCGAAACCGAGAATCTCAAAAAGAGAATTGAAAGCGATCGGCTCTATAATGCATACCTGCATCCCACGCTCCAAGAATCTCAAAAAGAGAATTGAAAGCAAAAACCAATTTCACTATCCGAGAACCCGAGGGTAGCATTGAATCTCAAAAAGAGAATTGAAAGTTACCACCGCATAATGCCTTTGAAAATCGTATTTCATGCTAGCCTGAATCTCAAAAAGAGAATTGAAAGCTTTGCCGACCCCGGCGGCGGGTCAGCACTTTTTTAATGCTGAATCTCAAAAAGAGAATTGAAAGTCTATAACTGCGACTTCGGCGGTGTTGTGGTATTTAAAGCGTAGAATCTCAAAAAGAGAATTGAAAGTATCAACCCTGGGGACTGGAAGGTTCACACCCCGTGAAGAGAATCTCAAAAAGAGAATTGAAAGATCCACCACAAAATGGACATAACATTTTCCTATTTTTTGAGAATCTCAAAAAGAGAATTGAAAGCGCAAAGTGTGAAACTTTGTAATGACGG
>JAOAKB010000005.1 GCA_026413865.1 Nitrososphaeria archaeon
TGTTAAAGTTGCTCTTGTAGGCCGCTCTTCTGAAATTAGAAGTGATGAAGCTAGGCTAAACTGGCTTCTTTTGGAAAAAATGGATGATGTTGAAAAATTATTTTTAATAGACGTTTCTTCTATCGAGGCTTTAAAAAGGGCTCTTGAAGAATGTGATATTATTGTTGATGCAATATTGGGTACTGGAGTAAAAGGTGTATTAAATGATCCGATAAAATCTGTTGTTGAAACAATAAATGAGGTTAAGAAGATAGTGGTTGCAGTAGATACGCCAACCGGTCTAAACCCGTCTACTGGCGAAATTCATGGCTTATCTGTTAAGGCGTCATATACAATCACATTTCATAAAATGAAGAAGGGCCTTATTGGTAGAAGCGAATATACTGGAGAAGTTTTTGTTGAAGAAATAGGAATACCTTGGGAAGCAGAGTTTTTTACAGGACCGGGTGATTTAAAGCGTGTCATAAAGCCTAGAAAAGCATATTCTCATAAGGGTGACTATGGTACTGTGCTTATTATTGGAGGCTGCGAATTCTATTCAGGTGCGCCTGCTCTTGCAGCCCTTTCATCCTATAGAACTGGCGCTGGCCTAGTATATGTTGTTGCTCCTGAATCAGTAGCCTCTTCTATTAGACAGATTTCGCCTGACCTAATTGTATATCCTACAAAACATTCGCACTTCACATTAAATGATATGCAATTAATAAAAGATCTTCTTCCAAAGACTGATGCAGTGGTCATTGGTCCAGGACTGGGTCTTCACCCTGAAACTGTTGAAATGGTGCAAGAGTTTCTAAGATTATGTAAGGGTGCTGTTAAGGTTGTTTTAGACGCTGACGGGTTTAAGGCATTAAAGAATGATCCTCAATTGCTTGAAGGAGTGGTTGCAACTCCTCATGCAGGTGAATTTAAGTATGTTTTTGATATTTCTGTTGGAGAAAGATGGTGGGAGCGTATTGACGTGGCTGTTGACATTGCTCGAAAATATAATTTCACTCTCCTACTTAAGGGTCATGATACTCTTATAACAGATGGTTCTAGAGTTAAAGTTAATCGTTGGTCAACATCTGGCATGGCTGTCGGAGGAAGTGGTGATGTATTATCTGGAATTTTAGGCACTTTCCTTGCGTGGGGTAACGATTCTTTTTCTTCGGCTGCGGCTGCAGCCTATGCTCATGGTGATGCTGGGATAAGGGCTGTAGAGAAAAAAGGTTTTCATCTTCTCGCATCCGACTTGTTGAATGAAATACCGACTGTCTTGAAACCTTTTGACAGAGAAGTTTAATTTTCTTGATATTTTAAAAAATTATTAACATAATGTTCTTACTCTTATGATGTATGGATTAGAATGCTGTATATAAAGAAGGTTGAAGCTGAAGGTTTTAAAACCTTTAACAAGAAGGTTACTTTAAATCTTCAACCAGGTTTCATTGCAATTACTGGATTAAATGGTTCTGGAAAGTCTAACATTTTCGATGCTATACTCTTTGCCCTGGGTGAAAGTAGTCCAAAGACTTTGAGAGTAACAAGTTTAAAGAACCTTTTATTTGATGGTGGTGTTGGTGGCGAAAAAGCTTCTAAGGCAATTGTTTCTGTACAGTTTGAAAATTCTGGTAGAGAAATTCCTATAGATGCTGATACAGTAACCTTCACAAGAGAAATTAGGGAAGATGGTGAATCGATATTTAAAATAAATGGTAGGCATGTCTCTAAGCAGATGGTTCTTAATCTAACACAACTCTGCCTAATTTCACCTGAAGCATTTAATGTTGTCTTACAGGGTATGATTAATCGTATTGCTGAATTGAGGCCTGATGAACGTCGTCGCCTGCTCGAGGGTCTTGTTGGTGTAGCACAATTTGATGAAAAAAAGGCTGAAGCTTTAAAGAATCTTGAAGATGCAACACATAAGCTTGAAATAGCTTTTGCAAGAATTGGAGAAATAAGGAATGTTTTGAGAAAAAATGAAGAGGCAAGGAACATACTATTAAGATATCGTCATATTGAAGAAGAAGTGAGACGCTTGAATGCGATGAAGACTTCAAAAAACATAAATTTCCTGTCACAATCAATTTCGTCTCTAAATTCAAGTCTAGAGGAAGAAAAGGCCTTGTTAAAGAAAAGATTACGTGATAAGACCGTTTTAGAGTCTGAGATAGAAGCGTTAAAGGGTCAAAGAGAAAGTTTTCTTTCGTCAATATCTGACCCGTCAAAGACTTTTGTAAACTATGAAATGGAACTTGCTTCAACATTTTCTAAGATAGGTGAACTATCGTCTTCAATAAAGTCTCTTGAAGAAAGGAACCAAGAGATTGAGCAAGATGTCTCAACATTGTCGACAATGCTTTCGGGGCTTGAGGCTGAAAAAATTACTCTATCCCAAAATCTTGAAAAGTTAAGGAACGATATTAAGCTTAAGGAAGGTGAACGGCAAAATCTTTCTCAAGAAATAAAAAAGGTTTCTTCAGAAATAAATGAGTTGAATAAGAAGATTTCTAGGATAAAGTCTC
The DNA here is from genome assembly GCA_026413865.1 of Nitrososphaeria archaeon. GTDB lineage: Archaea > Thermoproteota > Nitrososphaeria > JACIWG01 > JACIWG01 > JACIWG01. The sequence goes on from JAOAKB010000005.1 coordinate 2,511, forward strand.
AAAAGATTAGGGTTGACACTAAAATTAAGAAGATTGACACAATTTTAGAAAAGGATAAGGCTAAAAAAGAAAAGATATTGTCAGTTTACACGAAACTTTCGTATAGGGTAAAATTGCTTGAAAATAAACAGAACTCTTTTTCAACAATATTGGATGAACTTAAACAGTCTCTTTCAAACTTGGACAATCTTTTACAAAGTGAATCGACTGAAGTAGTTTCTCTCTCAAAATCTTATGAAGATGTTGAGAGAAGACGTAAAATGATGCTTGATGTAATAAAGTCTTCTATCGAAATATTAGAGAAGGTTGAATCAAATATTGTTAAGGCTGAAGCAGTACGGAGGATTGCTGAAGAAGTTCTTGACATAGAAGGGTTGGAAAGGCTTGTTTCTCTTGCAAAAACTGGTGCTGTAGAAGGTTGTGTTGGACTTGTAAAGGACCTTATAAGCTTTGAAGAAAGGTACATGAAACCAGTTCAATCAGTTTGTGGGCTGTGGTTTAATGCTATAATTGTTGAAGACAATGAATCATTAAATAAGCTTATTGATGTTGCTAAAAAGATTGGTGCAAAACAATTTAATATTATAACATTATCTGAGATAAAACCTGTACCTCTTTCAAATCCTCCTGATGATGCTGGAGTATTAGGCTACCTTTCAAATTTTGTTAATGTCAAAGAAGGTTATGAAGTTTTAAAAAGTTTTCTTTTTCAAAACACTTTACTGGTGGAAGATAATTCCACTGCATCAAAATATTCGAGGGAAGGGTTTAGATGTGTTACATTAGATGGTGCCTTATATGAACCATATGGTTTGGGGTACGTTTCGGGATTTCCAGAAATTCTTGAGGCAGTATCATCTTATGGTGTGGACGAATACTATAATGAGCTTAAGACTGTAATATTGAGCCTTAAGCGGATTGTTGAAAAGAGGCAAAGTGACTTGGAGAGGTTGAATGAAAAGAGTAAGGCTTTATTGGAAAAGAAGGCTGAAATTTCTAAAAGCCTAGGTCAAGTTCATGGTGAAATTGATTCAATAATCAAGTTTGTCAAAAAATATTCTGAAACATATTCCTCAAATCAGGAGAAGCTTAATAGCTTGAGAAATAAGCTTTCTAAGGTTGAATTTTATCTTAAAAGAATAGAAGACAAGATTGGTAGATTGAATGCAAAAAGGGAAGAATTGTTGAAAATTTTACAAAGTGATGAAGAAAATGTTGAAGCTCAAAAACTTATTGAATTGAATAACATTCTAAATAGCTTAAACAGTCAGCACCAATCTTTAACCAATCTAATTAATGAAATGAACGTAAACTTTCTACAGGTGAAGAATAGGCTCGAAAATGATGTTCTAGTATCGTACAATAATACTAGAAAAAGTATTGAGAAACTTAAGACAGAGTACAATGCTAACAAGATTAAGATTGAGGAAAGTAAATGTCTTCTAATAAGTTTAAAAGAAAAATATGATAGTTTAAAATCTAGAGAGGAAGAATTCCATCAAGCCTCAATAAATATGCAAAAGACTATCTCGGAGTTTGACACTAAAATTAGTGAAAAAATTTCTCAACTTAGTTCTTTAAATGAAATGATAAATAGGTCCACTTTAAGAATAAATCAGATTAGTAGTAAGATCGATAACTTGAGGGAAAAGCTTGAAGCTGAATATAATGTGTTAAGACTTTATGGCTACAGTTCCCCAATAGAATATGTTGAAGGGTCAGAAGATATTCTTTTGATGCTTCAGCAGGAGATGGAGGAGATTAAGCCTATGCTAAACTATTTGGCTGAAAAGGATTACGAGACTGTTCTTGAAGGTTACAAGAATCTTTCTATTAGAAGTAATCAGCTTGAGGAGGAAAGAGAAAGTATTATCGCCTTGATAGAAGAAATAGATAGCCAAAAGAAGAAGGTGTTCATGGACGCTTTTGAAAAGATTGATCGTAGTTTGAGAAGTATTTTTAAGGAACTTACTGATGGTGAAGCATGGCTTGAGCTAGAGAATCCTGAAGACATATTTTCTGGAGGAATATATTTGATGGCAAGTTTTCCTGGAAAAAGGCCTAAGGAATCTCTTATGCTGAGTGGTGGTGAAAAGACTATTACTACTGTCGCATTTATTCTAGCAATGCAGAGTGCATACAAGTCCCCATTCTATCTACTAGATGAGGTTGACGCTCACCTTGATCAGCTAAATTTGGAAAGGTTAACTAAGATTTTGAAGGATCGTTCTAAGGAAGCCCAAATTATATTAATAACTTTAAAGGATTTAACACTTTCTAAAGCTGACAAAATATTTGGCGTTTACCAGCGCGGTGGTAGTGCAAATGTTGTAGAATATTCTCCAGGCATTACTGTTAAGGAGGTTAATGCATGAGTGTAAAGTCTCCTCTGACAAAGTTTCCTCTAAAGATTTTAGTGGATACTGAAAGTATTTCTAAAAGGAGGGTTTGGGAAATCAATATATCAGACCTTCTAAAACAGTTTATTACACTATATTCAGATTACAAGAAGGATCTGAGGCTTTATGGTACTGTAGCATTATCTTCCTCTATCATATACAAGTTGCAAGTTGAATCGTTTTTCCTTTTCGAAAAACAGGTTTCAAGGGTTTTTGAGAGTGGAGAGCTTTCTCTTCCAACTATTATTGATGTACCATATAGGCATGAAGTTTATTCTACATCTGTCGATGACCTCATTGTTGCCCTAGAAAGGATAATATTCTCTTCTCCAACCAAGAGGATGAAAAAGGAGGAGACACTTGTTCCTGTTGCAAGTCTTGAGCTTCCAACTGACCCCTTTTTAATGAACATTGGTGAAATGTTGAAGGAGTTTAAGAAGAAGCTTTTGTCGTTAATGGATGAAGAGCATGCTATAAGTTTTCGAAAGATGGTTGAAGGCTTACCTATTATTGAGGTTGTAAGAAATTTTCTTTTAACACTTTTTGTGGCGCAGGAAGAGTTTGTTGACCTTATCCAAAAAGAAGATGATATAATAATAAAGGTGCTTGTTTAATGAGTGAAAAGGATGACATAAGTGTTTTGAAGGGCAAAATTGAAGCCGCCCTATACGTTGCCGGTAGACCTCTTTCTCTGGAAGAACTTTCTAAGGCTACTGGTATACGTTCTAAGAGAAAGAATCTTATCTTGGCTAGAGAAGTTCTTTCAACATACAATTCTTTTTCTAATGCACTTGAAATTTTAGAGCTTCCAGGAAACCTTTTTGTTTTGCAGCTTAAACAAAAGTATAGGGATGTTATAAAAAAGTTTTCTACTAAACCACTTCTTCCAGAGTCTGCGTTGAAGACATTATCTTATATTGCATTCTATCAACCTGTTTCTGTTAAAGATATTGTTAACAAGATTGGTGTTAAAGCTTATAGGCATATTTCTATGCTTGAAGCACTTGATTTTGTTGCAGCAAAACCTGGTGTTAGACCGAAAACTTATGTTACTACACCAAATTTTTCAAGATATTTTGGTTTAAGTGAGGACATAAACTTGTTAAAGGAGCAGTTAAAGAATAGGGTTAGTAGGGGGTTAAAGCTTTAAAGAAAAGTATATTATTTATCCTATATAACCCTCTTTCGCATAGGTGCTTCTGGTATGCCAAAATATGCAGAAAACTTGAAGAAAAGGAAGCCGACTGGAGGTGTTCGTGTCCCTAATAGGGGTAGGAGAGCATATGAACAGCATGGCTATCCTGTAGAAACTAGAATTGGTGAAGAAGAGCGTTTTCTTAAAAAGGGCAAGGGTGGAAACTATAAGGTTAAATGTGTCATGGCCTCTTATGCCAATGTTGTCGACCATGTTTCAAAACAGACTCGAAAGGTTAAGATTTTGAAGTTTATAACAAACCCTGCAAGTAAAGATCTTACAAGAAGGGGAATTATAACTAAAGGTGCTATTTTAGATACAGAACTTGGTCAGGTAAAGGTTACGTCGAGGCCTGGACAGGATGGTGTTGTCAACGCTGTTCTAGTTAAACGGTAGTCGAAATTGAAGGACTACGAACGTATTATATTGTGGCTTGACTATTTTAATTCAAAATTTTCTAGAAATTGTGGTAGACGTGTTCCATTAAATCTTGCTGTCTCTTCACCAACACTTGAAGAGCTTGTAGAGGCTGCTAGAAGGTTAGGTTATGAAGTTGAGGCGGTTAAGGCAAAGTATCCTAAAAGAAATTGGGAAGAAAGTGGCTACATTTTAATACCTAAAACAAAAAATAAGACAACGGTTATAAGAGAGATTTCAAAAATGCTTTCGGTTGTCCGTGGAATGAAGCGCCAGAAGAGTTAAAGTTTAAATTGCATGCTTTCGGTTTACATGTTGTGAAAAAACTGGGTATTGTTCTGCATAAGGCTAAAAGCGGGAATCTTGTTTTAAAAGCTACAGAATTTTTTAAATCTTCACTTACAGTATATGATGATGAGGGTAAAAAGGTTGGTTTTGTTGTAGAAACTTTTGGGCCTGTAAACTCGCCATATGTTCTTGTTAAACCTACAACTGACAGGATTCATAAACTTTTAGGAAAAACCTTGTACGTGAAGGATGATGGTGAGGGCATTGGAAGAAAAAGAGCCTGAATCCAAAGTTTGTGAAGTCTGTGGTCACAGGCTTATTGTTGACCTAAATTCTGGAGAACTTCTCTGTCCTAAATGTGGTGTGGTCATAAAAGATCATGTGATAGACGAGCGTCCTGAATGGAAGGCTATAGACTTGGAGGATAAGCAGAAGAGGGTTAGAGTTGGAGCTCCCATGACATATCTCTTGCATGATGAAGGTTTAACAACCTTTATAGGAAACAAGCCATACGGGGGTTCAAAGGGAAGTGATTTCAAGAATATTAAGGCTGCATCCTCTATAGTTAGAATGAATTCGGAAGAACGTTCGCTTGTACAAATTCTAGAAAAGATAGATGATTTGAGTAAAAAACTTTCTCTACCAAATAATGTTGCGGAAACAGCCGCATATTTTGTGCACTCAAAAGATGTAAGACTTTTTCTAAAAAATAAGGGTCAGAGGGAAATTTCAGCCGCACTTGTGTATCTTAGTTGTAGGATATGTAACTTTAACCGTTCATTAAAAGAAGTTTCCGAAGCCGCTGGATTAAAAAAGAAGGATGTTGCAAAATATTATCGTCTTCTAGTCCAAAACTTTCCAACTTCTTCCATAAAAAGGCCTACAATCTCTAACTATGTTACTAAGGCTGCTAATCTTCTGAATCTTTCAACTAAAACTGAACGTCTTGCACTAGCCCTTTCTTCAAAAGTTGAATCATCAAAATTTTCTCATGGGAAAAATCCTGCTGGTTTAGCTGCTGCCTGCATATACATTTCTTCAACATTATATGATGAGTCTGTGTCCTCAGATGATCTAGCATCTTGTTTAAATGTTACTTCTTTGACTGTAAGAAATAGGGTTAGAGAAATTTTGCAAAACTTTGATATAGTTGTTGAACTTGATTCTCTAAAATAGTAAACATTATAGGTAAGTTCCAAATTTAATATTTTAATAATCTTTATTGGGGGTGTATGCTGTCCATGAATTCAAATGATAATGTTGAGGATGAAGTTTTAGAGGATGAAAAGGAAGGGTCTTTAGAGTCTACTTTGTCTACAGTAAAAAGTGAAGATGAAGAGCTTGACCTTACTTCGAGAACCTATAAGGCTATTGTAGAACATGGTATGGAGGGTATTCTTCAGAGTCAGCTTTGGAAGGAATTGAATTTGACAAGCAGGGATGGTAGTAGGCTTGCTATAAGGCTTGAAAAACGTGGTATGATTAGGCGTGAAAAGGTTCTTGAAAATGGTAGATGGACTTATAGGCTTTATCCCATACGTATGCCAATAAAGACTGCTTCAATAAGAAATTCTCCTTGTCTAACGTGTAAGCTTGTTGAACAGTGTTCAGAGGATGGTAAGATAACACCAAAAACCTGTAGGATGCTGGAGGATTGGGTTAGAAAAGAATATTCTGCAAATAAGGTTATGATGAAGGTTGAAGCTAAGTCAAGCTCGACGTGATTTTTACAGAAGAAAGGCTAAAGAGGAAGGCTACAAAAGTAGGGCTGCATACAAGCTCATTGAATTGGTTAAAAAATATGGTCTAATTAGAGCTGGAGATTATGTTATAGATTTTGGATGTGCTCCAGGTGGATGGCTACAGGTTGCAAGCAAATATGTTGGGTTGGAGGGTAAAGTTTTCGGCTTCGACATAAAGGCTGTTAAAATTGGTTTGCCAAACGTCTTCACATATATTCTGGATATTTCCTCACCAGATGCTCTAGATGTTGTTAAAAGATGTGTATTAGGTGAAGTTAATGTTGTTCTTTCTGACCTTTCACCCAACATTAGTGGTGTATGGGAGGTTGATCATGCTAAACAGATAGACCTCACTTTAAAGGTTATTGAAATGTTCCCGAATATTTTAAAACAGGGTGGAAACTGTTTGTTAAAGGTCTTTCAGGGGCCATATCTTGATCTTGTCCGAAATAGGCTAAAAAGTATTTTTGATGAAGTATATCTTACTAAACCTTCTGCAAGTAGGAAAGAAAGTAGTGAACTATACTTTGTGTGCCTATCATATCTTGGCTAACTTTAATAAAATTTCTTCGATAACTTTTACTGGTGCGTTCGTCCTAATTCCTCTACTATTTAATATTGTTCTAGTAGCAAAATATCCTTTCTCTCTAAGTTTTTCAACAACCTTTTCTATCGCTGGTGTCATAATCTGTAGTCTGTCACATATTCCGCTAACGAGATGATATGAAATTGGGCCGTCTGCCTCCATATAAGCTAAGTTTATCATTTTCAAATATTTTTTATAATCCAACTTTTTTGCAGTATCCTCCATAGCTTTAACAAATTTTTTTTCAAAAATTTTTCCAATCCAAAGGGGTCCCGCTACTTGAAGTTTTTGTCCACAATTTTTGCAGACTCCACTATTCTCTAATAACTTTATTCTATCATGGCATATGCTGCAATGTCCAATATATCCTATCTCTTCTAAACACTTGTCTCCCTCTTCCGCTCCATCAGTTACAATAGCATATACTCTTAGATAGTGTCTGGTTGAATGACAGAATATTGGCTTTATACCCTTGTCATATCTTGTTGCTGCAAGGGCTAAAGAACTATACAATAATCTTAATCCTATCTCGTGACAGTATTCTGTTCTTAATGATCTACCATAATATTTTCTTAATGCAGTCTTTTCATGTATTCCACACAATACTGGTGTATCTGTTGCTGTAAGTGAGATCATACCATTTCTTTTAACAGTTCTTATCACATCTTCAATGAATGGTGTCGGTGTCCCAAACGGGTCAACGTCTATTATATCAAAGTAGTTTCCCTCCTTTCTACTTGATGCTAGAAAATGTTCTGCATAATCGTTTGAAAATATACACTTTTCCACAACATTGTTTATTTCAGCATTCTTTTTTGCTATTTCAATTGCATTGGGGTTTATGTCATTTAAATAAATTTTTGATATATCTGTTTCTTTTGCAACCCTGATTCCTCTGGCTCCTATACCGCATAAGATGTCGAGAAACTGTAAACTTTTTCCAACTTGATTATAAAATGTTTCATAAACAATTATTGATAGGTCTCTGCTTTCTACTCCTCTTGGGTTAAAAAATGCTGGCTGCATTGGTGGCACATTATATATTAAACTTTCTTCTGGAACAAGTAGGATTGATTTGCCCTCTGTATACTCTACAAGTTTACTATCCATACTTCCATCATTCCTTTAGGAGGATAAAAATTGTTTACTTGAGGGACAATCATCTTTGACTGGGCATATCATGCACCTTGGTTTTTTTGCTTTACATATTTTTCTTCCAAACATTATTAGGGCAAAATGTGTTTTCAGTCTTTCTTCTTCTGGAACTATTTCCTCCAGCTTTCTTCTTATCTCAAAGTATTTATCTTTTTTATCCGCTATTTCCAGTCTCTTGGAAACTCTACTCACATGTGTGTCAACTGGAATTATATTTCTTTTTCTTTTAAATGCCAAAAATATGTCGATTGTTTTAGGGCCTATGCCCTTAACTTTTGAAAGGAACTCCTTTATCTCCTCATCGTCCATTATATCTAGTTTTCTTTCATCACCTAACTCGTATTTTATCTTTTTTGCCAATTCTATTATTCTTGGTGCCTTAACATTATATAATCCTGCGGGCTTTAGGCATTCAATTATTTTCTCTTTTTTTGCTGAAAGTATTGATTCAATATTTAGTCCAATTTCCTTTTTTAAAAGCTCAACAGCTTTCATTGTATTTTTGTCATTTGTATTTTGTGATATTATTGTAGTTACAAGTGTTTCGAATGCGCTTTCATTATTAACATTTTTTTCAACCTTCATTTCTTCAACTATTCTTTTTATTATTTTACTTAGCTCCAACTTAATCTTAATTTTTGTATACAAAACTACATAAATATATTTAGTTTATACCTTTATTGACGGTCTTGTCTAAAAAAATATTTGTTACAGGTGATCCTGGTGTTGGTAAAACTACTTTGATTAGTAAGGTTGTTTTTGAACTAAAGTCTAGGGGATATTCTGTCGGTGGTGTTATAACACGTGATGTTAGGGAAAGAGGTGTTCGTGTTGGTTTTGAAATTTTAAGTTTAAATGATAATGTTAGGGGTGTTTTGGCTTCTACAAAGTTTAGGAGTGGCCCGAAGGTTGGAAAATATTTTGTTAACTTGAATGATTTAAAGAATATTTTTGCAACATCCATTTTATATGCTATAGACTTCTCAGATATTGTGGTATGTGATGAAGTTGGGCCGATGGAGCTTTTGTCTCCTGAGGTTAGGAGGGCTGTTGAGGCTCTGCTCTCATGCAATAAGCCTGTTGTAGGCTCCGTTCATAAGAGGATGAGAGATCCTATAATTGATAGGATATCTAGTTCTCCTGACATTAAAGTCTATGAAATAACATTTGAAAATAGGAATGTTTTACCAAAGGCTATTGTTGAAGAAATTGTCTCATCAATTTAGTGTGATTTTTTCTTGGTCGAAATTATAGTTGGTGGTGTTGACGAAGCTGGTAGGGGTTCTCTTATTGGTCCCCTTGTTTTAGCCGGTGTTTCTATTCAAGCTTCTAGGATTCCTTCTCTTGTTGAGGCTGGTGTAAAAGATTCTAAGCTTCTTTCACCCTCTTCTAGAAGTAGGCTTTATGATGTCATTTTTGGTTTAGCTAAAAAGGTTTATGTTGTTGAAGTTTCTCCAAAGGAAATAGATGAATATGTTCTGCACGGTAAAAGATTACGTAAGCTAAATTATCTTGAGGCTAAAATGATAGCCAAGGTTGTTCTAGAAATTGACGCTAACGTTGTTTATGTTGATTCTCCGGACATTATGTGTGAACGTTTTGCTAGCATTATTAAGGAGCTTATAGGATCAAATATTAGTATTGTTGCAGAAAATTATGCTGATAAAAGGTATCCAATAGTTTCTGCTGCAAGTATTATTGCTAAAGTTACTAGGGATAGGAGGATAAAGGAGCTGGAGCAAGTTTATGGGGAAATTGGAAGCGGTTACCCATCGGATCCTAGAACAAGAGCTTTTGTTAAAAGGTGGCTTGAAACTAAGGGTCCTTTACCTGATTTTGTTAGACTTTCATGGAAGTCTCTTAAGAAGATTTGTTCAAAAAGTTTAGATGATTTCAAATGATTAGAAAAGTTTCTTTGAAACTATTAGGGCATGGTCTTTATCGAATGGTGATAGCTCAATTTTCTGCAGTACCTCAAAACCACTTGACTTAAGCTTCTTCTCTTCTTCTTCAAAAATTTTAGTCGGCTCCTTCACTACATCAATACTTCTTGACTTAACAATAAGCATTAGTATTCCATCTTTTCTCAAAAACATTTTACAATTTTTTATTGCTATCTCAGTCTGGTCTGGTTGTGCAATGTCACAGTATACTACGTCAACTTTACCAAATATTCCTACATAATTTTCTGGTTTTCTCGCATCCTCAACTATAGTAATGATGTTTTTTCTAAACTTTGCACATCTGTCTATGAACTCGTTTGCCACTCTTGGAGAAAATTCTACTGCAAAAACTATTCCATTGTCTTTGACTATGTCTGAAACATGGCTTACAGTTGTTCCAGTTGAAGCGCCCAAATAAAGTACTCTTGCTCCATCCTTGAATGGGAAAAAGTTTAAACCATTTATTATTGCTGCAGCAAGCTTGCTTCTAAAGGGATCCCATAATCTATATTCTATATCACGTGATTGAATTACTTTTTCTCCATAAACTTTTTTACCTGGTACAAGATTTAATGTAGCAATCCTTTCCTGTCCATTTTCAGTTATCCAGTAGACTCCACTAAAATTATTGTCTGTTCTTACCTGAACCAACTTTTTTCACCTTCTCCTTTTTACTTGTTCTCCTAATCTCTTTTATTCTCTCCATCAAATCTTTTTCTATGCTTGGATCAAGCTCCTTTCTGTAGAAGTCTACTCTTGCTGCAATAGCTATCTTTGATGCTAATGCTCTTGCAATCTTTCCTCTTTGCCATTTTGGTGAGCCATGAACTAATGAATGCTGGAATATTATTCCATGCTTTGGAGGCTTTGCTCCAGTCTTTAACGCCCTGAATATTGCTTTTTCAGCTCCTAAAATCTGAATTGTGCTTGATGGTAGTTTTGCAAGCTCCTCCAGTCCTCCTGCTTTTGCCATAAGTCTTGCTCCTATTGTTGGTCCAAGTATTTTGGTCAAGTTTGGTGCAATGTTTTCCATTATATTTTCTAGATAGTCAGTTATTTTTTCTTTAATTTCACTTGTTTCTTTTACGAGGTTTGCTAGAGATTGTAGTCTTTCTATGTCTACTTCTCTAAAGTTTCCCCCTCTAGAATTTCTTGAAGCCTCCAATATTGCTCTTCTTCTATTTTCTGAAAATTTTGAAATTGCAGGCATTTCCTCAAAAAGTCTTCTTCTGTCTCCTACTTCGCTAACAAACTTGCATAGTTCAAGTGGGTCGTCATAAAATTGTAGAATTTCTGGAAAGTGTATAGAATACCATTCCTTCACTCTTGTTCCAACAACATTTATCATCTTATCTAGTTCATCGATTGCTTGTATTGCCTGCATCGCTTGTAGGTCTAGTCTAGTTGACTCTTCCGCAATCTTTTCTCCTGAAAGTTTTAGAGTGAATTCTCTAATCTTTTGATATGCTTCTACCTCACTTTTTACAAAGCCTGAATCAAGGATTATTTCAATTTTTTTTGAAACTATTCTAGCTACCTCTTCTTCGGACAAAATCTCTACATTATTGATTTTTTCAAGAAATATTTTTCTTAGCTCAGGTGTCTGTACCTTCACTACCCTAACAGGCAAATTTTCTAACTTCTTTTTTAAAGCATTAACAAGTTTTTCCTCCTCTCCTCTCAAAAACTTGCGGTACTCTATTACTGGGTCTCTTGAATAATTTATTTTATCTATTGCCTTTAAGGTTTCGTCAAGTAAGTTTATTCCAAGCTCGTGAGCGTAAACTATTGCTTTCAAAAGCTATTCACTCTTTAACACATACATTTTAATAGACTTGCTTATAAATTAAGCGAAAAGCTTTTTCCCAAAAAATTGCTTACCTTGGAATGTTGGAAAATGAGCTTAAATTTGGAGATAGAATTGGCTGGTATTAGAATGGATAATCCTCTTATGCTTGCTTCAGGAATTCTGGGAATTTGTCCTTCTTTGATCAGAAGGGTTGCAGCGGCTGGTGCAGGTGCTGTTGTCACAAAGTCTATTGGTTTAAATGCTAGGGAAGGTTTCCCAAATCCTACAGTCCATATCATAAAATATTATGGGCTTTTGAATGCGATGGGTCTTCCAAATCCTGGTGTAGACGAGGTTTTGAAAGAGTTTGAAGGCCAAAAGTTTAGTGTTCCAGTAATATACAGTATTTATGGCTCTTCACCTGAAGAATATTCTAATGTCGCTAAGAAGCTTTTAAAGCTTAATCCTGTAGCCTTTGAATTAAATCTCTCATGTCCCCATGTTAGGGAAGTGGGGTCGATGGTTGGCCAAGATCCTGAAATGGTTTACAAGGTTGTAAACTTGGTTAAATCTTCTGTAAACGTTCCAGTGTTTGCAAAATTGTCTCCTAATGTTACAGATATATTGGAAATTGCAAGTGCAGCTGTAAAAGCTGGTGTTGACGGTATTGTTGCAATAAATACTGTTAAGGCTATGGCTATCGATGTTGATTTAAGAAAACCTCTTTTGGGAAATATTTATGGTGGCCTTTCTGGGCCTGCAATAAAACCTATTGCAATAAAAATTGTCTACGACCTTTTCGAAAACTTTAAGGTTCCAATTGTAGGTGTTGGAGGTGTATGTGATTGGAGGGATGCAGTAGAGTTTTTTCTTGCTGGGGCATGGGCTATACAAATAGGTTCTGGTATACTCTGGAGGGGTGTAAATATTTTTGGAGAGGTCTTAAATGGTTTAAGAAGGTACATGCTAGAAAATGGGTTTAAATGTGTTGAGGAAATGGTAGGTGCAGGTCACAGATGAATTTTGAAGGTCAAAGATTAGAATATACTATAATGCGCAGAATATCTGTTCTGGATGTTAAAAGGTATGATGGACATTTTGCAATATTATACTTTAAAGATAGGTATGCTTATAGGTCCATTCCAGGCCAATATGTCATGATATGGGTTCCGGGATGTGATGAAATACCTCTTTCTGTTTCCCATGCTGAAGATGGTGTCTGCGCTGTTACTGTAAAAAATGTTGGTGAAGCTACATCAAGATTATGTAATTTTAATGTTGGTGAACAGCTTGGTATAAGGGGGCCATTTGGACGTGGTTTCAAGTGTATTGGTGTGAATCCCTTGATTGTTGCAGGTGGTGTTGGTGTTGCTGGGTTGCGTTTACTGCTCTATAAATTTATTAGAAAGTCAGTGGTTCCAACGCTTGTTGTTGGCACTAAAACATTCAAAGAAAATATATTTCATGAAGAGTTTTTGAAGCTTTCAAAGAATAATCTACTAGTCTATTATCCTGTAACAGAAGACGGCTCTCTAGGTGAAAGAGGTTTGGCTAGCGAAGTTGCTGAAAAGCTTATCTCTTTAAATGATTATGATCAAGTTTACTGTTGTGGTAACGAAAAAATGTTGTACAACATGTTTAATATTGTTTTGGATAAAAAATTTGGAGCCCAGTTTTCTCTTGAACGTTACATAAAATGTGCTGTCGGAATATGTGGACAGTGTGTTCTTGACGATGAAGGTCTACTAGTATGCAAGGATGGTCCTGTTTTCTCAAAAAATGTTCTTAGGCGAATAAAGGACTTTGGACACTTTTCAAGAAATTCTTCAGGCAAAAAGTTTCAAATATAGTTACCTCAGTTATGGAAAAAGATTTATTTATACAATTGCTAAAAAGTTAGTGGTGAAAAGCTATGCCAACACATGGAAGCCTAACTAAGGCTGGTAAAGTAAGGTCTAAGACTCCCCCTCAAAAGAAGGAGCGTAAGCCTGCACCTATTCCAAAGGAAAGAAATAGGGGCAACTATGTTAAAAGGTTTATTTTGAAGAGGAAAAGCGGCCAAAATTGGATTCTACCATAACATAGTCTGGTCTAATGAACTTAACAGGCTCAGACTATAGAAGGGCATGTGAAAAGATACTAGAGGAGATTATAAAAAAGCCTGTTAAGAATAAAAGGGAACTCTATCTTCTAAAGTCAAAATATGCCAAAGAATTCGGTCTATCTAAGGTTCCTAAAAACTCTGACATACTTTCTCTAGCATCAAGTGAATCTAGGAAGATTTTGCAATCTATACTCAAGATTAAGCCTGTTCGTTCAGCTTCTGGAATTGTAGTTATTGCTGTTATGAGTAGGCCTTATCCTTGTCCTCAAAGGGTACCTTGCCTCTACTGTCCTGGTGGAGTTGCCTACGATTCTCCTCAAAGTTATACTGGTTTTGAGCCTGCTGCTTTAAGGGGTAGGGAGCATAATTATGATCCATATTTACAGGTTAGAAGTAGGCTTGAGCAGCTTAAGTCTATAGGTCATAATGTTCAGAAGGCTGAAATTATAATAATGGGTGGCACATTCTTAAACCAGCCTATAGAATATCAGGAATATTTTGTTAAAGGCTGCTTTGATGGCCTAAATGGTAAAATTTCACAATCTCTTAATGAAGCCATAAAATTAAATGAGGTTGCTGAAGTGAGGAATGTTGGTTTAACTATTGAAACTAGGCCCGATTTCTGTAAAGAACCTCATGTAGACTTGATGCTAAAATATGGTGTGACAAGAGTTGAAATAGGGGTTCAAACTCTTTCTGACAGAATATACAGGATTGTAGAACGTGGTCATACTGTGCAAGATGTTGTAGATGCCTTTAGGATTGCAAAAGATGCTGGTTTAAAGATTGTAGCGCACATGATGCCAGGATTACCGGGTTCTTCTCCAGAGGAGGATATAGCATCTTTTAGAACTCTTTTTGAAGATGAAAGGTTTAAACCAGATATGCTAAAAATATATCCAACACTTGTAGTAAAAAACTCAAGACTCTATCAACTTTATCTTGAAGGAAAATACGTTCCATATTCGGAGGAAGTGTTTGTAGACATTGTCGCCAAAGCAATGGCTATGGCTCCACCTTGGCTTAGAATAATGCGTGTGCAAAGAGATATTCCAGCAAATCTAATAGTTGCTGGTGTTAGGAAGGGGAATTTAAGGGAGCTAGCGCACACTCGTCTTAAAGAACTTAGTTTATCATGTAAATGTATTCGATGCAGGGAAATCGGTTTACTTGAATTAAAGAATGGGGAAAAGATGGAAGAGAACATAGTTTTACATAGGACCACATATAAGGCTTCTGAAGGAATAGAAGTGTTTCTATCTTTTGAAACAGTTGATAGGAAAGCACTCATAGGCTTTATTAGACTTAGAAAGCCTTCTGAAAAAGCTCATAGGATTGAAGTTAAAAATTCTGGTATAGTCAGAGAATTACATGTTTATGGTCAAGCACTTCCAATTGGCGTAAAGGCTGAAGAAAGCTGGCAGCATAGAGGGTATGGTAGAAGGCTTCTTGAAGAAGCTGAAAAAATTACTAGAGAAGAATTTGGATTGGACAAAATACTTGTGACAAGCGCTGTAGGTGTAAGAAAATATTATGAAAAATTCGGGTACTCGCTTATGGGCCCATACATGGGTAAAATACTGCGAATACTATAATGGATTAATTTGAGCCTTCTCTAAAAACTCGTAGACAATACTCTCTATATAAACGCATGCTTCATTAAAGAATTCCTTAGCCTTTTGGATATCAAAGTCCGGTACATCTTTCTCTTCACGTTTTATCACAGATCCTACTGAAGGATACATCCAGACGCCATTTCTTTTTAAAATTTCTTGCCTACTATCATATAGTTTTCTATTAACAAGTTTCTCGTCTACAGCTAAAACGGCTGCTGTTTCTTCAGCAGCACCGTGTCCAGAGTTTACACCATAATATTTTTTCACAATCTCATCACATGATATCCACCAGTCGATACATAGTACTCTTATCCTACTACTAGCATATGCTTTCTCAGCAGCCTCTTTTATACAATCTGTATTTCCACCGTGACCATTTATTACAATAATATTCAAAAATCCTGATTTAGCAAATCCTACAAAAATATCATATAAATAGTTTGTAAAAGAATTTTTTGTAACTGGTATGGAGCCAGGGTAGCAGCTTAAAGTTTGTGTGACGCCATAGTGGATTGGTGGTGCTATAAGTGCTCTAACTTTATCACTTAATCTTTTAGCAATCTCTAAAGGTAATAGAGTATCTGTGGAAAGGGGCAAATGTGGTCCATGTGCTTCTGTTGTTCCAACAGGCAATATTACAGTATTGTACCCTTTAGCAATCTTTTCAGCAACCTCAACCCAGCTTTTTATATAATATTCTTCAACCATAAATGTGCTCCCCTATTCTGTTTTATAAAATTTTGTTCTAAAATTATAGAATATGGTATATAATGTTCTATAGTATATTAGATTATATTTTGTTTAAGTGTATATTTTTTTGACTGATATGCCTGAACTTAATGGTATAGTATTGGGTTATGCAGATGGTCAAATTTTAGAGTTGGATATTGAAGATTTTGGACGTGTACTGATTGTTAGCGACTACCCAGAATCTTATACATTCTATCTCCTTGAAAGACTATCATGTAAGTTTCTATTAGCCTTCTATAGTTTAAAGAATGTTTCTTCTAACGTTTTAAACAATTTTCATACTTTGAATTTGGAGCATCTGCTGCCTAATCTTCTGGTATTTGATGGCTTGACTCACAACCTTTCTTCCAGAATTTTAGCTGAAGCTTTCAAACATTCTTTCAATCTTTCTGAAGAAGAATTTCTTCTACTACATAATCTACTTTTATCTCTTTTAAAACAAAGTAGTAAACTTAATCTACTACATATTATAAGTAGTGTGAAATCTTTTTCTGGTAATGATTTGAGTTTTCTTGAAAAAAATGCTGCTTTAAAGCTAGAATGGCGTCTGCAGTTGATAGATGAACTTTTTCCATATATTATTGGAGGTAAAGATAGTATTGCTTATAATGGAAATTTATGCTATAACCTTTCTCAAATAAATTCTCTTGAAGGAAAAATTTTAACTCTTCTGCTTCTGCTATCAAAAAATTTTCTATACGATAGGTCCAGGATACCATTAATCTTTTTAGGCCATTTTCCCGATTATGCTAAAGTTTATGTTGTAAAGTTTATCCAGTTTCTCCAAAATATTGTTGAACCTATTCCAATCATATTATCTTGTAGAGAAAGTTTTCCATTAAAGTATTTGAATTTTTTTGACACATTAATTTTTGATAAAACTTTTCTAGAATTATGTGAAACTAATTTAAAAACATTTTGCCGTAAAAGCGGTTGTAAGGGGGAACTTTTTTATATAAGGGGAGATAATGCTATTCAATTTTTCTACGACTCGCCTAAACTAAACACTTTTGAAGAAAGGTCTCTTGCTTCAAAGAAATTTGTTGAAGATCATGCTCTTGTACAAAGGATTCTTGAGGTTATTGCTAACTATCCTAATGTGACCAGGCAAGGTCTTGTACAATCTCTTTCAATAGACCATTCTTCTGAAGTTATAGAATATGTTTTGAATGAGTTGATTGAAAAAGGCTATGTTATTGTTGAGGTTGAAAAAAATAGAAGGGGCTTGTTTGCAAAGCTTTCAATTTCAATGGATGGTCGTGCTCTTTTGTCTAAAAAGAAGGGTGTTTAAGAAAAATGAAAACCGGATTAGAGGCTTTTGATGAAATTTTAGGGGGCGGTATTCCACAGGGGGTTCTTTTACAGGTTTTTGGTGAAAAGGCTGTTGGGAAAAGCATTTTTTCCTCCCAATTAGCGTATAAGAATCTTGAGCAGGGCGCCAATAGTCTAATAATAGATACTGAGCAAGGTTTCAAAAACACTATAGGTTCCTATTGGCATGAACGTTTTAAAAATAGGTTTAAACTAGATTGTGGTATACAGTATGTTAGTTTTAGAAGGTTTGCTTTAAGAGGTAGAGAAAGGAAGGTTTTTGACTCAGAGCTTAAGTCACTATTTGAAGCAGCCCTTTCTTCGATGAAGATAAACTATACGAGGGCTCAGTTGGAGCAGGCCTGCTGGCCTTTTCTTGAAGGTATTGAATTAGAGTATACTGTCAATGATAAGCCAACCTTATATGTTATTGAGGCTCCTGCTCTACAAGATATTCTTGCATTTAATGGTGTAAGATGTGATATCCTAATAAGTGAGTCTGGGCGTGTTGAAATCAGGCTTCTTCCTGGAACAACGTTTAAAGTTTCTGAAAGTGTTCTTGGCAAGTTTGTTCAGGAAGCAAACATTTCACTTCTGGTTTATGATAGTATTTCTATGCCTCTTAAATCAACGTTTATTGGTACTCAAGATTTTCCTGGCCGTTCTTCTGCTACTGCACTGATTCTTGGCCAGACTCAGAAACTTTGCTCTGAACTTAAAATTTCTGTTATAGCATTGAACCATGTTACGGTGAATCCTATAACTGGCCAGAATAAGCCTTATGGTGGTCAAATTGTTGGCTATGATTTTAAGTTTAGTTTCATGCTAGAAAGGGCTTACTCTAGTATTGTTAATGATAAGACCATCGTCAATAGTGGTATCTTGAGTTCAGCTAATAGGGTTCTAAGGGTTCATAGGCATCCTTCTATTCCAGAATATTCATTGTCTATTGCATTAAAATTGGGTGATGATGGCTTTTTCTGTTAGATTATGTGGTTTAATTTATGATAGTAAAATTTTTTAAAACAACCATACTTTTTCTGGCAATACTTTTATCTTTCATTATAGTCTTAGGCTTATTAAACTTTCTACTACATTATATAGAAGATTCCCTCTTTAGAATATATTCTACCATTACTTTCATTTTATTTTATTCAACTTTTCTCTTTTATGTAACTGGTATTTTATTGAAAGTTAAGGTCTTCTACAACTTTTATTATCGTTTTAAAAAAGCCTTAAAATACTCTCTTTTGATTTTCTTCTCTTACACTCTACCCTATATCTTATTTAAAAATAATATTGTAGCAGTAACTTTGAATCTTTTAACAATCTCATTGTATATTATTTCCAAAACAAAGTTATTTTTCTTTAGAACACATTTTACAAGTTACAAATTTTGTGATGGGTTTTTGGTTGAAGGCTTTTTTATAAAAAGGGTTCATCTAATAATACAGGTTTATCCCTCTCTTTCCCATGATACTGTGGCCAGTAGGCTCTGTAGGTTTGGTGAAGTCTTTCTTTTAAAATATCCTCTCGGTTTTGTTATGTTGTTTAAATGTAGTAGTTTGTGTCTTTCATATAGTTTTTGGAAAAGGTTTCTTCAAAAACGTTTTCTGGCACAGTTTAAGGATTTTGTTCCATTCTTTTGTCATTTTAGAATATTATCATGTAAAGAAGTTAAAGAAATTTTGGGTAGAAGGTATGTTCAAGCCGAATATTCTAATTTAAAAGATTTTTTATCATTTGACATGATATATTTTACTAAAAGTAGAAAGTATTTTAAGTGTGCTATATTTTTGGTGAATTCTTATGGCTCAAATATTCTTTCTCTAGAGAAGGAGGGTGCCAAATTTTTTGAGGTAGACCATTTTCCTGAATGCAAACTCTACTGGAATGGCTTCTATTCTTTTTTGAAGTCTCTTTACACATATAGTCGTATTTTTGAACATTATGGCTTTTGTCCTGTAAAGGCTGATATTGTTAGGGAAGGTGACTGTTTTAGAGTTAAAATTCTGTCTTCTCCCCCGATTTTTTTGGAACCTGATCAGTTAAATCTTCAGCTTACATTATATTCTCTTAATACTAGTGTAATGCAAAAAGGTTAAATTAACTTAAATTCTATGCAAGTTCGATATATTTGGAAAAGTTGGATGGCTATTCTGGTGCACTGAAAAGGCTTTTGGAGGAAAATAATGTTAGAGCTGGTGATGTTGTAAAAGTTGTTACAGGTGAGAGGGAATATGTTGGTACCATTATACCAAGGTACGAGTATGCTTCACAAGATTTTTTGACTTTGAAGCTTTTGAACGGCTACAATATTGGTATTAGTTTAGATAAAATATTATCCATCACCCTTATTGAAAAACATTCTCCTCCATCATTTAAATCTACGCCACCAGAGTTTAAGAGCAAAAATTTGCCTAAAGCCGTTATAGTTAGTACTGGTGGAACTATAGCGAGTAGGGTTGATTATAGGACTGGAGGTGTTAGGCCTGCTCTATCTGCCTTCGACCTACTGTCTGTTGTCCCCGAGCTTGCAGAAATTGCTAAGGTCGATGCTGAAGTACTTTTCAGCATGTACAGTGAAAATATGACGCAGTCTAATTGGACTATTTTAGCTAAAAAGCTTCACGATTATGTAAGCAAAGGCTATGAGGGTGTTGTAGTAACACATGGTACTGATACCATGGGCTATACTGCTGCAGCATTAAGCTTTGCTTTAAAAAATACTCCTGTTCCAATTGTGCTGGTTGGTTCTCAAAGGTCATCTGATAGGCCTTCCTCTGACGCTTCATCAAACCTTATTTCTGCAATGCGTACTTCAATAGAGGCTCCTTTTTCCGGAGTTTATGTGCTTATGCATGGCTGGGTTTCAGATGAAAGGATGGAGGTCCATTTGGGTACAAAGGTTAGGAAGATGCATACTAGTAGAAGGGACGCATTTAAATCAATTAATATTAAGCCAGCAGCAATCTACGAGAATGGAAGAATTCATGTAATATTGGATAATCTGCCAAAGAGGAAGGTTCCATCCAGTTTTGAAATATTTCCAAACTTTGATGATAGAGTTGCTCTTATAAAATTTTATCCAAACATGGATCCAGAAATCTTCTTGTACTTGCTTGATAGAGGCTATAGAGGTATTGTCTTGGAAGGTTTTGGTCTCGGACATGTGAGTAGTAGAGCGATTTCGGTTTTGAAAAAGATTATTAGAGATGGAGTGTTTGTTTTTATGACTTCACAGTGTATTTTTGGAAGGGTTAGATTGACTGTATACGATACTGGAAGAGACCTTCTTGAAGTAGGCGTTATACCTTTGGAGGATATGCTTTCTGAAACTGCATTTGTTAAACTTTCATGGTGTCTTGGAAACTTTGAAGAAGATAGGGTTTTGGATATTATGAAAGCCAATATTGCATACGAGTTTTCTTCTAGAACCTTTTTGGAAGAGGGTGAACGTTTTGGAGACTAGACCTTTTAAGGCTAAAGTTGGGCTGGAGCTTCATCAGCAGCTTAATGTTGGAAGAAAACTTTTCTGCGACTGTCCTATAATGGAATATGCTGAGGCTGAGTACAAGATTTTAAGGTATCTTAGGCCAACTCAAAGTGAGCTTGGGGAAGTTGATCCTGCTGTAATGTTTGAGTTTAGAAAGAATAAGGCTAACATTTACATCTACAATAGTAAAGCCTCTTGTCTTGTAGAATGTGATGAAGAGCCTCCTCATCCAATAAACATGGATGCTGTTAAGGCTGCTATTACTGTTGCATTAGCTTTAGGTTCCAAGGTTGTGGAAGAGCTTCATGTCATGAGAAAGATTGTTATTGACGGCTCCAACACTACTGGTTTTCAACGTACTGTTCTTGTTGCCTTAGATGGTGTTTTAAAGGCTGATGATATAGAAGTTCCTGTT
This sequence comes from Nitrososphaeria archaeon, assembly GCA_026413865.1. Lineage (GTDB taxonomy): Archaea > Thermoproteota > Nitrososphaeria > JACIWG01 > JACIWG01 > JACIWG01. The sequence goes on from JAOAKB010000005.1 coordinate 23,717, forward strand.
CAAACTATATCTGTTGAAGAGGATGCTGCAAGACTTGTTGAGGAAAGAGATGATGCTAAAGTTTTTTCTCTTGACCGCCTGGGTGTTCCCTTGATTGAAATTTCTTTGGCGCCTATTGAAGCTGATCCAAAGACTGTTGAAAGGGTTGCTTTGGCTCTTGGAAGGCTTTTGCGTTTAACAGGTTTTGCTGCTAGAGGTATTGGAACAATAAGACAGGATATTAACATTTCAATTGAAGGCTTTCCCCCTTGTGAGGTTAAGGGTGTGCAGAAGCTTGACCTTATACCGAAGATTATAGAATATGAGATGATGAGACAATATCATCTTTATAATGTTGCAAGGCTTTTGAAAGAGAAGGGGTTAGACTCTATTTCTTCTATAGGCGAATATGTTGATGTAACTTGCCTTTTTGAAGGGGCTAGCTCTAGGATTGTTAGAAATGCTTTAGATAATGGGAAGAAGGTTTATGGGATAAAGCTTAAAGGCTTCAGGGGTCTTTTTAAAATGGAGCCTTATCCCAATGTTAGGCTTGGTCTAGAGTTGGCTGACATGGCTAGAGCGTATGGTTTAGGTGGCATAATACATTCTGACGAACTTCCAGCTTATGGAATAAGTTCAGAGGATGTTGAAAGGGTTAAAGCTTATCTTTCAGTTGAAGAGTCTGATGCATTTGTCCTTGTATTGGCTGGGGAAAGAGATTATGATGCCTTATCAGCATTAAGGCAGAGGATGTTAAGGTTCTTTGAAGGCCCTGTTCCCGAAACTAGGGGTCCTACTGGGGATGGTAGGACAAGATATTCTAGGCCTAGGCCTGGTTCTGCTAGAATGTATCCTGAAACTGACATACCATTGATAAGGGTTACAAGAGAGCTAATTGAAGAATGTAGAAAGTTTGTTCCAAAACCATGGAGTGAAGTACTAAGAGATTATATGCAGAAGTATGGTTTAAATGAGAAACTTGCGAACCAGATTCTTGATTCAGTATACCTTGGCCTCTTTGAAAAAGTGTGTTCTATGACAAAGCTTTCTCCCACATTGGTTGCTGTTGTTTTAACAGAACATTTGGTGACTGTTAGTAGAGAGGGTTTAGACATATCTGTATTGGATGAGGGAATGTTGTTTGAACTTTTTCAGCTACTTGACTCTGGGCGGGTTTCAAAGGAGAGTGTTATTGACATATTAAAGTGTATGTGTAAAGAAGGTGTAAGTGCAGGTGATTGTGTTAAAAGGCTTGGTTTAAAGCCGATTTCTGAAGAGGACTTAGCGAAAATGGTTCATGAAACGGTAGTGTCAAATAGGGCTATTGTTGAATCTTTGAAGGAGAGAAGTTTTGGTCCCTTGATGGGAATGTTGATGGAGAAGGTAAGGGGTAAGGCTGATGGTGGGAAGGTTTCTAGACTTTTAAAGGAGGAAATAGCAAAACTCTTGCAAAACATTTGATTGCTATCAAAAGTTCATTTAACCTTTATATCATGGTATGGGAGAGTTTTGTAGAAAATGCGTTTAAAAATAAAGATTGGTTCATCAGAAATAGAATTTGAAGGAGACTTAAAAGAGATATCTTCGATATTAGATATTATACCAAAGATAATAGATGCTACGAAAGGTGCTTCACAATATGTCCTGTCAGCTCCAATATCACAGCCTAATCAAAAGACTGAAATGGTTGAGCAGGAGCCTACATCTGAAGAGTTACCTACAATCCAAATTTCTAAAGACGATTCTATAGCAGACATTATAATGAAGATAATGAACTCTCCTTGGGGTAGAAAGCCTAGGCGTCTCGAAGATATTAAGAAGTCTCTTGAAACATTAGGTTTTCCACTTACACGTTCAACTGTTGCAGTAACCCTCTTACGTTTAACGCAGTCAGGTAAGCTTAGAAGGTTTAAGGATGATAAGGGTGAATTCTGTTATTCAACATTAACATCAAATGTTGATGTTCCAGTGCAAACGTAAAATTTTTTAACGAAATTCATAAATCTTAGCTCTTGTAAGGTAATGTATAATGTCTGAACAAAATAAGATTAATGTTACTGTAACATATGGCCTCCTTAGAGCAGAGTTTTCAGGTTCTCCTGAAGAGGTTGTCCGATTCTTTAACCAATTTATTACACAACAGCTTCCACAATATGATCTTGCTCAAAAGATATCATTAAACTTTAGCCTAAACGATATAATGCTCTCTTTCTCGAATTTTATAAGGATCACTCCAGAAGGTGCAAAGGTTTGGCAAACGGACTTAAGTGATAAAGAGATTATAGCTCTACAGCTTGTAGCTTCAAAGATAGAATATCTGCTAAATAGGCGTTTGAGAGAAAGTATGCAGTTGCAGGAAATACAGTCTTCAACTGGCATAAACGCTAAAAGTGTTAGTTCTAGGATAAGTGAGCTTGTGAAAGCGAACTGTGTTGAAAGGATTCCTTTAGAAAAGGGTAACGCCTACAAAATAACAACAATGGGTATAGAATGGCTTAGGCAACAGCTTCAAAAGAAAGTAAAAAGCTAAAGATAAGAAACTATACTGGAGGCTTTTTCTGAACATAGTGGTAGTTTCTAGGCTCACCCTCTCTTGTCAGAACACCTTCTCTAACAAGGTCTGTTAAAGCATGTGATATTGCTGACCTATCATAATGGTATCCCCTTCTAGCAAGCTCCTCGTCAACTTCAGAAAGTCTTCTTGAAACCATAAACCATCCCTCTCTCCACATCTTCTCAAGTAGTCCTCTGCATGTTACTCCACCAAAATCTTTTCCTTCATGAACTGTACCTGTTTGTGTGCTTTCTTCAAAACTTCCTAAAACCTTTGAAACAACTTCGGCAACCTTCTCTTCGTCACATTCTATCTCTATTTCCCAGCTTCCTCTTTTTAACTTTATTTTAACTAGGTTGTTCAAACAACACCACCATATTGTTGTTGTTCAAGTTGCGCAACATTTAAATCCTTCCTCTGCCCACCCATATTGTTCAACATGAACAACAAAATAAATCTTCCTATCGAAGGCGGGAGAGAAACTAGCTTAATACTATCAAGTAATATAATCAATTATCTGACAGACTTTAAACGGGTTTTTGGAAAAAAGGTTGTTTTTCATGAAAGGGATGCTGGGGAGCTGAAGCCAATATTTTCTATTTCACATTCTCCTTTACAGCTTCAGATAGAACCTTTTGATTTGGTTAAGGTTGACTGTAATATTGTTGGAATAGATTCCTCATGTATTTCTATTGGAGAAACTGAGGAGGGTTGCCTTTATTCTGTTAAGTCTGGTGTATTCATCTATTCCTGTTCTAGGCCTAAAACTTACTACTCTTTTGGACCTTATGTTGTTTATGTGGATGATGATGTTGTTAGGCAAATATATTATCAAAGTCCTGTGAAGGAGAAGGTTGTAAGGCTTGTATCCTTGGATGCTGAATATGCTAAAAAGTTGATTAGGTTCATTTTTGAAAGGGAAATTTTGAAGCATGTTTGTTCTACTTTAAAAGATAGCATCATATTAGTTGATGGTTCACTTAAGTCAACTTCCTTTGAGCTTGAAGGAATATCCTTGAAGAAGATACTTGAAGTTTCTTTAGGGAATGGTAATGTTGTTGTTGGTTTTTCTAAAAGTAGTAGGCTTAAGGTTGTTAAAAATATTGCAAACTATATTGAACTATTAAACTATGCTCCAGTAAAGGTTGATGTCCATCATATTCTTGAAGGTGTTGTTGAAAGGCTTGAAGGTCATGTGTTTGTTGTCAAGTTTAAGAAGCATGGTTATGCTTTTAGAGTTGATGTGCCCTTTGATCTTATTTTTGAAGTTGACACAATCTTGGGTAAAATATTATGGAATGACAGTTTTAGATACGGTTATCCTGAGTCTCTTGTTATGGCTCATAATCTTTCAGTCTTTGACCGTGTTGAAGAAGTTTCTGTGAAAAGTACTATTGCAAAATCTTTGAACATTGTTCAAGTTCCTGCACATAATCTTAGGAAGATGCTGTTGAATAGCCTAAAGTTTGAGGGGTGTTGAACATTTTGAGGATTGTCTCGAAAGAGGATGATGAAATAATTGTTCTCGCTCTTCCTAGTGAAGAGGTTAAGAAGGGTGACTATCTTCTAATAGAGGATCCAAACTTTAAGAAGGAGATGGTTGTGCAAGTTTATGATGAAACATATATTGACTCTAACAATTTTTTGGACGAAATTGTTAGGGATGAGGTTATAAAGTCTTCTACACCCTCAATAGAAAATGATCCCATGGATATTGGAACACTATCTTATATGCTGATGGACCTACGTTTTCTAAAATGCAAGATTAGAGGCTGTTTTGAAAACGGCATTTTTGTTTCATCATCAAATTGGCTTCCGTCTAGAGCTTCTTCAAAGATTAAGCGTATTACAGTAAGTGAATTATATTCTAAAGTTTTTGGAGAAATGGATCTGAATATTGTTATTGGTGTCACATTAGATAATCAGCCTTATAGTATAAGTTTGCATAATCTTGACGGTCAACTTAATATCATTACAGGAAGAAAGGAGTCTGGAAAATCTCATCTTTCAAAGATTCTTGTTTCAAAGCTTGTTGAAAATGGTGCATATGTTATGATTTTTGACATAAACAACGAATACACTGGTATAGGTAAAAGAAGGGATGGTTCAGAAAATGAGATTTCTAAAAAGATTGTGGTCCTTAGGCCTGGAGAAAACTTCAAATTTTCTATAAAATATATTGGGCGAAGGACTCTTATCAACATATTAGAGAATGTTCTTGATACTCCAGGAGTTACTTTAAGAGAATTTATTCGTATACTTGACGACCTTGAGTCTAAGGGATGTTTGACGTTAAAGGCTTTAGGTGAAACGATACAGACTTGGAAATGTAATGAGTTTGTTAGGGATGCTATGCTTACAAGATACTATTCTCTACTTGCTTCAAAACTTTTTACTGACTCTATTGAAGAATCTTTCAAGTTCGAGGGTGTGTTTGAGCATTTTAAAGACGGTTTTTCTATGATAATACAGCTTGGTAATAAGCCTCCTATTGCTAGGAGAATTGTGGTTGAAACTGTATTAAACAAAATTTGTGACCTGCTAGAATCAAATAGTGTTCCTCCAATATTCCTTTTTGCTGAAGAAGCACATCTGTATCTTAGGGAAACATATTGGGATGACCTAATAACCAGAATGAGACATTATGGCGTTTTCACTACATTTATCACAAACCAGCCTGATGCAATACCTGTTGGAATATACAGGCAAGCTGACAACATTTTCCTATTCAATTTCATAAACTCTAACGACCTTGAGATGGTTTCTAAGGCTTCGATGGTTGATACTGAAACTGTAAAGTCTTTAGTTAGAACGCTTCCACCAAGACATTGTCTCGTACTAGGTAAAGCTGCTGCAAACTTACCATGCTTAATAAAGGTTGTTCAATCAAACTTTCAAGCTTTGGGTGAAACAAAACGTTTTTTCAAGAAACGTGTCCAGTTTGTTGAGACAGTATCAAATAGGGTTGTATATTAAAAATTTTTTAACCCTACAATGTACACTTGCTATCATGTCCTTACAATATGATGAAATTTTAAAGAGGATTATAGGTGATATTGTTTTAAGTGATAATGTAGGCTTATCTATGAAAATGTGGCGTGAAAAGTTGAATATAAAGCAGGTTGATTTGGCTAAAAAATTGCATATTTCACCAGCGGTCTTAAGTGATTACGAAAGTGGTAGGAGGAGTTCTCCTGGAACATCTTTTGTCAAAAAGTATGTTAAAGCTCTTGTTGAACTTGACCAGCAAAAGAATAAGCTTTTAGGAAAACTTGATGCACCAACAAGTGAGTCAGCAATTCTTTCTATAGGAGAGTATGAGGTTCCAGTTAGTGCTAAAACTATTGCTGAAATTTTAAAGGTGAATGTTTTGGGTGGTGAAGACCTTTTGAGCAAGCAAATATACGGTTACACGGTCTTAGATAGTATTAAGACAATTCTCTCAATGTCAGGGTTAGATTTTATAAAAATATTTGGCTTCAACTCTGAACGTGTTCTCGTGTTCACTAAAGTTGGTTTAGGTCGTTCACCTATTGTTGCTGTAAGAGTTTCTCAGATAAAGCCTAGAATGGTAATATTGCATGGTCCAAAGCAGGTTGACCCTCTTGCTATTGAAATTTCTAAAAAAGAAAGAATAATATTTGGGGTTTCATCTCTTGAAACAGAGTCTGAAATAATCTCGAATCTTTCAAAATTGAATATGAAATAGGTTTAAAGGTGCTTGTCTAGGGTTTCCTCAAAGGGTTCAATGGTCAAGAGTTTGGAAATTCTATTCAGGTCAAGTTTTCTGAAAGTGTACCCCTTTTTCTCAAGCAACGATAATGCTGGCTTTGTAATTGATGGTGCACATAGTATACCACGAAACTTTGTCGGCTGACTCCTTATGTATTTGTCAAGCTGTTTAACTGCATCAACTCCCGCAGTACGTCTTTTAACTTCAACAAAAACATAATTTCCATTTCCATCTACGCCAGTAAAATCCACCACTCCTGCAGAAAGAGACTTCTGTTTAGAAGTCAGCCTTAAACCTTTTTCAATAAATTCTGGATGCTTGAATAGTATACTATAGAATTTTTCCTCAGAAGGTCCCATAAGAAACTTTGCATTATCAATCAGGCTTGTGGAGAAAACAATGTAAACTTTGTCAAAAACAGCCTTAAGAAACTCCTTAGGCCGTCTACGTTCAGAAAAAACGATCATCTTATCATCTTCAACTTCACACCTTATAATACAGCCGCTAGGCTGCCAGTTTATAGGCTCGTAACCCTTACTCCTATGAACGAGGACAGAACCGTCACCCTTTATAATTAAAACTCTTTCACCTAAACCCAATGTGGAAGAGCTTCTTCCAACATATTCGACGCTAAAAAGTCCACAGCACAAAATAAATTTTTTTATTCTTAAGGAAGTATTGATAAATTCTGATGCACTATTAAGGGAAGGATAAAGTAAAGATTCTATCATCTAAAACTCAAACAATACTATAAGATAAAAATTTTAAACTAACATGGTTTAAAAATGGGATGGGCTCGTGGCCAAGTATGGATAAGGCGTCAGCCTCCGGAGCTGGAGATCGTGGGTTCAAATCCCACCGAGCCCGCCTAATTTTTCTTGTTTCTTACAACTTATGTTCGCTTAAGATTCTTATTTGAGGTATGAAGATCGTATTAAGTTGGTGGTGCTGAAAACCAAGCATAAAGTGCCTCATACCAGAATATTATTGTAGAAATAACGAGAAGTGCTAGAAGCCAATAGACTATTGGAACCATATAATATGCTTGAAATGATACTATTGCAAGATATGCTGTTAAAACTGTGAAAAAGACTGCATACATAACAAATCTTGGAACAAGCAATGTGCCAACACGTAAGAAGTCTCTTAACACATCAACCTTAACCTCACTCACAACCTCATATTCCCCATTATCCTCTTTAACTAGGCCAAGCTCCTTAAGCTTGTTCAAATGATAAAGGGCTAAAGAAGGGTTTGAAAACTTTAGGCTCCGTTGTACTTCCCTAACTCCAACCCTCCTATTCTTAAGAACATAAACGTAGACCCTTAAAGTATTTCCCTTAAGCTTTGCTCCAATATCATTCTTCATATACATTATCTTATAAAAATGGTCTTATATCTACTTTTCAAAAAATTGATGATGTTCAATTTTTTGAATATTCTAAAAAATTTTTTAAACATACTGTTTAAAAATGCTCTATTATATTCTCCACATCCTATATTATTTGCCGATGGAAAATGAGCAGTAAAAAAAATGTAATAATATCTGGCTTCATAGCGTTAGTAGCAGCCCTACTAATTATTGTAGCGAGCATGTTCGCAGGGATAGCTCCACATCAAATTCAACCAACTTCTACACAATCATCTTCTACTATTATAACGTCCTCTACTATGCAGACGACTAGTATTACATCATCTATAACACAGCCTACATTATCCTCTACTACAACTCAAATTTCAACTACAACATCAACACACATTGGTAAAGGAATTCTAGCAATACTATTTACAGATCCTCCGAAGCTGGCTGAAGGTGTTACTGCTGTTTACATAAACTATAGTAAAATTGGAGTACACTATTCTAAACCTAATGTTGGACAGGGTTGGGTGTGGACAAGGTCTGAAGGAACAAATCTTAATCTTACAGCACTTGATGGTGTAGCTCAAGCTATAGAATCAATTGAAATTGAAACTGGTGCTTCTATTAATTTAATTAGATTTAACATAACAGGTGCAAAAGTAGAATATAATGATAGAAACTATACAGCATTTGTTCGTACTGGAAACCTTACTATAGTAATAATTGGAGGGCTTCAAGTTAATGATGGTGTAAACGCTCTGCTAGTTGATATAGAGCCTACAGTATTCAATATGGGTACAAAAGATGAACCACTCTTTGTATTAACTGCTGTAGCAAAAGGATATCCTGTTCCACAAGAAGGGCTAGAAGAAATACGTGATAAAATTCATATGCCGGGATTCAAGTTTGTTCTCAAGAATAGGATGTGGTGGCAGAGATTACGTCAAATGCATGCTTCTAGCATAGAAATAACTTCTGCTGAAGTGTCTTCTAAGCTTCTTAAGGTTAACGTCAAAAATACTGGTGGTAGTGATGTAATGTTAAGGCTCGTTATAGTTTTCCCAGTTTATGCTCGTACGGATGCAAAGAAATATCTTCCCTCATACTTTGAAGGTGCTGCAGTTTTTCTGATAAAGTCTGATAGAACACTAGAGCCACTAAAGTTAAGGTATAAGCAGAACATGGGTGAAGATGTTAAGAGCATGCTTATGATAAGCAGAGGATATAAACTTGAACAAGGCAAATCAGTAGAACTAAAGTATGAAGATGAACTGATATTTGAGTATGGGCTACGTTTAAGGAGTACCACTACACCAACTGTAAGTGAATATCTTGTTACTGTAATAGGTGACGGTGTAGCTGATACCTATACTGTAAAAGTATAAACCCCCAACTTTTTTTTAACAAATTTATGTTAAAAATATTTATATTGGCATAAATTTTTTACCTCGAATATGAGCTTATCTAAGGCTAGGGTTGACCCATTAACTGCTGTAGCATACATTGCTATAACTTCTGCTGTAACCGGTGTAGGCTTCCTTCTTACTGCCCCTATTCCTCTAATACCTGGTGCAATACACTGGAGGGTGCTTGCATTTCTACCATGTGTTTTTGGAATACTCTTTGGTCCAATCATAGGCTTTCTTTCTGGTGCTATTGGAAACACTCTTTGGGCTCTTTTAGGCGGCTACTTTAATCCAGCAACACCAATATTCGATTTTATTGGTGTGGGTTTGACAGGTCTTATTCCTGGGCTTTTTGTGAAGGCTGATGAATCTTTTTCCCCTAAGGGGCTTGTTAAGGCTACTATTGTCTCCTTTATTTCTGGTATTATTATGATTCCTGTTGTAGCTATTGGTTTTGATTGGGTCGGTGTTGCACCATTTCTTCCAGCATGCTATATGCTTGCTTTAAGTGACCTTCCACCGATACTTGTCGGCACTCCTCTTGTTATCAAGGCTGTCGCTCCTTCTCTGGTAAGAAGAGGTTTGCTTAAGTGGAGGCTATGAACGCTTTAAAAGTCCAAGAGCTTGGCTGTAAATATAATGGGCATAAGCCGGTTTTATCCGGCGCATCCTTTTTTTTGAAGGAAGGTGAGGCTGTAGGGGTTATAGGGTCTAGTGGTTCTGGTAAGACTACTTTAGCCTACTGTCTTATGGGAATTATTCCTAATAGGATTGAGGCTGAAGTTTGGGGTAAAGTTTACTTTAACAATGAAAATGTGTTGGGAAAGAATGTTAGGGATATTGTTCGTTTTATGAATTTGATTATGCAAAATTATGAAAGCCAAATTTTCGGGCTCACGGTTGAAGAAGATATTAGGTTTGGTTTAGAAAATCTTGGTCTGGACGAAAATGAAATTAGTTTAAGGGTTAATTGGGCTCTTAAAAACTTTGGTCTCGAATACTATAGAAACTTTCAGCCTTCAAAACTTTCTGGAGGGTTAAAACAGAGGCTTGCTATCGCTTCTACAACTGTTATGGGTTCAAACTTTCTTATAATGGACGATCCTACATCAAATCTTGATTGGAATGGTATAATATGTTTGAGGCACACTATATCCTATCTAAAGAGTATTGGTAAAGGTGTTCTTATTCTCTCTAGAAAGCTTAAGGGTCTCGAAGAATGTTTGGATAGAATATATTATCTTGATGGCCAAATGTTTCAACTTTCTAATAATCATGGGCCCACTCATGAAACGTGTGTAAAAAATTTTGTTAAAAACAATGATAATGTTAATGTTAAAGAAAATGGTTCTTCTATTAAAATTGAAGACCTATGGTTTAAGTACGAAAAAAATTATGTTCTCAAAAATGTTAACCTTGAAATTCCATGTAATAGCATCGTATCTGTAATGGGTCCAAATGGTTCCGGTAAGACCACATTGGTTAAACATTTTAATGGTCTCTTGAAGCCTTCTAAAGGTAACGTCTTTGTAGATGGAAAGAATACTAGAAACTATAGTCCTGCACAGCTTGCAAAATATGTAGGCTTTGTTTTCCAGGATCCTGATAGGCATATTGTTTCAGAAACTGTCTGGGATGAGGTTACGTTCGCGTGTAAGAATCTTGGTCTTCCTCTAGATAATGCCAAAAATGCTTTGAAGCTTTTAAATTTGGATGATTTAAGGGACCGGCCACCATATCTTCTGAGCATGGGTGAAAAGGTGCGTTTGATGATTGCTTCAGCTTTAGCTGCTGATCCTAAGATTCTTGTGCTGGATGAGCCTACTACTGGACAGGATAGTAGAACTTTAGGGTTGATTAAGGACGCTATCTTTAGAATGAGGTGTGATGGAAAAAGTGTTATTATCGTAACCCATGACACGGACTTTGCCTTAAAGGTTAGCGATTCAGTTATCATAGTTAAGGACGGTTCTATAGTAGAATTTTCTCCCGTAAAAAATGTTCTCTTAAACGATAAGAAGATTGAATTGTATGAGTTAGAGCCTCCAACATTAATTGAGGAGAGGGTGAATTGATTTGAAGTTTGATCCAAGAACAAAGATCATATTCTTTACTTCTGCTTTCACGTTAGCTTTCCTTTTTACTGAAATTATAGAGCTTATAATATTGGCTTCTATCACATTAGTTCTGTCATTTTTCTCTGTTGAAAGGAATAAGATTTTTGGAAGGCTTAAGATTATGGCTCCCGTTTTCCTTGTAGCATTTGTTCTCTGGACTTTCTTGAACCAGTACTCTCTATTTCACGTTTATGATGGTGTAAATGTTATGACTGGCGTATTTATGACCTTAAGACTATTTCTTATTGTAGTTCTTTCTTTAGCTTTTGTTTCTTTTGTAACGCCTGTTGAATTGGTTAATGCTCTTGCATCTTTTAGGCTTCCATACAAGCTTGTCTTCACTTTAGGCCTGTCTTTGAGGCATATTAGTACGGTATCTGATGAATATATTGCTATTAAGGAGGGTCAGACTTCTAGAGGTTTAGAGCTTGATAAGGGTTTTTTGGTTAGAAGGATTAAGAACTATAATAGTGTTGTAATGCCTTTACTTATAAGAAGTATTGAGAATGCTGAAAAGCTTGTTCTTGCTATGGAGTTAAAGTCCTTTTCTTTGAATGGTAGGCGTAGGTATTCTGTTGGAAAACTTAATAGTTTAGATTATGTTGTAATATTTTCCATGATCGCTGTAGTGTTTATTTTCTTGCTCAGAAACTTTTTGTGGTGAAATGATTATGGAGAATGTCATCATATTTTCCGGTCAAAAATGTTATGAAATTGAATTTGATGGTTTAAAGAGATGTTTGCCTGTTGTTGAAGTTGATGATGGTGTTTGGATTGCCTCTAATGCTTCACTTGTGCTTGGTGATGTTGAATTCATTTCTAAGGCTGCAGAGCTCTTGTGTGCGCGTATTGTATCATTTGGTCCGGAAGTTTTGGTTACGGCTGAAGCAAAATCTATTGCCTTAGCATTTGAGGTTGCTAGGAGGCTTGGTTTGAAAAGGTATGTTATTGCGAGGAAAAATCCTAAAGCATACATGGGTAAATATATTATTGAATCCGTTAAATCTATAACAACAAAGGAAAAGCAGTCACTTATATTAACTGAAGAAGATGTTATAAATATTAGTGGTAAGAGGGTCTGTGTTCTGGATGATGTTATCTCAACAGGAGGTACAATTGATGCTCTTGTAAAACTTGTTGAAAAGGCTGGTGGAAAAATTGTATGTAAGGCTGCTGTCTGGCGTGAAGGTCCATGGTATAATGCTAAGGAAATAGTTTACTTAAGAGACCTTCCAATATTTGTTGACACTCTTGATAGAATTAGAATTTGAATCTAGGTAACTATTTGAGGAAGCTTTCCTTTTACTGAAGCATAATATATTTCTAGCATAGAAAAGTCTAGAACAGACTCGAAAGCATGCAATCCTATTCCAAGCTGCTTTAGCATGCTAAAATATTTTAGATACAGTCTTCTCATTTCAGGAGAAGTGGGTCCAACACATGGTGAGCCAGGTATTCTTGGACTCACATCGAAGACAAAAAATTCTAGTTTCTTTCCTTCTGGGTCCCCTGGGTCATATGCTATTGCACCCTGTAGTGCAAATGGGCCTATTAGGCCTGGAGGATATTCTTCACAACATACCTTCAGAAACTTTTCAGCAGCCCTATAAACTAGAGGCTTCTGTGACTCTCTCATTGTTAAGCCATAATGTCCTATTTCCTCATTTTTTACCGGAACATCAAGTTCAAGCTGTTCTCTTGCTGTAAGATTCAGTATTCCTGAAAGATTAACCTGCCTTCTATCATCGAAGCCTAGAAAATCAAATTCATCAAAAACATCATTTAAAGCCCATGCGTGAAAGTTTGCATTATATCTTGGCCCAAGAACAAACTCTTCTATAACCGCATTTTTTAAATCTTCTAAACTTATAACATTCTTCTTAGCCAAATCTTCAGCCTTACTCCAATATTCTTCAGCATTCTTTGCTGTAAAGAATGCACGTTCTAAAGGTTTAGCCTTTTGAGCGACCTTTACAATAACGAGCCTATCAATCTTTTCCGGAGAATCAAACCTCTTAGGCGTCCTAACACCAGCCTTCTCAAGAAGCCAGTACTGGTTTCTTTCAAGCTTTCTTTCTTCAGTCTTTAGCATAAACCTGTTCCCATACATTGGAACCAAAAACTTTTCTTCAAGATTCTTGTAGCCAACATATACTGTTAAGGAACGGTTTGGTAAAAATATCGTATTAAGGTTCCTAAGCTTTTCCTGCACACTTTCATCAACTATATTAGAAAACTTTTCTAAAACTATAGCATGATCAAACAAGTGCCTATTATATAATGTATACAATTCTTCCCTACCCTTTTCACATACCACAACAGTTTTGAATCCAAAGGCTTTTGCGGCTGAACCAACTTCTTCAGCCGAATGTGAACCAATAACTCCTATGGTAACATTTTTTTGATCATATTTTTGAACAACTTCTTTAACTTCTTTTTTGGAAACGGGCATCCTCGTTCAAAAACCCATTGGCAACATTGGCAATTAAATTTAACTGAAAAAATTTTTAAAAATTTTTAAAAAATTTTATTACCGTTAAGTATATAAAAGGCTTTTCAAATAAGATATTGATGCAAAATTTAGAAAACAAAAAAATTTTATCACATCTATTAATTACAATTATGTTGTCCTTAATAATATTAAATTCACCCACCTTCGCACTATATAATATAATATCACCACAGGCTACAATAACTCTTCCTACCACAATCTTTCCAACAGTAACATTCACATTTCTTCCAACCTATAGTCTATCTGTTACACCATCAAATGTTACCATAGATCAGGGTGAACAACTTCCAGTTACTGTTACAGTAGGCTCCTATTTTGGATACAATAAGACAATATCACTCTATTCTTCAAATGTTCCACCTGGTTTCACAATCAACTTTGCCCTAAACAAACTTACTCCACCAGTAAACGGTAACATAAGTACAACAGCATTTATTTCAGTCTCAAAAACTGTTGTAGCTGGAAAATATAAAATGTTCATTAATGCAACAGATGGGTCTATAAAGAGGGGTGTAGAAATTAATGTGAAAGTGGTTCAAATTACAACCACCCCTCCTACAACAACTCCAACCACCTCTCCTACATCTACTTCACCTACAACGACATCCACTACTCCAACCACCACTTCTCCGACAACCACATCACCAACTCCTACTACAACACCTACAACTACATCGCCCACAACTTCAACTACTACACCATCTACCCCCTCTCCAACTACTTCACCAACAACAGTCACCACCTCCCAGCCAACTACTACAACATCTGCTGTTTCATCTGGTGGAATAGACACCACAACAATCGTAATTATAGCAATAATACTAATAGCAGTATTTGCTGCAATAGCATTCTTTCTTTTAAGAAAGAAGCCTCCACCACCTCCTCCTCCGGCAAAGAGATATTGTATGCACTGTGGAAGCGGCATGCCTGATGATGCAGTATCCTGTCCAAAGTGTGGAAAACAGCCTGCAGGCGGCCCAGACACTAAAGTATGTCCAAACTGTGGTTCAGTAATAAACATAGTCGCATCATTCTGTCCAAAATGTGGTGCAGCACAGCCTAAGGTGGGAGAGAAAGGTGGGTCAACCAGCAGCTAAACAAGGTGACAAAATAGTAGCCCAAGACATTCATATTGTCATGGTACCCTCCCCAACTGGACTTGTTCCAACACCTACCCCTCTACCATTTAATGGCATAATAGACGGTAACTTGAGTAATGATGTGTTTATAGAGGGGAAGCCTGCTGCAACCGTCGGAAGCACTGCAACAAACACTCCACCACATACTCCAGTTGGTGGTGTATCATTTCAGGTTCCTCCAAAAAATAGGGGTACAATTCTTGTTGGAAGTATGGGTGTTTTTATAAACGGTAAACCTGCTGCAAGAAACGGTGACACTGCAATAACATGCAATGATCCAGTCGATCTTCCTGTAGGCAAGGTTGTCGCTGTTGGAAAGGTTTTTATTGGAGACATGGGTGTTCCAATACCTAAACCTACTACACCTGAAGAAGGGAAGGAGAAAGGGCTTGAAAAGCCTAAGGTTGAGGACTATAGACTTTTAACCCGTCCTAGAATTGAGGCTTAGAGGAACTCAAGCTTCTTATAAACAAAATTTCTTCTATCCTTAACATATCTTATGAATATTCCATAATGTCTGCTTAGGTTCGATGAAAGGACTAGTTTTGGAAACTCAATGTTTCCAGGACATACTTCATCTTCTTCTGAAGCTTGTATCATTCCTCCTTCTGCTGGCTGATACCATAAAATACCATTTTTGTCTTGGAAAAGATGATGAGTTAAACCCTCTTCGTCTAAAATCACATCTATACACTTTAGCTCACGCTCCTTTGGAACTGGTACAAAAATATTTTTCACTTCAACTTTTCTAATAACGTCTAGAATGTGTGCGTTCAACCTATCTTTTTCTAATGTTAGATAGTGTAGAGCTAAAATTCTTTCTCCACTTTCATCTATGCAATTGTTTGAAAGCTGGAGTGCAAAACATTGGTTTTCGTTCTTGAATAGTGTCTGTTTTGTAACCTCTTCTAGGTTTTCGCCAGAAATTTCAATATAATAGCATTCATTGCATCCTTTTATAGTGTAAACTAGGTGTGCATGTGTTTTTTCATCGAAGACAAGATTATATTCGTCCAATATTCCTTTGAATGTTTCTAGAGGTTTTGTTTGAAAATTGGCATCTTCTCCTATTTTAATCAAGTATATTGTTGACAAGTTGTCTGTAAAGCTGTATGCTAAAGATATCAAAACTCCGTCTTCACAAAAATATGGTGGTTCAAATATACAATTTACTTGAAAAGGCAGTTCAAAACTGTTCAGGGAAAATTTTTCATCTTCGACAACACATTTGAAGAAAACATTTTTTTCATACCAAACTATACAATTTTTTCTCTGGTCATAGTTTTCAGGTAATGCAGCATATACGTCATAAGGTTTGTCTAATCTTGTTACACGCTTATTATACCATATGTTTTTTGGAAAGTTTGGACTATTTTTCATAAAATATAAGAAATGTTCATTGTTTTGTTTACTTATCCAAGCACTATATATTGGATCATAAGCATATCTCAAGTAGTCTCTTGGTGATGAAATGTATATCGGGTTTGATGATATAATCTTTATCTGCACAATTTCTGAATTTATAAAAAGTATTTCATGTGATGTATATGTAGCCCTTATCTTATAAAGGTCTTCAGCCAATTCGCCACAAATTTTTGTCAAATCCAAATTCAAGCATTTTTTACTATTTGGAGATAATTTGAAAGTTTTTGGTTTATAGGGTTTCAAAATTATACCTTCACGTGAAAGCCAGTTTCGTAGTGGAAATGATCTTTTAAAGCCTGTTTTTCCTAAAACTTTAAAGTTAAGGGAAGCTGATAGTGGTGTCAGTTCATCAAGCAATAAATTTTTGTTGCCAATATTCTCTAAGCATACCGTAACTGGAATGGATTCTCCTCTAACGAATTTTCTTCTACTAAATTTCAAATGTAGTTTTAGATTTTCTTTTAGGCTCAAAAATGTCACATCCTACTGTGTCTCAAAAACGAGTGGTGCACTTTCTATGAAATTATTTGGTCCTCGGCTAATTCTGTACTTTACTTCTGTCCTCCCTCTACCTACAATTTTTATCTTTGCAATCCAAATTTTATTTTCTTTTCTAACCCTTATTCTTCCAACTTTTGTGTTTGTTGAAATCCAACTTCCTCTCTCATATTTTGTTAAATCCTTTTTGTAGTCTATATTATCATCGTTTACAACTTCCTCAGAAGGATATAGTGCCAATAGCCTAAGTTCTTCTCCTACAATTAGAGATTCAGGCGGGTTTTGATGAATTTTTAGCCAAGGTTCTATCACACTCCACCCATCTTGGTCGACTGTTTCTTTATCGGAATCCTCAACCCAGTAAACAGTCGGCGTCCTATGATATAATATTGTTCTCAGAGTGTTATCTTCTCCTCTTATCATTCTGTTTCTATCATAAAGTCTTAGTGTTAGTAGGCATAGTCCGCAAAAGTGCCATTCAACATTATTTATATTATATGACATTACACATGTTATCATATCATCGCTATCATGGTCGTCCCAGTATGGTCCTTCTGAACCACTTTCCTCGCATCTTGTTGTGAATGGTATGTCAGTGTTTTTAACAAAATATGTTGCCCCATGTCTTAAGAAGAGTGCGTGTCCAAACTCGTGTACAAATGTTGACTCCATGTTTAATCCAGATACAATGTAGAACATTTTGTTGAAGAAACTTAGTCCTCCAACACTTGAGTCTTGAAATGGAGGCTTGCATATTAGTGTACATACACCAATATCTATTCCTCTAAGCGGGTTTCTTAAACGATTATAAGTTTGTCCACCTAATTTTTCTCTGAAGACTCTTTTCGCCATTTTCTCTAAAAACGTCCACGAGTCTCTGTTTAGATTTTGGGGGTCTTCATCTGGCGGTGTTAATTTTTGTGATCCTGGTATCGTTGGATGCGCTTGTGGAAAGGAGTAGTTTCTTAAGTCTTGAGTTTGCTCATTAACGTAATTGGGTTTCGAATATTCTTTCCATTCACTTTTGCGCCATCCTCTATACACTTCTTCTCCTAAATATCTCATCCATTCTTCTCTTGTTATTGTGTACCTTTTTTCTGGTGGTGGTTCCTCAACTTCTATAAAAGCGTCTGCGAAGGCTGACTTTACAACCTTCCATTTCATGTCCTCATAGTTTATTCCCTCTTGTAGGGCTACCATTTCTATCTTAATCTTCTTCCATACTGTTATTGTAGGGGTTTGAAAGTATAATGGGTATAGGTCTGGATTGTCTTTGTCCCTTAAAACAGCCTCTTGTCCGTTTCTGTTGATAAGCCTTATTTTAAGTCTATAATTGTTTCCAGCAACTGGTGGGAAATGTAGTAAGATTCTAGCATATCCTATTCTTATAATATTGTTTGAACCTTCAATCTTTTCCTCAACTTTTCTTATTGGCACTATGACTGCGTTAGGGTTTTCAGTATATACTCTAAATTGTCTTTTACTTTCATCCAATATTATTTTTTGTGGATTGTCCACATTACCTTGAACGCTTCTACATCTGTCTTGGAATTGTATTGGAGCAAATATGTTTGGACAGTTGTCTCCTCCATCTCCTCCTGAAACCTGGCTTTTAAGGAATGATACAAAGTCTGCTCCACATCTTCCATGCCCTTTTGGACCCTTTATTGTGCCAATGTTTTCTGGTGGATCAACTAGTTCTATTATTGCTGAAACTTCGTCTGCAACATAGTTTTCTGGATTGTCTGCAGCCATTTTTGAAATTTCAATCTTTACTGGTATGTAAATGTCTATTTTTCCCATTATACCCCATATTCTATAAAATTGGCATTTGTCAACCACATATGATCCATTGTCTCCCACATTCTCTGAAATACATATTCTAAATTCGTCTGAAGATTCTAGGAGGTCAACTTCTTCCCTAATTGGAGTGTATACAGTTCTTTCAGTTTCAGTATCAACGTCTGATGCCTTTTCTATTGTATAGTTTGCATTCTGAGCTGGTGGTTGAACCTTTAAAGAAACAGTATATGAAACCTCACGTTGTAGTGTTCCTTCTAATATGTTTGTTTTAACGTCAACTAAACCGTATGCTGTTACATCACTCATGATTGTTCTTCCTTTAACTTGTATCCTTTGATTTTTAGTTTGAACCTGCCTTTTGGCACTCCCTTAAATTTTGCACATCCTTGTGTGAATGTTCCCTTTTCTTTGCTTCCATCAGAAAATTCTATCTCAAATTCTACATTATTCAATGGTGTACCGTTTTCATCTTTTACATATATTTCTAGTGGGTATATGAATGTCCATGGTTCTGACTGTGCTTCTAGGTCTCCAACTTTTGCCCTAAAATAGTACTCTTCTAATTCGCCCTCTTCTTCTACTATCTCTTCCTTTTTTAACGTGTCTCTTTTTTCAGTTGCTCTTGGTGTCCATAGTGCCTCACCTTTTCCACCTCTTACTGTACCATTTACTTGGTCCACTATCTTTTCCTCACTGCCCTTTTTCATCCAGATCTCGAACTGCACTAGTCTTCCGTCTTCGAATCCTCTTGTGTCTACACGTAGTTTTATTGGGCCTAGTGGTATCTTGTTTCTTTGGCTCAAACTTTTCTTTGCTCCCTAATCTCTATCCTCTCTATTGGTGGAACTATCCTTGTAATCTTTAACTCGGTTTCAGCATTGCATGATATTATTGCCTGGTTTTCTTCGACCATTTTCCCATATAATGGCTTGAATGTTGTCCCTATTTCTTCGAAACTTTTTTCTGATTGGTATAAGATTTTTATCACATTTTCTATTAGATTGTCTAGTTGTTGTCTATCCTTTGATGTTATAATAATATGATATTTTGCCTCTATCTTGAGCCTATTAACTTCAACCTTCTTTGTTTTCGTATTATATCTTATTATAATGTTTTTGTTTCCTTTAGAAGGCTGTACCCTAAACAATATTGTTTTTCTCTCATAGTCTACATTATAGTCTTGTAGTTCCTCTAACCTTTTTCCTGCTGGATGTTCGACTGAAACAATGTTTGAAGGTGTCTCTTTTAAAACATAATCTTTTCTTTCTCCGTCTCCATCAAATTCTTCTGTTACAAGTTCACCTTCCTCTTCCACTATGTTCGATTTATCTATTTTGAACGCTACATTTTTTAATAATATTGAAGGTTTTATGTCTATCTTGAATCCTATCCTAATGTTTTCTTCAGCAACCTCTTTAACCTCTTTTCTTAATATTTTGAGAACCTTTTCCTCAAGCTCATAGAGCATTAGGTTTACCTCATATTGGACCTATTTTTGACTTGTAATGTATAACATTCCCTATTTTAAGTATACAGTTTGGTTCGCTCTTTCTAAATGATATATTGAACACTTCCTTTTCAGGATGAGGATTTTTTAACCTATACCTGTACCAGACTCTCTCGTTTGGTGAGAGAAGATATTCTAGGTACGGGTTTTCTGAACTTTTAGGCCTAAGTCTTGAACATTCGTTTATAAATAGGCCGCTTACTACGCTTGATGTTCCATCAAGGTACTCGAACACTATATCCAGTGCCTTCTTGTCGCCGTCTTCTGCTCCAGCCCAATATTCCAGTATTTCAAGATATGCTGCTAGCCCGAATCTGCATAGTTCTCCAACCTTTCCCCTCTCTGTCGCCCACTGTCTTGTTATTGGTCCAACCACTGTTGCATTGTAGCTTGCTGTTTCTCCTGGTACTGGAACATTTAGTTCGTAACTTGTTCCAACCGGGCTTGCTGGGTTTAGGATTGTAGCGCTTTCTGTTAGGCTTTCAACATACTTTCTAAGTTCTATAACGCTTTTCTCTATCTCTTCTAAATCTTTTAGGATATCCTCTTGTATTCTGTTCCAGTCTTCAGCTTTTATAAGTTCGCCAGGCTTTTTTGTTATGGGCTTAAATTTTGGCACCTAGTCCACCTCCACAATAATCTTTACTCCAGCGGCCTTAATTGCATCTAATACTTCTTTCACATATTCCTTTGTATACTTGCTTCTATTTAAAGCCTCTCTTCCTATTTTTACTGCTATTGTTGCAGGCTGTAATCTTGTCCACTTGAATCTAACTGTAGCCTTTGGTGTACTTACAGCAAATATGCTTTCATCAAAGTAGCTTGAATCGAACACACCTATCCTTTCTCTTATAAGCTCAGAATATTTCCATGTTGAAGCTTTTCTATGCAAGAATATTGTTTTGGTCTCCATCTTATCATTTGCCTCAACATCATTTATGTAGCATTTACCGTTTTTTATTACTATCTTGTCTCCTTTTTCGAAAACCCCTTTAAGGTTTACGTATGTGTTAAAGTCTAGGTTTGATATTGAAGGGTTTTCTATCCTGTCCGATGCATCAATTTCTAATGTTGGTGTAGTCTTTTCTTCTATACTGTAGCTTCCAAGTGTCCACGTGTCCCCTGACATAACACTTACTTCATATGATGAGTCGGCTGGAGGGTTTTCTATAATTTGGATACCCTCTCCTACAATACTCTTTAGTATTGAGTGTATAGAATGTAGAGTTCCTCCTCCGGTAAAGTCTACTATTGCCCTAACTATTCTACTCCTATACCTCTCATCCTCTTCTCCTTCTAATCTTTTTAGTCCAAATATTGATCCCATTAGGTCTAGGTCTCCATCTGATGCTGTTTCTATCCAGTGTGAAAGCATCATATTGTATGCTAGCTCTTTTGTGTAATCGAGTTCTGTTCCAATTGCTTTAACAAGTTTAAAGATTATTGAAGACTTTATCCAGTATTTGTAAAAGTCTGGTAGGCGGGAGAATATTTTGTCCGCGCTAGACAATCTATTCCATCCTCCTATACGAGATTCTAATGTTCCTTGCCAGAACCTTTTCCTCGTCACTTACCACAATATTTTCTTTTTCACTTCTAACTACACCTTCTGCTACTCTATGTGCTTCTATAACAAGTTCTGCTATATCTCTTACGCCTTCCACTTCTAATGCGAGGGCTGCAGCCTTATAGAATAGTACATCTTCACCTATCTTTAGACTGGAAAGGTAGCTTCTGATTTGCTCTTCAACTTTTCTTGAAACCTCTGCTTCCGACGCCTTCTTTTCTAAAACTAGTGTTATGTCCACATCAATGTAGACTGGTTTTGGTCTCGAAAATTCAACTTTTATGCCCGCAGCTCTTGTCCTTTCTATTGCCTCAATAATTTTTTCAGGGTCTCCTCCGTCCACTATAACCTTTATTATTCCTGGAACATTGTCTACAGTCTCCTTCACTAGCACAGAGCTTACTCCCTCAACTGACTTTATTGTTGTTTCAAGTGATGGTAGTGTTGCTTTTCCAGCTATTTCGAGTGCACGTTTTGCTCTATCTCTGAGTTCTCTATCGCTTTCTGCGTCAACTCCTCCTGTTATGTCAACCTTGTTTATCACATATTCTATTCCTACAAGTGGTTGTGGTAATACTGTTATTGACCCTGCTAGAACGTTTCCCCTTGGTCCTGGAATTGTGCAGACTATTGGGACATCTGCTTCCCAGTTTTCCTCTGCTGTAGGCTTTAGTATGGAATCTTCTACTGTAGTATATGTTATGACCTCCTCTGGTTTTGCAGAATATGTTGATACTCTTGTCCCCTTTGGAATGGGAATTTCACGGTATGCTATATAGTCTACAGTGAATGTTGTTCCTTGGTCAGGCCTTTTTCCTGTAGGAAGCCATCTTATCCTATTTTCTGAAATAATATAATCAACTTCGCTTCTAAACTCTGCTGCTATACCATTTGCTAGTCCCTTCACTTTTGAAACTTCTTTTACAAACCTGTTCCTTAAAGTATATTCTATTGAACCATCATAGAATATTATTTCTCCATTAACCTGTATTGTTTCTGGTTCACTTCTTCTACCGAATGTTACGTATCCTGAAGCTGGTTGTGGCGGTTTTCTTCTTATACCAAGTATTGCTACCACAAGGTCAAGTGCTTCACCTGACGCAGTATCTATAAATCCTGAATAATATGCCCGCTCTATTAGAAGGTTAAGATACTCTATTTCTCTTCCTACCGCCTCTAATATTGTTCTAACAACACTTCCTGGAGAAGTGTCCGTTATCTCAGCCCTTTCAGGCTTATATGTTACATTAAATTTTGTTCCATCATCGGGTCTACTGCCTCCATAAATCCATTCAATATAATTTTCAGAAAACCTGTAGTCCAAATCTTTTACAAAAGTCTTCTTTAAGCCGTTAACAAAACCTTCTACTGATATTATATCCAAAACCTTTCCAGACAATATGTATCTTACAACATTTTTTGAGTAAACGAATTCCTCTGACGCTTCGCTCAACATTCTAAGCATTTCTCCAACAATCTGCTGGAAAGTTTTCTTTTCAATTGGCACTTAAACCACCTCCAATAGCATTGAATAAAATACTGTTAAGGGTCTTCTCTTTCCAACTGGTATAACAACAATCTCAATATCGATCCTGTTTGGGTCTAAAATGTTGGGTGAAACTGTAACGCTTACAATTTCTTTGATTCTAGGCTCTCCAGATAGTGCATTAAGTACATATGTTCTTGCAAGGTTTCTTGTTTCTTCAGTGTTAGGTTGCCCTATTAGGTCATATAATTTTGAGCCATAGTCAGGGTGTCCTAGTTCCTCTAATTCGCCAAGGTCTGTCATTAGCCTGTGCACTATTGCCTGGGCAAGATTTTCTTCCTCCTGTGCAAGTTGTAGATCTCCATCTTTTACTTGTAGGTCTGCGCCTGCTTCATCAAACTTTAATTTTAGGTCTGATTTTAATGACATGCTGTCACCCTAGTTTATGTTCACTGTTGCACCCTTTATTGTAGTCCTGCCACTTGCTTCCATGTTCATGTCAGCTGAAGATGTTAGCTTTAGGTTTGCGTCCGTGTTTATCTTCAAATCCGCTCCAGCATTGACCTCAAGCTCCTTTTCACTTTCGACCTTTATCTTTGAAGCTGAAAGTGATAGTGTTCCTCCTGAAGAGATTTTTGTGTTGCCTTTGGCTTTTACTACAACGTCTGCCTTCGACTCTATCACAACATCTCCATCTTTGTGCACTATAACCTTTGTTTCTCCTGTCTTAACCATAATATCTTCGTCCGTAATTTTTATCATTGTTCCCTCTGGAAACTCTAAATATATTCTTCTTTTCTCTGCATTTTTTGTGTAGGGTGGTACAAATACTATCTCTTCTAAATCGTTTACTGGAGGTCTATCTTCGTCATTGTATAGTCTTCCTATTATGACTGGTAGGTTTATGTCTCCGTTAACAAACGATACTAGGACTAGGTCTCCCACTCTCGGGGGGCATGCTAGACCTATTACCTGTGTTGCAATTTGAACGTGCTGAAGCTCTATTTCTCCACCCTTAATCTTGACATTACATTCATAGTTTTCTTTATCGTTCGGTGTACTATGTGGGAATACTGATGTTACGACACCCAATTCTATAGTATAATTTTTTTTAGCCTCGTTTTCAGCGATTTTTCTTATAAGCTCCACTATGCTCATACTATTTCACTTCTATTCCTCCTATTAGTGTAGTGAATCCTTCCCTAAAGTTTAGGTGGTGTTCTACTTCAACAACCTCAAACTCTATAGGCTCTTGAGTTTCTGGAATGTTTTCGACCTTTACTGTGTCACTAACTTTAATCTTAGGTTCTCCCAGTGTCCTCAAAAATGTCATGAAATCTATCTTTCTTCTAGAATATATGTTTTCTGCTACTGTTGTAACTGTATCCGTGTCCTTTATTGTATAGTCCTTTAAAATTAGTTCATGAGCTCCTTTTCCTGTAGATGTTCCGGAATAATCTTTTTTTGAAAGCCAATGAAATGTTTCTCTTCCAGCCCAGCTTGATGGGCTTTCTCCATAAACTGTTATGCCACCAATCGGATTAAACAATTTAATCAAACTTACTTCTATAATGTTTTCTCCATATTTAAGTGTATAAGGTTCTTTTCTCTCATATGCTTTAAAGTTTAGTAGTCCTTCTGATGTTGTATAGCATATGTAATTGCATTTTTCCGCTAGCCTTGCTATGTGCTCGTATGCATTCATGTTTTCTCCTATAACATAGTATGGGAACATTATCCCATCCATTATTTTCTCATGTTTTAGGGTCTCCTCTCCTTTTTCAGTCAGCCTCTTATTTAATGTGTCCAATATATCTGAAACAATGTTTCCCGCTGTCTGGTTAAGGTAAACCCTATTCAATCTCAATATTGTTAGGTGTAGTGCATGGTTTAGTGCGTATACTCTTGTCTGTCTAAAACTTTTTTCTATTAGGTCAACTATTCCAGAAAATACTGTCTGTAGGCTGTCCTCGTATCCTATCTTAACAAGAACTTTTTCCCCCCTCTGCACCTTCTCTGTCTCCTCATCTCTTGTTAGTGTTAATTCTAGTGTGTCAACTTTTGGACATAGTCCACACTTTACTCTTATGCCAAAAACTTTTGTTGAAGATGGTGTAAACGTTTTCGAACCAAATGTTATCTCATAGTTTGGGTAATACAATATTATTTCACCTGCCTTAAAATGTCATAGACTTCTTTAATTATAGACTCTGTCTCCTCTTTTGCAGCTTCTTCTTGGCTTGGTGCCGGCTTCTCCTCCTGTTTTGTGCTCTTATGCTCTTTTAGGACTAGAATATAACAGTAGCTTGTGGGAGAGTAGCTTACTATTGTTGCCCTAAAACTTTCTATCACAACCTCTGAAATTTCTGTTATAGATGGTATGTCTGAAACAAACTGTACTGGTTTGCCGAGCTTAAATTTAGAGTTAAGGTCTTGGAATGTGTTCTTTGAATTTGGTCCAGTTAAGAGTCCTTCAACTATAATCGTTATAGGATATCTTCCGAAGTCTTGGAATACGCTTCCATCATGTCCTGGTATCTTTATTTCATAAACTTGTCTTCTGTTCGATAGGGTAACATTTATTATGCTTCTTGTCTCTAATATTGTTCCCTCCTGGTCTACTCTTTTAACGAGTTCGAGGTCATCTAATTTTATATTCAAAATATTTCACCTTCAAAATATTGGGCCATAATATCTTCTAAACTGTTCTCTCAAAATCTGTGTAATCTTTCTTTCAAGCTCCCATAGGTCTAATTCTGCACCCTCTGGCACTGTTATATTGAAAATGTTCTGTATCTCGTGTTCCATTAGACTTTGGCTTGGGTGCGTGGGCTGTATTGTGTAAGGTTGTCTTATGGTTGGGGATAATGTTTCACGTCTTGCTTCTTCTTCAGCTATTCTGAATATTCTTGATGTTTCTAGAAACTGTGATACTGTTGTCATCATTGGAGAAGGCTCTGCTGGTCTCACAACTTTTACATCATATAATAGCCTGTCATATAATTGTATTAGGTTTTGGAGAATGTTTTTTGATATTGTTGATAGTGGATAGTATGCCTCTAAACCAAAATATTTTATGGCTTCTGTCTCTTGAGCTAATGCTGGAAATGTTTCCAGAATGTTCAAGACTTTTGTGTAAACAGCTTTTCTTGTAAAGTCCTCGAACTTTAATATATCATGTGCTGGTGGATACACTGTACTTGTTTGCGTGTAGACTTTTCCTATTATACTGTGAGGGCTTAAGCCAGTAGAAGATAATATTATTGTGTATGGTCTCACTATTGCTTTATGAGTGTAGAATATACTTAAGGTGTCTAAGCTAGTATATGGCAATGTCTGTGAATATACTGTAGTTGAAAGTCTATGAGTATAGAATGGATATTCTTTGGCTAAAAGGTGTATGTAGTGTGTTAGTGGCGTGGATGTAAAAGCTGATTTTATGGTTTCAATACCTCTATCCTTTTCTATGTTGACTAAAGCTGTTGGTTCGAGTAAAGCTTGCTTTATAGTGTCTGAAAAAGTTTTTGAAAGTATTTCTTGAAGTTTGGGCACCTGTGTAGCTAATATGAAATAGGATAGAATGTATGGTATACTCAATATGTTCTTGTACTCATGCAACGGATGTATTATTGTTTCTCTTATTGGTGATGGAATATTTTTTTCTAGTTCACCAAATTCTGTGAACGTTTTCTTGGCCAGTGATTGGATAAACCTATAGTCTACGCTTTCTAACTTTTCTCCAAATTCTATTAGTGGGCTGGAGATATAATATTTTGTGAACACTTCTTCTGGCATTATAAATTGTTTTGGAATAATATATCTTGTCTCAGGCAATTGGCTGCCTAATTGTGTTAGGATGTTAACTAGACTGCTTATGTACTTAAATGGTTCCCCCAACTCCTGTCTTAATTCAAGTATCTTCTCTTCTCTAGTCTCATCATATACTTTAGCAGTCTCTATTTTAGATGTTATCGTTTCCTCTATGGGTTTTGTTTCACTAATTCTCCTTGTTTCTGGAACAATTTTTTCCTCTAACTTTAACTCTTTCTTAATAGCCTTTTCTGGTGCAATATATCCTGTTCCTATAGTATATTGGCCTACACTTTTTTCAGCCTGCATGATATACGATGTACTCTCTCCCACGATCTTGTATGCTTCACTCAAGCTTTCTGGCATTATAACATGTCTTATAAAATGCTCTGGTACTTTAGCCTGTCTACCTGCCACAATATTTCTTAACAGGTTTATTGTATAAGATATTCTTGGCTGAGCATATATTCTCTGTAATGGTTCAAAAAATTCTTCTCTAACACCTTCTATGGGAGCTGAAATACTTGTTTGTGGTACAATTTTTCTTGGAACATAATATCTTGAAATATAACTATTAATATTAATAAAAACCTTCATTAAATCTTTAAAAAATTTAGTGTATGATAAGATAATTTTTGATAGAGGCTCAAATAGTATATCCATTATCCTATTAAGGACCATATTAAATTGGCTCAAACACTATTCACCTTCCTCCTCAACCTTTATTCTCGTTATACCTTGTGCCGCAAGCCTCGACTGAGCCAATTGCTCAGCACGATATGCTAGGGCTGAAATCAAAAAAAGGATTTGGTCCCGAGTTAGGTCTCGGGGGCTATCCGCAAGCTTATAGCCACAGTCTAGGCAGAGTGTCGCCAACTCCATTCCATCAGGGCTTCTGACAAAGTTTTCAATGTCTAACTTTTTTTTTAGCCTCCTCCTCGCTTCTCACGACACCGCTTAATTCGAAAACCTTCATCCCAATATATTCTGGTACACCAAACTTCATTGTCTCCAGGTCTTGTAGTGTGAGTTTTGGTTCCACTAGCCCTTCTAAGGCTGCTTTTCTTAATATTTCAAAATTTTTTGAAATGTCTATTTTACTAAAGTCTGGTGTCCCATCCTCCTTTACTGGAACACTTCCTATTGAAGAAAATATTTTTGAAAGTTCTCCATCTGTTAGAGGCCTTATTGTGACTTCAGCATCATATTCTCTAATATACAATGTTTCCCTTCTGTTTGCTCCTTCTAAGATAATGTCTTTAGTAAGTTTTCTTGTCATCTTATTGCTCCCTTACTCTTGTTGCTGTAAAAGTGTATAGGCTTATTCCTACACCGTTTGCGTCTAGAGTAAATGTTTTGTCTTCAAGGTAGCAGTCGTCGAATGAAATAGTCTTTATAGCTGTTCCTCTCATCTTCAACTCTACTACAAGCTGGAACGATTTGACCTCTGGAAGTGGTGAAAGTAGTATGCTGTCAAACTTTTGATATGTTGAACGTACTCTTATTACACCATGAACATATAATGGGCCATAGTCTACTCCTATTCTCTCATCTCCACCAATATTGTATACGTTCTGCCTATTCCTAATAATCTTCCATTCTATAGACTGTAGTCCTGGAATAACTTCTCCGTCAACCTTAACACTACTTACATTTGCGGAAACAACAGTTGGTTCTGGCATCTACTCATCTACACCTCCACGGTTATGGTTGCGTAAACGTAGTCTATTGCTCTCACAGGCCTCACTGCGATGTCCACTCTCACGATACCCTGTGCGAAGTCCATTTCTGAAGAATATACGTCGACCATAAAAGGTGGCTTTTTACCGTCAACGCTTGGAACAATCGCTCCCTCTCTCTCCATTGAAAGGAAGAATTCTGTTATCTTTTCTCTTAAAGCAAGTCTTCCACCTGGACTGTTCAATGTACCAATAAAGTTTTCAGCAACATTTTTTACACCACGTACAGCACGGTCAGCTATTCTTGTCACACTAATCTGTTCCTTGCTTGTTGAAATACCCTTTTCAACAATAATACCTCTTCCTCTTCTCATTTCTACAGCAAGTATACCATTTTTTACAAGCTCCGTTAACTCGCTTGGAGAATACCTTCTTTCAAGAGTATCTATACCTCTTAGAGGTTTAAATGTTGGTGATTCATAATATGGTAAATTACTTATTAGACCTGCTACTGCACCAGCAACACCATATGGTGCCACAAGAACAAACCTGTCGCTTGCAAGGGCTTCTGTCCTCTTAACAATATCCTTAACACTTTCACCAGGAGCGACTGCTCCAATACCAATCCTGTTCATTGCATCCTTACTCATATTATGACAATGTGCGTCAACAAGTGCGTGAACTGCTGGATCACTTATATCTGCTACCAAAACAATGTCAATATCTGGTTCAAGCTCCAGAGCCTGCAATGCCTTTTCAACAGAACTCTTTGAAATTGTTTCAGGCGTCCCTCCAGTCAACTTAACTTCAACTGGAGCTGGAATCGCCACAGTCTTCTTCTTACTCAAATCTTCTACAGAAACAAGTTTAGAATTTGCACTTACAAAGCTTGGTGCATACCTTTCGCTGGCAGAGTCCATTGTAAGTTCATCAAATGTTTCTGAAATCTTTCCATCACTTACCTCCATCCTGAAGACTCCTTCCTTAGAACCTTTCATCACTATAACCTCAATATTGTTTCCAGCTGGTCCAGGAGATTTTGCCTTAACCTTCATAACAGCATTTCCGTTAACATCCTGGAATACTGCTTCTGCAGCTTTTCCAGGTTCTCCCTCAACTCTTACAGCAAAAACTTCTGAAACACCATTTAAGAAAGCTAGCCTTGCATCCCTTGTTAAAGTATATTCTGTGTTTGAGCCAAACTTATCCATGTACTCTCTATAGCTTGTTACAGGCACTGCCTCAAAAGAAATTCCCTTTTCTGCGGTTCCTATAAGCCCAACCACACCTGCAGGGTGTAGTTGTTGCGGAACTATTTCTTTTACTACGCGTATTTCTACGCCCGGAAGAATACGGGGCAACCTAATTCATCCGATACTTAAACCCATATGTATTATATAAGCTTTTAAAAAATTTTGGTAAAAATTTTTTTAATAAAAGGTTCTTTAAAAGCTATCATTGTAAATTTTTTAAAGAAAATGGGATAAAAATTTATTTTATAAATATGTTTAGGGTATACTAGTAGAGGCAGTTATGAAATTGTCTGTTGATGTAGTTGTCGTCGGCCACTTTTCCATTGACGAAAACATTGGTCCCAAGACAAGAATATCAAATATTTTGGGTGGTGCACCAGTATATTCTGGATCAACCTTCTCAAAGTTAGGTTTGAAGGCTGGAATATGTTCCTGCGTAGGCAAAGACCACTATAATCGTGCGATAATGTTCTGTGAAAGTATGGGTATCGACTATAAGGGCTTACATGTATGCGGGATAAGGACACTTTACTTTCAAAATATCTATGATGGAGAAGGGAATAGGGTTCAAAAGTGCTATAATATTTTAAGAAAACTTTCTACCAAAGATATTCCAAATAATTATCTAGATTGTAGTGCCTACTATGTATCACCTTTAATGAATGAGATCTCATCAAATTTTTTGGAAATTATAAGGTTTAGGGAAAATATTATAATGCTTGACCCTCAAGGTCTTATGAGAAAGACTGATAAAGATGGGAACGTAAGTGTCACTTTTGAAGAAGAAAGGTTATTAAAGTTTTTCGAGAAAGTGGATATTGTAAAGATAGGAAAGGATGAATTGAAGGCAATAAAATTAAATGAAAAAGAAATCTTAAAACTGATAAGAGCTTCTGGAGCAAAAATAGGTATAGTCACAAGAGGAAAGGATCCAGTAATAGTATTATCTGAAAAGGGTTTATTTGAAGTAAACACTATCGATGTTAATGTTGAAGACCCTACAGGGGCTGGAGATGTTTTCGGTGCAGCATTCCTTACAGAATACTTAAGAAGCAAGGATGTAAAAAGGGCTGTAAAATTCGCTAACATTGCGGCAGGCCTAAAGATAAGGTATAGAGGTCCAGAAGGTTTTCCAACACAAAAAAATATAGAACAACTTCTCTAGCCCAGTAAAATAGTTTTGAAATTCTGCTTAAGCGTTAAAGAAAAAGGCCATAAAACTTTTACTAGCATAGAAAATGGAAACTGCTATAAATATACAAAATTTTTATAAAAAAGTATAAGCCACCCTAGATAAGAGTGCAGGGGTTCCCAAGCCAGGCCAAAGCTCGTCAGCGCAGCGGTCAAAGGGGGCGGACTTAAGATCCGCTGACGAAGGTCTTCGTGGGTTCAAATCCCACCCCCTGCACCATACAATTAAATAGTAATTAACCCATATTACAATCCTTGTTTGGAGGAAAGTATTGTTTGAAATATAGTAGGAAGTCTTGGCAGGAGAAACTTATAGACAGGAAAGGTTTTCCAAAGATATTGAAATTAGAAAAGAATTTTCCCTGTTATAATGCTGTACATAAAATGGGTGCACAGGTTGGAGATAATATAGTTCTTGTTAACCCAAGTGAAGTCATCAATATAATGAAGATGGTTCCTAGGGGGCGACTTGTAACTATAACGGAAATCTGTCAAGCACTTGCCAAAAGATATAAGTTAAAGGCTTGCTGTTCTCTAACAACAGGAATCTTTATTATGATGGCAGCAAATGCTGTTGAAGAAGCAAAGAAAGATGGTAAAGACCTTGATATTCCATACTGGCGTACTTTAAAAGCAAATGGCTTCTTAAATGAAAAATATCCTGGAGGCTTAGAAGCACATAAGAATAAGTTGGAAAATGAAGGATTTACAATAATCGGATGTGGGAGAAGACTTTTTGTGAAAGATTATAAGAATTTTTTGATGGACATAAAGTAAATTAGAATAATAGGAGGTCTGTGGTTCAAGTAACGATAGTATCATTAGGCAAAAGATGAAACTATGTAACAATTTTGTCAGTATGATAGACATAATATTTTTATAGCCTTAAATTTAATATTAAACTAATATTTTGGAGCTATGAGAAATTGAAAAATATTCGCTTTGAAAAAGGTAATCTAACACTATTTTTTATGATAACATTTGCTTTTTCATGGACGTTTTGGGTTCCTCAAGCTCTCATCTCAACTAATATGCTTTCTGTTCCGTCGGTTTTCAAGGACTTTCTTTTTAGTCCCTTTAATCCTGCAGCATTCGGTCCACTTGTTTCAGCCCTTTCTCTAACATACTTGAATGGGGGGAAAGCTGGAGTGAAGCTTTTGCTCAGAAGAGGCATAAATTATAG
This sequence comes from Nitrososphaeria archaeon, assembly GCA_026413865.1. Classification (GTDB taxonomy): domain Archaea; phylum Thermoproteota; class Nitrososphaeria; order JACIWG01; family JACIWG01; genus JACIWG01. Next base: position 55,919 of record JAOAKB010000005.1, read on the forward strand.
GTTTAAGACTATATGGTACATTCCAATATTCTTGTTCTTTCCCATAATAACTGGAAGTGCTTTGCTGCTTGCAATTTTAAGTGGGAATCCTATACCGAACATTTATGTACTATCAAATCCTCTTATGATACTGTTCGGTTTTGTTTACATTTTCTTTCTAGGAGGCCCCTTTCAAGAAGAATGGGGTTGGAGGGGTTATGCATTGGACAGGCTTCAGGCAAGGTGGAACGCCCTCTTTTCAAGCATGCTTCTTGGAATTGTTTGGGGCTGCTGGCATTTACCACTTTTCTTTATTACTGGAACAATTCAATCTCAGACACCTATATGGGGCTTTATGATTCTAATATTTTGTGGAACAATATTTTTTACATGGATTTATAACAATACTGGTGGAAGCATTTTAGCTGTAATGCTTTTTCATACAATGAATAACCTTTCTTTCTACATTTTTCCCACTCTAGAAACAGAATTGGGTGGCCTATATTTGCTGGTTCTTAATATCATTTCTGTTATAATAGTTGTTGGTGTTTTTGGATATAAGTCTCTAATTTATAAAAAAGGATAAATTGTCAAGCCCTCATTGGCTTCCAATTAAGTCCTAAAATTTTTCTGCCATTTTTTGATATTATTGTTTAAAATATTTTTTTTAAAGCATATAAAATATTTTTATGCCAGTTTCTATCATTTTTCGATAGGTTTATATTTATTATTGTAATATTTTTGTTGGGTTAAATGAGCTCAGTCCAAGGTTCATGTTGTATATATTGTGGATACTATTCTCCTAATGCAACTTTTCCTTGGATAGGCTTATGTAAGCGTGATGGAAAGTTTGTGGTTTCAAAACCTTCCTGTGAAAACTTTACTGAAGTTGGCTTTAAGAAGGTTTTTGATGAAGGAGGGTGGGTTCATTGTCTAACATGCAAGAAGCCCATATATTCTGAACAGGAGCTTTCATCTCATGCTGGCCATGCTTTAGCTTTCGAAATATGTCCTGATGAGGTTGCATGTGAGGAATCCTATGCTGGAGACTAGGTGGTTGCCTTGTACAATAATATTCTAATTCTACTTGGTGGGCCTCAAGGTTCTGGCCTGGAATCTAGTGCTCAGATACTTTCTAAGACTTTTGCACGTTTAGGTTACGGCCTTTTTGCTGACAGAGAATATTTTTCTAACATTAAAGGAAGGCACAGCTATATTCACATGAGGATTTCATCTAAGGGTCTTCCAGTATCACTATCATATCCTGTTCAAATTTTGTGTGCAATGGATGCTGAAACTTTCTTCACACACTTTCAGGATGTTGAAGAAAAGGGTGTAATAGTCTATGATGTATCCACACTTTCTACAAAATATTCTGCAATACCTTCTATTGAGCCTGGTTTGAGAGAGAGGCTTAGAGTTTCTTTTAGCGAATTCGGCTTAGACGGTTCAATATCCTCTCTAATAAGATATTTGAAGGCAGTTAAGAAGACTAGGTTCATTGGATTAGATTATCAAAAGATACTTTCAGAATTGTCCCAAAAGTTCACTCTTTCTCCAGCCCATGCTTCAAGATATCTTAGCTCTATCATTGTAGGCGCCATTGTAGGGCTTACTGGATTAAAGTTGGACGCTGTAGCCTATGCTTTAGCCTCAAGATTTGCGGGAAGACCGCAGCTTATAGAGCATAACATGTTCATTATAGAGTCTGTTTCAAAAACTGTAATGAAAGAGTTTGGAACACTATGCGAACTTGAGCCTTCAGCAAACAGTCTTGAAAAGATGCTTGTTTCAAGTGGAAATGATGTTATAGCGATGGCTAAAATAGTTGGCGGTCTCAGGTTTCAAAGCTATTATCCTATAACTCCAGCTGCAGACGAAAGCTTTACTCTAGAAACTTTTGAAAGACTTGAAGTTGACGGTGAAAGTTTAGGCTCTCTCATTGTCATACAGACTGAGGATGAGATTGCTGCCATATGCTCCGCAATAGGAGCTTCACTTTCTGGTGTCAGAAGTTCTACTTCTACTAGTGGACCTGGCTTTAGTCTTATGGTTGAAGCTTTAGGATATGCTGGACAGATAGAGTCTCCAGTGGTTATAACATACTATCAGAGGGGTGCACCTAGCACTGGACAGCCTACCAGAGGTGGACAATCGGATCTACTATTCACATTATATGCTTCACATGGAGAGTTCCCTAGGATAGTTCTCTCTTCAGGAGACCATCTTGAAGCATTCTATGATACAATACTTGCCCTAAACCTTTCTGAAAGATACAACGTTCCAGTAATACATTTGCTTGACAAGTTTTTAGCCAACAGTATTGTTACAACACCATTACCTGAAATAAGTAAGGTTAAAATTGACAGAGGTAAGACTGTCTTCGAAAAACCTGATTTTAAAAGATTTGACCTATCACGTCCTATCTCACTCAGAACCTTTTTGGGTTCAAACATTATACAGTGGGCTGCTGGAGACGAGCACGATGAATACGGCCATATTGATGAAGATCCATTGAATAGGAGAAAAATGTACGAGAAGAGAATGAAGAAGCTTGAGATAATTGATTCAGAAGTTCCTGTTGAGGAGAGGGCTATATTTTATGGCCAAGATGATGCAAGACTTGTTATGATAGGATGGGGTTCAGTTAAGGGTGTAGCATTAGATGCGGTAAAGGAAATGGAGTTGTCTGGTATAAAATGTGGTTACCTGCACCTGAAAATGTTTTCACCCTTCCCATCAGAATACGTTAAAAGTATTCTCTCAAAATTTAAGCCTGAAAACCTTGTTGCTGTTGAACACAATTATCTTGCTCAAGCATCCCAGCTTGTTAGACAGCAGACTGGAATATTAATTGGAAATTCTATAGTAAAATATACTGGCCGCCCAATTTATTTAAGCGAGCTTGTGAACGCATTGAATAGGATTTTAAATGGTGAAAGGAGGGTTGTTCTAGAATATGGTGCGTAGTCCAAACGATTATAGAACAGACGTGTGGGTTGACTGGTGTCCAGGATGTGGAAACTACGGTATACTTGCAGCCCTATACAAGGCTTTTGCAGAACTTCAGCTTGACCCAACAAACACGGTCATTGTTTCTGGAATAGGATGTTCTGGCAAAACACCTCACTTTGTTAAAGTTAATGGTATACATACATTACATGGTAGGGCCATAGCTTTTGCTTCTGGAATAAAGCTTGCTAATCCAAACCTTACAGTTATGGTGCATGGTGGAGACGGTGACCTTATGGGTATAGGCTTAGGCCACTTTATAGCATTGGGGAGAAAAAATTTAGACATAAAGGTCATGTTACACGATAATAGAGTCTATGGACTGACAAAAGGTCAGGCTTCTCCAACACTATCTAAAGGTTTGAGGACAAAATCGCTGGCACAGCCAAATATACTTAACTCCCTAAACCCTGTAGCTTTAGCCCTTGTTTCAGGATACACTTTTGTAGCAAGAGGCTATTCTATGCTTTCTGAACATTTAAAGAATCTTATTATTGCAGCAATAAAACATAAGGGTTCAGCATTCATAGACATACTACAGCCATGTGTAACATACAATGACATACACACTCCAGAATATTATAGGAAAAAGGTATACTTTCTCGAAGAAGATGGATGGAATCCAATGGTTAGAGAGGGTGAAGAGTCTGATAAGCTTTTGAATGCAATAAAAAGGTCTTTTGAAGAGGAAAGGATTCCTATCGGAATATTTTACCAGAACAATTTTAAGCAGACTTTAGAGGAATCCTACAGCCAAAGAATATCCTCCTATTTTAAGACCATTCCTCCATGGCAGAAGATTTCAAAGGATGATGGTTCACCAATATTTGATGAAATATTGTTTGAAAAAATGTTCGAAGAATATATTGTTAGAGTGGAAAGAAGCCAATAACTCGGACAACCTGTCTTTAGAGATGGTGCGTAAAACAGTACTATAATATCATAAATTTTTCTAAAAATGACAAAAATGTTTATAAAAGAAAAAAATTTTAAAACTTATATACCAAAAAATTGTCCTATATTGTAATGGACAAAGCATTCACCAGAACCGGGGAATGTTCATGCTATTATAATGATTTAGAAGAATATTTATCCACGTACATATATCATTGTTTTAAAATGGTGGTGTATTCGGTTGCAAAATAGTCTCATAGAAGACAATGTTGTTTTAGAAAGTTCAAGTGAGAAGCTGAAGAATGTTTTGAAAAAGGTTATGGTTAAGGCTAAACGTTCCGGGATATGGTGGAAGCTTGATACAATAGAGCGTGGGATACTCTCGCTTTCAACTAAATTGGATATAAGGTTTACGAGCATGAAGCTTTTAAGGTCAATAGTTCATATCGTTAAAGAAATAGGTAAAATGCTTTCACTCACATACCAAAATTATTTGAGAGGATTGAAGACGGCATATAATGTTGCAAAGTTTGCGTCAGAAAACGGCTATAGGGAAGCAAAAGATTGGGTAAAAGACAAAAATTTCATAGTATGGTGGGGAATATTTTTAAATCCGAAAACATACACCAAATAGTGAGGTAAGTTGAATAAAGACCAGTTAATTGGAGCTCTCCTCCTTGTTGGAAGCGTTATCGGAATAATAGTTTACGGTTACCTACTATATCTTTATCCACAGCTGATTCTACAGATTACAGCATTTGTTGCAGTAGCAGGAGTATTAGGTATAGTTGGATGGATAGGCTACACACTTGCAACAACTCCTCCACCAAAGCCTATTGAAGAAATCGAGAAAGAAATTGAAAAAGAGCTTAAGAGTGTAGAGGAGAAGGAGGAGCCTAAAACTGAAGAAAAGAGCCAGCAGCAATAAACACAACCTATTTTTTTCTCTTGTGAGAATAAAATGTGTGGAATAATAGGCTATATAGGCAAAGATGTAGCTAACAAAATCATTTTAGAGGGTCTAAAAAGGCTAGAATACAGAGGATACGATTCAGTTGGTACGGCAACAATCGATGCAAAAAACCATCTAATAATAAAAAAGGATGTTGGAAGAATCGAGGAAGTGAACACAAAACTAAACCTTCTAGAACCAGCATCCAATATAATGCTGGGACACTGTCGCTGGGCAACTCATGGTGCTCCAACAAGAGAAAACGCTCACCCACATTTGGACTGCAAGAATAATGTTGCTGTTGTACACAATGGTGTAATAGAAAACTTTCTTGAATTAAAAGAAGAGCTTATTGAAGGAGGTCATAAGTTTGTTTCTAGAACTGACACAGAAGTTGTCCCCCATCTTGTTGAAGAGGGTTTGAATGCTGGATTAAGCTTTTATGATGCTACAGTTAACGCTATAAGAAGGATTAAGGGATCATATGCTCTCGCAATAATTTCTACAAGAGAACCTGATAAGATCATATGTGCTAGAAACGAGAGCCCTCTTGTGTTAGGTGTATCTGATTCTGGAACATTCTGTGCATCAGATATTCCAGCAATATTACCTTACACAAACAAGGTTATCGTCTTAAACAATGGTGAGCTTGCAATATTAGAAGCCAATAAATTTGTAATAAAACGTGTTTCTGATGGTATAACACTTTCTAGGGAAGCTAAGGTTATAGAATGGTCTATCGAGCAGGCTGAAAAACAAGGTTACCCACATTTTATGCTAAAAGAAATCCATGAGCAGCCTACAAGTCTAAGAAACGCTCTAAGGCTTCAAGAACAGTATCTTGACCTAATAGCAACATTCTTGGACAGGGGTGAAAAAATATTTCTTCTTGCAGCTGGAACATCACATTACGCTTGCATAGCTTCATCATACATGTTCTCTAAACTTGCTAGGCTAGCCACATACCCAATAATATCCTCTGAATTTATAGAAAACTATGGCGAAAGCGTAGGCATAGATACAGTAATCTTGGCTGTAAGCCAGTCTGGAGAAACATATGATACACTGAAGGCTGTGGATTATGCTAGAATGAGGGCTGCCACAATATTGGGTATAACAAACGTTGTAGGCTCAACATTGACAAGGGTCTCGAGAGCATATATTGTGCAACAGTCTGGTCCAGAAATAGGTGTTGCTGCAACAAAAAGTTATACTGCACAAGTTCTTGTGCTCGCACAGCTTGCACTAAAGCTTGCAAAGATAAGGGGAAAACTTTCACAGGATGAAATAGACGAACTTAAAGCAAGCTTAAACAGGATACCTGAAGTAGTAGAAAATGTTCTTGAAACAAGAGAGGAGAAGGTTAAGGCTATAGCTAAAAAATATGCTAAAGAAAAACTCTTCCTATTCCTTGGAAGGGGAATAAGTACTGCAACAGCATTAGAGGGAAGGCTGAAGCTACTAGAAATATCATATACACCATCACTAGCGTATCCTGCAGGAGAAAGTAAGCATGGTCCAATAAGTATAATAGAAGACGGTGTCCCAGTCATATTCATATGCCCAAATGATGAAACAAGAAAAGAGATAATAGGAAACATAATGGAAATGAAGGCAAGAGGTGCAAAAATTATAAGCGTATGCGAGAAAGGAGATCAAAAGATAGCAAACCTATCAGATGACATAATAGAAATACCAAAAGTGAATCCACTACTATCTCCAATACCATACATAATACCTCTACAACTACTTGCATACTATATTGCAATAGAAAAGGGTCTTGACCCGGACAAGCCAAGAAACCTAGCAAAAAGTGTAACAGTACCATAAAAGAATTTGAACATAGTTGAAAGAAAAACTTAACATACATGCAGTAGATATAGAATTATCGGAATGTCTAAACACATTATGGAAGCATGCCAAAATATACAAAGACCTAGACGAGGGGAAGTAAAATCTGCTGCCCAAGACCTAATAGAAATCTACAACAAATTAAACATTTTCACAACAGAGGAAGTATGTATGGACGCACTAGAGTTAGCCCTAACCCTAAACATAACATTCTACGATGCAATCTATACTGCTTCAGCAAAAAAGCTTAATGCCACCCTATATACCGTTGACCAAAAATTGTATAATTCATCCAAAAACATTATATTTGCAGAATTACTGGAAGCATAAGTTGAAAAATATCGTTAATAAAATTCTAACTAAACCAAGTAACTGTTAAATAGAACCACTTCTGTCTAAAGATAGTAGATTGAATGTCCATTAATAAAGAATACATTGAATCAAGAGTTAGAGAAATCAATGATGCAATTAAATTTTTGAAGGAGATAACATCAAAAAACTTTAGTGAGCTAACAGAATATGAGAAGCTTGCAATAAGATACCTTATAATACAGCTTGTTGAAGCAGCATCAAGCATATGCCTACACACCCTCCTAAACTTATTCAATGAAAAGCCTGAAGGGTTCCCAGAATGTTTTATAAGACTCGGTTCCAAAAATTTGATATCGAAAGAGTTGGCGACTAAACTTTCTTTGGCTGCAAGATTAAGGAACCTAATAGTACACAGGTATTGGGTAATAAAAGATGAAATAGTCTATGAAAGTGTCAAGAGTGGGTTAAAAGATTTTGAAGACTTTACGTTAAGTGTTAGACATATTTTGGAAAAAGGTGCTTGATAATGAATGAAGCGAAAATTTTAGAAGGTATGGAACTAAAATATTGGACTCTAGCTGAAGAAGAGAGGCATAAAATTTTAGAAAAGATAAAAAAATTTTTTGAAAAAGATGATGAAATAATGTTTGCAATAGTTCATGGAAGTTTCATAGAAAGGAACAGTTTTAGAGACATAGATATTGCAATATGGGTAAAGGATCCTGAAAAAGCCTTCCAGTACACCATAAACCTACCATGCAAAATAGGGGAAGAAATCGAGGTTCCTGTAGACATACAAGTGTTAAATGATGCACCTTTACCCTTTAAACATCATGTGCTAACAAGTGGTAAAATACTCTTTTCAAGGGATGAAAAATTAAGAACAAGATTGGCTGACGAAACAATAAGGCAATATATGGACCTAAAACTTTTAACAAAATATTCAAACAGATGAGGGGTTTATCAAAGTCTAAAACATTATGGCTACAGGAGCTTATTTTTGGAATGGTTAAGGAACCTAAGTAGAAAAACATAAAAGGGATTTTGGAAAGGTTTCGGTTAACACAATCAAGCAGATGAAAAGAAAAAACTTGAAAAAGGCCATCAACAATCTATTAAGTGAAATGGAGCGATTTTCTGAAGACCGACGGATAAATGTTGTTAAAGGATGTTGGAAAGAAAGATAACACTTTTTGAAACTCTACTCATACCAAAAACTATAATATAGGAACACTTTAAAGCAGTAAAGTCCCCAGCAGTTAAATAAGCATTCCTGACAAATAATAAAATTTTTTCTTTTGAACCGGTGAATAGGCTGGTTTGACCTGGATATTTGACGAAGAAGTTGTAGCGGTAATAACTGCAATAATAGTCGTAGTATCCGTGTTCGCTGTTGTTCAGGCTATAAGTGCTGGTAGGGTTGTAGAACCTTTCTCTGAACTTGGTCTTCTTGGAGCTAACAAGAAGATTGCAGACTATCCTAGGGAGGTTGTTGTAGGCTCACCTTTTCTACTGCATTCGTATATTGGAAACCATGAAGGTAAAACAATGTTCTATAAGATTATGATAAAGATTGGAAACCGTACATCACTAGTTAACGAGACCATACCATTGGCTACAAGTCCTCTTATGATAGTATACACTGTCCTACAGCATAATTCTTCAACAATAATACCATTAAATATCACATTATATTCTCCTGGAGAAAACTTGAGGCTTGTCTTCGAAATGTGGATATATAATGAGACTTCACAGTCTTTTGCATATTATGGAAGATGGAACCAACTTTGGTTGAATGTTACAAAGCCTCCACTACCGACACCTATAACGCCGAAAACTCAAAATCTGTCCACAAATTTTGAACTTCTTCTAGTAAACGCTTACATGTCGATTAGGAGGGCTGAAGATTCTGGTGGAAATATTACGGAAATGGTTTCTATGCTAAATAGTGCAATATACTATGCTGGACGAGGAGACTATGCTAAAGTTGAAGAGATTGTTAGCCAGATAGTTTCCCTTGAGCCCAAGGTTTCTTCAGCTGGGCAAGAGTTTAGGCGTATGCAACTTTATACAACAATAGCTTATTCGGGCATAGTTGCCGGTTTAGGTTTAGGCTTATTCTTTTATCTTAGGCATAGGATATGGCTTATCTGGTCAAACTTTTATGGTGGCTGGAAGATTGTTCCCCTAGAGGTTCAGTCTCTTGGGTCAAGTTCATTTGATAAGAAGGTGAAGGAGCTTCTTAAGTCAAAAAACGATAATCTCCTTGTTAATGATATAATATCTTTTGGAGATAAGCTAGAATATGAAAAGTGGAGTGTTGCAAGAGAGGTTTTTCGTTGGACTAAAAATAAGATTGTAAGGCTTGAGGACCCAAACCCTCCAAAAACTTTCACTAACTACATGTTCTCAAAACATAATCTAGGCTTTCACATAACATTAACCCTACTTGTCTTGACAATTTTAACCATATACATTACCCAAACTACAATAACAACATACCTGAGATATGTTCTAGGCTCATTATTCGTACTTTTTCTTCCAGGATACTCTCTTATAGAAGCATTGTATCCTAAGGAGGGTGACCTAGCACCATTGGAGAGGCTTGCACTTTCTATAGGATTGAGTCTCGCACTTGTTCCCTTGGTCGGTCTTATACTAAACTATACACCTTGGGGGATAAGGTTGGATCCGATAGTGGTATCACTTTCAATATTAACTGTGTCACTGTTGCTTACAGCATCATATAGGCGTTTCACATTACATAAGCTTAGGGTTTACGCGAATGCCAAATAGGATTGCATCTTTTGGAGTAGGTTTAACAGTTTTTGGAACAATCTTTGCAATCTTATCATATACTTTACTTGCTAATGTTCCCTTGACTGCCTTGGGTATTGGTTTAACTGTCTTGGGCTTAACAGTGCTTATAACACCGATGCATCCTATTCCAAAGGAGACTGTTCAAGTTTTCATAAGATCGTCTTGTGAAAATATTGAAACAATGCTTGAGGCTACAGGTGCTTTTATGAAGGCAACATATTTTCCATCGAACGGTAAAGTATACGCGTACATTCCAGTAACCAGGGAACAGAATATGAAGATGGAAGATGTTCTGAAGAATGTTGGAAACTTTATCGTGAAAGCTGGTAGAAGTTTAGGCCTAATTATTACTCCACCAGCATCAGAGATTTTTCAGTATACTGCTGTTGAAGGTGCTGGATTCGACGCCCTAATAAGCGAGTTTCTTGTTGAAGTTTCCGAAATTGTTGAGTCCGTTAAGGTTGTAGAATCTGATTCAATAATTGTAATAGAGTTTCTTAGACCAAGGGCTGACGTAAACTTTTCAAGGTTTAAGACTGTAATGGGGTCACTGCCATCTTCTATTGCTGCACAGGCTGCTGCAATAAAATATTCAAAACCAATCCAAATTTTGGAAGAAAGCTTTGAAGGAAACCGTATAATATCACGTTTAAGGGTTTTAGAATGGACAAGCACACCCTATACATAATAACGTTCACAATACTAATAATGGTTTCAGTATCTGCATTAGCTGCTCTTGGAGAGTCAAGGCTTGACGTTTACACAAGCATATACACACTAGAATATTTTACTCTTACAGCAATATTTAGGCCTAGGCGAAAGACAATAGACTTTCTCGCAATCTCCTTACTAATGGTTTTCGCTTACACTGTAACAGTAAGGGTTCTAGAGATACTGTTTCCATAATGAGTTCCAGAGCTTTAGCTTTAACTCTAGCAATAACAGCAATAATATTAGTATACATCATAATATTAACCATCCAACCCTATCCAACATTCTTTAAGAGGCATGTTGACCCAAATCTTGAAACCGAAAGGCTTCCACACCAAATATATCTTACAACATTCCTAACATTGACTTTCGACGAACTTGTTAAAGGAAACTTTACTGGAACACTAGAACGGTTAAAGATTTTTAATCAAACACATGTTCCATCAACACTAAAGTATGTTTTTGAAAGGTTTAGACAGCTGGTGAACGATTTAACCATAAAATTGAATGATACTGACTCCCTACTGGACTATGCTGAACTTCTAATCGATTCTGGAAAAGAAGACTATGCGAGAAGCCCATTAAATAGTGCAGGATACAATCTTGCTGAAGCAAACATAACATACAGTCTACTTAAAACTTCAGCTGACGAGTTTGTGAAATCGTTTCCGCTTTCTAGAACACAGATATTTCAGAAGGTTGACAATGTTGAAACCCTATTAGACAGCATGCACCTAAGACTATATACCTTAATAGATAGGATAGAATTTCAAAAGAATCTTAAAGAAACATTCTTGGAAATAAGGGCTTATCCAGAAAATGTTTGGGTTGGTTCAACAGCTACAGTAGAAGGAAAACTATACACAAACGATACAGTACTATCACAAAAGAATGTGATAATATACTTTGAAGGCCAAAAATTTTCTGAAATATTAACATCATCTGATGGAACATTCTCATGCACCATTAAATTGCCATACATTTATAAGCCAAAGGTTAATGTTGTAGCAAAATATTTTCCAGAAAAGGATGATAGAAGAATCTATAAGCCTACAGTCTCAAACATGATACAATTAAACCTACTATACATTTCTCCAAAGATTGAAATGAAAATTTTAGGTAAACCTCTTCCAGGAAAATATTTTACTGTAGAGGGGAAAGTTTATGCTGAAAGCTCTCTACCATATGATCGGATAAAAATATCTTGGCTAACATCAACTACAATAACAAAACTTGAAGATGGAATATTCAAACTTACATTAAATGTTCCTGAAACATTGGCTGACGGAAAATATTTGCTAAAGGCTGAAGCTCCCTCATCAGGGGTTTTTGCACCAACTTCAACATCATTATATGTTAGTGTTCTAAGATTTCCACTAAACATAACCTTAGATGTTCCACAAATAGCCATTTCTGGAATGGAATCCCATATAGCTGGAAAGATAGTTTATGAAGGTGAAGAGCTTTTCAATAGTACTATAAAATTTGTTCTAGCACAAGAATATAGTGAAAACTGTGGGAAAGAGTTTACAATAAAGTTTACACCACCAATAACAATGTTTTCAGGCTACCAAATGTATAAGGTTCAAGTTACACCCCAGCTTCCATGGTATTCTAGCTTGGAGGTTGAAGGAAGAATCCTTATAATAAATCCTATAACTGTAGCCGTACCCTTTGGCCTAGTTTCAGCGGTAGCTGTTAAAGTTTTTAGGCAGGGAAAAAGAAAAGGTGTTGAAGTTATAGAAGAGGAGATTGAGAAAGTTGAGGCAAAAAAGTTTGTCCAAGAAAAAGAATACCATGTTAAAGAGGAACTAAAGTGGTTAATAGACATGTACTGGCAGGCTGTGGTAATAGTATCGAACATAACAAGGATAGAAATGAAGCCATCCACGACCATAAGAGAATACCTTAACCTCATAAAAGCTACTAATAAAGAATTATACAACAATTTTGAAAAGATTTCAGCTGCCGCCGAAAAAGCTCTATACTCCCCAAAAATTATGGAAAAAGAAATTGAGGAAGCAAAGAAGGCTATGGAAGAACTGAAGATAATTTATGCGGCCATCGTACACTAAAATAGTAGCTTTAACGGCTATAGCTTCAACACTAACAATACTAGCACTATCAACAATAATACCTTCATCAGACGACCTTATGCCAGACAATCCATACTGGAACGGCTACAGTATGTTCACAAAAATGGTTAAAGCAAGGTTCACAGACCCAAAAACCATATTCATAGAACCTGAAAAGACAACATTATTCATAATATCTCCAGAAAAGAACATAACAGAAGATTACATAGAATTTTTAAAGACTTTCTTGGATTCTGGTGGAACACTAGTCCTAATGGATGAAACTGGAAGAATAAACCAACTTCTAGAAGAATTAAATGTTAATGTTAGAATTGAAGGCTACCCGATAATGGACCCAATACACTATTACAGAAGCTGGAAGCTTCCAAAAATCATAAACATAAACTCTGCCACAATAACAAAGAATGTGACAAACATAGCTACAGACATACCGTCGGCAATAAAATTAGAAAACATGCAGGGAATAAAGGTTCTAGCATACACATCATACTTCTCCTACATGGATTTAGATGGTAATGAACAGCCTTCAAAAGACGATCAAGCAGGGCCTTTTCCAATAGCAGTAGAAGCATCATATGGAAAGGGAAAAATACTAGTCTTCTCTGACTCAAGCCTATTCATAAACAGTATCATAGATTTAGGAGATAACAAAATGCTCTTAAAAAACATTATTGGAGAAAATGATGTTATAGTGGACTCAAGCCAATGGAATCCTTCAGCGCATGCAAAACTGAAAACCCTTACACTACAAGCATACAACATAGTCTCTGTATCAGAAATAAAGTATTCTATAGTAGCTTGTATGACAATAATAACCTATATAACAGTTAGAAGTGAAAAGGGGGAAGAGGAGAAGATTAATGAAATCGAAGAAGTTCTCAGAAGACATCCTGAGTGGAGTCCTCAACTTCTCAAAACATTAAAGGAGGCTAGAGAAAATGTCATACAATAAGACAATAGAAAAAATAGTGAACGAAGTCCAAAAGTATATAGTTGGAAAACAGGATGTGATAGAAATGATGCTTACAGCACTACTTTCAGAAGGGCACATACTATTAGAGGGTCCACCGGGAACAGCGAAAACACTCATGGCAAAAACCTTCGCACAATCCATAGGAGGCAAGTTTACAAGAATACAGATGACACCTGACACACTACCAGCAGACATACTTGGAACAATGGTATACAACATGAAAGACTCAAAGTTTGAGCTGAAAAGGGGTCCAATATTCTCAAACATAATACTAGTAGATGAGCTAAACAGAGCTCCACCAAAAACGCAGGCAGCATTCTTAGAAGTCATGCAGGAAAAACAGGTTTCAATAGAAGGAACAACTTATCCAATAGAGAAACCATTTCTAATCATAGCCACACAAATGCCATATGGTGCACCAGGAACGTATCCGCTAACAGAAGTGCAAACTGACAGGTTTGCTTTCAAAATAAAAATCGCTCATCCAACGCCAGAAGAGGAAGTAAAGATACTTGAAAAGGTAGACTATATTGAGGCTGGGCAAGTTAAACAAGTTACAGCAAAAGAGGAGATAATAGATACAATTGAGAAGGTTAAAAATGTTCACGTTTCAGAGGCTGTGAAAAAGTATATTGTTGACATAACAACAGGCCTAAGAAACAATCACACATTAACGGAGGGGCCTAGTGTTAGGGCAAGCATATGGATCATGAAGGCAAGCAGAGCCTACGCTCTNATAAGAAACAGAGACTATGTTATACCAGATGATGTTAAGGCAGTAGCACCACACGTTCTAAGACACCGTCTACAATTAAGAAGAGAACCTTATGAGGAGATAGACGAAGACCAGGTTATAGCTGAAACACTAGCAACAATTCCAGTACCAAAAAAATAGCATAGAAAAATCTTGAAAAATTTAAAGCCAACATTAAAGGGAAAAACCTTATCCTATACAACATTAACACTAGCACTATTCACAATAATATTTCAGGACCCAATAATATTTTCTGCATCAACCATACTAGCTCTAACACTATTAACAACATTAGCATATCTTACAATAAAAGCTAGAAGAATTGGAAAGAGTTCGAAGATTATTCCGGAAAAGTTTCAAAAACAAATTGTTGCTGGAAGATTTGAGGAAACAAAGATAATAGTACAAAACAGTCACAAAATAAAATTTAGGCTAAAACATCCAATAAACTTCATCAGACCAAAAAAAGCTGAGCATGTAACAAACGAGCCAATAGAATTAGAGATATCGCCACAGTTGGCTGGAGAATACAAAGCCAACACAATATTGTTTGAAATAGAATCTCCACTAAAAACCTTCACATGCACACAAGAAATATCATATGAGACAAGCATAACAGTAGTACCTAGAATCATGCCAGCACTAATAAGGGCCATAGAACTTGCAACAGCAACAGGAACACTAGCATACGAGCACCCAATACAGGTTGTTGGAAAGGGAACAGAATATGCTGAAACAAGAGAATATCTTCCAGGAGATGACATAAAACACATAGACTGGAAGGCAACAGCAAGACTACAAAAGCCAATGATAAAACAATTCCATCAAGAAACAGGTGGAATAGCACAAATCGTATACGACCAAAAGGCAGCAGGCCCAATAACAAAAGATAAGATGGCTACAGAATTCCTGAACACGGCAACAGCACTAACATCACTATCAATACCATACACCATAACCATAGTAGACCAAACAAACAGCCTTAAAGTAAAAAGGCATAAGGATCCAAAAACAGCGCTCTATACAGCAATAAGGGAAGCGTTGGCAACAGTAGAATTAGACCAAAAATACCTATATGACATACTAGAACCACAGACAAGAGCACAGATAATAACATTTCTAAACATACTCCTAGAAAAGACAGAAGAAGAAAAGATAGAAACGTTACAAGTAAAAGAATTAGATGATACAGACACTATAGCAATAACAAGCCTACTTGGAGACATAACATGGATAACAGAAGCATACGAGAAACTTAATGCAAAAGCAAAAAACCTAACATTACATGTTCCATCAAAAACATGGTTGGACAGTAAAACATTAGAAGAGGCATACGAAGACTACCAGAAAACCCTAACAATACAGGCCACATTAAAAAGAAAAGGAATAGAAATAAAACAAATACCATAACCAAAACCTCCACTAATTCTGGAATAAACAAACTATATTTTGGACATTTTATGGCGTCTATATATCGATTGCTTGGCTTCATATCTTTAATTCTAGGAATTCTAGGCATATTAGGTTCACTCTATCTTTTTGGACTTAAGGCTGTTACAACATCACTTGTTCGAGATATGATAGGAAAAACTATATGGAATGTAGCTAGCACAAACATGACAGTTTACGAAGGTATCGAGGTTATGAATGAATGGCTAAACAAACTATCTTCAGTCTCAGATAAACCTCTACTACTCCTATTAATTTACAGCCTAATATTAACATCAATATCGGCCATGATAATTAAAATCCACCATAAAAAATTAAACAAATAATATATTCACAGTTTCCTATGATCCCTAAAATTTTAAACAACCATAATAAAACATACAAAATAAGCCTCAGAAAAATAGCTTAGACCAACATCTATGGAGGCTATAAGATAATGCCAGAACTACTCCTACACTTTTCAATACCATTCGCAATAGCGAAAACAAAATTTAACCTCATACAGACCATAATCATAGCATTAGCAGCACTAACACCAGACATAGACGCCCTACTACACATACACAGGTCAACAACACACTCAATAATAACAATCACCATAATCTTTATACCAGCCACAATAATATTCTACAAAAAGAAGCCAAAACACCTAACACTAGCAATAGCATGCTACCTAGCAATATTAAGCCACATACTCCTAGACACATTTCAAACATACACACCCATACTATACCCAATAACAGAAAACTCAATATGGATAAGAGCAGAAGGAAACATAATAATCTCAAACACAATAACACCAAAAATCACAACAACAATACAAACCATACAAACAGACTTTACAGCATTCCAAACATTAGACGCACCAATATACACAAGCCAAGGACTAATAACATCACTACTACTAACAATAATACCAACAATACTAACAAGACAAAGACTTCGATAAGCTCGACAAAATAAAAAGAATAGAACCATAACACGCACTAAGCACCTAAATCTACCCAAAGACAAAAACAATTTGAGCATCTATCTTAAAAACCTAACCAAATATAAAAATTCAAAATACATAAAATATCATAAAAGAAGAAAATAATGCAAGTACCCAAAGAGCAAATAACAATAATACTACCAACATTAAACGAGGAAAAAGCAATAGGGCCACTAATAGAAGAAATAAAACAACAAGGATACACAAACATACTCGTAGTAGACGGATACTCAAAAGACAACACCGTAAAAATAGCAAAAGAAAAAGGAGCAACAGTCATATACCAACATGGAAAAGGAAAAGCAGGAGCAATAAAAACAGCCATAGAACACACACAAACACCATACCTACTAATAATGGACGCAGACAACACATACGACCCCAAAGACATACCAAAATTCCTAGAACATGCAGAAAACTATGACCAAATAATAGGAGTAAGAACAAACAGAAAAAACATACCCTTAATACACAGAATAGGAAACTGGATGATAACAAAAGCATTCAACATACTAACAGGAACAAACCTAACAGACATATGCTCAGGAATGTATCTACTAAAAACAGAAACAGCAAAAGAACTAGAAATACAAACCACAGGATTCGAAGTAGAAGCAGAAATAGCAATACAAACACAAGCAAACGGAAAAATAACAGAAATCCCAATAAACTACAGAAAAAGAATAGGAACAAAAAAACTATCAACAATAAAACACGGACTAAAAATCATGACAACAATAATAAACCTCGCAAAAAACTATAACCCAGCATTCCTATTCGCAACACTCACAGCACTAGCACTAATACCGGGAACAATCATATACCTATGGGTCTTCTACAGACTAACATACCAAGGAATATGGCACTCAGGATACGCACTACTAGGAACAGCACTAATAATACTAGGAGGACAAGGACTAATACTCTCAACAATAGCACTACTACTAAAAAGAATGGAAAAAAGAATCATAACAACACTAAAAAACCAAAACAACAAACAAAAAAATAGCAAATAATTTCATCATTACATTAATGACTTTAAATCATAAACTAAAATATACTCTAAGTAAATGTCTATAAAGGACCATAGCCTATTTAAGTGGGTGTAGATTTTGTCTTTTGAAGAAGCTGAAGTGATTAAGCATAGGGCTGAAGCATTTTTAGCCAACGCCCAACACTTACTTGAAAGTAAAGAATGGGATCTAGCAGTCTTTAACCTAGAACAATATTGCCAGCTAATATTAAAATATAAGCTGCTCATAAAGTCAGGCTCCTATCCAAGAACTCACTCACTAAGAAGACTTATAAGAGAACTTGCCAATATAAACCCTAAACTACAAACTCTTGTAGAAGATGAAGCAAACCTACACTATGTAGCCCGTCTCGAGGAAGCATATATTGCATCAAGATATTTCCCCTACAGCTACGAGGAAAAGGAAGCTCGAAGCCTTCAAAAGTTTGTTATAGAAAAATTTAAACCACTACTAGATGAAATCCTATGAACATACAAAACTACATTGAAATAGCAAAACGGGTTAAGACGATCGTAAAAGACATAGACCCAAACGCAAAAGTATATCTATTCGGCTCAACCACTCGAGGAAAAGCTACAGCAGCAAGCGACATAGACATACTTGTGGTTACGGATTTAATAGAGCGCAGGTATGACATGATGGTTAGGGTGTATAAGGCTGTTGAGGAGCCTGTGGAGCTTCATGTGGCGACGCCGGACATGCTGAACAG
>JAOAKB010000059.1 GCA_026413865.1 Nitrososphaeria archaeon
CTCTCATCATTTGTGATAAAATCATACGTTTACCGAGGAATCTCAAAAAGAGAATTGAAAGTTTTGGATTTTCATATCTGAACGTTTTAAAACTCATATGAATCTCAAAAAGAGAATTGAAAGCAAGAGGAGGAGATAGTTTTTATGGAGTTCGAGTTGAATCTCAAAAAGAGAATTGAAAGTAATATATGACCCTGAGGGACTAATATTTTACGATGACCTAGAATCTCAAAAAGAGAATTGAAAGGGCTAATTCAGTCGGCTTGAGACTCATTAGGCAGGCGGCGGAATCTCAAAAAGAGAATTGAAAGTATTCAAGGAACACCCCTTCCTTCACTTTTGATATTGTCCACTGAATCTCAAAAAGAGAATTGAAAGAAGACCATTAAATTACAATCGTTTTATTGATGAAAAAGGTGTTGAATCTCAAAAAGAGAATTGAAAGCCCTAACCGTGTTTGGTTTATATGCCATATGTCATAATTGAATCTCAAAAAGAGAATTGAAAGAATACGGTTGCCCTTATTCAAAGAAGGTGATTAAAAAAATGTGAATCTCAAAAAGAGAATTGAAAGACAATATCAAAAGTGAAGGCTTTGGCTTTGGTAATCGTTTGAATCTCAAAAAGAGAATTGAAAGGCAAAATTGAGCATGATTTGGCTACCGTCAGAATTTTCTATCAGAATCTCAAAAAGAGAATTGAAAGATTCAAAAACAACACGCCTGTTTCGCCGTCCATTTGATGAATCTCAAAAAGAGAATTGAAAGACCATAGTGGAGAAGACTTTGCTCATTGCTTCACCCATAGGAATCTCAAAAAGAGAATTGAAAGAATATTAATAGTACCAAGTGGTAGGTCACTTAAGGCAATGAATCTCAAAAAGAGAATTGAAAGCTTAATTGTGTCGAAGGGCGAAATCTCTGGATAGATCTCCTTGAA
>JAOAKB010000060.1 GCA_026413865.1 Nitrososphaeria archaeon
GTTCAGAGGTGGATGACTTTTACAATGAAAGTTTCAAACCCTTATAGGTACTCTCTAAACAAGCTCGGGGATCACGTGCTTCACCCTGGGTGCGCGATACTTTCAATTCTCTTTATGAGATTCAGTATCTCGAGCGCGGTTCTGCTTAG
Organism: Nitrososphaeria archaeon; assembly: GCA_026413865.1. Lineage (GTDB taxonomy): Archaea > Thermoproteota > Nitrososphaeria > JACIWG01 > JACIWG01 > JACIWG01. The sequence goes on from JAOAKB010000060.1 coordinate 150, forward strand.
ACCCGTCTTTGTCGCTTTCAATTCTCTTTATGAGATTCCAGGGAGGAGATAGAAAAAAATATAGGGGGGAGGGGGGTGCTTTCAATTCTCTTTATGAGATTCATGACTGCGATATCTATCTTATGGGGCATCTACACGATCTCTTTCAATTCTCTTTATGAGATTCTTCATCTCGATGTTTTGATCGAAACCGAGAAGCTTACTTTCAATTCTCTTTATGAGATTCCGACAGAGAAAAGGGTATGATACCGCATGTAGACCTTGGCTACTTTCAATTCTCTTTATGAGATTCTCCGGATAGTCGAGCAGGAGAGCTTCAAGGATGATATAAAACTTTCAATTCTCTTTATGAGATTCTTCGCGTTCGCGACGAGGCATGCCGAGCGCGAGCCTCCCGACTTTCAATTCTCTTTATGAGATTCCGCACATCAAATCTTATCTAATCATCTTATCTTGGATGATCTTTCAATTCTCTTTATGAGATTCTGACATCAGGCTTTCGCTTCTCTCGGATTTCCTTAGCTTTCAATTCTCTTTATGAGATTCCTGGATGCTCTTTCGTTAACTACTGCGGCTACTTCGTCTTTCTTTCAATTCTCTTTATGAGATTCAGATATCCGGGTCGGCTTGGAGGCATAGGTGCAGCATGACTTTCAATTCTCTTTATGAGATTCTCGTGGGGATGGCGCTTCCGATATGTCGTGAATTGAACGCCTTCCTCCCGCTTTCAATTCTCTTTATGAGATTCGGTTTTCGCACACCGCCTATCCGAGCAACCCCTGTC
>JAOAKB010000061.1 GCA_026413865.1 Nitrososphaeria archaeon
AATCATGGATTATCCTGGTGTTATTAACCTTCATGAGAGAATAACAAATATAGTTAAGGCTGGCATAAAAGCTAATGTTGTACTAGATGGGCATCATATTATGTTAAATAATCGTGAACTCTGTGCTTACGCTTCAACAGGTATTGATGCGAATCATGAAAATTTCGAATTTAATGGGGTGCTTGAAGAAATTAGAGTTGGTATGTATGCAAAGCTTCGAAAAAACTTATTCTATCAACAAGATTTTGTAAAAAAACTTAACTCAATATTAGATCATCAGAATATTATATTTGTTACAGACGACATCCTACCAGATGAACTAAAGATGCATGGTCATCTAGATGATACTGTAAGAACTGCAATAGCAAATGGTTATGATCCAGTTGATGCAATCCAAGCAGTCACTATTAGGCCTGCAAGGCATCTACGATTATTTAATTTAGGCTCTATTTCACCTGGAAAGATTGCAGACATTGTTTTTCTTGAAGATTTGAAAAAGTTCGAAATCAAAATGGTCATAGCTAATGGGAAAATTGTTGGATTGGAAGGAAAATATGTAGGGCCAACACTATCATATGAAGTACCTATAGAGGCTAAGAAGACAGTTAAGTTTTCTAAAAAGTTTTCACCAGAAGATTTTATAATAAAAGCTCCTATAGAAAAGGGTAAGATTAATGTAAGAGTTCTTGATGCATCGAACCTTTTAATTAACCTAGTAAATGAGGAAGTAGAAGTAGAAAATGGAATTGTGCAACCTAAAGGATTACAGACTATAGCCGTTTTTGAACGCCATGGAAAATCTGGTAATAGGGGATTAGGATTAATAAAGAACTTTATTAAAATTGGTGCAATTGCCTCAACAGTTTCACACGATTCACATAATCTTGTATGTGTTGGTACAAATCCTTCTGACTTAAGTGTTGCAGCC
>JAOAKB010000062.1 GCA_026413865.1 Nitrososphaeria archaeon
TAAATATCATAAAATAGATAGGTAAAACTATGCCACTATATGTTGGAATCTCATAAAGAGAATTGAAAGCTTAGCATGTAGGACATTTCTGTGGTCAGGGCCTCGAACGAATCTCATAAAGAGAATTGAAAGTCAAGCACTGTCCTGGCCCTGTTTAGGAAAAGGAACATGTCCTTGAATCTCATAAAGAGAATTGAAAGTCAGTCCAAGCGTAGGCTATTATACGGCTTAAACTTTTGAATCTCATAAAGAGAATTGAAAGAAAAATCGAACATATTATTTCACTCCAACAAACCAGTATAAGCTGAATCTCATAAAGAGAATTGAAAGACGACTTTAATGGAACAAGAAAATGGATTAAATCAAACTTGAATCTCATAAAGAGAATTGAAAGTTGAAAGCGCTACTTTCAAAGGATATTGTTGTAATTTCTTGAATCTCATAAAGAGAATTGAAAGACGATAACGTTTACACCGCCAACAGCTACGACACCACCATTTTGAATCTCATAAAGAGAATTGAAAGAAAATAATTGGCGATGCACAAGTGTCGCATATTATAATGATGAATCTCATAAAGAGAATTGAAAGAAAGCAAACTCTATTTCAGGCAACAAGTCCCTACGGTAAAGAATCTCATAAAGAGAATTGAAAGTTTGTTTGGAATGTGTTAGTATTAATATCGGTATTAATGAATCTCATAAAGAGAATTGAAAGGTAAACTGCTGTATTTTGTCTCTTTCAACATAGGATAGTGAATCTCATAAAGAGAATTGAAAGTCTGCGTTCACTATAATCCACGCTTGCATGCTGTCGATGAATCTCATAAAGAGAATTGAAAGAGTTAAAAATGCTAGTGTTGGAATAATTAACATGTTAAAGAATCTCATAAAGAGAATTGAAAGAAAATTAAGATGGAGC
>JAOAKB010000063.1 GCA_026413865.1 Nitrososphaeria archaeon
TCATAAAGAGAATTGAAAGAGACGTTTTGGGAGGAGAACATTGGGATGGAGAAGTACGCGAATCTCATAAAGAGAATTGAAAGACCCTCTACCACCCAAACCACGAGAATAACTCCTTCTCCTCGGGAATCTCATAAAGAGAATTGAAAGAAAAATATGAGAAATGGCGCTAATGCTCTATACTCTTTGTCTGAATCTCATAAAGAGAATTGAAAGCAACCAAACTTTTTATCATTAATTTAAATGCAAAAAATGAGAATCTCATAAAGAGAATTGAAAGTAAACAGCAAATAAACATTTTCAACCTTTTCAAGCACAGAATCTCATAAAGAGAATTGAAAGTTTCTGGTGCCGTGATATGAAAGGAATACTCCCGTTTGTAGAATCTCATAAAGAGAATTGAAAGTCTGGTTTATAAGTTGGCATCTTTTTATCTTATCCTCTTTTATGAATCTCATAAAGAGAATTGAAAGTTCTCGGCTTGCTCCGAACAAGATGTTCGTTTTCAGAATCTCATAAAGAGAATTGAAAGAACCAGTTTAAAATCCATTCTAACACCATTATCACCTCTTGAATCTCATAAAGAGAATTGAAAGTTACACATTGGTTCACCTGAAACATATTCGGTTGCTTTGAATCTCATAAAGAGAATTGAAAGTTTACCACTCTTAAAGTTGGTAAATATAGTATTTGCCCGAATCTCATAAAGAGAATTGAAAGAAAAGTAATCACTCTTATATTCTTTGTCAAAAAGTGTAGAATCTCATAAAGAGAATTGAAAGTGCACTCTTCAATAATTTTTTCACCCAAATCCGTTAGAACGAATCTCATAAAGAGAATTGAAAGTCGATGATGCCTTTTGCAATATTACTTATAAAATCTGATAATGAGAATCTCAT
>JAOAKB010000064.1 GCA_026413865.1 Nitrososphaeria archaeon
GGTGGAACAGGTATACCTGCATTTATCATTTCACCCAAGCTTGCATTCTTTCCACCTACAAGCGGTACATCCTCCTTCCTTATCTCCTCGAATTCTAGAAAGAACCTATCCTTTTTAGACATAGTTTCCTCGACCAAGGCAAAAAATAACTACTATATAAACATCTTATTTTCTAAACTGATTTTATAAGAGGAATTAACCTTATTCTTAGTTTCCTAAAAATTGGACTTCGTTAGAAGCTATAAAAATCATTAACACTAATTAGAAAAATTTAGGAAGAAATGTAATTTAAAGCGGTAATTTGCTTTATTGACATTCGGCTTCTTCACAACAATTTTTGCCGCACCCTAAATTTAGTAATTGGATTGCAGCAGCAAATCCAGCCCTTACAATAATCTCAGACGGAATAGTCTCATACACTTGTTCCCCAATCTTAACGGTCCTACATTCATAAGGTTCACAAACATTACAGCAAGGACTCTTTCCAACATTTCCTCCAAAATATTCCTCTAAAGGCCTGTCATTAATCCAAATCCTATTAGACTCTAAAGGATCATTCTCGAACTCTTTAACAGAAAGTTTCTCCTTTTCTAAAATAACTTCTATACCAAGTTGAGAAAGTGCTTGCTTAAGCATGGAAACAGCCTTTTCAAGTTCTTCCTCAGTAGAGCTGCATCTTGGACACGTCTCTCCATCCAGCACTAATCTCCGCCATCTAATTTTTAGACTCTTACCCTTTGCACTCATCTTATCATCTACAGCAATCTATAGCATATAAAAACTTTGTAGCTTTACTCTTCTAAATTCTATTTTATATTATGAACGGGCCCGGTGGGACTTGAACCCACGATCTTCGGCTCCGCAGGCCGATGCCTTAGTCCATTCTGGGCCACGGGCC
>JAOAKB010000065.1 GCA_026413865.1 Nitrososphaeria archaeon
CATAAAGAGAATTGAAAGAGCAGTAGAAGTTTTAAACGCTCACGGAATAAATGGAGAATCTCATAAAGAGAATTGAAAGCTCTCATCATTTGAGAGAGAATAAGGCGCTTTCCCAAGTAAGAATCTCATAAAGAGAATTGAAAGACAGTTCTGAAGGAAGCTTCCTTTCCTCTACACTTTTCAGGAATCTCATAAAGAGAATTGAAAGTTTGAAAGTTTTGTATCGTACATTTCGTTTTCTGTATGAATCTCATAAAGAGAATTGAAAGTTTCAATTTGCACCACCCATTATAATGTGTATGAAAAATGAATCTCATAAAGAGAATTGAAAGATTTTCATACTCACTTTCTTGAACCTGACCACTATAGGAATCTCATAAAGAGAATTGAAAGCTTATTTGTTGATTAAAATATGGGTCAGCGTTTTCAAGAGTGAATCTCATAAAGAGAATTGAAAGTTCATATCCCTCCAATTTTAAGCCTACTGCTTCATCGCTTCGAATCTCATAAAGAGAATTGAAAGGCAACTTTATATAGTTCCACTCCTTTTATTTGCAGCATACGAATCTCATAAAGAGAATTGAAAGACGCCGTGAGGCACTACTAAAACTGCATCTGGGAAGAGAATCTCATAAAGAGAATTGAAAGAGATATTCTCCAGACGTGCTTGCAAGCAGACCACTATCAGGAATCTCATAAAGAGAATTGAAAGTTATTATGTCTTACCGCCAAAATGTCAATATCGCTTAGTGAATCTCATAAAGAGAATTGAAAGTTTTACTACATTTTACATTAGAAATAGTGGTGTTTATATGAATTTCATAGAAAGAATTGAAAGTCTGGTTTTACTGTTATGTAGGTTGGTGATAAAAAATGGGTTGGAAA
>JAOAKB010000066.1 GCA_026413865.1 Nitrososphaeria archaeon
TGTATAAGAGACAGACCATCTCGAATCTCAAAAAGAGAATTGAAAGGTGAAAATCCTCGACCGCTTCTTCCTCAAAGCCATGAAGAGAATCTCAAAAAGAGAATTGAAAGTGAACCTTGCTGCAAAAACCCTGGAAACCAAGTCATCGGGAATCTCAAAAAGAGAATTGAAAGCCTATTACCTCGTCTTCGGGCGGTATCGCCGCCCGCACCGAATCTCAAAAAGAGAATTGAAAGACAATAGCCCTCGCAGGAAGCCTCGGCGCCATGTACGTGAATCTCAAAAAGAGAATTGAAAGTTTAAGTCCAGCCGAGCGGCCGAGGCGAGCACTTCAACACCCCGGAATCTCAAAAAGAGAATTGAAAGCATCCCTGATCCTCTCAACCCCCACCGCATTTGCATTATTTGAATCTCAAAAAGAGAATTGAAAGTCGTCACTCAATCTAACCGAGAACGCTCGCCCCACTTCAGAATCTCAAAAAGAGAATTGAAAGGTTTTGGTCTCGACAACGCTCATTTTCTTCACCTTTCCCCCCGAATCTCAAAAAGAGAATTGAAAGAGCGTAATAGCGGATAATGAAGTCCGCCTGAACTCCTCCATCGAATCTCAAAAAGAGAATTGAAAGGTTGTGGTTGTGGTTTTTGATATGTGCTGTATTTTTGCCTTTTTGAATCTCAAAAAGAGAATTGAAAGCCTACCTGTGAGCGCGTGTGTGTATGTGATGGTAGATCGGGAATCTCAAAAAGAGAGTTGGAAGATAGCGAAGCCCCGGCGGCCTCCGAAGAAAGGCCGGAGGTGTGACCACGAGCTCGAGAAGATCCAGTAGGTGGCTTGAGGAAGGCGGCGTGGATATATCCGGAGCAGAGG
>JAOAKB010000067.1 GCA_026413865.1 Nitrososphaeria archaeon
AGACAGGTATTCACCGCCCCCGCTATATAAGAATCTCAAAAAGAGAATTGAAAGGTTAAAGTTGGATCCCTCGAATTTGGCATAATAACGCCAATGAATCTCAAAAAGAGAATTGAAAGTATGGGAGATTGTTTTCACATTATTTAAAACAAAATACTATCAGAATCTCAAAAAGAGAATTGAAAGTCCATATCCCTAGGTATGCCGATTAGGTCGCTGGGCTCGAGAATCTCAAAAAGAGAATTGAAAGATATTTTAAAGTCGATCGAATAATTCGACCCACCTCAGCCGAATCTCAAAAAGAGAATTGAAAGTTAAAAGACACTTCTGACTCGATAAGTGAGACAAGACTTCTAGGAATCTCAAAAAGAGAATTGAAAGAGAAGAAAGTATTGAGCCAATGAAAAAAACTTTTCAGGCGAATCTCAAAAAGAGAATTGAAAGCCAGATGACATTGGTGTTAAGTCAATATAGCCTTCTAAGAATCTCAAAAAGAGAATTGAAAGTTCAAGTTAGTTATATGGTTATTGAGCGTCCAACTTTGCGAATCTCAAAAAGAGAATTGAAAGAACTGGATAATATGGTGCTTCTGGGTTGTGCTTTGCATCTAAGAATCTCATAAAGAGAATTGAAAGATTTCAATGCTTCCAACGTATATTAGCTTAAAAAGAGGAATCTCATAAAGAGAATTGAAAGACCTCCATACCACCATATTACCTATATAGTATAGGCGTTTAGAATCTCATAAAGAGAATTGAAAGTGGGAGGGGTGGGCATGCTCGAAATGGCGGTGACGAAGGCGAAGATAGAATCTCATAAAGAGAATTGAAAGGTGTCTAGTGG
>JAOAKB010000068.1 GCA_026413865.1 Nitrososphaeria archaeon
CATATAAACACCACTATTTCCAATACAAAATGTAGTAAAACTTTCAATTCCCTTTATGAAATTCATATTAAGAGTCTATTGCCATCTAATGCACTTCAAATATGAGCTTTCAATTCTCTTTATGAGATTCAAATAATGTCAGAGAATACTATTAGAGGACCATTAGGTTCTTTCAATTCTCTTTTTGAGATTCAGAAACTTGGGAGAACATGAGATTTTTTGTTTCAATGTTCTCTTTCAATTCTCTTTTTGAGATTCTTAATAGCTTCAAGCACCGCCTAGGGATAGCATGACGTTTAGACTTTCAATTCTCTTTTTGAGATTCACGCCATAAAGCTCTGCAACCACACTATCCGCCGACGGGTTATCTTTCAATTCTCTTTTTGAGATTCGAATTCGAGGAAGATGAGAGTGGGGAAGGTGAGGCGGAAAACTTTCAATTCTCTTTTTGAGATTCACAAGAAATCATTTATAACCTTATCTACCTCAGGTGTTTTACCTTTCAATTCTCTTTTTGAGATTCCGGTTTGGACTCCTCCTCCTGCATTGCTTGTAAAGTCTTTCAATTCTCTTTTTGAGATTCCGGTGCCGGTTGGCACCAGGTCGGATACGACTACGCGGCATCCTTTCAATTCTCTTTTTGAGATTCCCCCCAGGAGCCGAGGACGATAAAGGCAAGATCCTTGGGTACCTTTCAATTCTCTTTTTGAGATTCCCCCCCCAAAATGCCCCCCGTATTGGGGGGAAGGTGAAGAAAACTTTCAATTCTCTTTTTGAGATTCTTCTCAATGCTCTCAATGTTCCCCTTCAAGACCAGTA
>JAOAKB010000006.1:0-35725 GCA_026413865.1 Nitrososphaeria archaeon
CTTGAATCCTTCCTCAAGCCTTTTTTTCGCATCTTCTGAACCTGATGTCATTATTCCAGCAACCTTTCCAGTCTCTTCACATGCTTTAACAACCCTCTTTAATGCTTCAATGAATTTTGGATGATTAAACTGTCTGAATACGCCTAGTGATGCTGAAAGGTCGTTTGGTCCAATAAATGCTACATCTATTCCATCAACTGAAAGTATTTCTGTTAGATTGTCTAAAGCCTTTTGAGTTTCAACCTGTATTGCTATCACAAGTTTTTCCTTCTCAAACTTGTTATAATATTCTAGTATATCTTTTGCACCATACCTTATACATCTTCTTGGCCCGGTTCCCCTTATTCCTACTGGAGGATACTGGCATGCTTCAACAACCTTTTTTGCCTCCTCTTTACTGTTTACCCATGGTACAAGTATTCCATCAAATCCTAGGTCTAAAACCCTTTTTATTGTAACAAAATCGTTCCATGGGACTCTAACAAGTGGTGTTATTTCTGACCCATTTAAGCCTGGAAGCATTATTTCTAGAGTTTGTATGTCTAATGGTGAATGCTCCATATCAAACATTAACCAATCAAATGGTACGGTTGAAGCAATTTCAACAATTTCTGGATGTGCTATTGTTATCCATGTTCCAAAATTAGGCTTTTTCTCTTTCAATTTAGACTTTAAACTCATTTACCATCACTATAGTGACAAAATTGTTTTTCTTAACCTTTTCTCTGAAGCCTTTTTTAATAAATTTAAATATTACTTGACTTTTTGTTTAGGTGGCGTCATTATATGAATGAGGGTATGCGATATAGGCCTGTTTCTGTTAGAGAAATTTTGAAGGAAATGCATGATACGACAACTTTGATGGTTGACCTTGCATATTCTTCTATAATTTTTAATGATAAGGATTTGGCTGAAGAAGTTATTGAACTTGATGATAAAATTAAGGAACTTAAAACGGCATTACTTATGCATACTGCTATAGTGATAAAGGATCCAGAAGATGCTGAAGCACTTTCTGGTGTTCTACAGATGGGTGCAGTGTCAGATTTTATATCACATGCTGCAAGAAATATTTCAAATATAGTGTTGCTTGGGCTTGGTGTTCCTCCAGAAATATTAGGTGCCTTTGCTAGAACTCAGGAAAGGTTTGTTAGGGTAAAGGTTTCCCAAAATTCGATTCTTGTAAAGAAAAGTGTTGGTGAGCTTTCGCTTGAAACTAGTATTGGTGTAAAGATTATTGCTGTAAGACGTGGTCGAGAAATATTTACTAACCCTGAAAATACTTTCATTTTACAGGATGGGGATGTCCTTATTGCAAGGGGTAGCGATGTTGGTGTTATTGAATTTGATAAGCTCGCTAAGGGTGAACTGAAATCTATTCCTGAACCTTCGCTTTCTCTAGAAGAGTGGTGAGTATGGAAGAAGATAATCTTGCAAGTATATTGGCTCAGTTAAAGGATCTTTCAGAAATGATGGTTGACCTTGCATATTCTGCATTCATATGTGGTAGTGAAGAGATTGCAGAGCATGTTTTAAAGATGGAGGATATTGTTGACACACTCCATATAGAATTTGAGCTTGGAATGATGAAGGTTAAGGATAAATGGAAGCCTGAAGAAGTTTTAGGCTCTATTAGATTGGCCATGGCTGCTGAAGAACTAGCTGACGCCGCTACGAGGACTGCATTGCTTGTTAAAAAGGGTGTGAGAGCTCATCCAATAGTCCATATTGCTTTTCAGGAGGCGGATGAGACTATAGCTCAAGCAATTATTTGTGAAGATTCTATCTTATGTGGTAAGTCTATTGGTGAGCTTGGTCTCGAAGACGACCTTGGTATAAAGATTGTTGCTGTAAGACGTGGTGGGAAATGGTTCTATAATCCTTCAGACTTGTTCCAACTTTTATGTGGTGATACTGTAATTTTCAGAGGGTATGTCGAGGGTGCATCAAAATTTTTAAAGATAGCTTCACACGAACGTGAGGAAGAGTAGTTGTGGTATGGGCTGGTCTTTTTGCCTACTTTTTTTAAAACAAGCATTTTCAGGCAGTCTCTTACTGCATTATTCTTTGACCTAGGTGGTCTTCTTTCTGGTTCTGTTGCAGCATATTATTATCCAATGTTCGGTAATCTTGTATGGATTCTATTACTCTTTACTCCTCTTCTAACAGTAAGGGGAAATATTGGAGGCATATTTTCTGGTAAGCTTGGTACAATGCTTCATCTTGGTTTAGCTAAACCAAGCCTTTTTAAAAACACTCCTGAATTCTATTCTCTGATTAAAGCCATTTTCTCGTTAACCTTCTTTGACACTCTAGCTATTGGTGCCATATCGTTTACATTAAATTATGCATTTGGCCTTATTTCATTAGAGCATTTGCCATACTTTTTATTGATTCCTCCATTCACATGCATGTTAGCCATATTGATTTCTATTCCGGCTGCATCTATTGTAGGAATTGAAGTGTTTAAGCGTGGTCTGGATCCGGACATTTTCATTTACCCATTTATGTCAACTTTTGACGATATACTCATTACATTTTGTTATTTTACTATCGTAGGTTTTATAATATATTTTGATAATCTATTCATAATGTTTCTTATTTTAGCTCTTGTAATGATATACTTTTCTGTCATAGTGTTTAAAAATAGGCGGGACAATGTTTTTAGGAGAACTATTTTGGAAGGCGCTCCAACCGTTGTATTGGCTAGTCTCTTCGGAGTTTTTGGTGGAATGGGTCTTGGCAGTCTCAAGAAGAAGATTGAAGATATGCCTTCCATATTAATAATTTATCCTGCGCTAATTGATGCTTTAGGTGATATTGGCTCGATACTTGGTTCTATGGAGACTACAAAACTTGCTCTAGGCTATACTACATCTTTAGTTAAGACATTTAAGGAGACATTTGCTGACCTTGTTTCAGTCGAATCTGCGGCTGCAGTTATACACGTAATATTTGCTACTATAGGCTTTACAATAAGTGGGTTAGGGAGCTTCTCTTTTCTCCTTTACCTAATTTCTATCACTCTCTTCTCTAACATAATCAGTTTTCTCTTTATCTCAATCTTCTCTTTGACTGTTGCGACTCAAACCTTCAAGTATGGGTTGGATCCAGACAATTTTGTAATACCATTGGTCGCATCTGTCTCGGATGTTGCTGCAACACTATCATTAGTAGTTTCAATAAGCATTTTCTATATATAGTAAATTTAATCGATCTTTTTGCTCATTATCGTAAAGATTGGTAATATTACAAATATTGTTGCCACCACTACTGCTGTGGTAATAGAAAGGAAAGTGTTGTCCAAAATCCCTTCAATAAAGGCTTCTCTTGCTATAATTAATGACATTTCAGCTCTTATACTTAAACCTAAGGCCATTATGGCTAATTTTTTTCCATTTAACTTTGCTATTTTACCTCCTATAATTCCTCCTAAAAATCTAAATGTTATTGCTAAAAATAATATTGTTATTATCCTAAGGCCTTCCTCTGCTATTGTGTATGGATTCACGCTTAATCCTATGCTTGTAAAAAATATTGTTGAAAATAGTTCTTTCATCATAAAAAGTCTGTAGCCTATCTTTTCTCCAATCTTTTTGTATGGTATTATTGCGCCCATTATAAATGCTCCTGTTATTGCTGCTAGTCCAAAGTTTGATGCTATGAAGGCAAGTATTAGCCCGAAACCGAATAGGATTGCGAAAAAGATTTCGTCTGAAAATATTCTGCTTGCTCGATAAATTATTTTTGGCAAAATTTTTCCTCCTATATAGATTGATGCTAGCACAAAGAATGTTGAAAGTAAAACTATTCTAGCTACTTCAATAAAGTTTGCTGTTCCAGAAACAGCTATTCCAAGTACTATTGTTAGGATAAGTACTCCTTCAACATCATCTATAATGCATGCTGTTAATAGTGTTGACCCTGCTCTTGTATGCACTCTATCGTTTACTGTAAGAGTGTGCGCTATAACGCTTGTTCCACTTGGTGCAATAATTGCTCCTAAAAGAAGTGACTGGACTGGATTAAGGCCAAAATATACTCCTAAAAAATATCCTATAATAATTGACATTATTACTCCAACTGTTGTTAAAAGAAATGCGGCTTTCCCAGCCTTCCAGAAGGCTTCAACATCAAATTCTAGTCCTGTTGTAAAAAGTATTAGAATTGAACCTATTAATGCAAGTGTGTTAACCAAATTTAAGTCTGTTACAAGTCCTATTCCTCCTGGTCCCCCTAAAAATAGTCCGACAAATATTGCCCCGATTAGGCCCGGCAGTTTAATTTTCTTAAATATTTCAGACGCTAGTGACGCTACTATTATAATTAAACCAAGCTCATATAATAGTGTTAATGTTGTCTGTGCCATTCAAATTTTCTCCAATTTTAACCTTGTAGAATACAGATATATATTTTAAAATTTTTTGAAAATGTTCAAGTTTATAACCCATACTTTATACCTCTTATCCTCATGTGGTGTATTGTAGTTCATGGTGGTGCTGGTTTATGGTCTGAAAAGGAAAAATTTCCTACTATAAAGAACACAATTTTGAAAAGTTTGGAAGCTGGTGCATTCATACTAAGTGCTGGCGGTTCTGCTCTGGATGCAGTCGTAGATTCTGTCATGGTTCTTGAAGACAGTGGTGTATTAAATGCTGGTGTTGGAGCCTATCCTAATCTTGTTGGTGAAATTGAAATGGATGCTGGTGTTATGGATGGCAAAAGTTTGAAAGCTGGTGCTGTTGCAAGTGTTAGGAATGTTAAAAATCCTGTTCTCGCTGCAAAACTTGTTTTAGAAAGGACTGACCATGTTCTTTTGGTTGGGGAATGGGCTTCAAAATTTGCTCTTTTTATGGGTTTACCTTCATTGAATTTTGATAGAAATGCTAACTTATTAAGATATAGGGATTTAGTTAAAAAATTTGAGGAAGGAAATACAAGATACAAATCTAACCTCACACTATATAAGCAGTATCCTGAACTTTTTCATGAAACTGTTGGTGCCGTAGCCTTAGACTGTGAAGGGAATCTTGCTTCAGCCACGTCGACTGGAGGTTTGGCTTTAAAGCTTCCTGGTAGGGTTGGCGATTCACCAATAATAGGTGCCGGAACATATGCTGACAGAAACATTGCAGTTTCTACAACTGGTATTGGTGAATACATCATACTTTTGGGAGTTGGTATACGTGCTTCACAGTATGCTGAAAACGGTTTGTCCGCGAAAGATGCTGCTGAGAATATTATTCAACTTTTGACTTCGCGTTTTGGGAAAAATAGTGGTGGCTTAATTGCTTTGGACAAGAATGGTGTAATTGGCATATCATATAATACTCCTGGAATGGCGAGAGGATACTATTCCTCCCGGATGAGTGAACCTTATGCTGAGGTTCCATAGTCTTATAATATGATTTTTGTACCAGAAATTTTTAATAATGTTCTAAATATGATCTTATATTGTGAAAGTTACTGTTTTATTTTCTGGTGGTAAGGATTCTTGTCTTGCACTACAGAAGACTATGTCATCCTATGAAATTGCATGTTTGGTTACCGTTTTTTCTGAAAATAGGGAAAGTTATATGTTTCATGTGCCAAATATTGAATTAACGCCTTTGCAGGCTAAAGCTCTTAATCTTCCACTCGTGACATGGGGTACGAAAGGTATTAAGGAGGAAGAGGTTGAAGACCTTAAGAATGCACTGTCATTTTGCAAGAAAGAATATGGTGTGGAAGGTGTTGTTTCAGGAGCTATACGTTCGAGCTATCAGTTGAATCGTGTTAAGAAGGTTTGCAGTGAGCTTGGTCTCCTATCCATTAACCCTCTATGGTTAAGGGATGAAGTTGAAATATTGAATGAGGTTTTAGAAAACAGTTACCATGTTATTATATCGGCTGTGTTCGCGTATCCTCTTGGAAAGGAACTTTTGGGTAAAAGGCTTGATAAAGAGCTTGTTAGTCTTCTTGAAGGGTTTAGGAGAAAATATGGTTTAAATCCCGCTGGAGAAGGGGGTGAAATCGAGACTACGGTTCTTGATACACCTTTTTTCTCTAAAAGGATTGAAATAATAGATTTTGAGATAGATTACAGAAACTATTCTGGTGTATTTAAGATAAAGAGTGCAAGGCTTGTAGATAAAAATTAATTTTATTTATCCAGTTCCAACAAGTTTTACTCCGGTGATAGTTGAAACTTCTAAGGTTAGAGCTCTTAAATCATCTTTCTCCAAATTTTTGACATGCGTTTTTCCTGACAACTGTGTAAGCATTTTAAGTTCCTCGATGACAGTGGAAAGGTAATTTTCAATTCTTTCTGAAGATTCGTCTATCTTTAACCTTTTTCTTAATAGTGGGTCCTGTGTTGCTATTCCCTTAGGACATTTTCCAGTACTACATAATCCACATATCTTACATCCCATGGCAACAAGAACTGAAGTTGCCATTGCAACGGCATCAGCGCCTAATGCAATAGCTTTAGCGACATCAGCGCCACTTCTAATTCCCCCAGATATTATGAGGTTAACTTCATCTCTTAATCCTATTTCCTTTAAAGCCCTATCTGCTTCAACGAGTGCTGGTAGTGTTGGTAAGCCTGCATGCTCTAGTATGATGTCTGGTGCAGCTCCTGTTCCACCTTGTTTTCCATCCACAACAATAATATCTGCCCCAGCCTTCGCAGCTATCTTAACATCATCATAAACTCTTCCAGCCGAATATTTTACTATTATAGGAACCTTCCAGTCCGTTATCTCTCTTAACTGTTCTATTTTCATTTTTAAATCTTCGGGTCCAACTATATCTAAGTGTCTTGCTGGGCTTACTGCATCTGTTCCAACAGGTATTCCTCTTACTGCAGCTATCTCAGCAGTAACCTTTTCACCCATCAATAGTCCACCTTGGCCTGCCTTTGCACCTTGTCCAATCTTTATTTCGATAGCGTCTGCGGTCTGAAGGTTTCTTGCATTAATTCCGAATCTTCCTGAAGCATACTGTGCTATAAGTGTTGCAGCGTTCTCTCTTTCTTCTGGAATTATTCCTCCTTCTCCCGTGTTCACTGCTATACCTAATCTTGTTGCAGCTTTTGCTATAGCAATTTTTGCCTCCCTGCTTATTGCTCCAAATGACATAGCACCAACTATTATTGGAGCCTTTAGCTTTAGAGGCTTTTCAGCATACCTTCCTCCTAAAACAACTTCTGTATCACAGGGTTCCCTATAATGGTCTATTGGTGGTCTTGATGTTTGTGCACATAATATTATTAGATCATCGAAGCTTGGAAAACTTCTCCAAGCACTTGTACCCCTAACTACAGGTTTTCCAAGTAACGCCTTAACCTGTATTTCTCTTATAATACTATGTTTCCATAAAAGTTTATCGTCGTCTGCTATCGGATAGATTTTTATGGCCTTAACCGGGCAAAATTCAATACATGTTTCACATCCGAGACAGTCTTGGTCATTTAATGGGCTAACATAATCTTCTCTAACCTTTTTGAAGACTTCTTGAGGACATACTTTTATGCATGTGCCACAGCTTTTGCAAATGTTATGGTCCAAAACTACTTGATATCTTACCTTACTCTTAGCTATGTTCTCTTTTAGAGCCTTTTTTGGACTATAGAATGGCCTTTTGCTTTTTGGAATAATCTTCCTTATCCTCCCAAAATATTTTGGTAGTCCATTATTTTCTAATATTGTGTTAATGTGTAATGTTTCCTCTTCTGTTACTTCTTCTACTATAGCATTCTTTCCAAGACTCGGCTCAGGGCCTGTGAAAAAAATTTTTCCACCTATTATCGATTCTCCAGTATAATCTCCAGCCTTTCCAAGTATAATTATTTCTCCTCCCATCATATACAATCCACTCATAATTCCAGTATTTCCCATTACAACTAGTATCCCATTCTTCATTAACGCACCTATTCTATCACCACAGTCTTTTTTTACTATAATTTCTCCTCCATATATTCCCTGTCCAACACCATTTCCTGCATCACCTTCAATAACTATCTTACCTTTTGTCATATTGTCTCCTGTAAACCATCCAGAGTTTCCTTCAACTCTTATTTTTGGTCCTTCAACCATAGTTGCTAGAAAGTATCCTACTGAACCCCTTATTTCTATATCAACCTCCCTAGTTAATCCTGCTGCAATGTGATGTTTGCCGTTTGGATTCTCTAAAACTATCCTTCTAAAAGAATTTGATAGCCTTTTTATTTCGACATTTAATTCTCTCAAACTATACTTTTCTGCATCTACAATTATCAATTCTTCTTCCAGCATACGACTTCACCAGGTCTTAGTCCTCTTATTCTCCCACTGTTTCCGAATATTCTTAATGCACTTTCTTCTGAAGCTGCAGCATTCAACTTTTCTCCCTCATAAATTAGTAGTGGTCTTAGTCCAAGCTTGTCCCTTACCATACCCACTGAATCTGATGTTGAAATTATATATGAAAATGGGCCATCTAATTCTTTTACTGAAGTTTTTAAAGTTTCTTGCAAGCTTAATCCTTTTTTCAGCATTTCAACAACATAGTGTACTATAAGTTCTGAATCGTTTTCTGTCTCAAATGTTGCTCCCTCTCTTTCAAGTTTTTCTCTGACCTTCCAATAGTTTGTTATTTGGCCATTGTGTACTAATGCTATGTCAGGATATTTTAGAGACTGAAATGGATGTGCATGGAATATGTCTACGCCACTTTCTGTAGAAAACCTTACATGCCCTAACCCATGTGTACCATGCATTTCTGAAATTCTAAAGTTTCTTTCCAATTCTTCGGCAACTCCTATATCTTTTATTATCTCCATCTTTTTCCCTATGCTTATCACTTTCGCCAAGCCTGTAGAATTTACTTTCTCAACAATATCCTTTAACCTATCTTCTGAAGTTCTTACAATATATTTGTCGAATCCAAATCCTCTTAATGTGTTTATTTTTATGCTTCTAATGTCTGCTCCAGCTGTAGCAAGGGCTGTAGAAATCTTACTTAAGGCTCCAACAACATCCTTTGTAAAAACTTTGATAATATATTCATCCCATTGTACACTTTCTCTACCATATATTGCTACTCCAGCAGAATCTTTTCCTCTATGCTGAAGATTTTGCATCATTATAATCAAATATCTTCCAACAGGTCCTTCTTCGTCAAGGAAGATACATGCTATGCCACAGATTTTACATCCACCTCATCCTTACAATCTTCTTATGTATCTTTCAATCTCCCAATCAGTGACTTGAGTTCTATATAAGTCCCACTCTCTTCTTTTAATATGCAGATAATTATGGAAAAGGGTTTCACCCAAAGCCTCTTTCATGAAATCACTGTTCTCCATTAAATCAAGTGCTTCCTTCAACGACTCTGGCAGTGATACAATGTTTCTTGCTTTTCTTTCTTCATAACTTAGCTTGTAGACATTAAGTTCTGTCGGTTCTCCTGGATCCATTTTTTTCTTTACTCCTTCAAGTCCAGCTAAACAAAGGACTGCGAACTGAATGTATGGGTTTCCAGCAGGGTCTGGGCATCTTATCTCACATCTTGCAGCATTCTTTCTTCCACCAAAGTTTGGCACTCTTATTAATGGTGACCTGTTTTTGAAGGCCCAGGCAACGTAAACTGGCGCCTCATATCCTGGAACCAGTCTTTTGTAAGAGTTTGGCCATGAAGCTAGGACTGCACACATTTCTCTTCCAAAATGAAGTTGTCCTCCTATAAAGTATCTTGCTGTATCTGATAGAAAGTCTGTTGAAGGGTCTTCTGAATAAAAAAGGTTTTCCGTTCTATCTATATTCCATAAACTTTGGTGCACATGCATTCCTGAACCGTTGACACCATAGAATGGTTTCGGCATATATGTTGCTATATAACCGTTTTTTGCTGCAACAATTTTTGTAACCATCTTCATTGTTATTGTCCTGTCAGCGGTTTCGAGTGCCTCGTCAAATTTAAAGTCTATCTCATTTTGTCCAAGTGCAACCTCATGGTGTGCTATCTCTATTTCTATACCGAAGCATTCCGCCATGTCTGCTATTTCACGCCTAATCCAATCTGTTAGATCGCCTGGATGATAGTCAAAGTATCCTGCCATATCAATGGGCTTAGGTTTACCTTCATCACTCTCTTTTAGCAGAAAGAATTCGAGCTCAGGTGCGCACATATACTTCATGCCATATTCTTCGCATTTTTTTAACGCTCTTTCTAGAACATATCTTGGGTCTCCCTCAAATCTTTTATCTTCTGGTGTGTAAACGTCACAGATCATTCTACCTGACGCTTTTTCTTGGGGCCTCCATGGTATTTCTGAAAATGTTGATGGGTCTGGATACAGTACCATATCTGATTCTTCTATTGGCCTAAATCCTGTTATAGACGAACCGTCAAATGATTGACCATGTTCAAGTATACTTTCTATGTTTTTTGAATTGACTTGAAGACTTTTAAGTATTCCGTTGATGTCAGTGAATTGAAGTTTTATAAACTTGATGTTTTTGTCTCTTACTTCTTGCACAACCTCTGTAACTTTTTCTTTCCATACTGGATCTTTAAAGTGACGCATACAACTCGCCACTATATGGGCTAATACCTCCAATATTATATCTTATAAAGTTTTTGATGCACATAATATTATAATTTTTACAAAAATTTTTTTTATTATCAAAAAATTATAAAAAAATGATATTTTTTGAAAAACTAGCCCAATATACTTGCTGGGTACCTAATATAAACTTTTGTGCTGAATCACTTGCATACTGCCATTAAAATATCTCTTAATTTTTATTGTTTAAGCATTTTGCCAATTGAAAAAGGGTGAGTTATAATTAGGCTACTCCTACACTCTTGAGAAAGTGAAGGGTGAACACGGCTATTGGACCTTTTTCTGATTAACATAGTTTGAAGGTTGAAGGGATGTTCTTTGGTTCTCTCTATAAGTTTGTTTCAAAATTTTGCCTCTGAACATTAGAGGTAAAAAGAATAGTTCATCAAATACACATGTAAATTAGACATACTTTCGAAGACTAAAGTTGTGCCTTAGTTATCCTTGTTTTTTCAACCAATATTGTTGGTGTGTATACTGGTATTTCTACTTCCCACCATTTTATCCATTTTCTATCCTTGCCTATAGCCTTTATATTTAAAAGTTGTCTTGGTATATTATCGCTGATTCTTGTCCCATTTATCGCATACTTTATACTCCCATTTTCTATAAGGAATGTTGCATCTCTTGGTATAGTGGAATATTCTCCCATCATATAATTTTGATACCTTGTATACCAATTGTTTGTAACATATATTGCTCTTCTACATTCTCTAATCATTTCCTCTACGCTCATGTCTCCAGCGCTAACGACAATATTCCATGGATGTGGTGCAATTATTCCCGCATTTCCTGTACTGTTGGTCCCATATTTTTTTGCTGTTGTCGTATTATGAAGATATGTTTTTAGAAAGCCATTTTCAATGATAGTGTTCTTTTGTGTTGGAATTCCTTCGTCATCAAATTTTCTACCACCGAATCCTCCCTCTATTGTTCCATAGTCTTCGACTGTTAGGCTTTCAACTGCAACCTTTTTTCCTAGACAGTCTTTGAAGAATGATGTTCCTGTGTCAATTCTAAAGGCTGAAGCTGAAATTCCAATCATTTGAAATATGTCCGCTGCAACTGTAGGACTAATTATGAGATCATATTCTCCTTCACTCCAATGTCCTACTTTCTTTGACTCTCTTGAAAACATTCCAGCAGTCTTTCCAGCCTCTTCGGGATAAAATTTTGAAAGGTATGTTGAACATGATAGTCCATGCCCACTTGAGTTTGTTTCAGAAAATGCTCTTATGTTTGCACTCATGTAGCTTACTCTATCCTCTTCTTCTATCCCTCCAGTCGTCCTTATTTTACACATTTCTACATTCGCTGAAATTGTTCCTGAAACCCTTTTCGCTCCCTCTGCCAATGCCGCATTTATTGCACGTTCACAGCAGTCCACTATTCCTTCACCAAGTTTCTCAATTTTGTCATCATAATCATTTTTTCCTAAATACTTGAAACTATTTTTTGGTAATGGAACAGTATCTGAACTTTTTTCAATAAACTGCATGCTCGAAAATAGTCTTCCAACAAATTTATCTAGTTCATCTTTTCCAACAGAATATGTTGAGCCAACAACTTTTTTACCATCCTTTATCATATAAAGGAAGACAGCTGCCTCATTTAATGTGTCTATGACGGTAATTGAATTGTTGCTGAATCTGGCCATATTTTCTATACCATATACTGCAATAACAGATGCATCATCAACTTTCAACTCTAAAGCCTTCTTGAATACATTGTTGACAATTTCATCTAAAATCTCTTTCATCTTGTTTTCACCTCCAAGTTTCTAAATCTGAGATAAGGTCCTCCAGCCCAAACCGGTGCTCCCTGCATAGGGTCACCTTTACCACATGTTGCAGCCCAAAATTGTATTTCTTTTCCTCTTGCATCAAGGCTTGACCACAACCTTTCTGTTGTAACTTCAATAACAGGATTTATTAGTGGATGCTTTATTTCCCCATTTTCTATAAGATATGTTTCGTGTCCCACGTATCTTTGATTCCATCTAATATCATCAATATTCCATTCCATAAAAGAGTTTACAAAGATACCTTTCTTAACATCCTTTATCAATTCTTCAAAAGTATAGTCTCCTGGCTCAACATACGTGTTTGCCATTCTAACTATTGGTTCTCTATCAAACTTATTTGCTCTAGCAGCCCCATTACTTTTCGTCTTAAACTCTCTTGCAGTAGCCCTGTTGTGTAAAAGCTCGTTTACAACACCATTTACGACAAGTTTCCTTCTTCTTGCAGGAACTCCTTCGTCATCATATAAGTAAAATCCGTATGAGTTTGGGATTGTTGGATCATCGGAAATGTTTGCTTCCTCACTGCCTATTCTTCTTCCCATATCAGTTGGCTTAAGATATGATTCACCAGCCTGCGCACCTTCTCTACCTAATATCCTATCTGCCTCAAAAGGATGTCCTATGGACTCGTGAACCATTATACCTGTAACCTCTGGACCAGTTATTATATCATATATGCCAGGTACGGTTTTTTGTCCCTTTTCCAAAATTTCTTTAATCACTTGAACCTGTTTTCTGAATTTTTCGAATACTTCAAGTTCTGTAATTATTTCCCAGCCGCCACTTCCTCCAAATTCTATCGTCTTCTGAACACTTTTACCTTCCTTTAATCCTGTAAGAAAGCCTCCAATATATAATCTGGGAACATAGCCTTCAATAAATGTTCCTTGAGAGTTAGTAAAAAGCTTTTTTTCAGCTGAGATTTCTAGCTCCAGAAACCTCATTGGAATATAATCTTTTTCTTCCAAAACTATATTATCTAACTCTCTCAGCATCTTTATTAACTCTTCAAAGCTTTTGTCCATAAGTTTTTGATGCTCTACTGCAGCCCATTTCTTTTTAATTCTCTTTTCCCTGCTAAATTTAATCTTATTTCTGGTAAGGTTTGAAGCATTCTTCCCCTTCTTCAGAGTCTCTTCAATAACCTTTTTAGCGTTCTCTCTATCTATAATGTTTGTTGCCGAAAATACTAGGGTACCATCAAATAATGCTCTTACACCTAGACCATAGGATGATGTGACAATAGCTGGCTCTAGTTGACCATTTTTTAGTATACATCCAATCTCTTCACGAGTATGAAGTCTTGCCTCTACATACTCTGCTCCAGTCTCTTCTATTTCTCTAACAATATAAAATGGTATTTCTAAATCTAAATTTTTTCCACTCACAACAATCTTATAAAAGAAATTTTATATTAATCTTTCTCAAAAAATATAATAGTAAGTTTTGAGTAAGATAATTGTACGATATTGTCCTCCAACATTTTCTTAACATCATATGGTGGTGTTAATAGAATAGGTGGAAACGTTTTCCTTATAGAAGATGGTTCATCAAAAATCTTCTTAGATTTTGGACAAGATTTTGGAAAATATAAGTTATACTATGATTTTCCATTAAATACTCCAAAGACTACACAAGAACTGTTAATTACAGGCATATTGCCGAGTATAAGCTCACATGAAGGGCGACAATTTTTTGAATATTGTGAAATAGAAAAAGGTGAAGACAAGAATAGAGGGTGGACAATAATCGAAAACCAGCCCAAGGAGCATTTCTCTGTAATAATATCACATGCGCATTTGGATCATATAGGTCACTCTATCTTTCTCCCATCCTCTGTGCCGATATATTTAAGCACATTTTCTAAAATATCTTTTTTAACATTCTTTCTATCTCATATTTTTATAAGTAAGAGAAGTTCTTTAATTGATAAGCTTGCAATATCTTATGAATCAAAAGAGAGGATAAAAAGTTTGGAAAGGCTTGAATTCGATGTCTTTAGAAACAACTATACTATATTTAGGAACAATATTCCATTTAAAGCCTATGATATGCTGGTTGAACCTTATGCAGTGGACCATTCTATACCTGGTGCCTTCGGCTTTCTAATTAGAACAGGCAATCATATGATAGCGTATAGTGGTGATTTTAGAATGCATGGTATAGTAAAAGATTTTTCTAGCAAATTTATTGAAAAGCTTTCAAGTGAAAGATTAGACTATTTTCTGTGCGAGGGAACAAATTTGGGGTTAAATCCTATAAGAAGTGAAGAGGAAGTTGTATTTTCTACTGAGTCTGTTTTAAAAAAATTTTTTGACCATGGTGGTGAGCATGCGCTTGTCATCTTATCACAGACAAACATTGACAGAATAAGTGAAATGTATGGTATTGCAAGAAGATTGGGCTTAAACTTCTATATTTCTGGAGCAATCTTTCTATTGTTATACTATATTTTAACAAGCGAGCTTAAGGAGAGGATTAAATCTCCTCTACCAGCTATTGTTAAAGACTCTAGAATTGATAGGAAAGTTCAAGAGTTTTGGCCTGGTTCGAGTGAAGTAAGCTCTTTTGGTGTGCTAGCCAACGATAGCCAAAAATTGATAAAGTTGGTTGAAAAATTATCTCTTAATCTCGCTGACGAAAACGATTTTTCTACTGTTCCAACAAAATCCTTAATTCTTTTAAATAGCTTGTCTCCGATCTTCAGTAAAAGGTTTGTGAAGAATAGTCTGTTTATAGTGAGTACAACTGAGCATGAAGATGAAGAAGAAATGTATGATTTAAATCGTTTCGTTAACCAAGCAATGCTTCTAGGAATTCCACTACTAAGAATACATTCATCTGGTCATATTAGTGTAATCGAATTGATTGAAATTATTAAAAGGGTTAAACCAAAAAATTTGATTCCAATACACACATTATATCCAAACTTTTTCAAATCCTATTTTGAAAGAATTTTGGACATAAATGTGATATTGCCTAAAGAAGGTTATCCTATAAAGCTCTAAAATTATATAGTATGAACCCCAATTTATATGAGGTGGAAAGACTATTGTCATCTATTAGTGATCCAAACTTCATATATGCTCTTTCTGCGCTTGCGATAGCATTTGCCCTACTTGGAATACTGATACTATTGTATGAAACAAAATTCAAGTTCAGGAAATATGTTTAGGCTTAGATTAATCTAATTCTATCTTTTCTTTTATTACTTCCTTCCTTTTCTTAATATACCATACTTCAGCTTCTGCACCGAATGCTTTAGCCCAACATATTAACTCTTCCCTCTCTTTCTTATTTATTCTCGCTCTCCCACTTTTAACCTGTATTAGGACTGTCCTACCATCTTTTCCAGCGAATATGTCAACTGGACCATGTGACATAGCACTTCTACTACAAAACCATCCCTCTTTCCTCAAAATCTCCATAGCCTTATACTCTTTAGCCCTACCCCTATAGTAGGGTGTTGAAACCATTTTCTTCTTTCACTCCACCATATATGTTATTAAAAATGGTTTTTAAACTAAAACGTTTTAAACTATTGGAGCCACCTTGGAAGAAAGATACCTATTTCCACAGGAAGTAAAATTAAACTTTATTGCAACAAATGAAGGTTTTCTCGTCTTCAAAGATGGTGACATATTATCAGGTTTAAAGATAAATACACAGTTTTTGACAATTGTTATTGAAACGATTTCAGGCAAAAATGTCGTAATAGCTAACCTTAACCTTTCTTCAAATTCTTCATTGGTTGTGTTTGGCGCAAAAGCAATGTCCGTTTCACCCTCAAATGAATCAGCTGTTGTCTACATAGAATTTTATTCCAAAGACGACATACAAACATAGCAAAAGATTAAAATAATAAAAAATTTAACTATTTAAATACTATTTTCTATTCTTTCAAGCATCTCAAGCTCTTTAAGTAGTTTAATCCTCTTCTTTTCCAGCTTTCTCAACTTAACCTTTAGTAACGCTTTTCTCATCCTTATATCCTCAATATCATAAGATTCTTCTTCAACCTTGGGGTTAATTATGTAAAACTCTAGGCCTGCAATTTCTTCGTCAAGGAAAAATTTGGGTATAATCTTATACTTTAAATAATAGACCTTTTTAGGTCTACCCTCACTTCTCTCCCTAACATTTTTTGCCTCAATAATTTTTGCCTTCTCAAGTACGTCTAAATGTTTTAGGACTGCTGGAACACTAATATTTAATTCCTCCGCTATCTCTTCAATCGAAAGAGGTTTTTCCCTAAGCATGTCCAGTATCTTAAACCTGTTTAATGTTCCAATC
This sequence comes from Nitrososphaeria archaeon, assembly GCA_026413865.1. Taxonomy (GTDB): domain Archaea; phylum Thermoproteota; class Nitrososphaeria; order JACIWG01; family JACIWG01; genus JACIWG01. The sequence continues at coordinate 16,686 of JAOAKB010000006.1, forward strand.
ATCTCCAGTAACTCTTCTATTGTTATGTTCATGGTTCTATCGCTTCAGTATTGGATAGAAAGATTTATAAACTTAACTTTTGGTTAATTAACCGGTGGTAAACTATGTTTGATGAAAGAAGATTTGAAGAGTTCTTTGAAGAATTAGAAGAATTAATGGAGAAGACAATGGAAGACCTAGAGAAGTCCATAAAAAACCTACTAAAGAGCGACTACACTAAAACATTCTATAAACCAAAACTTTACGGCTTCTCCATACAATTAGATGAAAACGGTCTTCCAAAAATAACAAAATTCGGTGACAGCTTCCTAACGCCATCTGAAGAAAGAACACCATTTTACGATCAATACTTGGACAAGAACAGAAACCTACTAACAATAATATTCGAGGTACCCGGTGTCGAAAAAGAAGACATTCAACTAAAATCTTCCTCAACAAAACTAATACTTGATGCAAAAAGTGAGGATCGAAAATATCATGCAGAAGTTGATCTAGAAGCTGAAGTTGATCCATCAACAGCAACATGCTCTTTCAAAAACGGAATACTTACAGTATCTTTTAAGACAAAAAGCAAAGGCGATGAGTTTACAAATTTAAGTATAAGTTAAACAATAATATGGAGGTGATAAAAGTTGAGTGAAGGTATAAGGCTTCAGGTAATGGAGGCTTACCCAAGGGATGTTGGAAGAGGTATAGCGAGAATCGACTATTCAGTCATGGATGCTCTTCAAGCTCACACTGGTGATGTTATAGAAATTAGAGGGCGAAAGAGAACTGTAGCAAAGGTTTTGCCTGTACACCCATCAGATGAAGGTAAGGATATTATAAGAATTGACGGTATCACAAGAAGTAATGCGGACGTCCCATTAGGCGATACTGTGATTGTTAGAAAGATTAACGCATTGCCTGCTGAAAAGGTAACATTAATTCCTCCAGAAGGGTATCCTCCTCTTGATAAAAGATACTTTTCTGAAGTTTTAGAAAGTATTGCAGTAACTAAAGGTGATAATATTATAGTACCATATTTTGGAAGTAAGCTTATATTTAATGTCGCATCTGTTTACCCTAACGCTGACGCCGTAGTTATAACAAAAAGAACAGAATTTATAATTTCTGAAAAGAGTGCTGCATTACGTGGAATCCCACAGATAACTTATGAAGACATAGGTGGACTGAAGGATGAAATACAGAAGGTAAGAGAAATGATCGAATTACCTTTAAGGCATCCGGAAATTTTTGAGAAACTTGGTATAGAGCCTCCAAAAGGTGTACTCTTGTATGGTCCTCCTGGTACTGGTAAGACACTGCTTGCAAAGGCTGTAGCAAACGAAAGTAATGCATACTTTATAAGTATAGGCGGCCCAGAAATCATGAGCAAATACTATGGTGAATCTGAGGCAAGACTAAGAGAAATCTTCAAGGAAGCAAAGGAAAAGGCTCCATCAATAATATTCATAGACGAAATAGACTCCATAGCTCCAAAACGTGAAGAAGTTACTGGAGAAGTTGAAAGAAGAGTTGTAAGCCAACTTCTCTCGCTGATGGATGGGCTTGAAGCCAGAGGAAAGGTAATAGTTATCGCCGCAACCAATAGACCTAATGCTCTTGACCCAGCTTTAAGGCGTCCTGGAAGATTCGATAGGGAAATCGAGATAAAGGTTCCTGACAAAAAGGGTAGGCTCGAAATTCTTCAAATACATACAAGAAATATGCCTTTAGCGCCTGATGTTGACCTCGAAAAGCTAGCTGCATTAACACACGGTTTTGTAGGTGCTGACCTAGAATATTTGTGCAAAGAAGCGGCAATGAAAGCGCTCAGGAGGGTGCTTCCAGAACTAAAGCTTGACGAGGATAGAATAGACTATGATACCCTAAACAAGCTTCAGGTAACAATGGCTGACTTTGAAAAAGCTCTTAAGGACGTTCAACCATCTGCACTTAGAGAAGTTTTCTTAGAAACTCCGAATGTCAGATGGACTGACATCGGTGGGCTAGAAAATGTGAAAAAGGAACTTCAAGAGGCTATAGAGTGGCCTCTAAAATTCCCAGAAGTATATAAGAAAGTAGGATACAAGATGCCTAAAGGTATACTCTTGTATGGTCCTCCTGGTACTGGTAAGACACTGCTTGCAAAGGCTGTAGCAACAGAAAGTGAAGTAAACTTCATAAGCGTAAGAGGGCCTGAACTACTATCAAAATGGGTTGGGGAATCAGAAAGAGGAATACGTGAAGTATTTAGAAAAGCAAGACAGGCAGCGCCATGTATAATATTCTTTGATGAAATAGACTCACTAGCACCTATAAGAGGTTATGGGCTAGGAGAAAGTATGGTTACAGAAAGAGTTGTAAGCCAACTCCTAACAGAATTGGATGGAATACAAGAATTGCAGGATGTAATCGTTCTTGCAGCAACAAACCGAATAGACATGGTTGACCCAGCACTACTAAGAGCAGGAAGATTCGACAAACTAATATATGTGCCTCTCCCAGATAGGGCAGCAAGAAAACAGATACTTGAAATACACTTCAAAGGCAAGCCACTGTCTCCAGAAATAAGTATAGACAGGATCGCTGACATAACCGACGGTTTCTCAGGAGCAGACTTGGCTGCAATAGCAAATACAGCTGTATCGCTTGTGGTGCAAGAATTTGTATCAAAATATCCATCTCCAGATGAAGCTAAAAAGCATCTTGAAGAAGCAATGATAACACAGAAGCACATAGACCAGGCAATAAACAGAGTAAAAGCAACCAAGGAAGGACGATTGCCAGAAAAGGAGATAAAGCCCTACTATAGGTAACAAACCATTTATTACACTCTTATTTTTCACCCTTTTTGATGCAAATAATTGGAAAAGGAACATGGATTGACCTTGTAGCATATAAGGTTATAGAAAGAGAAAAAAGTCTAGGCCGCTCTCTCAACCTCATTCGGGTAGAAAGTGGTTTAGGCGCCTCAGGAATACCACATATAGGTAGTCTAGCTGATGCTGCAAGGGCTGCTGCAGTAAAACTTGCACTAGAAAATTTAGGCTACAAATCTGAGTTTATAGCATTTTCAGATGACATGGATGGACTAAGAAAGGTTCCTCAAGGTCTACCAGAATGGTTAAGCAATTACCTCGCCTATCCAGTTTCATCTATTCCAGACCCATTCAAGTGCCATGAAAGTTATGGTTCACATATGAGCTCAATGCTTATTGATGCTATGGAAAAATGTGGTATAGAATTCAAATTTATGAGTGGTAGAGATGCTTACAGGGGTGGCGTGTACACAAAACAGGCTGTAAAAATTTTAGAAAACTGGGAAAAAATAGGTCAAGCTATAGAAGAAATTACAGGACAAACAAAATTTAGAAACCAGCTTCCATATTTTCCAATATGTGAAAACTGCCACAGAATATATCTTCCAAAAGCTATATCATACGATATAAAAACTCAAAAGGTTGCATACAAGTGTGAGGGAACAGAAATTAGGAAAAAGTTTATCAAGGGCTGCGGTCACGAGGGTGAAACAAAAGTTGACAGTGATCAAGGTAAGCTGGCTTGGAAAGTGGAATTTGCAGCAAGATGGGCTTCACTGGACATAAGATATGAAGCATACGGCAAAGACATCGCCGACTCTGTAAAGGTAAACGATTGGGTTGCAGACAACATATTAGGCTTCCCGCACCCATATCATGTACGATATGAAATGTTTTTAGACAAAAGTGGGAAAAAAATTTCAAAATCGGCTGGAAACGTTTTCACTCCTCAAATGTGGTTAAGGTATGGAACACCTCAATCTCTACTGCTTCTACTCTACAAAAGAATAGTTGGAACACGAACTCTTTCAATAGAAGATATACCAAATTACATGGATGAAGTTGACCAAATTGAGGAAATATACTTTAGCAAAAAAGAGCCTTCAAGTATGTGGGAAATAAAACTTAGAGGATTATACGAGTATATTCATCTTCTAAAACCTCCTGAAAAGCCATCAAAACATATACCATACTCTCTACTAGTACAATTGTGTGCAATCGCACCAGAAGGGAAAGAAATAGAATATGTTGCAAACAAGCTAAAACAATATGGCATGATAAAAGAAGCTGATGAGATTATTGTACAAAGAATAAGGTTGGCACTAAACTGGGCAAAAGAAATGCATGAAGTCAAAAGAGAGAAGATACAATTAAATGAGAAAGAAAAACAGATGATAAAAGAACTGCTCAACACGCTAACAAATGATCCAAAAGAATCACAGCAAGCAATATTTCAAACAGCAAAAAAATATGAAGTAGAACCAAAAGACTTCTTCAAAACATTATACAAAATACTCTTAGGCACAGAAAGCGGTCCAAGACTTGGCCCATATATAGTTGACATAGGCTTAGAAAAGGCTCGTGCAATACTAATGCAAGCAATAGAAAGTAGCTAAAAAATACTACTAAATATTTTTTAAGCAAAATAACTATTTTTTTTATACCATCAGCCTAATTTAAACAATATCATAAAGGGAAAACAATATGGACAAAATGCAGATAAAATTAACTAAAAATATTATAAAAGAATATAAGGAACTTTACAACACGCTAGGAATGGCAAAAAACACCATCAATTCAAGAGAAATGAAGAAGAACTTCCAAAAAGTATCAAATAAAAACAAAACAAATATTGGAAACAAGATAACATCCGTTGGCATAGCATTAATCGCGTTTCCGGATCCAACAATCTCAGATATTATTGGAAGTGCACTCATACTTTCAGGACAGTACATTCAAAGAAGGTCTCCTATTGGAATAGAAGATGTCTACAAACAGTTTAATAAAATAAGTTCTTCACTAAAAATATTCTAAAATAATATTAATTCCATTAAATGTTTTTATAAAGCAAAATTATATTCTAGAATAGCGCAATGTTTAAATAGAATAGAAAATAAGGTATCTTATCACGAAGGTGCCTTAAGCAATTGTACTCCTATAGCACGTTAATCGAAACTTTGCTTTCATCTATAACTGATTTAGAGCACGTTTCTAAAAAGGTTCTAGATGCTGCTAAGGCAGCCACTGGGAGTAGACACGGGTTTGTGGGTATTATTGATCATACTACTAAAGCCTTGATGATCAAAACCTTCAGCCGCTTAGAAGACTGTTTTATGAAAGAAAAAATTTCAACTTTTTATCCTGACGAAAGTGGACGCTATCCTGCTCTATTCGGTTATGCCATAAATGAAAGAAAAGCTTTTTTCACAAATAATCCCAAAGTGCATCCTGCATCAAAGGGTGTTCCAGAAGACCATATTCCAATAGAACGCTTTCTAGCAGTGCCATTAATTCTAAACGATAGGGTTCTTGGACTGATCGCATTAGCAAATCCTGAAAAAGATTATACAGAAGAAGATTTGGGAAAGGTAAAAATTATTGGAAGATATTTTGCATTGGTGCTAGACCACTATTGGTTTGAAGAAGAACTTAGGGTTTCAAAAGCATTTTATGAAATCCTATTTGATGACTCACCATTACCAATAATAGTTGTAGAAGAAAATGATATCATTTCACAAGTGAGTAAGGCATTTGAAGAGCAAACAGGATACACTAAAGAAGAAACTGTTGGGAAAATAAGATGGCAACAGCTTGTGCATGAAAAAGAAATTAAAAGGTTGACTGAATACAGAAAGAAAAGATTAGCTGGAGAACCAGCGCCCAAAGTCTATGAATGTCAAGCAATTTATAAAGATAAAAGTGTCCATAATGTGCTAGTATATTCAAAAATTGTTCCTGGAACAAAAAAGACTATTGCAGCATGGTTAGACATAACTAAAGAAAAGAAACTTTTTAAGAAGATAAAACGTCAGCAGAAAAAGCTTGAAGCCTATACTCGTAACCTTGAAAAGTTGGTTGAAGAAAAGGTGAAAGAACTTCGTGAAAAGGAAATGCTTGCAACATTAGGTCAGATGACCTTAATGGTAGCCCATGACCTAAGAAATCCACTTCAGGCTATAGCAAACTACAATTTCCTATTAAATGAGGCAGTAAAATATTCTGAACTACCAAACGATTTAAAAGAAAGTTTCACAAAATACATTCAACTTATAGAAAAAAACATATTCTACACAAACAAGATAGTAAATGACCTACAATATCTTGGGAAAAAGGAGGCAAAACTTGAACCAGTGAACCTACAGACTATAGTGGAAGAAGCCCTCAAACAGGTTCCAAAATCAGAATGTATAAAAATAATATTGGATGTAGACAATATTCAAACGCAACTTGATTCTGTTCTAATTATAAGAGCTTTATCTAATATTATATCGAATAGTGTACAGGCTATGCCAGAAGGCGGTACATTAACAATAAAGGCAAAATTAAGAAATACTCATATAGAGTTTACTGTTATAGATACTGGCATAGGAATGTCAGAAGAAGTGAAGAAGAACCTGTTTAAACCATTCTATACAACAAAATCTAAAGGCATGGGCTTAGGCCTAACACTGGTAAAGCATGTAGTAGACCTACACCAAGGAACAATTGAAGTGGAAAGCGAACCAAACAAAGGAACAAAAATAACAATAAAAATACCAAGCATAAAAGTTTTTCCTACCACGTAGTCTTTTTTTGAATACACTAAATTGGGGATACTGTAAAAGTAAAGCTGACCATATAGTTTTAGATAATAATCAATGAACCTTTATCTACTCTAGGCAGAAAAGGGTTTTGCGATGAAAACATTTTCCTTAAAAGAACTTGCCCTATTAAACCTGAATATATCCTCAATATTCTAAAGGAATGCAATCTATTCCCTCAAAATTAAAATTCTATATAGAATAGAACCAATTAAATATAAAAAAGTCAAACCTATATATGATGTGTGGGCCCGTGGCCCAGAATGGACTAAGGCATCGGCCTGCGGAGCCGAAGATCGTGGGTTCAAGTCCCACCGGGCCCGTTAAAGACTTCAAAATTAGATTCAGAAGAATAATTTTATTTTACTGACAAACGTCTTACTCATAACAATTTTTACTGCATCCAGAATTTAGTAATTGGATTGCAGCAGTAAGTCCTGCCTTTACAATAATCTCAGATGGAATTGTTTCATATATTTGTTCTCCAATATTAACTGTTCTACATTCATATGGTTCACAGACATCGCAGCAAGAACTTTGGCCAACATTTCCTCCAAAATATTCTTCCAAAGGTCTATCGTTGATCCAAATTCTATTAGATTCTAGAGGGTTATTCTCAAACTCTTTAATGGATAATACATCTTTTTCTAAGACAACTTTTATTCCTAATGGAGAAAGAGCTTGCCTAAGAGTGGAAACAGCTTTCTCAAGTTCTTTTTCAGTTGAACTGCATCTTGGGCATGTGTTTCCTTCGAATATTAATCTTTGCCATCTAATTTTTAATTCCTTTTTCTTACTCATATTGTCCATTCCATTTATCTATGGTATATAAATCTTGTTAGATTTGTGTTGATTTAAATTATGTTTTGTTTTGATCATCTTCATTCCTCTCATGTTTTGATCTTTCTCTTTTAGAATTTATTGACAGTTTTCTTTGCTTTAATATAAAAATTTATCTAAATAAATTGTTTTCAAAAATATTACATAGTTTATTCATCTTATCTCAAAATTTATATACAAGGAAATAATTTTTTATAATATGAAGACAAGTGGTAATAAAAGCTATTTTTCCATCATTCGTTGGGCTAATGTTTTATTATTTATTTTTACTCTTTTGGTTAACGGTTTAGCAGGTGGTACAACATTTATTGGCGGTAAAAACACTGCGCAAGTTTCTGACAGTTATCCAACCTTAATCACGCCCGCTGGTTATGTTTTCTCTATTTGGGGCGTCATTTATATTCTATTGGGTGTTTATGTAGTATACCAATTTTTTGCTTTTTCTCTTGTTGAAAAGTTTCAAAGGAGGATTGGATGGTTGTTTGTTTTAAGCTGTATATTTAATGTTATATGGCTTTTCCTTTGGCAGTTTGAGTATCTAACTTTATCTGTTATCCTAATGTTTTTACTATTAGCAACTTTGATTTCTATATATTTGCGTCTTGATATAGGTAAGTCTAAAGTTTCAATTACTGAGCGACTAGTGTTTCATTTACCGTTTAGTGTTTACTTAGGTTGGATATCAATAGCCTCTATTGCTAACGTAGCCGTTACTTTGGTTTCTTTAAAATGGAATGGCTTTAGTATAGATTTTACGGTTTGGGTGACTTTGATTATAATTGCAGTCTTACTAATTACGTTAATTATGCTTGTTACAAGGAAGGATTTAGCGTATGCACTGGTTGTTGTCTGGGCTTTATTAGGTATTTCAGTAAAGCAAAGTGGGAATCAAACAGTTGTCCTGTTAATAGAAATATGTACTCTTATCATAGTTTTAGCTTTAATTGCAATAGTACTTTTGGCTTTTATTAGAGGACGGAAATAGGCTATATCATTAGGTACATGATTATTTTAAATTGTTTTTAGTATGGTAGGTAGAAACCATTTTTATCAAGTCCTATAATCTATTATGTAATGTTAGGAAAAGTTTAAAATTCTCGTAATATCTCTTTTGAAAGTTAGATGTTTATATAGTAGTTATTTTTTGCCTTGGTCGAGGAAACTATGTCTAAAAAGGATAGATTCTTTCTAGAATTCGAGGAGATAAGGAAGGAGGATGTACCGCTTGTAGGTGGAAAGAATGCAAGCTTGGGTGAAATGATAAATGCAGGTATACCTGTTCCACCAGGCTTTGCTTTAACAGCAGCAGGATACGACTATTTTATAAACGCTTCAGGTGTTGCTGAAAAGATTGTTGAACTTCTTTCTGGTCTTGATATTAATGATCTTGCAAAGCTTACTGAAACTTCTAAAAAGGTCCGTGCTCTTATAGAATCTTGCGAGTTTCCTAAGGCTCTTGAAGAGGAACTCATGAAATACTATAAACGTCTTGGTGAAAAGGTTGGTAAAGAAAATCCTGAAGTTGCAGTAAGAAGTAGTGCTACAGCTGAAGACCTTCCAACAGCCTCTTTTGCCGGCCAACAGGAAACATACCTTTTTGTTTCAGGAAGAGAAGCTCTTGTTGAAAGTACTAAAAAGTGTATAAGTTCACTGTTTACACCAAGGGCTATAGCTTATAGGGTTGAAAAGGGCTTTGACCACTTTAAGGTTAAGCTTTCTGTTGGTGTCCAAAAGATGGTTAATAGTAAGGCTGCTGGTGTAATGTTCACACTAAATCCAGCAACAGGCGACAATAAAGTAATAATGATTGAAGGAGCTTGGGGTGTTGGAGAATCTGTTGTACAAGGCCATGTTGACCCAGACAGGTTTGTTGTAGAAAAAGGTACATACAAGATACTTGAAAAGAATATTTCGCAGAAGAAGTTGATGACAATAAAGGGTAAGAGTGAAGACGGCTTCAGCAAGGAAGTTGAAGTTCCACCAGAACTCCAGAATGTGCCATGTTTAACAGATGAACAGGTTGTAGAATTGGCAAAATATGCTGAGCTTATTGAAAAACATTATGGTCGTGCAATGGATATAGAGTGGGCTCTAGACTCTGACACTAACAAACTATACATTGTACAGGCTAGGCCTGAAACAGTATGGTCTTCTAGAACAGAAGCTGAAGCAAAGGTTGAGAAGGTTAAGCCGGCTGAAGCAAAGATTCTAGTAAGAGGTCTTGGAGCGTCGCCAGGTAGAGCCTCTGGAAAGGTTAGAGTTATAATGGATGTAAAGGACATTTCACAGTTCCAGGAAGGTGAAATCCTTGTTACTGAAATGACCGCTCCAGACTGGGTTCCTGCAATGAGAAAGGCTGCTGCAATCGTAACAAATGGTGGCGGTATGACTGCTCATGCTGCTATAGTTTCTAGGGAGCTTGGTGTACCATGTGTTGTTGGAACAAAAATAGCTACAGATGTTCTTAAGACTGGACAGCTAGTGACTGTAGACGGTTCACTTGGCATAATATATGAAGGTGTTATTGAGGAAGCTAAGCCTGAAGTAAAGGCTGAAGTTCCTGCAGCCGCTGTTGTAGCAAGCACTGTACCCATTACTGGCACAAAAGTTTACATGAATCTTGGAGAGCCTGATAAAATTGATGAATACAAGGATCTACCATTTGATGGGATTGGGTTGATGAGAATAGAATTCATTATCGCCGACTGGGTTGGTGAACATCCAATGGCTCTAATTGAACAAGGTAAGCCACAGGTCTTTGTGGACAGGCTTGCTGACGGTATCGCTAAGGTTGCTAGTGCAATATATCCTAGACCTGTTGTTGTTAGGTTAAGTGATTTCAAGACAAACGAATATGCTGCTTTAAAGGGTGGTGAAAAATATGAGCCGAAAGAAAATAATCCTATGATAGGCTGGAGAGGTGTATCAAGATACATTAGTCCAGAATATGAGCCAGGCTTTAGACTGGAATGCAAGGCTATAAAGAAGGTAAGAGACGAGATGGGTTTAAAGAACGTTTGGGTGATGTTACCATTCGTTAGAACAACATGGGAAGTTGAAAAGGCTACCAAAATAATGAAGGAAGAAGGCCTAGAACGTGGAAAAGACTTTAAACTATGGTTCATGGCAGAAGTTCCATCCATAATAATATTGGCTGACGAATTCAGTAAACTCTGTGATGGCTTCAGCATAGGCTCTAACGACCTCACACAGCTACTACTAGGTGCAGATAGAGACAGTGGTATACTCGGAAACCTAGGCTACTTTGATGAAAGAGATCCTGCAGTATTGAGGTCTATTGCACACCTAATTAAGGTAGCGCACGAAAACGGTGTGACTGTAAGCATTTGTGGACAAGCACCATCGGTGTACCCTGAAATAACAGAGTTTCTTGTAGAAAATGGAATAGACAGTATTTCAGTAAATCCTGATGTTGTTGTAGCCACAAAGAAGCTTGTAGCAAGTGTTGAACAGAAGCTTATACTAAAGCGTCTTTCAGAACTTAAGAATACCTTATCTAATCAGAAATCAAGCCTTCTAAAATAATTTTCTCCCACATCCTTTTATTTTTTCCATCATCTAATCGTTTATTTATTTCCATGAATTAATGTTGGATGTGAGTCTATGCTACTGGACATAAGAAACCTGACTGTGGAAGTAGAGGGTAAAACAGTATTAAAGAATCTTTCACTATCCATAGGTTTTGGGGAGACAATTCTGCTTATGGGCCCAAACGGCTCAGGAAAATCTTCGCTAATATACACTTTAATGGGCCACCCTCAATATAAGATAAAGAGTGGTTCCATATTTTTTAAAGAAAGGAATATAACAAATATGTCTACTGAAGAGAGAGTTAAATTGGGGTTAGGTGCTGCTTTACAGTTTCCTCCAAAAATTTATGGTATCACCCTTAGAAATTTAGCCAAAAAACTTGCTAAAAATGATGCTGAAATTGATTCAATAGCCTCTTTGCTTAATTTAACCAAATTTCTGGATAGAGAAATTAATGTAGGCTTTAGTGGTGGTGAAATGAAGCGTGTAGAAATATTCTTCCTTCTTCTTCAGAAACCTTCTCTCGCACTATTGGATGAACCTGATTCTGGTGTGGATGTTGAAAACATGACTGTTGTAGGTAATGCGATAGGAAGGCTTCTCTCAAACAGCAATAATAGTGCGATGAAAAAGCCTTCTGGTCTAATTGTAACACATTTAGGATATATTTCAAGATATGTTTTGACTCATAGAACCTATATTATGCAAAATGGTACAATAATATGCTATGGTCCTACAGAAAACCTTGTAAATGATGTGTTAAAGCATGGATTTGACTGGTGCATAAAATGCTATGATAATCGTGTATCATGTAAGATGGTGGGCGAATAGGATTTGAATATAAATGAAAAGATTGATTTCCTGAATAATAGGGCAAGGGTTTCCTTGCAAAATAGATGTCCTTACGGACCAGACGTGGACCTTTCACCTTATATTAAATTCGAGAATAGGTTAAAGGAAATTGAAGATATAAGCTTGCTTCCAGAAAATGTTATTGGAAGGTTAAAAAGTTTTGGCATAGACTTAGGTGATACCAGTAAATCTTCTGGATACTTGCAGATAGACAATAATCTAGTATATAAGAAGAAACTTTATCCAAATGTTGAAATATTAAGTTTAAAGGAGGCACTAAATGATAGTTATTTTGTTGAAAATTATTTCTGGAATCTTATAGACGTTGGACAAGATAAGTTTACTGCCGCTGCACAATTATATGGTCAAGGAGGCTATGTAATAGTTTCTAAAGAAAATTCTGTTACAGAAATTCCGGTTCAAACATGCCTTTTCATAAAAGATACAGAAGTCTTTCAAGCTCCACATAATATTGTTGTTGCGGAACCAAATTCTGTTCTACATGTTGTTACTGGTTGTGCTGCAATGCCTGAAACTGTAGGATTACATGCTGGGATAACAGAATTTTATGTTAAAAAGAATTCTACTGTAACATTTACAATGATACATGATTGGAGCAAAGCTACTCACGTTCGTCCAAGAACAGCTGTGGTTGTTGAAGATGGTGGAACATTTATCAACAATTACATAAACTTAAATGTCTCAGGCCTTAACTCTATGCAATCTTATCCCATAGTATATTTAAAAGGTGAACATTCTAGAACATTTATGTCATCAATTATTGTTGGAAGGTCAAATTCTTATATCGATTTGGGTTCCGCTGTGAAAGTTACTGGCAAAGATTCTAGTGCTGAAATCATATCCAGATCTGTTTCAACCGATTCTTCAAAAATTGTTTCAAGGGCCAGAATATCTTCTGAAGCGCCTGGTGTAAAGGGGCATATAGAATGTCGTGGTCTTATCCTAAATGATGGTTCTGGTATTTGGACTGTGCCTGAACTTGATTCTAATGTTAAGGACGTGGATTTAACTCATGAAGCTGCTGTGGGAAAACTTTCTGAAGAAGTAATATTCTATCTACTCACTAAGGGTATTGGACGAGATGAAGCAGTATCTATGCTTGTTAGAGGTTTTCTTGAAGTAAAGGTTCCTAATCTGCCAACTTTACTTGAAAAGCAGATTAAAATTTTAATGGAATCTAGTACAAAATTTTTATAATATTAAATTTAAAATTTTTTAGTATTGTATGTGGTGGTGGTATATAAAATTTGGTTACAAAGATTAGGGAAATGAATATCGACGATCTTCCAGAAGTTTTTCATATAGGCGAATCTCTGTTTTCTAGCGAAACTTTTCCAATAATGTATAGGACATGGGACGAGTATACGGTAACTTCCCTTTTTAATAACAATAAGGATTTGTGTTTAGTCGCTGAATATAATGATAAAGTTATAGGTTTCATAATGGGCACAATTTTTGAAAAATCTCAATCTCCATGGAAGTATGGGTATGTTGTATGGCTTGGTGTTAGGAAAAGATATCAAGGGTCTGGTATTGCAAGTAGACTATATGATAGTTTGGAGGATAGATTTAAAGAGCTTGGTGTAAGAATTGTTCTAGCTGATATTGAAGCAACAAACGTTAAAGCTCTTAAATTCTTTGAAAAGAAAAAGTTTGAACGTACAGCCTCGTACATTTGGGTTAAAAAGAGTCTTTAGAAACTAGAGGTTCCTAGAAAGTTCTTCAAAGCCTTCTTCAAGTTTAACTATCGGAAAGTAAACCCATTTTGGTTCAAGTAGGTTATCTGTTATTTTCCATTCTTCTATCGCTGAAACTCTGTATCCAACAAATCTTCCACTAATCTCGTTTTCTGAAATATAGGTGAAGTATATTCTTCTACTTCTGTCAAATATTCTTTGAACAAGTTTAATGGTATAAACATACTTATCATGATGTTTCCAGTTGTAGAGTACGAATGCTCTTTTTATAATAGGCCAGCCTAAGGTAGATCGAAGAAGGTCTTCAAAGTTTAGCATTCTAACTATAAGTGGTGTATCTTTTGGAAAGTTTCTAAAGTCACTTTTTTCATCAATGTATATTAATGGAATATAAACATCTGTTCCCTCTATTCCCTTTGATGGTGAAATCAATTTTTTACCACCTGCTGTTGAAAATTTTAAAAATTTTTCTCCAACATCCTCATCTTCTGTAAAAAATATGTTTAAAAAGTCGCTTGTATCATCTGGGTCCCCAAAAGTAAAATAATTTCTAGTTCGCCCTGTTCCAGTAACAAATATTCCACCATAATATTGCATCAATTCTGTAGTTTTTGAGGCTACAATCATTTTTGCAAGTTCTTCTAACGATTTTACTTTAAATATCATTTTATCACTACTACATTCACTCTATAATTTATTAAATTTTTTCATGAAAGACGAAAACTTTTATAGGTGTAGTATATGTCCATTATTTGAGGAGTCATGATAAAAGTTGGTATTAACGGTTTCGGTAGAATAGGTAGACTTTTTTACAGAGCTGCATTGGATGACAAAGAGTTTCAAGAACATTTTGAAGTTGTAGCTGTAAACGATATTACTGACGCTCCCACTCTTGCCCACCTTCTAAAATATGATTCTACATTTGGTAAGCTCAATCATGATGTTAAAGTTGAAGGAGATTCTATAGTTGTTGACGGTAAACAGATAAAGGTTTTAAATGCAAAAGACCCTTCACAGCTTCCATGGAAGAGTCTGGGTGTAGAATATGTTATAGAATCAACAGGCCTATTTACTGACAGAGAAAATGCCCTAAAACATATTTCTGCTGGCGCAAAGAAGGTTATAATTTCAGCTCCTGCGAAGAATCCTGACCTTACCGTGGTTATGGGTGTGAACAATAACTTGTACGACCCAAGTAAACATACTATTGTATCAAATGCATCGTGTACAACAAACTGTCTTGCACCAGTTGTAAAGGTTTTGGACGAAAACTTTGGTATCGAAAAAGGGTTTATGACAACATGCCATGCTTATACCAACGACCAAAGGGTTCTTGACCTACCTCACAAGGATCTTAGAAGGGCTAGGGCTGCTGCAATTAACATAATACCTACAACTACTGGTGCTGCAAGGGCTATCGGTGAAGTGTTACCTCATTTGAAGGGTAAGCTTGACGGTATAGCTTTAAGGGTTCCAGTACCAAACTGTTCTGTAAATGATTTCGTGTGTGTTGTTAAAAAGAATGTTACGAGGGACATGGTAAATTCTGTGTTAAAGGCGGCTTCAGAAACATACTTAAAGGGTATATTAGAGTTTACAATGGATCCTATAGTTTCATCTGATGTTAAAGGTAATCCACATTCTGCCATTGTAGATGGTCAAAGTACTATGGTTATGGAAGGCAATCTTGTTAAAACGTTAGCATGGTATGATAACGAGTGGGGTTACTCTTGTAGACTGGTTGATTTACTTAAGTTCATGGCAAAGAAGGATGGTGCCTACTGAAAACTAGTACAGCCATAGGGTGTTTTAGCATTTGAAGTATAAAACATTAGATGATGTGAACGTTAAAGGTAAAACTGTTATTGTTAGAGTTGACTTTAATTCAACTGTAGACCCTGAAACTAAAAAGCTTTTAGATGATGAAAGAATAAAATTGCATTCTATAACAATTAAGGAACTTGCTGAAAAGGGTGCCAAAGTTGTAGTTCTCGCTCATCAAGGTAGGCCTGGTGATCCTGATTTTATTGGGTTAGAACAGCATGCTCTACGTCTAAAAGATATATTGGGTATGAATATAAAATTCATTGAAGATATTGTTGGAGAGAAGGCAATTAATGCAATAAAAACATTAAAAGACGGCGAAATTCTCCTATTGGATAATGTTCGGTGTCTACCTGATGAAATGGCTAAAAAATCTATTGAAGAACATGCTAATTCAACTATCGTTAAAGTTCTTGCACCATTAGCTGATATGTTTATTATCGATGCTTTTGCAGCTGCACATCGTGCGCATGCATCCATTGTAGGCTTTATTCCAAAACTTCCTACTGTTTTCGGTAGAATAATGGAGAAAGAGGTTCTTGCAATCGATAAGGTTAGGTCTGTTGAAAATAGGCCTATAGTGTATGTTTTAGGTGGTTCAAAGGTTAAAGAAGGTGTTGAAATTTCAGAATACGTTTTATCAAATAATAGAGTTGACTACATACTTACTGGAGGTCTTGTTGCACAACTGTTTTTGTATGCTAAAGGAATAAACTTAGGTGACATTAATGTTAATGTCCTAAAGGAAAGAGGTCTTCTCGACCTTGTTTCAAAAGCTAAAACCCTTATTGACACTTTCAAAGAAAAGATTGTTACACCAAAAGATTTGGCAGTCAAATTTGATGGTAATAGAAAGGAAATACTTGTTGAAGAGCTGCCAACAGAATATGAAATATCCGATATTGGTTCTAAGACAATGGACTATTTTGTAAAGTTCCTATCTAATGCTAAAGCTGTTTTCTTACACGGTCCTATGGGTATATATGAGGATAGTAAATTTATAGAGGGTACAAGGGCTGTTTTTAAAGCTGCTGTAGAATCTAAAGCCTTCACTGTTGCTGGTGGCGGCCACACTATAGCCGCGTTAAGTAGACTTGGCCTATATGGGAAAGTATCATATGTTAGCTCTGGTGGTGGCGCACTTTTAGAAGCTCTTATGGGCAAAAAGCTTCCAGTTATTGAAGCTATAGAAAAATATCAAACAAAATTTTTTAATTAGTATTTACAGTATCCTTCTTTTTTCTATATTTTCTAGAATATAGTATCAATAACATTGTTACAACTACTACTAAAATTGGTGTAATTGTTAGTAGAATGTTTGCAGTCTTCCATTCTATATTCCATTGTGCTTTAATGTTATATGGTTTATTCATTTTTAGAGTGATTATGGGGTCACTGCTTTCAATATCTCCTGTCCATTTCTCAAAAGCATAGTAGGTGAAAAAATCTCTGTCTACTGTTAACTCAGAAATATAGAATGAAACTTCAACTCCTTCATTGTACCATTTTGACGGGTTTCCTTGAGAAGTTTTCGAAAGCACTTGAGCATGTTCTGAAGTTACGTTGAGAAAATATTGTGTTACAAAGACAGCATGTAAGTTTGCCGGCTCATTCATGACTATTTGTCCTAATGTTGATGTGGTTGTCATGCTACCTTTCCATTCTACAAAAACTTTTCTTATTCCCCCAGAAATGTGTATTGTAGAATTTAATATTCTGAATGTTGCCTTTTGTGAAGCATTATACCATCCTGTTCCCTCCACTTTTCCATAATCAGATGATACTTTTAGATAATATTGGGGATAATATGTTATGTTTAAAGTTTTAGGCTTATCCACTTTGAATGAAAAGTTTCTAAAGTACGTTACTATGCCATCATATCTGCTTTGGGAAAAGGTGTATCTAACATTTTCACCAGAATATATATGTGCTGGTACTTCTACACTAACCTCTGTTCCATTATCAAACCAGTAATCTTCTACAAATGGTTGTACTTTAACGGTTTTAGAGTCCAAGCTGTTTGGTGTAATAATAATATCAAGCTTGTACTGAATTTTCCAAAGAATCCTTTCCTTTAGTGGTCCAATTACATTTACTTTAGCTTTATATTCTCTACCTGAATATGATCCAGGTCCACTGCCTTCCCATCCTGTAAAAACTATTCTTGTGTTTGTGGTATTGTATGATTCTATTGGCATTACTGTAATCTCCACTCTTGTTCCATTCTCATACCAGTGGTCTGGGGTTAATGGTGAAAGGTCGTATAAGAAATATTTTGGCGTCTCAACTTCTAGCATGTATTCAACAGTATATTTTGTTGTGAACATTTTATCTGAATCAATTCTAATTGTTATCTGATTTTTTGTAGAACCAAGTTCTTCCCAAACTTTAAACCTGTACCTACTAACTGATGTAATATTTGAAGTGTTTTCTGTGATAAGGTTTAATGTTCCAGCGTAAGTATATATTTTCGTGTAACCGCTTGAGTTTGTGTAATATTTTGTTCCATTTATGGTAATTCCTAACTTTTGTAATGGATTCCCTTTTATGTCTATAGCTTTAATTGTTATCGTTATAGGCTTTCTAACATCAACTGTTGTTGTGACTGCTGTTTCTTTAAAATCTGAATTTCCTTCCCATACTGCTTTGAATGTCAATGTACCTGAAATTTTGGGCTCATATATGAATTTGAATACTCCCTTTGCATCTGTTTTTGTTCGCCCTATTTCTGTCCATGTTGTCTGGTTTTCTTGAATGTAAAATTTTATTGTCTGGTTTGCTATATTAGGTGTTAGTGTTCCCTCTAGTGTTATATTGTTTCCTAATCCTATAACTTTAGGAATAGAAGTTAATGTTAGTTTTGCAAATGGTTGTCTTGTGAACGATAAAATTTTGTTTTTTGTGCATGCTATAAGATATCTTGGGTTTTCTTCACTGAATGCAATTGCTATATCCGCTGATACAGTGGATATTGTGTAGCTCCAAATATTTTCTCCTGTAAACTTTGTTATTCCAACTTTTCCCTCTGAAGTCCATGCAATATAATCAAGGTTTTTGTCTCCAAAAATCTTTACCAGACTTTTAGAAACAGTAGTCTTATACCATTCTCCTGTTAAGGTATTATAATATAAGATTGTGCCATTGTTTAATCCTAAAGCAACCCTCCCACCATCATATGAGATTATGGATGATGTGAACTGTGTGTTTGAAAGTGTTATTGTTTCTATAATATATAGGGTATCTGTTCTAATTAGGTAGAATCTACTTCTAGTTGTCACAGTAGCAAAAAAGCCGAAGCCTGAAACATCTAATGAAGTTATTGAATCGTCTAACCTTATACTCTTCATATTTTTACCATTCATCGGATCAATTAGTGCTATTGTTCCATCATCTGAGCCAACCAATATTCTATAAAATGAATCATCGCAGTCAACTGTATTTATTTTTATACCTACCTTTGAATTCCATTTTATTGATAGACTTGCTGGCGCAACTAAATCTACTCTTGTAATATTTCCGTCTGAAGTAGTGTAAACAATAGTGTATTCTTCATCAATGTTTTTTGGCAATATTATGTTCTCAACTGTAGCGTTTGCTTTAAATATGAAACTTTTATAGTTTGTTGTATTATATACGCTTATGTATGTGCC
>JAOAKB010000006.1:35735-73112 GCA_026413865.1 Nitrososphaeria archaeon
ATGTTCTCAACTGTAGCGTTTGCTTTAAATATGAAACTTTTATAGTTTGTTGTATTATATACGCTTATGTATGTGCCATTAATTATTGAAACGATATATTTTCCTCCCTCGTGCACCTTTATTCCATCTATCATGTCAAAATATCTTGCTGGCAGAATTTCTACTTTCCTACTTCCGTCTGCTGCATCTAACCCCGTAACTAGTGACCTATTTATGACATAAACTATATTCTGGTCCCCTGTTAAAGAAATTCTATATTTTTCACTAGCATAATTTTCTAAATTTTTCGTCCATATTGGAAGGTTATCATATGCTAATATATTATATGTGAAACTAGAAATAAAGAGTATTAGAAAAAAAGTGATTATGGCCATCTTTCTTATTTTCATTCTATTATTGCTTTATCTTAACAGTTTTTATTGTTTTCTATTTACTTTCTCTTAAGTGCAATCACTTTTGCGACTTCTAGTGATGTAAATATTATTATTGCTGAAATTATTGCCAGTATCATATCTTCTAAGGTTGGATATGTTACTCCTAAAGCATCGTGTAAGAAGGGTGTATAAAGTACTGTTAGCTGTATAATTAATGAGCTTGCAATAGCGAACCAAAGATATTTATTTGAAAATGGCTGTGCTTTTATAATTGGATGGCTGAGTGAATGACATGATATCGCTATAGCGAGTTCACATATTATAAATGTTGTTAAGAGCTGTGTCCTTGGAATGATAAGTTCGTTTTCATCAAATGTACTAAAGTATGTGGTTTCAGTTGACATTGTTAATAAGAAGTTTAATAATAATATAACTGTATATAGTGCCGGTAACATTATAAAGAATATTATAATCTCTTTTTTACTCATTAAACCAGATTTAGGGTTTCTAGGCTTTCTTTTCATTACATCCTTTTCTGGTGGATCTATTCCTAATGCGATCGCAGGTAACCCATCTGTTGTAAGGTTTACCCAAAGAATTTGAACTGCTGTTAATGGTAGTGGTAATCCCACTAACATTGCCACAAACATTACAGTAATTTCAGTAATATTACTTTCTAAAAGATATGTTAGATATTTTTTAATGTTGTCAAAGATTCTTCTTCCTTCCTTCACGGCATTAACTATTGTTGAAAAGTTGTCATCTGCTAAGATCATGTCAGAGGTTTCCTTTGTCACCTCAGTTCCTGTTATTCCCATTGCAACTCCAATATCAGCCATTTTTAATGCTGCCGCATCGTTTATTCCATCACCTGTCATGGCTACCACATAACCTTTGCTCTTTAATGATTTGACAATTTTTGTCTTATGTTCTGGTGAAACTCTTGCGTAAACCTTAACATCTTCCACAATCCTATTAAATTCCTCCTCTGACATTTTTTCAAGCTCGGCTCCAGTTAATACAAGATTGTCTTTTTCATCTAAGAGTCCAAGCTCTTTTGCAACCGCTACAGCAGTAAGCTTGTGGTCTCCTGTAATCATTACAACCTTTATTCCGGCCTCCTTACACAGCTTTATCGCATCCTTTACCTCTTCCCTTGGAGGGTCGATCATTCCCTCTATACCTAAGAATATGAAGTCTGTTTCAAATTCTTTTTCATCAATCTTTTCAGGAATTTCTTTAACTTCCTTATATGCTATTGCAAGATTCCTTAGCGCCTCTGAAGCCATTCTTTCATTAATTTCTAAAATTTTTCTTTTTTCCTCTTCTATAAGTTTAACACGTTTCCCATCCTTCATAACCCACTTACATCTTTCTAAAACAACTTCTGGCGCTCCCTTCATTACAACAAGTTTTTTATCAGTTTCAGGCATACTATGGATTGTTGTCATTCTCTTCCTTTCGGAGGTGAACGGGATCTCGTTAACTCTAAAATATTTACTTAGTTCTTCATCCCCTATTCCCGCCTTTTTAGCTGCTATAATTAAAGCACCTTCTGTAGTATCTCCACTAATACTCCATCTTCCTCCATCATAGAATAGTTTTGCATCATTACATAATGCTGAAGCCTTTAGAAGCATATGTAAGGTTTCTATTTTTAGGGGCTCAACCTTTTTTCCTTCAAAATAAAACTCACCCTTGGGCTCATAACCTACACCACTAACTTCAATAATCTTGTCTTCAACAAAAATTTTTTTAACTGTCATTTCACCCTTAGTCATTGTTCCAGTTTTATCTGCACAAATTATTGATGTACTTCCCAAGGTTTCAACTGCCGGTAATCTCCTTACAATTGCTTTCCTTTTAGCCATCTCATACATTCCTATGGCTAGAGAACCTGTTACAACTGCCGGTAATGCTTCAGGAACAGCTGCAACAGCCAAACTTATACCCCAAAGTATCATTTCAATTAATTCGTGTCCTTTTAGTATTCCAAGGAATGCAACAAAACCACATACACTTAAGGCAAAGATTGTTAGCCATTTACCTATTGCATTCATTCTTTTTTCTAAAGGTGTCTCAACCTTTTCTTCTTCTTGTACGGTCTTAGCAATCTTACCAAACTCTGTATTCATACCAGTTGCTACAACAACACCTAAACCCCTACCATAAGTTACTACAGTGCCACTAAAAGTCATATTTACTCTATCAGAGATTATAATATTTTCAGGCAAAGGTTCAACCGATTTTTCTATTGGAATCGATTCTCCAGTTAAAGAAGCTTCATCAACTTTCAAATTATATACTTCAAAAAGTCTTATATCTGCTGGTACCCTATCACCAGCCCTCAAAACAACAATATCTCCTGGAACAATCTCCCTAGACGATACAACCCTTTCCCTTCCTTCCCTTATTACTGTAGCAGACGGTGCCGCAAGCTTCTTCAAAAGTTGTACAGCCCTTTCAGAACGGTACTCTTGTGCAAAACCTAAAACTGCTGAAGCTATAACAATAGCAAATATTACTATAGCATCAAGCACTTCTCCTATAATTAGTGAAAATCCTGTGGCTACGATCAAAAGTATAATAAGAACATTATTGAACTGATCAATAAAAATTCTCCATGAAGGTGTCACCTTTTCTCTAATTATTTCATTAAACCCATGCTCTATAAGCCTTTTTTTTGCTTCTACTTCACTTAATCCCTCCTTTGAAGTACGAATCCTTTCAAACACTTCCTTTATATTCAGAGAATGCCATTTTATTTCAGATTGAAATGCCATGAACGGCTCCACCATATCCCCGTATAAAAATTTTATAAACTTTAATAATTGAGATTATTAATCACATTTATATAATTTTTTGTTATGTTATTGGATAATTTGTTTGACATGATACTAGTAGAAAATTCTAGTTTATATTCTACATTTACTAAAAGATGAAAGTCAGATTTTCTAAATATTAAAATATTTGGTTACAAAACTTTTTGTAACTCTCTAAAAAATTATATAAATAGTTATAACATAACTATGAATGACATACTAATGATTACCTTAATTCCAATAGTGTTCATTTTAGCGGTCGGGCTTTTATTAATCATTTGGGTTTTTGCCTCCGTACCAGTTTATATCTCAGCAAAAATATTAACTTCTGGAAAAACAACTCTATTTAAGTCAATGATTGCTACTTTGTTCGGTTCAATAGTTTATGTTATGGCCATAGCTATTGTGCACCTAATTTTACATTCATTTTTACTCTCTTTTTTAATTGCATACGTGCTCTACATTTGGGTCTTTAAGGCAATATTTGGTGTAAGCTGGCTGAAGGCAGTAGGAATATCTATTTTAGCTATAATCTTTACATTAGTTATACAAGCTTTATTGGCTGAGTTTTGGTCTATAACTTTCATACCTTCTCCAAAATGGGCTATATGATTACTAAACTTTTTATATTTGAAGACTTAACAATTTAAAGATGTTTAATGAGCATACAGTTTATAAAAGAAATAAAATATGCCAAGCTCCTATCACCTTTAAAGGATTATCAAGCAGATGAGCAGGCTGTCGAACATAGACTTGATCCTCTATTAAATAGGGAAACTGTCATAACTCCCGGCCGTTTCCAGTATATTAAAAGGTTGTTTGAATCTGATGAAAAAGAAATTCTCAATGTTATAGAAAATACTCGAGCAAGCTGCCCATTCTGTCCAGAAAGGATTCAAGCATCCACGCCTAAGTTTCCAAAAGAAATTGTAGAGGAGGGAAAGATTGTTGTTGGAGAAACTATACTCTTTCCAAGCCTTTTTGCTCATATGGACTATAATGCGGTAGGTGTTTTATGTAAAGAGCATTATCTAAAGCTTAGTGAAATTCCAGATAAGTTATGTGATGGTTTTAGTGCTGGCCTTATCTGGTTAAAAAAATTACATAACTACAATAGAAATATAAAGTACGCTTGTTTCATAGAAAACTATTTTCCTCCATCAGGTTCAACAGTAATACATCCTCACATACAGGTTCTAGCTAGTGAAAGGCCCTTTAATATGTTAAAAGACCTTATTTGGAGAAGTAGAAAGTATTTTGAAAACTATAAAACAAATTATTGGCTTGACTTGATTAATGTTGAATTGGAGGGTGACCGTTTTATAGGTGAAATAAATGACATTGTTTGGCTTACTCCATTTGCTCCAATGCACACATATGAAATCTTGGCAATAAGCAGAAGGTTCTCAAATCTTCTTGAAGTAGGTGAGGAATACATTAAAGGTCTTGTTTCTGGTATTAAAAGTGTGCTGAAATTTTTTCAAGACGAAGGTTTGTCATCTTTTAACTTAACCCTCTATTCTGGTCCGTTTGGAGAAGATTCTTCAGACTATTTTAGGGTGGGATTAAAGATTGTTGGCCGTTCGGGATATCGTTTTCCGTTCGTAAGTGACCTTTGGGGTCTGCAAACTCTAATGATGCATGGTGAAGCCTACGAGGTCCCAGAAAGGATGGCTGAAAGGCTTAGAAAGTACTTTTAACTATGTTTGACTACATTTAATTTCTCCATACACTCCTATAAACGGCTTTCTTCTGTTCTCGCATTTTCTAGGACAGTACATGCAGGCAACATACTCTTCCTCTGAAACTGCAAAGACTCCTGAAGAAGACTTTCTAGGAATCATTAGAAAATTTTCTGTTAAATATACACCAATATGCTTCCACGGCTCCATCATCCTAAATATGACCTCTTGTTGTTTGATATCGAAAAGATCTCCTCTACCTGTACCAGGGGCAAAGCTTGATATTTTACCACCTAATCTGCTTTCAACAATACCTTTCACATGTTCTCTTGCTTTGCTAAGAAGATAGTCTCCAACTGACTCTAGAACAAATGCCTTGACAACACTTTCTTTAGCCAACTCTGAAGCTTTCCTTTCAACATTATCGCCTATAGTTATAACATAGACTGCTATTGGTTGTCCAACTTTTAGTCTATCAGAAAGAATTTTGCTTTCAAAAACGTGTTCTCCTTCAACATAGACTTTTATTCCATCAATTTTTTTAACATTGATAAATGTGATCAAAGCCTTAGGTTTAGCTAATGCTACGCCTGTTTCCAAAATTTTCTTTACCTCTATTTCGTCAACTCTTCTAATTTTTTTAAGTTCAATAAATTCTTTCAAATTCACATTTAAGGGTATGTCATTGATAACCTCAAGTTGCATAACTTAACTTTAAAAAATCTAATATATAAGCAAAAATATTCTTTATAATAAAAATATCTAAACTTATTAAATTCTTCCTAAACAGTAAGAACATTCTCCTATATCATAGGGTTTTATAAATTGTCTATGTAATTTACAAAGTAAACCTTTTGACCTTACAAGCCTACATATTTCACAGACTTTAGAAATGGTCTCCATTTGGTTTAAACTGCCTTCAAAAATTTTTTCACTTAACCAAACAATTTTCTCATAAACCTCTTTATCATTTTCTAAATTTAATGAAATGCCTCTATATCTTCTAACATACATACTTACAGCTGATTGGCTGATTCTCAAAATTTTTGCTATATCTGTTTGTTTTAGATGATGTTTTTCTGAAAGTTCTTTAGCTATTATTGCCCTAATGTTTGGTAATATTGTTTTAACTGCAACCTCACATGGTACGAGCATTTCCATCACCTTATATATAGAGAAAAGGTATAAATATAGTTTATTACAATAGTAATATGTGCATGAATTTAAAAAGGTGAAAAATATGGGAAAAGAATTTGAAAAAAGAAAGAAATTTTGAAACAAATTATTAGAGAACTTCATTCTGGTATTCCGTTGAAAGATGTTAAAGTAAGGTTTGCATCAGTTTTAGAGGGGCTAAAGCCTGAAGAAATTGCATTGGTTGAAGAGGAGCTAGTTAATGAGGGTCTGCCTAGAGAGGAAATAAGGCGTTTATGTGATGTGCATTTGGAGGTTTTTAAGGATCAGTTGGAAAAGGAAAAGTTGCATATCACAGAAGATCATCCAATAAGCATTCTGATGGAAGAGCATAAAATAATGTTGGCTTTAGCTGATAAGCTTCTAACCTTATCACAGACTCTTGAATCCACTAATGAATTGAACCAGTTCAAGGAAGTATTACATCATATAGAACATATTGTAAAAGACTTCATTGACTCAGAAAAGCATTATTTGAGGGAAGAAAATGTCCTCTTTCCACTTCTTGAAAAACATGGTGTAACCGAACCACCTGCAATAATGTGGATGGAACATAATCAGATAAGGGAAAAGAAGAGGGCACTAAATAGTCTTGTAGAAGCGCATACGATACCGCCTTCAAAAGAATTTTTAATAACCTTAAAAAATATTTCAAATGAACTTAACCATATTCTAAACAGTCATTTCTATAAAGAAAACAACATACTATTTCCAACGGCATTAAACATAATATCTAATGAGGAGTGGGCTGTTGCAAGAAAAGATTTTGATGAAGTTGGCTACTGCTGCTTCACACCAACTGTTTATCATAAACCTGAAGAAAAGGCGCCTTTTATAGAAGAAAAGATTGTACATAAAGACAAAATAGAATTTGAAACGGGCTCTTTAACAAAAGATGAAGTAGAAGCAATACTTAATTCTCTACCAGTAGACATAACCTTCGTTGATGCAAACGATTCAGTAAAATACTTTAACAAGGCTGAAAAAAGAATCTTTGTAAGAACAAAATCAGTTATAGGCAGAAAGGTTCAAATGTGTCATCCACAAAAAAGTATTCATATAGTAAACAAGATTCTAGATTCATTTAGGAAAGGAGAAAAAGATGTAGCCGAATTCTGGATAAACATGAACGGCCGACTAATACACATAAGATACTTTCCAGTAAAGGATAAAAACGGTAAATATCTTGGAACAATGGAAGTAACACAAGATGTTACAGAAATAAAAAAGCTTGAGGGTGAAAAAAGGCTACTAGACTGGAAAGACTAGCACACAATGTAAACTACAATCATCATCAGATCTAGAATTTTTCTTTTTATTCCTCAAAAAATTGGTTTAAAAATGATTTTACATTCTTGTACTCTTCTTCCAATTTATCTCGTCCTATCGTTATGTTACAGATTATAGTGTTATCTTCTTGGCAAGTTAAGGAATAGTTTAGAGCATACAATTTTTGCAAGCACAAAAGCCACTTTTCTAGTATTTTCAAATCCAGTTTACCTGATTTAGGGCATAAAATGAGTATAATTTCTATGAAGAAGGAGGGTGTTTTTGAAGTAATATTTTTTGCTCCTATACCGATTACATAATTTGCTTTTTTGTCTAAGATTTGATAAGCTTCTTTCTGCCTTAAAGCTTTCGCCTTCTCTATAGTTGATTCGATGTCAACTAATTTGTTTTTTCTCAACAAAACCACAATCTTTTAATCATTTTATTTTTGTAAGATAGTTTTATGTTCTCAGATACTTTTTGAATAAGATTACGCCTATTACTAAGACGGCTATGCTAGACATAGCTACTGCTGTAAAATCTAATAATATGGTTGGGCTATCTATGTTTGCTCCCCGCAGAAAAATTGATGTTAGTGCGTCAGTTACATAATAGCTTGGTACAAGCTTAGCAATTAATTGAATATTGGATGAAAGTGATGATCCTACAAAGGTTCCAAGGAAAAGTTGTGGCATAACAAAAATAAAGGCTAATCCTGTTGCTGCATTAGCTGTTTTTGCCACGCTAGCAGTAATTAGCCCAAAACCAATATTTGATAGAGAGAATATTAAAACAAGAAGAAAGGCAAAAATATACATTGGGAACATTGTGTTTGGTTTAAATCCCATTAAATACATTATTAAGAAGATAAGAATTGCCTGAATTAATGCTATAAGAGTATATGATAAGATTTGGCTTATCATAAACTCTGTAGGTGTTATGGGTGTTATACGTAATCTTTTTAGCATGCTATTCTCCCTATCTTGTGTAAAAGATTGGGCGGCTATCATTATGATGAAAATTGATGCAAATGTAAACATGCCTGGTGCCATGTATTCAAAGGCGGTCAACTGTTTTACGTCCATTAATGAATCGACCTGAAAATTTACTGGAATTGAAACTGTTTGCTTACTTTGGTCCATAAATGAAGTCAACACCTGCTGAATTATTGGGGGTATTGCTTGAGTTGCAACAATTGAACCCTTATCATCATCTCACTTTCATACTTTTGTATTTCAGGAGGCGTGAAAGTCAGCGTACCCGTTGCATTCGGTACCTGTATTATTGTCACTATGCTACTTCCTGAAGTTACAGTTACACTCACCAGCACTCTCATAGGTACCATGGTGAAGGCTATCAATGCGGCTATAATAGTGATAACAAATGTAAAAATAGCCCATATCACTATACTTAATATCATGCTCTGAGAGGACCTTTTACATACTACTAAAAGGAATGCTGCAATAGCATAGTATGTGGTTGCCAAAAGTATTAAAAAGAGCATAAAAATTTATTATCCTAACAATTTTATTCTAAGGTAGGTGTTATTTTAAGAACAAATATTGTTCCAGCAACATTAATTACAGATGAAATAAAGAGCGCTAAAGAGACCGCGGAAACTGCTGCAAGAAACTTTCCATTAAAAAATACATCCCTGTAAACAGGCTATGCCAAAACAATCTTCAAAGTACCTTTCTCCCTCTCACCAGATATTGCGTCAAAACCTAAAGCTAAACCGATTATTGGTGCAAAAGAAGACATGATACTTATAAGCGAATATATTGCAGAACCAAGAAAACCTCTAGAAGTGTAATTCCAATAGATGAAAATGTCATATATAGTGTTGCTTGGGTGGCAACAGTAAGAAGCAGAAATATTGCAACAAGTATAATAAACCTTCTACCTTTTACAATATCAGAAAACTCTTTAGATGCAACAGTAAAAATATTGGGCATATGATACTTCTTTCCAACTTTCTATAACTTTCTGATTAACTATATAAAAGTTTTAAAAAATTTCAGATAAATCTAATCACTATATAGGATGTCAGATAAACTTTATATTCTATATTATCTAGAATATCTTGGTGATCTTATGGCAACAATTCTTATAAAAAATTTACCTGAAGAACTTTTAAAAGAGCTTAAAAGATTAAAGGTTGAACTTGGCTGCAAGACTTGGGCTGAGCTTCTGGCAAAGCTAGTTGAACAAAGGACAGTTTTATTGGATGAATGTAGGGTTGAAGAAATGAGGAAAGGTGTAGAACAATTTCTAAAACTTAGAGAGGTTGTTTCAAGTAAGTGGACTGGTCCACCTAGTGTATTAGAAGAAAGTAGAAGGTCAAGGGGTCATGTGGAAGAATAGGCGTCCTTTAACATTAGACTCTAATGTCTTTATAGCTGCTCTAAAAAAGGACGAAAAATACAGTGAAAGATGTTATGAGATAATTAGAAAGGTGCCTGATCGCTTCCTGCTTATGGAACCAAGTATAATTTATCAAGAAGTCTGTGGTACTCTAGCAAGAAGAGTAGGCACAAATGTTGCTGATATGGCTAATAAAATTTTGGATTCACTAATACATCCAATGCTTTTGTTTACATGTAATAAGGCTTTCTGCACAACTGCCTACTCTCTATGTTCAGAATTTAATATTTATGCAATAGATGCCCTTTATCTTAAAGTTGCTCTAGAAAATAATGCTATTTTAGTATCTTTAGACAAAGAAGAATTTATAGACAAGATCAATTCTAAAAAATCCGAAATTGAAGCCTATCATGTAAGCAATTTCCCATATTAATGGGAAGGTGGTTGGTACACGTTTCCTTTGATCTAATGATATTTTATTTGTTTCTCTCTCCAGGTTTCACTTTCATTCCTCTGCACCATTTCAGTAAAACTGTTAAGCATTTCACTACATTTTCTTAACGATTCTTCAACCGACATATCTCCTACTTTATGCCTCTTGAAATCACTTTTTCGTACCATCTATTAAGTCCTTTCAAGCTTTCCTCTAGCTCTTCAACTTCTTCTGCTGTCATGTTATCGTTTTCTATATTATATTGAATTTCTTCTTTAATAAACTCTTCACATTCTTCCAAAATCTCATTTAATTCCCTCTTTCTTTGCTCTTCAAAAATTTTTGTAATATCCTTATTATACTATTATTTGGTAATATACAAATTGAATATGGTGAATATATTGCTCCAGCCTTTTTTTACTCTTATTTTTGATGGACTATTTGGTACATCATAGACTACAAAAACCCATTTTCCCCTACTTTTCATATCATATGATATTATTGCATCATATTTAATTAAAGTAATGTAATATTCTTGTATTTTTGTAACTATGGTCGCATTTAAAAGGTTTTGTTTGTTAGGGTCATGTATGGCGTCACAGTATCTGCAAAAGCTCTATCAAAGAATATTGGATTTTGTGAGGGAAAGATATTCTGGAGAAGGTGGTTTTATGATGTCTCCAGTAGATTATCCGAATCCAGCAGCAACATACTATTCTCTATCGATTCTAGAAAATATTGGCGCAAATTTCGAGGAGAAAGAAAAATGTATTCGATGGCTTTCTAATTTTAAAATTGATAGCATTTACTCACTATACTATGTAGTAAAAAGTCTTATTTTACTTAATCAGCATGATATCTTAAAGAAAAGGCTGTTAGAAAACTTTAATCTAATTAAAGAGAATATCTTCTTTTCTTCTGTTCAAAAAATTTATGAAATTGAACAAGAGTTTAAGAAGCTTTATTTTTTGTCGGAACTTTATAATCTTATGGGCTATGGTTTTGAAGAGGATTTGATAGAAGGGATTCTTGACCATGCAAATGAAGATGGTGGTTTTGGTCTTATAGGGCATAGTACATTAACTTCAACGTATTATGTTGTTGGAACCTTAAATGTTCTTGGCAAGTTATCGTTAGTAGATAAAAGGAAGATTGTTGGCTATGTTAGGGAATGTGAGCGGCCAGAAGGTGGTTTTGTCACTAGGCCAGAAAACATCCTACCGTACATAGAATATACCTGTTATGGTGTTAAAACATTGGAAATTTTTGGGGAAAAAGTTAATTTTCCTTTGGAGCATATAAAATTTGTTCTTAATTGCATAAACAAAGATGGCGGCTTTAGAAGGACAATAATATTGGGTATATCAAATCTTGAAAATGTATATTATGCAGTGTCATTGCTAAAAACTTTGAATATAGATAAATTTATTTCATGGTGATGTGTATGGTTAAAAAGGATATTACTACATTAGACATATTAGATGCTTTTGAAAATGGGAAAATATGTCCTCTCTGTCAACTTTGGATAAAGAGTGAGGAAAGGTTGATGCCATATCTTTTAACCAACGAAGTTAACATGGATCCAGACTTTAGAGCGAAGGTGATTGGTGCAAGAGGCTTTTGTAACCGTCACATACATTTACTTTACAATACTGCGTACACGCCAGGAAGTCAAGACGGTTTAGGATATGCTTTATACATGCAGGATGTAATAAAACTAATGCTAGACAAGATTCAGGAAACGAAATCGGACATTGAAAGAACTACATCAAAGGTTTCAGGAGTACTAAATAAGAAGGAAGTTATGAAAATATTTAAACAAACTGTTGGCAAGCTAGAAGCCAATTTTAAAGGCACTGATTCATGTCCCGCATGCGAGTATCTTAAGCAACTCGATTCACTGCGCACAGGAACGGTGGTTAGAATGTTGGATGAAGACAGTGAATTTAGAAAAATTTTTTCAAACTCAAAAGGCTTATGCATACCGCACTTTATATCAGCAATAAAAATTGTATTGGAAACAAAAGTAAAAAATCAAGAAATTATCATGAGCTTGCTCTTTGATGTGGAAGCGAAAAATATAGAAAAAATTCAAATCCTATTAGCCAAGTTTATTAAAAGATTTGATTGGGCTTATACACAAAAGTCTTATGGTGAAGAGATCGAAGTAAACAATATAGTTAAAGACTTTTTAAAGGGTGTTGAAGGTCTAAGAATGTAATTGCATTAAAGCTATCGTATATATACTCCTATTTCTGGCACTTGTAAGTGAGTATGTTAGACACTTACATTATTCTAGCTCTATTGTGGGCATCATGCTTTTGGCCATACTTTTGCCAGCAGACCATGATAGCTATAATGCCTAAAATACAAGATTCTCTTTCTTTATCAACTTCTGCTGCAGGTACCCTATTAAGTCTAAATTCTTTAGGCTATATAGCTGTTTTCAATTAGGAAATATTTTATGCACAAAAATTGGGCGTGTAAAGACAATAGTCTCTGGTACAATTTTTATAATTTTTAGCACTTTGCTTATCTCTTTCTTTACAGACTATTTAATATTGGCTATTGCACAAATTATAATTGGCGTTAGCTGCGGTATTTATCCTCCTGCTGGCCTTTCTATTCTATCTGACCTTTTTTCTTCAAACAATAGAGGTAAATTTGTAGGCATTCATGAAACATCTGTGCCTACTGCGATGACTGCTGGACCTGTTTTTGTAGGCTTGTTGCTTAATTTTGGTTTTTATTGGAACATGGTTTTCCAGTTTTGTATACTACCGTCAATTATGTTATTAGCTTGTCAAATAACGTTTTTTAAGATAAAGAATATAGAATCCTTTGATAAGAAGCCAAATGATCAAGTAAAATTAAAGCTGTCTTCACAAATGCCATTTTTTCTCATAATACTTATAATAGTTTATGTTTTTCGTGGTTCTGTTAATGCTCAAGTTTCTTTGTTACCTATTTATTGGGTTTTTGAATTAAGTGCAGATGCAAGCTTTTCAGCACTTATCTTGGGTATAATGAGAATTTTCTCTATACTTGGTCAAGTGGTTGCAGGATATCTTTCAGATGTTTATGGTCGATTTAGAATCTTTTTGGCCATACAGATTTTGCTTGCTCTATCACTTGTACCAACCTCATATTTGCCCTTCAGCCCTCTACTTTTTGCCTCTTATGCCATCTTCTCAATCCTATATAATGCGTTTATGCCTGTAATGTTCACTATTATTTCAGAGCAATTATTTCCTGAAGAAAGGCCAAAAAATATAAGTATTGTGATGTCAATTGGTGGAATTTCTACAATTGTTCACACAATCATACTTACCCTAGTTGCCGAAAGTTATTCGTTCAAATTAGCTTGGCTATATCCCGTAATAACAAGTTTTTTGGCAGTTCCTCTTATAATGTTACTAAAAGGTAATCTTAAAAATAGTTTCTAGCTCTTAGTCTAAAAGCTTCCTAAGAATATGATACATAATCTTTTTAAAAAGCTATATTGCAAGAGACAACTATTGGGAAGCAAGATTTTACTTATTTTAGCTACAGTATTTATTGTTACTATCATTTTTTGTTTCACCCTAATCTTTCAACTTCAAACTAAACGTGGGTTTGAAATTGTTCTTTCAGACACTGGTGAAGTTGTTATCTCAGATAAGAATATATTATTCTATAATAGAACTTCACATCAAATAAAAATTGATAGAGAATGTCTGGATAAAATTAAAAAAATGGACCTTTATCATAAACAATTTACCGCCAAACTGCATAATAAAGAAATTTATAGCGGATCATTTTAGTCCAATATAAATTCAATGTCCTATTCTGGGATAGTAATATTAGATATTTTGGCAGTCCAACACGGTTTAACTGACACTTTAGGAATAGAACCCTGTTATCTTTCCATAGAATTTTATTAAAAATTTGATGCAAGAAAAAATCTGGATCTATTCAATTATCTAAAGAGTATAAATAAGTTTGTTTCATAAAATTTCCAAAAAATGGTTTGTTTATAGCCCGGACCAGATTCGAACTGGTGTCTGCGGCTCCAGAGGCCGCTGTGCTTGGCCGCTGCACCACCGGGCTATCGTATAAAGGTATAATGTTCCTGCCTAAAAATTTATCCTCCAATATAATCAATTATCTCATACAGAGAGTGTATTTTATGTATCCTAGTATCTAATATTTCATTTTTGTCTCCAAAATATAATCCCAGTCCCGCTTTCTTTAACATGTTTAGGTCATAAACTGTATCCCCAACAGCTATGGTCTCATTTAAAGAAACATTTTCTTCCTTACACACCATTTCAAGTACCCTATCCTTTTTTCTTGGCTCTACAATCTCGATTCCCTCTCCAACTAAGTATCCTTCATTATCTGTTTTCAGCTTATTTGCAAAGACTTTGTCAGCATAAACTTCTTTACCAACTTTTTCTGCAAGAATATCTATTCCAGCTGTAATGATCACAATTTTAAGTCCAATTTTCTTTAATTCTTTTGCCACTTCTTTTGCTCCATCTACAAGCTCAAAATGTGATAAAATTTCTTCTATTTCTTTTATATGAATTTTTTCTTTTTTCCTCATCCATGAACTTATGTCTCTAATCATAAATTCTTTGTACGATATTCTGCCTTGTCTGTACTCTTCTAAAGACTTTTTTGCTTCTTCAATTGTATTAAATTTTTTGTGGATAAGCTCCCAACTACTTTTACACTTGATAAGAGTTCCATCCATGTCAAAGAAGATTATCTTATACTCCAACATCATATCCTAAATTTCATTAGGTTAAAATTGTTTCTGAACACTCATATTCTTGAGAATTTGATTAACAATATTAAGTAAAGTTTATATTAGCTTTTAAGGGTGCCCTATATTGATCTAATATGAGCATCTCCTTCGGTAGCACTTTAAAGGTTTATTTGAAACTTACCATATTATTCGCATTACTTGGAGGTATACTAGTTGGACTAGGTTTCCTTATTGGAGGTGTCTCTTTAGCTTTCTGGTTCCTAATTTTTGCTTTAGCATTTAACTTCCTCATGTACTTTGTTAGCGATAAAATTGTTTTATTAAGTACAGGTGCTAGGATTGTAAGTGAAGAGGAGGCTCCAAGACTTCATGCTATTGTCTCAAAGCTAGCTGCACAGGCAGGTATTCCTAAACCTAAGGTCGCGATTGTAAGTAGTCCACAGCCAAATGCTTTTGCGACTGGAAGAAATAAGGAACATGCATTAGTCGCTGCAACTACAGGATTATTAAATATGATGAATGATGATGAAGTGGAAGCAGTTTTGGCGCATGAAATAGGCCATGTCATACATCGTGATATGCTTGTTTCAACTGTTGCAGCATCTATAGCTACTGCAATCTCATACATAGGCAATCTTATTGCTTGGATGGCAATATTGGGTGGCTTAGGTGGAAGAGATAGGGACAGTGGTGCTAGAAGTATAGCTGCATTAGGTGCTGCAATACTAGCACCCTTGGCTGCAACATTCGTGCAACTCGCAATATCTAGAAGTAGAGAATATTATGCTGATGAAGCAAGTGCGGTCTTAACAAGGAGACCTCAATCCCTTATACGTGCATTAACAAAGATTGAACAGATGATTTACCGTGGCATTCCATTAAATGCTTCACCTTCTACAGCTTCACTTTGGATTGCAAATCCATTTAAAGGCTCAAGCTTACTTGAGCTCTTTAGTACACATCCTTCGACAGAAAATAGGATAAAAAGGCTTGAAGAGATTGCTAGAAAAATGGGCTACTACGTGTAACATATGTCACCTTTTACTATCATTGTAGACTATTCTAATGTTTATGGAGCTGGACCAAGACTTTCCAAAAATTTTATTGAAGTAAATGTAACACCTGACACTACAATTGATAAAGTTAAGAGCACAGTTCTAAACTATCTAAATATTCCATATCCTGATCTCTATTATCTTGAATTTAATAAGCAAAAATTAGATGATAAAAGCTCAATTGGTTTATTAAATTTTTCTAAAAAAAGGGTTCTTGTTTTAAGATGCAGTAACCTTGACGAGCTTTATTCTCGTTTGAGAAGAGATGGACGAATATAAATATTTTAGGAAATAATTATATGCTTATATATTTTATATTGGGCCGTAGAAGGCAATGTCTTCGAAAACTGAAATTGGCTATGTCCTAAAGTTGTTATTTAAAGGATACAAGAATATTTACATGTTTTACGTAAGTTTAATAATTGTTCTAATTTTTGTTTCTTTAACAGTCTTTTTTGATAACCAATTAGCTAATTTGTTTGAACTTTCTATGCGAAATCCATTAGGTATTTTGTCATCAATTTTTATGCAAAATAGTTTTTCTAGCTTAATCGTAAACATTTTCTCTGTCATTCTTCTAATTTTAACCTTTACAAGCCTAAACTCTATCTTAGAAGTCTACAACTTTAAGTTAAAATATGATCTTTCAAAATCTTTTATGTTTTTTCCATTACTTTCTTCAATTATAACTAACATTACAACATATGCTATCCTATTATTCTACAATTTTTCTGAGGTCGTTCTGTCAGGCTTTCATGTTCTTGTTCAACCTCTTCTCGGATTTTCTATATCATTGACGCTCTTTATGTTATTATTGTTTGAGGGTCGCAGGAAATTCTTTCTCCCTCTATCGCTTACGTTACTAGGTTTTCTTGTCTTATACATACTTTATGGTATATACTTTTTTGGTCTAAGCAGTTTTATTTTTGATTTTCAAAAGTTTTTTAGTTTATCTTTAGGTCTATTGTCCGGTATAGTTATATCAGTATTGAAGTTGAAGTAGGTGAATTTTTTGGAGGCTTATCAGATATATCCGGTGGGGGTTGTCCATATTAATGTTGGAGACGATGTTGTGCGTATGCATGAAAACCTGGAAGGTGTTATAGAAGTTTTTGAAGAATTTTCTGAAGCTCTGTACAATATTGAAGGCTTCTCTCATCTTATACTAATTACGTTCCTTGATAGAATTGATTTGAGAGGTAGAAGGGTTTTGAAGGTTAGGCTTCGCCGTGCTATAGAAAAGGGTGTGCCAGAGACATTGGTTCCAGAAGTAGGTGTGTTTGCATGTGATTCCCCAAATAGACCTAATCCCATTGGTGTTAGTATTGTAGAAGTTTTGAAGGTGAAAGGACGTTTTATTTTTGTAAGAGGTTTGGATGTATTTGATGGTACTCCAGTGATTGATATAAAGCCTTATACTCCTTATAGGAGGGTTGAAAAGTTTAATGTTCCTGGATGGTTTTCAAATATAATAAAATGTATTGGTCGTGAACCATAATTATAATGCAAGTTATTCTTCTTTAAGGTAGAATGCTGCTGCTATTGTACCATATAATCCAACTTCATCTCCAAGTTTAGTGAATTTTATTTCAGGAACTCTGTTTATGGTATATTCTTCAACGTGCTCTAAAATTGGTTTCAATATTTGTTCCCTATTATTCAGTGCTACTGCTCCCCCAACTATAATCAACTCGGGGTCATACAAGTTTATTAGGTTCGCGAATCCTATAGCATTTAACCTGCCAATTTCCTCAACAACCTTTAAAGAAAACTGGTCCCCCATCCTTGCAGCATCAAATATTTCTTTTCCATCTAAACTTTGAAGTTTGCTATAGACTATGCTCTTTTCCAGAACGTTTTTATCAAAATCTTTAGCCATCAATCTTACAAAATTTGGTATATTTTTGCCAGAACAGTATGCTTCCCAATGTCCTCTTTTCCCACATCCGCAAACTAATCTTCCATCAAAATCTATTGTCATATGTCCTATCTCGTGAGCGTTTCCATCCTTTCCCAAAAGCAATTTATTATTAACGAAGATTCCTCCGCCTATGCCACTGCTTATGGTAACATAAACTAGATTCTCTACACCTCTTCCCTCTCCGAAAAACTTTTCGCCAATCACTGCTGCAACACAATCATTGTACATTTTTACTGGAAGCTTAAGTTCACTTGAAATTGGATTAGTCAAATAAACTCTCTTAAAAGGCAGGTTTGCTGGCGAAATTGAACCTGTTCTAGGGTCTATTGGCCCAATTGTCCCAATAACTATTTCAACCGCTTCTTCGATAAACTCTCTAGGCAATTCTCTGACCATATTAATGATCTGTCTGCTTACTGCATACTCGTCACCCTGCTGTACAGTTTTTTTAACATTTTTTGCCAAAATTCTTCCATCCTTTACACCTACAGCAACCCTAACGTGGGTTGCTCCTAAATCTACTCCAATAGCTGTTTCCATTTAAATCAAAATAGTTTAATCAAAGTATGCAAATAAATTTTTTTTACTGTATCTTATTTCTTGTTCCACAATATTTACATGACACTTCATAAACTCCTCTTGTTGTGGGAACATCTAAGGGTGCGCCACATTTTATGCAAAAGAAAGCCTTTGGCCCTTCTACAGGCTTAACCTCCACTAAAACCATGTCCCTGTCTGCTTGTCCTGAAAGCACATAATTTATTGCATCAATAAGCTTTTCAGTATCATCTCCGCTTGTGTCAAAAACTATAGCCTTATACTTTTGTCCTGGTTTTAGATCGATATAAACTCCTTCCCAGGCTATTATTCCAACCCTACCCTTCTGTACACTTGAGATAATTCCTAATGGAATCTCCAAATCCAGTTTTCTTTCTGTCTTGGTTTTGGTTGGAATAAATAGTTTCTTTTCTAAAACAACCTCCTTCTCCACCTCATATAATAGGCGTTGGTCTGTAACAGTAACCTTTCCTTCATTCTTTTCGGCAGGCTCAAGCTTTTTAGCCTTAACACACAATAATGGATGCTCATTTTCTTTAAGCATAAAAGATGCTGAAGCTATCGAGTTAACTACATATTCTGCATCACTTACAACCTTTTCCACCTTTTCTATATCTTCTCTAACCTTAACAAGTCCTCTTTTAACCTGATTTATCTGAGAATATGCTTTTGATGTAAAAGTGCTTACCTTAGTATTGTATAGTATAATCTCTCCTCTTATAGCAAATTCTACAAAAAAGGGCTGATTAATTCTACTTAAAAGGGATTGTCCCTCACTTTTTAGAATACTTATTTCACTTTTAAGCTGGCCAGTTAAAGATTCAATATCAAAAGAGATGCTTGATCTTGTCAGATTCCAGTCTCCAACAAGCTTCTTTAATTGCTCCTCAACACTTACCCTATGTACATAACCACTCTTCCGTAGTGCCTCAAACCTTGATGGAAGTGAAATACACATACTGTCTATGTATGAAATAGACGACGTAAGCCAATTAAGTTGACTTTCAACTTGGGTTAGGCTTGAAAGACTACTTTGAACTTCAGACCTTAAATGCTGTCTTCTGTCATGCTGTGCACTCATATTGGTCATATCCTAAACTAAACATTTATCTAAACTTTAAACTTATATAAATGTGTATAAAAAATCATTTTTACTATGGTTGAATATGTTAGGTCTGGTATTAAAGAGTTTGATAATATAATTGGTGGTTTTATTAAGGGCCAAATTATACTTTTAGCCGGAAATCCTGGTTCAGGCAAAACAACCTTTGCTACACAATTCCTTTACGAAGGTCTCTTGAATGGTGAAACAACATTATATGTTGGCCTAGTTGAGCCCAAAGAAGATTTTATAACTTATATGAGTATGCTCGGATTTGATCTCATAAGATATGAAAAGGATGGAAAATTTCTTTTTTTAGAAATGTTAACTTTAAAAGATATGGAAGGTATTACTTTACTAGTTAAGAACATTTTACAGCTTATAAAAGATTTAGCCATAAGTAGGCTGGTAATAGATAGCATTACAGCACTAGAACATGTTATTAGAGAGGAAAATGTAAGAGCTTTTTTCCACAATACTCTCCTAAGGGGGTTAAAGATGCATAATGTCACTTCTGTCTTAATTGCAGATTTACCTTTTAACACATTAACCATTGGTTATGGTGTTGAAGAGTTTATTTTTGATTCAGTGATAGCACTAGAGCTTAATCTATATAGAGGTTTGCCTAGGAGGAGGCTGATTGTTAAAAAATTAAGAGGTCAACCTCTTCCATTTTCTCATTTTGATATAATAATAGGTAAGGGTGGTATAAAATTGATTCCACCATTTGCTCTTCCTATTTCAGGTTATATAGGAGAAAAGAGTTTGCCCTTTGGGGTTAAGGAACTAAATGATATGCTTTCTGGAGGTATTAGGGCTGGAACGAGCACAATTTTTATTGGTCCTTCAGGCAGTGGAAAGACTTTATTGGCATTAGATTTTGTTAGATCTTGTGCAAATGTTGGTGAATCATGTATTTTCATATCTTTGGAGGAAAGTGTTCCTCAAATAATGGGCCATTTAAAGAGGATGGGTGCTACATCGAAAGAACTTCAAGCAATAAATTTATTTTCGCATAGCATATTAATTAAAACTTCATATGAAAGTTTACAATCTATAAGAGAAATTGTCGAGGAATTAAATCCTTCTGTATTAGTTATAGATGGTGCAACCGCATTAAAAAGGTTTTATGGTGTAACTGAATTTAACAATTTCATGAGAAGTTTATCTTTCTATTGTAAATCTAAAAATATAACGTTTGTTGCAACTTTAATTGGAAATGTATTTAAAGAAGAAGCCGAGTTATCTACAGCTTTCGATAACATAATTGCGCTTTTCCTCGAAAAAATTGCTATTGATGAAATTGTCAGGAAGATTGCAGTTCTAAAGGCCAGAGGTGTTAATACTTCATTAAAAATCTATAATATGGGTATTGAAAAGGGTGGCAAGATAGTTGTCTACAAATGAAATCTTCACACTTGAAAGGTTTTCTAAAGAATTTAACAAATTTTTGGGTGAAGTTTATGATGAATCATTTACTATTGTACTTAATCATTATACAAAATCTGAAACAGGTTTAGACAGCTTCTCAACGCTTATTTTAAATGATCCAATTAAAGCTTATAATGTTTTATTAACAATATTTAAAGTTGATTTAACAATAAAAGTTTTGTTCGAAATTTTAATTTCAAAATCATATCAGGATTTTGTCCTTGCTGAAAAAATATGTGAACTATTAATGAAATCGTTTAGATGTGGCGATGGAGTTAATGCTAAAAAGATTCTTTTGGATGTGCTAAAAAGTAGAATTAGTGGAGTTAGGTGAGTATGGGTAAAAAGATTGATTATCATATTATGCTTGAAAGTTTGGATTTTCCAATAATATATTTTGATAAGAATTCAAATATAAAATATTGGAATAGGTCTGCTGAAAGGCTTTTAGGGTTTAAAAAGAATGAGGTTGTTGGTAAAAATTTTGAAAGTGTTCTTAGGCCTGAACTTTATGGAATAGATTTCCTAGACCTTATGAAAAGAGTTTATACAACTGGCCAGTCTTGTGTTAGGGCTGTAGTTTATAAAAAAGATTATTCTCCTATATATGTTGAATTGAATGTTTTTAGGTTAAAAGGTAAAGGAGAGGGTTCTGTTGTTCTCATAAGGGACATTTCTTTGCAGAAGAAGTTAGATGAAATATTAAGGCAATCTTCTTTAAAGCTTGAAGCCCTTGTTGAGGAGAAGGAAAAAATGTTAAAAGATAGTGAGCGTCTTATAACGATTGGAAAGGTCACATCAATGATAGGACATGATCTTAGAAACCCTTTACAGACGATAATTAATCTACTATATTTGGCTAAAAATGATATTAAAGATAAAAGGTTATTATCCTATTTTGATCGCATATCAGAGCAAGTTGAATATATGCATAAAATCATTTTGGATCTTCAAGACTTTACAACTCCAGTCACTGTTCGCTTACAATCTTTTTCAACAGAAGAATTATTTTCTGTGATTCTAAGGTCAGTTAATATCCCAGAAAATATAATTGTAGTTAAAAATTTAATGTTAAAAACTATTAAGACAAATTGGGTTTCTTTTGTTAGGATAATGCAAAATTTGATTCTAAATGCTGTACAAGCTATGCCAAATGGCGGAACTTTAACTATTGAAGTTTTTGATGAAAACAATTTTGTTGTAGTGAAGGTTAGTGATACTGGTGTTGGAATACCTAAAGAGCATTTTGATAAAATTTTTGAACCATATTTTACTACAAAGGCTAAGGGTATGGGTTTAGGTCTTTCTGTTGTGAAAAGGCTTGTAGACTTTCTTAATGGCCAAGTTAGTTTTGAAAGTGAAGTTGGTAAGGGTACAACTTTCACTATAAAATTACCGAAATGATTTATATTTTATCATACAACTGTTTTGTTGTCAAAACTTAAATATTATGGTTAGTATTATGTTAACCTATGTGGTTGCCTAGGTGGGTTGGCGAAGTTTACAAAAAGCTTTATACAAAGTTTAATAGAGAAATCTTTTACTTTGATGACGTTTTAGATATTTCTAAATCGTTTTCGTCTGCTAAGGTTGTTTTATATGAGCTTAGGAAGGTTGGTGCTGTATATGTTCATGGTAGGGTGGGAAAGAAAAGGGCTTATAGACTTTGTGATCCTGAAGTTTTACTTTATATTTTGGATAATAAGATTTCTAATTTAGGTAAGTTTAAGCAGGGAAGATATTCCAGAGTTATTGGTTTGGTTTCTGTAGAAATCTTGAAGAGGTTCAGTTTTATTGTAAATAGTCTGGTTGTGTATGGGAGTGTTGCTAGGGGTGTTGCTAGAGCTGATAGTGATATAGACTTGCTTGTTATCCTTGACAGTAAGGATAGTTTTGGTAAGCGTATTGACATGCTTTTGGATGTAGAATTTTCGGAAAAGGTTAGTGAAGAATTAAATTGGCTCTATAATAATGGTATAGACACACATATCTCATTTCTTCCATTGAATTTGGAGGAGGTAAAGGCTTTTCCCCCAATCTTATTGGATGTAATAGATGAAGGTGTTGTTTTGGTTGACAAAGGATTTTATTCTAAATTTGTTATAGAAAAGAAGGCTTATCTTTCTAAACTTGGAGCAAGAAGAGTATTTCTTTCGGAAAGTGAATGGTATTGGGATTTTAAGCCTGGCATAAAATTTGGGGAGGTTGTAGAAGTTTGAAGAATATTGAAATGTCTTCTGCTATGCTTGGGCAAGCGTTTTCTAGACTAAAAACAGCTAAGCAGGCTATGGGAGATGAAAACTTTGCGTATGTGGTAAGATGTTCTCAAGAATGTGTTGAGTTGAGTTTGAAGGCTTCTTTAAGACTTTTGGGTATAGAATATCCAAAAAAGCATGATGTGAGCCGAATTATTTTAATTAATAGGGGTCGTTTTCCTGAATGGTTTCCAGTGGAAGAATTTGCGAAAGTTAGTAGGGTTTTGGCTGAAAAGAGGGAGCCTGCCGTTTATGGTGACGAATTGAAGCTGATACCTTCTTCGATATTATTTGATAAGAGTCAGGCAGAAGATGCTTTAAGGTCCGCAGAAAAAGTTTATAGTGTCTGTTTGAAGCTTTTTGAAAGTGTAAAGGGTTAGGTTTTTGTTTTAGAAACTATGTTACAGAAGTCTATGAATATTGTTGATATTGTCCAAATGCCTATTAGGTATAATATTATTGTAAAGTCTATGGTGACCATCATATTTATGTCCTGGTAGAAGAGGGTTGTTGAAAGTATTCCGTTGTTCAATATTTTTGTAAGTATCCAGAAGCCAAGTATTTTTGTTAATGTGTTTAATGTAAACTTGTATACTAAGTTTTCTATTAACGAAATTGCTACTCCTGTTATGATAAAAAACATCATTATCCAAATATAGTATGCGCTCACTTCTTCCATATAGAACCCTGTTCCAGAAATGATGGATGGTATTATGTAAACGTATAATATTGTCCATATTATTCCAGAAAGTATTCCTATCATAGCTTTTCCTGTAATATTTAGGAACCTGTTAAGGTAACTCATGCTCTCACAACCTTAATCTCTACTGGATAAAGTTGTGCGATTGTAAACTTGATTGTCGCCTCTAATCCCTTAAACTTTTCAACATCTTTTATTGAAATATATGTTTTTGCTGCAAAACTTTGTCCCTTTTCCAGCTTTTGTTTAGAAATGGAAATATATTTTTCTCCTACTGTTATGTTTGCTTGCACATTGTTTAATGCTACTGTACCATTATATATTATGTTAAATTCCATTTCTATATGTGTACTATTGTACTGTTTATATGATGGTATTAGGAGAAATGTTTGAGGGTTCAA
Organism: Nitrososphaeria archaeon; assembly: GCA_026413865.1. Taxonomy (GTDB): domain Archaea; phylum Thermoproteota; class Nitrososphaeria; order JACIWG01; family JACIWG01; genus JACIWG01. Next base: position 60,050 of record JAOAKB010000006.1, read on the forward strand.
GCTTTCCTCGTAAACGAATTGTGCGAGTGGTGCTACTATTATTGTGCCTAATGCTAGGAATACAAGTGTTAGGGCAATAGTAGCCTGTCCGTTCACTTGGCTTCACTTTTTTCTTTAAAAAGCTCTACACTATCTTTTAAAATTATTGCACCTATCCAAACACATACTCCGAGGAAAGCGAGTTTTGCAACCAAATCTATTATGTCAAAGCTTACACTTATGAGTGCATCTGAAATATTTAGTCCTATGGGTTTATTTAGAGGTTCATAGTTTAGAAAAACGTTTATTGCGAAGGCGAATGGTATTATTAAGAATGCTAGTCCTATTATTAGTAGTATTAAGGCTGCAGATTTTCTTGTAAAAAACTCTTTCTTTTTAACTTCTGTTTCAGACATATTATTAAGGGTATATTCTCCTATAAATATGTTTTATCAAAAACTTTTTGAAAGAAATGTTAGCGCCTCCTTCAATATGTCTATGCTTTCTAAATATTCTTTTAAACTAATCTTCTCGTAGGGTGTATGTGCAAGTTTTGGGTCTCCTGGTCCATAAGTTATTGTTGGTGTCTTCATTATATTACCGTATATGTTCATGTCTCCTGAACCTGTTTTTCTGACAAGCTGTGCTTCTATACCCTTAACCTTTTTTACTCCATGTTTGAATGCTTCTATAAGTTCGTTTTTTATTGGTGCAATGTATGGTGGTGTATAATCTTCCACGCTAATCTTGTACTCAATCTTTTGTCCACATACCTTTGATGTGATATCAGTTAATTCTTTAATAATATTTTCATACTTTATTTTTGGTGGAAATCTTATGTCTAATACCATTTCACAATATGATGGGCTCATGTTATGTGATTCTCCTCCCGACATTTTTGTTAGGCATACGGTTATTGTATCAAACTTTTTCTCTTTAGAAAATGCTTCCTCATTATATTTTCTCATGTTCTCCCAAACTTCTATTGCTGCTTCAACAGCGCTCTTTCCAAGCCATATACTGCTTGCATGATAGCTTTCTGTTCTAAACTCTAATCTAACCCTAACACCACCCCTATATCCTATCACTATGTTTGTGGATGAAGATGGTTCACCAAACACTGCATAAGATACCTTTTCACCTTCCTCGATTAGATTCTTTATCCCTTTTCCAGTGTCTTCTTCATCGACTACTGCTGCAATTATTAGCCTGTTTTTGAATCCACTTTTCCTTAACTCGTTTGCTGCTGAAAGAAATGCTGCAAGCGAAGATTTTGCATCCACTGCACCTCTACCATAAATATACTCCTCATCCATTTTTACTTCAATCTCTCCTGGAACTGTGTCCATGTGGCCACATAATAGTATTGAGGGTTCTTTTCCCTCGTACACTCCTATAGCGTTTCCTGCTCTGTCAATGTATGCTTTGTCTGCGTTAAACTCTTTTTGCAGCTTATCTTTTATGAATAAAGCTAATCTTTCCTCTTTCCCACTTGGAGTATAAAATTTTACCATTTCATATAGAAGGCTTATGTAATTGTTCAAGCCCTTTTTATCTCCTTGCCTCTTTTATCACATACTCCATTATCAGTTTAGGTATGTCTACTCCTGTAGCTGGAACTGTGTTCTTGAATTCTGTAGTATTGTTTATTTCGTGGACGATTAAGCCATTAGGTGACTCCATCATGTCCACTCCAAATACACCTCCTCCGACTGCCTTTGCAGCCTTTAAAGCAAGCTCCCTAATCTCGTCTGTTATCTCACATTTTACTGCCTTTCCTCCTCTTGCAGTATTTGTTCTCCAGTCATTTTCCGGCTGATAACGGTATATTCCTGTAACAACCTCATCTCCTATAACAAATATTCTTAAGTCTCTTGGCGGCCTATTAACATACTCTTGCATATAATACACTTGATACATTGGATACATGTAGTCCCTGTCCTCTAATACTGCCTGAGCTGCTGCCTCATCGTTTAAGAGTGCCACCATTCTTCCCCAGCTTCCACTTACGGGCTTTAATACTGCTTTTCCACCAAATTCTTCTCTAAAGATTTTCATTGCAGTTTCTGAAGTAAAAGATACTATTGTCTTTGGTGTTGGTATGTTGTGCTTTTGTAATACTAGTGTTGTAAACATTTTGTTTCCCGTTATTATTGCAGTATTCAACGAATTTATTACTCTTACATTCTTGTATTCTAGGTATGCTGTTGTATGTATGTTCCTATAGTAGCTTACACTTCTCTGTAATGCTATGTCCCCAAATTCTATGCTAGCATTTTTTGATAGATCAAATTCTCTCTCTTTTACATCTATCATCTCAATTTCTAGACCAAGCTTTTTTCCTGCATCATATAGTGCCTTCTCTTCCCATCTTATCATATCATAGAATATTGAAACTTTCAAACTCTTCCACCCTCCATTCCACTCAAAAATTCTTCTTTCTTCAATACTTCCTCCATTTCGTCTGTAAGCTCTAGCTCGAACAAGTCTATTCCTAAATTCTTAAGTCCAGATAAAAGTTTCTCGCTTTCGCTTGAAACGTTTATTCCAAACATTTTAAGCAAGAATTCTGCTCCATTTTTTCCAGAAAGTCCTCCAAACACAAGTTTTCTTCTGTTTCCAACAGCCTTTGGAGAAATTAGCTCATATGTTTTAGGATTTCTTAGTACTGCTGCAACATGTGTTCCTGCCTTATGTTTGTACGCGTTATCTCCAACTATTGGCATAGATTTTGGTACAGGTATTCTAGTATACTCTTCCAAGAGTCTGCTAAGTTCGTAGAGCATATTGAATCTTATTCTCACGTCCGCTCCATAAAGTAGTTTTAGAACTAATGCTGTCTGCGATAGGTCAGCTATACCCGTTCTTTCTCCAAGCCCATTTACTGAAACGTGGACTTGTTCTGCTCCAGCCTCTAATCCTGCTATAGAGTTTGCAAGTGCTAGTCCAAGGTCATTATGGCAGTGTACATCTAAAGGTACCTTAACGTTTTCTTTAACTGTTTTAACAAGATTATACATTCCATTGGGTGTCATAATACCCACTGTATCCGGTAAGCTTATTCTGTCAACATGTGCCTCCTCAAGTCTTTTTGCGAATTCTATCAAATATTTTGGGTCTGCTCTGCTTGCATCCTCTAAGGTTATCCTAGCCTTTAATCCATGATTTTTCGCATAATCTAGTGCCATAACGGTCCTTTCTATTGCCTTCTCTCTTGTCACACGTAACTTATATTTTAGCTGTGTATCTGATGCCGAATGATATAATGCTACGAATTCTGCATCACATTCGAGTGCCTTGTCTATATCTTCTTTTAGAGCTCTTCCATGTGCTACTATTGTAGCATTTAACCCGGCTTTAACAATCTTTTTGCATGCTTCAAGATGGTTTGATGAGATTACTGGACTTATTTCTATAGCGTCTACTCCTATAAAATCCAGCATCCACGCAATCTGTACCCTTTGGCTGTTTGTGAAGTAGCATCCTGGAAACTGTTCGCCTTCCCTTAATGTTGTGTCCAGAAACTTTATTCTTCTTCCCTTTAGTGGACTGTTTCCGTTATAATGTGGGCCGTATCCCACTCTTTCAAAGTCGTTTGATAAATTTTCTAGTACTTCCTCCTCCAACCTTATCTCACTTCCTCCTCCACTTCTCTTAAAATTATTATTGTGTTTGTTCTTAATACTCCTGGTGTTTTACGTATTTCCTCAATATAGTTGTTGACTTCAGTTATGCTTGACCCTTCGACGAACGTTAGGATATCATATTGTCCAGTGATCTCATACACTCTCTTAACACCCTTTATTTTTAGAATATTTTTTGAAACCTCGTAAGTTGGTGTTGAAGGGTTGACTGCTATCAATGTGAAAGCATGTGCTTCATCTTCTTTAACTTCGATTGTAAACTTTCTTATTATTCCTTCTTCAACAAGTCTTTTAATCCTTTTTCTTACAGCTGCCTCAGAAAGTCCTACCTTTTTACCTATATCAACATATGACATTCTAGAATTTTCTTTTAACGTTTCTATTATCGCATTATCCACCCTATCTATGTCCATATCAAGGCCTAAAAATTACTTATTTAAAACTTTTTCTATCTAAATTTTATTTTTTTCGTACCAATTTAACGATTCACGTAATATTGATGCTGCCTTGTAGGCTTCTGCTTTCGAAATTATTAATGGTGGTAGCATTCTTAGTATTGTTTTCCCAGAATATAGTGTAAGAAGGCCCAACTCTATTGCTTTAAAAAGTATTTCCAGAAATTTTACTCTCAATTCTACTGCAAGCATTAACCCCCTTCCTCTAACCTCTCTAACAACTTTAGACTTTCCAACCTCCTCATTCAATAATTTTATTAAATATTCTCCTACATTCTGCACATTTTCAAGTATATTGTCTTCTGTTAGTGCATCAAGCACTGCTTTTCCAGCTGCGCATGCTAGAGGATTTCCTCCCATTGTACTTGTATGCTCCCCAACTTCAAACACATTCATTATTTCTTGTCTCGCTACTGTTACACCCATTGGTATTCCTCCACCTATTCCCTTACCTATTGTTATAACATCTGGCACTATGTTCCAGTGCTCGTGCGCCCACATCTTTCCTGTCCTACCTAATCCACTTTGCACTTCATCTACCACTAATAGTATTCCATTTTTGTCCGCTATTTCCCTTAACCCTTTAAGATACTCGTCTGGCGGTAGTCTTATTCCACCTTCTCCCTGAATTGGTTCTACAAATATTGCTGCATACTCGTCCAATTTTCTTCCTCTTTCAACAGCCTCTAGGTTTCCGTATTCTACAAACTCTACACCCTTATATATTATGTCATCAAAAGCTTTCCTATACTTTTCAGCAAATGTTAGTGCTAGTGCTCCAAGTGTCTTTCCATGGTATGCGCCGTTCATTGCAATAATCTTTTTTTTCTTTGTAGCTTTTAGAACAGCTTTTAATGCTGCCTCTATTGCTTCTGCACCACTGTTTGAAAGGTATGCTGAGTTTAAGTCTTTTGGTGTGATTGAAACTAGTTTTTTTAGGAAAAGTGCTCTTGATTCATTATATAATGAACTGTGTGCTATCACGATGTCTTCAAGCTGTTCTCTTATTGCATTAACTATTCTTGGGTAACCGTGGCCCAATATTGCCACACCATATCCTGTCATAAAATCAATGTATTCTTTTCCATTAACATCCCATACTTTGCATCCTCTTCCACTTTTTATGGCAACAGGCATCTTCTGATATGTTGGAGCCAGATACTTGTCTTCAATCTCTTTCATTTCATCGAATGTCATGTTCATGGTCTTATCACCGTCCTATTTTCTCCAGACAAACTGTTTGTTAGAGGATTTTCAATGTTTCCCGCCGAAATTATGCTTTCCTTTACACCATTTTCTATTGCCTCAATTGCAGCCATTATCTTCTTATCCATTCCAAAACCAACTTTCCTCATACTTCTTTTAGCTTCCTCAACATTCATTTCCTTGACAAGTTGTCCTTCTATTAAAACCCCTCCAACATCAGTTAAAAATATAACCTTATCAGCCTTTAGGCATCCTGCAATCGCTGCCGCAGCCCTATCTCCATCAACATTTAATGGTTCACCTTCTGTTCCTAATGCTATTGGTGCAACAATCGGTACAAAGTTTTTTTCCAAAAGTGTATTTAGCAGCTCACCATTTGCTTTTAGAATCTTTCCAGTGTATCCTCCATCTATTGCAACCTTTCTTCCCCTTTCATCAACTATAACAAGCCTTTTTTTTCTTTCAGCAACAAGTGTCGCTCCATCAAATCCAGATATTCCAACAGCCTTAACACCTCTAGAATGTAAAGCCAAAACTATTTCAGAGTTTATTTTTCCCTTCATAACCATAGTATATATTTCAACAGTCTCTCTGTCAGTGTACCTGCTTCTTATTCCTTCAGGTGATACTACAAAACGTTGTTTTTTACCTAATTTTTCAGCAACCTCTGTAACCTCATATCCTCCCCCATGAACTAGGACAAGTTTATCCACCTGCATTGTTTTTATGAAATCGTTTACTATGTTTTCTGGTGGACCAAGTTTTAGGAGGCTTCCTCCAACCTTAATTACTATCACCATACAATTTACACCGGATGTAATGCTGGAAAGTTTAAGCCTTCTCTTTCATTAAATTTTAGCATAATGTTCATTGACTGTATTGCATTTCCTGCTGCACCTTTTATTAGGTTATCTATTGCTCCAAAAACCACGATTCTATCAACGTAAGGGTCTATCTCAAAACCTACGTCAGCAAAATTTGAGCCTATTGTAATCTTTGGATCAGGATACTTGTATAATCCTTTCTTGTCCATAATAAATCTTACAAAAGGTTCATTTTTGTACATTGTCCTATAAGCTTTCCATACAGTTGCAGGTTCAGGCTTTGATGAAACCATTGCATGGGATGTTGTAAGTATGCCTCTAACCATGTTAACTGCATGTGCGGTCATGCCGACCTTAAACTCTTTTCCAGAAACATACTTTAGCTCCTGCTCTATTTCTCCTATATGACGGTGTCCCACAGGCTTGTAAACTCTAACGACACCAAATCTTTCAGAAAAGTGTGTTGAAAGTGAAGGTTTGCCTCCTGCTCCCGAAGAACCTATTTTTGCGTCAACAAAAATGATTCCATCTAATATTCCAGCTTTTGCTAATGGTGCAAGGCTGACTATTGAAGCTGTTGCCATACATCCTGGTACTGCAACATAATTTGTGTTCTTTAGTTCCTCACGGTGTAGTTCTGGTAGTCCGTAAACGAATTTTTGTAGAAGGTCTGGTGCTGGATGTGTCCAACCGTACCATTTCTGGTACTCTGACTCGTTTTTCAATCTAAAGTCTGCACTCATGTCAACAATTTTTACGCCAGTTTCTGCAAGCTTTGGTGTTATCTTGCATGAAACTCCATGTGGTACTGCAAGAAATAGTACATCCACTTTTGATGCTACAGTTAATGGGTCTTCTGCCGAAAATTGTAGGCTTGTCATCCCCTTTAGATTAGGATGCACTTTGAAAACGTATTCTCCCACATGCTGTCTTGAAGTTGCAGACACTATTTCTATTTGAGGGTGTCCTAAAAGTATTCGTAAAAGTTCTCCGCCAACGTATCCTGATGCTCCAACTATACCAACTTTAACCATTACCTTTTCACCTTCTCCACCGCATAATCCACTATCATTTTTGGTATATTAACTATTGAGACTGATGAGGCACCTTTAAACTCTACACATCCATTAATTTCGTGAACAAGTAATCCCCTTTCACTTTCCATTGCGTCCACACCCAATATTCCTTCTCCCACCGCTTTTGCTGCCTTAATTATTATCTCCTCCTGTTCTGGTTCAAGTTTTGCCAATACTGCAGCCCCCCCTCTAGCAACATTTGTTCTCCAATCATCTTCTGGCTGATATCTGTAGATTGATGTTATTATTTCATCTCCTACAACAATTGCTCTTATGTCTCTTGGAGGTCTTTTAACATATTCTTGTAAGTAGTATATTTGCTGTAAGGGCTCATGTAACATTTCTCTTGTTTCAAAAAGGGCTTCCGCTTCTCTTCTATCACGTATACATGCAACCATTCTTCCCCAGCTTCCGATTATAGGTTTTATTACTAGAGGGTATCCCATTTTATCAGCAAGTTCAAGTGCAGATTCTAGAGAAAAGGCTACAGCTGTTTTTGGCGTGGGCACATTTGCCTTATCTAGTGTTAATGTTGTTAGAAGTTTGTTTGTTGTTAAAGAAAGAACCTTATAAGAGTTTATTACAAGCTTTTCCTTTTCTAATATTGCAGCATAATATAATCCACGTATATGGCTCATGCATCTTTCTAGGACAACGTCACCAAATTTGGAGTTGGTTAAACCGTCTTTGCCAACAAGTATCAGTGGATGTGATTTTGCATCAATAAGGCTAACATTGATTTCCATTTTCTTTGCTTCTTCCGCTATCGCCTTCTCCTCCCAACGCAGTCTATCATATAATATAGATAGCTCCATTTTCAGCTATTCTCCCCAATCTTCTCCTATTTCTTCAGCGGGCTTTAGAACAGGTTCACCACTTTTTATTTCAACTACTTCGTACTCGCTTCCACAGTCGGGGCAACTTACTATTTCTCCTTTTATTGCATCATCTGGCACCTCTATATCTCCACCACATACTTCACATACTGTTTTCATCTTCTATCACCTCCACTAACCATAAAATCATATAAATTTAATTTTAAACGAACATTTTCTATTCTAGAAAGTTCCTTTTCTGCTATTTCCTTAATAACAAAATTTTGTTTTTCCCTTTCTTTAATCATTGAAATAATGTTACCGGGATTTGGTCCACCTTCAATATTCTTATTGAATATGCTTGTTTTTGGATCCAATGTCTTCATGTATTCATCATATGGTAGTGGGCTTACATTTTCCCTATTAAGCTCTTCACAAAATATTTGATAAGCTTCCTTTGAAAGTGGTGAAACATTTTTTTCTAAACATTTTCTCACATAAGCTCCTACAATGTGATGTGCTTTTCTAAAAGGTGTTTTATAGTATATAACAATTTTTTCAGCAAGTTCCATCGCATTAGAAAAGTTCTTAACCAATATATCATAACTTCTTTCTTCATTAAAACCGATTTCGCTAATTAAATCTTTTATAACCTCTATTGTAGAATAAACTATGTTATATGTTTCCCAAACCTTAGGTGTTATTTCTTGGAGATCCAGGTTATATGATAATGGTAGTGACTTGTATAGGCACATTATTCCAAAAAAGTTTCCAGTAACAATACCAGTGTACGCTCTAGCAACCTCTGCTACTACAGAATTCTTTTTTTGGGGCATAGCGCTACTTGTAGAAGAAAACTTATCTGGAACATTCAATATTCCTATATCATTATTGGACAAAAAGATGATATCCTCACACATTCTACTCAAATGTAACATGATTGAAGAAAGGATAAACATATGCTCTAATATAAAATCTCTTGAACTCACTGCGTCCACAGTGTTTTCAATAATAGAATAGAATGCAAGATTTTTGGCAATGTCTTCTCTGTCTATATTTATTGTTGTTCCAGCGCATGCTGCCGCACCCATTGGGCACATATTTGTTCTAACATAGTTTTCAAAAAGTCTTTCAACATCCCTTCTTATCATGTCATGGTACGATAGAAGCCAGTATGCAAATGTAATTGGCTGGGCTACTTGTAAGTGTGTGTATGCAGGCATAACATTATCCTTTACCTCTTTAGCTCTCTCAAGTAATGTTCTCATAAAATCAACAATTAATATTATTATCTCCAAAATTTTCTTCCTTAACACTATCCTTAATGCGGTTGAAACTTGGTCGTTTCTACTTTTTCCAAGATTGATGTATCCTCCATCTTCCCCAACTAACTCTATCACCCTTTGTTCTACAAGCATATGTACATCTTCAAACCCTGCATCTTTATCGAATTTGTTAACCATTTTTATTGCTGAAACAATTTTTTCCGCTTTCTCTTTTTCAATAGCTCCTGCTTTTAGAAGGGCTATTACATGAGCAATATTAATTTCCTTTACAGGCTCAAAAAGAACTTCATCCTCATCAATTGATGAAGTATACTTGAGTGCATTAGACGCTATAGGTTCAAGCCTATTTCCTCTAAGAATATCCTTACTCATTTCTTCTAATCCTCTTCAAAATTTCGTAACCCATTCTTGACTGTAGTCCCCAAATTTCTATAAAGCCTTCAGACATCTTTTGATCAAATTTCGAGTCTATACCGTAAGTTGAAAGATTCCTATCATAAAGAGAATATTGTGACTTAAGTCCATCAATAAGCAGACTCCCCTTGTAAAGCTTAACTCTAACAGTTCCTTCAACTCTAGCCTGAGTGCTTTCTATAAAACTTTCAAGGTCTTCTCTTAAAGGTTCAGTCCAAAGACCAAAATATACAAGTCTAGACCACTCATTATCCACCAACTCTTTAAAGAATAGCTCGTGTCTAGTCAAAACCATTTTCTCTAAAGCTTTATGTGCTTCAAGCAAAGTTACGGCTGCTGGACATTCATAAACTTCTCTACTCTTTATACCCACTAACCTGTCTTCTATGTGGTCAATAAGTCCCACGCCACATTCTCCAGCAATACTATTCACCCTATAGATTAAATCAATCAAATTAATTCTCTTCCCATCTAATGAAATAGGTAAACCATTTTCAAAACCAATCTCCAGAAAGGTAGGCTTATCAGATGCTCTTTCAGGGGGTACAAGCCATTCAAAAACATCCTCTTCAACTCCATTCCATGGGTCTTCAAGTGGTCCGCCTTCTATAGACCTTCCCCAAAGGTTTTGGTCGATACTATACTTTTTAGCTTTAGCTTGCACTTCAATACCATGCGTGTTTGCATACTTTACTTCCTCATCCCTATTAAGATTCCATTCTCTTACAGGTGCATAAACCTTTAATTTAGGATTTAAGGCCTTAACTGTGACTTCAAATCTTACTTGATCGTTGCCTTTGCCGGTACATCCGTGTGCCACAGCACAAGCGCTTTCGCTTTCAGCAACTTTAACAAGCTTTTCAACAATTAGAGGTCTTCCAAGAGCTGTACTTAAAGGATATTTTCCTTCATATAACCCATTAGCTTTTATAGCCTTAGAAATAAAGTTGTTTACAAACTCTTCTTTTGCATCAATGCTATAATGCTTAATTGCACCCGCCTTGTAAGCTCTCTCCTCTATAGACTTAAAATCCTCTTTTTGGCCAAGGTCTACAGTGACAGTTATAATATCATATCCATATTTTTCATTTAACCACTTTATCATTACAGTTGTATCTAATCCCCCTGAATATGCTAAGACAATCTTTTTATTTTGCATGGTGAATGGGCCTATTAAACGATAAGTTTATATATTTTTTGGCCAAGACAGTCCAAAGATAGATAAAAATGACCAATATAGGTCAAAATGTAACTAAAACTGTAAAAGAAATAATATTAAATGACATATTCTTGCAAGCTTCAATTAGAGGTCAATATTGTAATTATAGTGCTATAGCACGGAAAATAAAACCTTTAGTAGATAAAAAGGTAGGATATGATGCTGATATTCAAAGTATAGTTACTGCACTAAAAAGGCTAAAACCTTCATTAACTTTTTCACCCAAAAATGTTAAGATGGTATTAGCTGATAGTAATCTTTCAGTAAAGACTGGTGTAGCAAAAATAACAGTTGAAAAAACAAGAACAACAACCATAAAATTCTCTGAACTTATAAGAAAATACATAAACTCTATAATCCATGTTAGCATTGGATCAACAGCTATAACAATTATAATGGATGAAATGTATATCGAAGATGTTCTAGAACTTTTTGAAAAACCCTCAATACTTGAAAATAAAAGAAACCTTGCAGCAATAATAGTAACCAGCACTCCAGAAATAACCGATGTGCCTGGTTGTGCAATATCAATATATGAGCGCCTATTTTCAGCTGGAATAAATATAGAAGACACAACCAGCTCATATACTGACACAGTAATAATTCTAAAAAATGAAGATGTAGGAAAGGCTTTTGAAACCTTAAACGAGCTCATAAATGAGACTAAAAGAGAAATAAGAAGCTTGTTCAAAAAGAATAATTTATAAAATTTTAAAAAAACTATAATATTTTTTATAAAAATTTTTAAATTAATTGTTTGTTTGCCATCATCATGCTAAAAAGATTTATATACACCTTATTTACCCCTTTCTCCTCACACATGTCTGGTTCACCATCTAGTAGATTCGCTATAAAATGTGGGCTGCTACTAGACGGTACTGGCAAAGATCCTCTACATGACATTTTTGTTGTCGTCAACAATGGCAAAATTGAGTCTATATCAAAAAATGTTGATGGACCTATTGAAGTTGTTGATGCAGGAAACTATACTGTCATGCCTGGATTGATTGATTCACATCTTCATCTTGCTGGGCACTTGACTGACAAGTTTGTTGAAGAATCAATTGTGACACCATATGAAATACATCTAATAAAGGCTCTTTATGATATACAAGACCTCTTATCTGCTGGCTATACTACTGTCAGAGATTGTGGTAGTCTTCAAGGTCCATACTTGAAGATGGCTGTAGAAAGTGGGTTGACCAAAGGCCCTAGAATTGTGACATCTGGTAGGGTATTGACACAAACGTTTGGTCATGGTGATGAACACTATTTTCCTGTAGAAATAGTTAAGTTAAGAAGTGAATATAAGCTTGGTTTCGGTGGAATATTATGTGATGGTGTAGACGAGTGTATAAAAGCTGCACGAACAGTTTTTAGAGAAGGTGCTGACTTCATAAAAATTTGTTCAACAGGTGGAGTAATGTCGCAAAGGGATAAACCAGAAGATGAACAGTTTACTGTAGAAGAAATACGTGCAATAGTGAATGAAGCGAAAAAGGTTAGAAGTTTTGTAGCTTCACATGCTCAAGGTGCTAAGGGAATAAAGAATGCTCTTGTAGCTGGTGTAAGAACAATTGAACATGGCATATACTTAGATGAGGAAGGAGCAAAAATGATGATTGAACAGGACGCTATAATGGTTCCAACACTCTCAATAGTTCATCAGCTTGTTTCAAAGGGTAAAGAAGTTGGTACACCAGAATGGGGTTTAAAAAAATCCCTCGAAGTAATTGATACTCATGTTAAAAATGTTAAAAAAGCAAAGTCTCTCGGTGTAAAGATTGCTACAGGGACAGACTTTATAGGTTCTCCAATGCTAAAATTCGGCGCCAACGCAATGGAACTTCAGCTCCTTGTAGAAAAATGTGATTTCACACCAATGGAAGCTATTGTTGCGGCAACAAAAAACGGTGCTGATGCATGTGGCCTATTGAATAAAACTGGAACACTAGAAGTTGGAAAGTGCGCTGATATAATTGCAGTAAAGGGTAATCCATTAGAAGATGTAAAACTGCTCCAAAATAAAGAAAATATAAAGTTTGTTATAAAAGGGGGTGTGATAGTTGCATAAAGCAATAAACAAGCTAGCGGCTGTAGCCGCAATAATCGTAGTAGTAGCAGCAGCACTGGTATTCACCCTAC
>JAOAKB010000069.1 GCA_026413865.1 Nitrososphaeria archaeon
ATATAGCACTGAATCTCATAAAGAGAATTGAAAGTTTGTTTCTATTTTTATTCTAACTTTCATACACATCACCTAAGAATCTCATAAAGAGAATTGAAAGACCTGAATTTAGGACAGCGTGCCCGCACTGGTATTTTCTCAGAATCTCATAAAGAGAATTGAAAGACTGGAAAACTACATTTTGTTTCTGTTGGCTTCGTAGTATCGAATCTCATAAAGAGAATTGAAAGTTGCAGAAAACAGCGTTTATTGTGGTTATAACCCTGCTTCCCGAATCTCAAAAAGAGAATTGAAAGTTAAAATTGATGCATCTGAAGACTTCATTCCTATTTTTATTGAATCTCAAAAAGAGAATTGAAAGTTATCTCCACTTCATCCCCCTCATCTAGGTTTGAGAGATCCGAATCTCAAAAAGAGAATTGAAAGACTATCTTTAAGGCAATTTTTTGTATAATATTGATTGTAGGAATCTCAAAAAGAGAATTGAAAGCTTGAGCAGAATACACTGCATCACTCCAATATTCATCCCATTGAATCTCAAAAAGAGAATTGAAAGATCTTCTCCGCAAACCGGACATCTCATTTTTCCCACCCTGAATCTCAAAAAGAGAATTGAAAGACTTTAGAAGGCTAAGTGGCGCCGGAGGATTTGAATATTTCGAATCTCAAAAAGAGAATTGAAAGCCCACAAAAAGCGCATTGCCTCGTCTTGACACGCCTCGGAGCGAATCTCAAAAAGAGAATTGAAAGTAACTATTATTTTTGTCCG
>JAOAKB010000070.1:0-343 GCA_026413865.1 Nitrososphaeria archaeon
TTATATTGCCCATATGTATATCTTTCAATTCTCTTTTTGAGATTCCAGTATTATCCGAACCTATCATAATGTCAGGTGAACCAGCTTTCAATTCTCTTTTTGAGATTCAAAGTTATTGAAATAGCTAAAGAGCAGGAGAACACTCACTTTCAATTCTCTTTTTGAGATTCCAAAAGAGAAAAAAGAAAAGGTGGAGTAAGCGCAAAACTTTCAATTCTCTTTTTGAGATTCTTTTTTTTGTCAACCGTGATATAACAGTGTTATATTTATAACTTTCAATTCTCTTTTTGAGATTCTCGACCGCTTCTTCCTCAAAGCCATGAAGAACAACACAGTCTTTCAA
>JAOAKB010000070.1:353-745 GCA_026413865.1 Nitrososphaeria archaeon
CTTCAAATATGAGCTTTCAATTCTCTTTTTGAGATTCTGATAGGGTTTGGAAGCAATTAAGAGCTACAGAATCCCGATCTTTCAATTCTCTTTTTGAGATTCTCAGTTCAAGCGGATGATGTTGCAATAGCCACGTGTCTCTTTCAATTCTCTTTTTGAGATTCAACTGTTTTCAATCTTCTAAAGAGGGCTTTCAAAAAACTTTCAATTCTCTTTTTGAGATTCCGTATGTTGGCTAATCCGAATGCGCCTTCTAAACACGTTCTTTCAATTCTCTTTTTGAGATTCAGCAGGAGCAAATACTTGAAAAAATAATCGCAAAACTAAACTTTCAATTCTCTTTTTGAGATTCTCAGCAAGTTCGGAAGGTGATGGTGCAGACACTGTCTCTT
>JAOAKB010000071.1:0-280 GCA_026413865.1 Nitrososphaeria archaeon
AGCTTCATGAGTGTTATAATCTTAGCACATCTCCAACATTTCCAAAAACCTTTCCAACAAAGTAATTTGTTTTTATAATTAATACTTCAAAGGAGGTTTTTATGTTTCAGGTGCCTGAGGTTGGGCCTCAAGAAGCAAAGGAAATGCTACAGAAAGATAATGTAGTTTTGCTTGACGTTCGTACACCACAGGAACATATACAACTTAGAATCCCCAACTCTAAGCTCATACCGCTTGATGAGCTAAGGTATGCCTATAAAGACCTTCCTAAGGATAAAAC
>JAOAKB010000071.1:290-572 GCA_026413865.1 Nitrososphaeria archaeon
AGCTTCATGAGTGTTAAAATCTTAGCACATCTCCAACATTTCCCAAACCTTTCCAACAAGGTAATTTGTTTGAGTTATAATTAATAACTCAAAGGAGGTTTTTATGTTTCAGGTGCCTGAGGTTGGACCTCAAGAAGCAAAGGAAATGCTACAGAAAGATAATGTAGTCTTGCTTGATGTTCGTACACCACAGGAACATGTGCAACTTAGAATTCCCAACTCTATGCTCATACCGTTGGATGAGTTAAGGTATGCCTTTAAAGACCTTCCTAAGGATAAAAC
>JAOAKB010000071.1:582-746 GCA_026413865.1 Nitrososphaeria archaeon
AGCTTCATGAGTGTTAAAATCTTAGCACATCTCCAATTCCTACCACCGTACTATGTTGAATCCTGTGTTTGAGTTATAATTAATAACTCAAAGGAGGTTTTTATGTTTCAGGTGCCTGAGGTTGGACCTCAAGAAGCAAAGGAAATGCTACAGAAAGATAATGT
>JAOAKB010000072.1 GCA_026413865.1 Nitrososphaeria archaeon
CCTGTAAAACCAAAACTTTCAATTCTCTTTTTGAGATTCTAGATGAATCGGCCTCCGGATAGAGCTTTTTAACGGCAGACATTATCTTTCAATTCTCTTTTTGAGATTCTCATCCCCCTCTCGGGTGAGGTGGAAAGGATGGTAGTAAGGCTTTCAATTCTCTTTTTGAGATTCAAAACCGCATTTTTACGTGTAGTAATAGTACATATTTTCTTTCAATTCTCTTTTTGAGATTCCGTCAACGCGCGCAAAATCAGGATCGGCAGCGGCAAATTCAGGTCGCTTTCAATTCTCTTTTTGAGATTCACTAGTTCTGTCTATCTCTATCTCTGTCTCGTTAGGTATATCTTTCAATTCTCTTTTTGAGATTCAACAAGATACTGGCGTTGAGGTTTCTTGGCATCATGTAGATTTCACTTTCAATTCTCTTTTTGAGATTCGAAATTCAAATAGGGGAGTGGAGGCGAATACTGATGAAAGCTTTCAATTCTCTTTTTGAGATTCAGAATCCCAAAGTGATAATAAAAAAATTAAAAGAAAATATACTTTCAATTCTCTTTTTGAGATTCACAATGCCGAAGTCGCTGTTATCAATGGCAGAGAAGTTGCTTTCAATTCTCTTTTTGAGATTCGGTCGGCGGGAGCCCCGGCGGAAGCCCCGTCCCCGCAACAGCTTTCAATTCTCTTTTTGAGGTTCTATTGTTGTCTACATCCCAAGCTCTGAGGTTTTGGCGG
>JAOAKB010000073.1 GCA_026413865.1 Nitrososphaeria archaeon
AGCCCCAGGTGGGAAGGGCTCCTCCCCGGTCTTTCAATTCTCTTTTTGAGATTCCCTATCCCACCCTCGACCAGGGTCACCCCTGGCCTCGAGCTTTCAATTCTCTTTTTGAGATTCGAGATTTCGCTGGGTTCCTCCGACCGGGTTCACATCTACACCGACTTTCAATTCTCTTTTTGAGATTCAGCCTGACTCAGCACCGCCTTATGCAGCTCCGCAGGCCTCTCTTTCAATTCTCTTTTTGAGATTCAAGGGCTTATGCCGACAAAGCAGGAAATAGGCGAGTGGTTCAACTTTCAATTCTCTTTTTGAGATTCATCAGCTCTCAGCCTCCTCGACCCAGCACTCATTCATTATCTTTCAATTCTCTTTTTGAGATTCCCGAGCCTTGATAGCTTTCGTTAGGCCGACGAGCGTAGACTTTCAATTCTCTTTTTGAGATTCCAGTCCTTCCAAGTCCACGCCAGAGTCGCCAACAGGTTGTCTTTCAATTCTCTTTTTGAGATTCGAGGAGGCCGTTGATGAGCCCCTACCTCAAGTTGTTGAGGAAGCTTTCAATTCTCTTTTTGAGATTCAATTTGAGAGGAAGGATCCTCACGAGATCGGGAAAATTCTTTCAATTCTCTTTTTGAGATTCCATTTCAGGAGGGCGTGGAGGGACCATGGCGCCGCCTGCACCCTTTCAATTCTCTTTTTGAGATTCGCGGGAAATATGATGGCCGCTGCTACTT
>JAOAKB010000074.1 GCA_026413865.1 Nitrososphaeria archaeon
CTCTTTATGAGATTCTTGGTGCCACGATGAGCATGTGATAGAAGGCTGGATTGTCTTCTTTCAATTCTCTTTATGAGATTCAATGATGCCAACGCTATGACCAACAGAATAATAAGCCAATTACTTTCAATTCTCTTTATGAGATTCGGTGGGAACAGCCAAGCAGGTTTGGACCACAGATAAATGCTTTCAATTCTCTTTATGAGATTCCGTAAACCTGTCTACTTGACGGAAAAAGGGAAAAAGATTTTCTTTCAATTCTCTTTATGAGATTCTATTTTTTCCTTTTCCATCTCAAGTTTCCTTTTATACTCTTTCAATTCTCTTTATGAGATTCAATATTAGTGTGCGTCGACGTCAGTGGCTCCATACCTCACTTTCAATTCTCTTTATGAGATTCTGCTAATGAATCTAATCGATTCGTTAATAGAGGTGGTTTAAAGACTTTCAATTCTCTTTTTGAGATTCTATTATAAAAACATAACAACAAACCAAAATAAAAACATAACTTTCAATTCTCTTTTTGAGATTCAGGACTAGCGGCGAGACCGAGGGCAGGGTGCTGATAGAAAGCTTTCAATTCTCTTTTTGAGATTCCGAGCTATTTTTGCTATCTCCAGGCCCTCTTAGGGCATTCTAATTTGATGTTTATTGAGTAGCCCCTTATTTGGGGATTCGTTTATAAGTTATATATGGCATAATATAAACCTTTAGTAATAC
>JAOAKB010000075.1 GCA_026413865.1 Nitrososphaeria archaeon
ATGTCGAGGAAACTTTTGACTTTCAATTCTCTTTATGAGATTCCTTATCACGGTATAACTTAAAACCCATAACTGAAATTTACTTTCAATTCTCTTTATGAGATTCAAAAGAGCGTACACACTGAAACCGGTGATGGTTGAAAACGCTTTCAATTCTCTTTATGAGATTCATAATCTAATATCTAAAACCGAATGGATAAAATTGAAGCGTGACTTTCAATTCTCTTTATGAGATTCCAGTCGCAAAACTAAAGGTATTATACCGTATTCAACAGCACTTTCAATTCTCTTTATGAGATTCTATCTAAATCGTTTATAGCTGACCATAAAAATTCTTCGTCCCTTTCAATTCTCTTTATGAGATTCATGTGCCTCGTGCACACATTCACCACGCACAGGTGAATGTCTTTCAATTCTCTTTATGAGATTCGAAGGAGTTTTCCTTGGGTATGAGGGCACCAGAAACGGCTTTCACTTTCAATTCTCTTTATGAGATTCTCGATGGTAGCATATTTTCTAATACGGTTGCCCTTATTCAACTTTCAATTCTCTTTATGAGATTCTAAAAGGGAGGAGAAAATAGGATAAAAATATGAAAAAAAGCTTTCAATTCTCTTTATGAGATTCAAGAAACTGACAATAAAATAATTTATACCACCTGTTGACTTTCAACTCTCTTTCCGAGATTCACAACTGTTAGAGGATCGTTTTCGCTTACAC
>JAOAKB010000076.1 GCA_026413865.1 Nitrososphaeria archaeon
GTATTTAGGCAGACCTAAACCTATTTATTACATTAATTTTGTAATAATTATATCTGTTTAAAAAATTTATTTTTAACATAAATTAATTTATACACTATATCATTAATGTATTAATAAACAATAAATTAATTTTTTAAAAAAATTTAATTTTAAAATTTATTTAAAAATAAATAACTTTAAAATATTTAGAATGAATTAGTATCATTTTAACAATATTAAAAAATATAAAGTTAGCAATATTATAAGTTACAAAAGTATTATAAGTTGCAAAAAGTGAGAGTTGTGAAAAGTGAGTTTAAAGAGACATCAGTTTGAGAAAACTATTTTATTCAATGGCAATTTCAAATTGTGAATCCAAGAGCATTGTTGGAAGTTATTAAGCTGAAACAGACTTTACTGCTCATGATAACATTCTTAGTTAGCTTTCTCGTTGCAGGTGGGAGAGAAGAGATTTTTTTGTGTTTCATTGCAACCTTTCTAACGATCTCTGGCACGACAGCATTGAACATGTTCCTCGATCGAGATGTAGATGCGTTGATGATGAGAACGAGGAAAAGACCAATTCCAGCGGGAGAGCTTAGCTCAAGAGTTTGTGCGATCTATGGATCAACTCTTTTCATTTCGGGATTTTTGATCGCTCTTTCTGTGAACTTTGAATTCGCTTTTGTTCTCTTTCTGGGTCTATTTTTTGATATCCTTGTATACACT
>JAOAKB010000077.1 GCA_026413865.1 Nitrososphaeria archaeon
CTATTACTGGAGACTCTTTCAATTCTCTTTATGAGATTCGAAGTTATCCTATATCCTGATTCATGTCCTACTGAAGTATTCCTTTCAATTCTCTTTATGAGATTCATAGAAGGTAAGGATTTAACTATTGCTTTCCCTTTATCAAGGGCTTTCAATTCTCTTTATGAGATTCTAAATTCTTGGTTAGTCCAACACAATTACCCACCTCTTGGCTTTCAATTCTCTTTATGAGATTCCGGAAAAAAATCTTTTGTTGATAAAATTTTCTCCTGCAACCAGAATCTCAAAAAGAGAATTGAAAGCTTTCAAGCGACAATAACCCCATTTTTTGGAGATGAGAGAATCTCAAAAAGAGAATTGAAAGTGGGATAGTAGGAGGACAATGGAGCATGTTTGGAGAAAGGAATCTCAAAAAGAGAATTGAAAGACGAATTGGTGCTACCCCGCACCTTTCAATTATCTCCCAGAATCTCAAAAAGAGAATTGAAAGAAAAATACGGTGAAAGGAGACTTTCTAAAAATATGTATGAATCTCAAAAAGAGAATTGAAAGAAAAAAGCTGGGGAGGAAGTGGCACAGCCCTCCAGCATGAATCTCAAAAAGAGAATTGAAAGTTGTATAAGTTTTTTTTTGTTTTTTTTATGTTTTTATAAGAATCTCAAAAAGAGAATTGAAAGAACATATATCACCTATAC
>JAOAKB010000078.1 GCA_026413865.1 Nitrososphaeria archaeon
TGTTTATATTGAGTGCGATGACTTCGCTTTCAATTCTCTTTTTGAGATTCGCGGGCCAATATATGGCGAGCTGGACTTCGAGGGAATAATTAAGCTTTCAATTCTCTTTTTGAGATTCAAATATATCTAACATTTGAAAAACACACCAACAACGAGACTTTCAATTCTCTTTTTGAGATTCGGGAGGAAAGAAACTTAGTTAAAACAAAATACATCAGTCCAGCTTTCAATTCTCTTTTTGAGATTCTAAACCTCTGACGCTGCCGGCAAACAATGTCTATCTCATCTCTTTCAATTCTCTTTTTGAGATTCAGCAGATTTAAAGGCATGTTCTTCAGAGTGTACAACCTAGACTTTCAATTCTCTTTTTGAGATTCAAAACAGCTTTGACTTATGCCTTGTCGCAAATACTATCAGCCTTTCAATTCTCTTTTTGAGATTCGTGATGGCCTTATCGGTTCTAACCAGCCTGAATGTTGCGTCGTCTTTCAATTCTCTTTTTGAGATTCCTCGCCCCGGCCGCTCGGCCGGACTGAAAAGTCCGGCCGGCTTTCAATTCTCTTTTTGAGATTCGAGGTTGACGCGTGGCTCAAGCAATTGGAGATGAGTAAGACTTTCAATTCTCTTTTTGAGATTCGCTGATAGAGTTGCTGTCCAGGGTGTGGGAGCGGGTTGATGCTTTCAATTCTCTTTTTGAG
>JAOAKB010000007.1 GCA_026413865.1 Nitrososphaeria archaeon
TGGATATTCTATTCCAGAAATGCTAAGTACTGAATTTATAGCAAGCTCAGCTTCTTCTAAACATCTTAAGACACGCTCCATATAGTCTATTATCATAGCCCTACTTTTCATATTATGACATCCTAACCGAATTTTGCATCATGAATATATCGATATCACATTCTTGTGTAAAATCACCTCGAGCTATACACCAAATAAGCATACTGAGATAGATTTTAGCTAAGAATCGTCTTTATCATATTTATGTATTCGTTAACAAGCTTCATATACTCATCTTTTATATCATCCAATCTAGCGCCACTATATTTTTCTTTGGACTATTAAGTTTTGGTTAAAGCTTAAATAGTATTACTTTTTAACCAAAAAGTAATATGCCAGTAAATAAAACAAAATATATGGCTTTTATTGGAATATTTAGTGGACTTTGGGCTGCATTAAACTTAACAATAGGTCCCCTAGGCTTCACATTATTTAGACTTCCAATATTATGTGATGTCGCATCATATTTTCCACTTATAGTTACTGTATGGTTCCTCAGAAGATATGGTAGTGCAACTGGCGTTGGAATAATAGGTTCGCTTGTCACACTTTTTCTTAGACCAGGAGCAACTCAGATGATAGGGTTTGCTGTCTCCGCTATATTATTTGATTTACTTATGCTTTTCCTTAAGCATAACATTAGCTTTTTTAATATTAAAAATGTTTTAGGAGTTTCAATAATAACTTTGGTTTCAGCTTATGTTGCAGGATTTATTATAGGCGCATTTATTATGGTTGGAGGGGTAGTTTGGGCCCTGACTGTTTGGGCACCACTGCATGCTGCAGGAGGATTTTTGAGTATTATTATTTCCTACCCTATTTTGGTTGCTCTTGAAAAAAGTAGGGTGAAGAATGTTGTTGGAGCCTAGTAGGGAACAGATTGAGAAAGCAATTTCATATCATGGACATTATGGGCCCTTTCTCATGCTAGGGCTGAAGGCGTTTTTCTATGCCAGAAAGGTTCTTGGAAATGTTACCAGATGCGATATATATACTGTTAGAAGAAAACCGTATTTGTGCACTCTTGACGGTATTAAAGTAGTTTCAGATTGCCAGATAAACATTTTTGATGGTAAAGACCTTCAACTTATATTTTATAATGGAGAGCAGAAGATGAAGATGAATCTTAAGGTAGAATGTTTTAACAGATACCTTAATAGACCTTGGAATGAGCTCGAAAAATTGGCTGACGAAGTTTTAGAAAATGATATTACTTTACTCTTTGATATAGTTTTCCTGCCAACTTCAATAGGAGGATAAAATTGTCTTAGAGCTAAGGTAATGTATTATATATTAAACCTTTTTCGCTTCCTCTTTAACTGCCTTAGAAAGACGTTCTATACCAACCTTTATCTGCTCCTCATCTGGAAATGAAAAGTTTAGTCTCATTGTGTTCCATCCTGTGCCGTCTACAAAAAATGATGCACCTGGAACATATGCAACACCATACTTTTCTATAACATCAATCAACAATTTCTTCGTATTAATTTTTTCGTTAAGCCACCCAAATATGAACATTCCACCAACAGGATTAGTCCACACAGAATCTTCAGGCATCATTTCTTTTAAAAGACCATACATCAGTTCACATTTTTTCTTATATCTTTGTACAATTAACGGAATCCTTTTCTCGATCAAATTTGACTGTAAAGCATGTAATATGATATATTGGTTAATTGAGGAAGAACATAGGTCTATAAATTGTTTTGCAAGTTCGTAAAAGTTGATTATACTCTTGTCTGCAACAACCCATCCTATGCGAACACCAGGAGCATAAATCTTGCTGAAAGTAGACATATAAATTACTCTACCTTCACTATCAATGCTCTTTAATCTTTTAAAATAAAATTGTTTAAAGATAATTTGACTGTATGGATCATCTTCTAAAATTATGAAATCATATTTCGAAGCCAATTCGAGCAGATGCTTCCGTCTATCCATTGACATAGAAATTCCGGCAGGATTCTGGCATGTTGGGATAGTGTACAAAAATTTTGGCTTTAACCCATTTTCCCTTAACATTCTTAAAGACCTTTCAAGACATTCTAACTTCATACCATCTTGATCCATTGGAACACCTAGGTAATTAGGTCTCATAAGATTAAATGCTTGAACCGCTGCAATGTAAGTTGGAAGTTCTGTAATAATATAATCACGTTGATTAATTAGAATCCTTGATGATATATCTAGGGCCTGTTGGCTTCCAGTAACAACGATTATTTCATCTTCTGAAGCCTTGATATCAAGTTTGTCTCTACAAAATTTTGCTAGTTCGGTTTTTAATTCTGGTACGCCACTAGTAGGACTATATTGGAATGCTCTATCACCTAAAGAGGAGATGAATTCTATTGCAGAAACTATCTCTTCTTTAGATGGTAATGATGCCGGGTCTGGAAGTCCGCCACCAAAGGATATTATATCCTTCCTTCTAGAATATTTGACCAGTTCCCTAACTTCAGATGCCTTCATTCTATCAGTTCTACTTGCTAAAAATCTGTAAAAATCCAATGCATCTTCACCAATAATTTATTAAAATTTTGTTAATAAAGTTTTCAAAAATTATTTGGGCAAATTGACAGAAACTTTAGCATTTAATTCATTTAGAAAATCCTGAAATCTTTCATAAGGCACTTCAGCTCCAGCTGCCTTTGCATGCCCTCCACCAACCCCATCAAATTTTGAAACAATCTGAAGCAAAATCGAATTTAAATCTATGCTAAAGTGTGTCCTTAAACTCATTTCAACTTTTCCATGTTTAATTTCTCCCGCTAAACCCACACTAGCACAAGCATATGCTTTAGCATATATTGCAGCCTTACCAAGAGGACCATTAGGATTAAGAACGCATCCTATTTCCCCAACTTTTAAAACATTGGCTTTAACATATTTTCTCATTTCTTCCTCATTTTGTGTTGCTTCAATTGCTAATTCAATTAGGGAATTTATTTCTGAAGGAGGAACATTTTTTGAAAGCTTTTCTAAAATTTCTAGCTTTTTATTATCATTCTTTCCTATGGCTTCAAGAGCTTGTATAAGTATACCAGTTTGAAAATAAAGTGTGCGCTTGTCCCAATTTAAAATTATATTTTCCACACCTTTAGTGTTATCCAAATAATCTCCAATTGCACCATAAACGGCTATACGACTAAATTCAGGATCAATTAATTCTTGAAATTTGTAAAATGTTAGTTCGGATGTCGAACACTCTAATTCGTGCACTAATTCAATATTTGGCCCAAATTGTGACACAATTTTGCTAGATAAAGGGTGGTGGTCAATATATGTCACATGCTTAAAATTGTTTAATAAATAACCCATCTTTTCAAATAATATTTCGTTAATTGCAATATCACATATTATAACTGTTTCATCTGGATAAACCTTTTTTAATGAATCATAAAGTCTTATGGGATTACTTAAAACAACCTTTGATTCAGGAAACACTGATAGAGCCAGTGCTCCTGCACAGATGCCATCACAATCACCATGTGTAATTATATACATTATTATCTCAGAAACAATAATATTTGCTATAGTAAATAAACATTAAATTATCAACCTATTTTTAACTTCGTTCGCATAAATATGAGCATGTTTTATTGGCTCAGGTATTTCATTGACAGTTAACTTTTTTACAATTTCAATAGCCGTCTGCAAAGAGACTTTGTGTCCTACACTTATGTACACATTCGGCTTTAAACGATAACCTAACACTTCATTATTATCAACTATAAAGCCGTCTGCTCTTTCTTTACCAGTCAAATACGATTTTGCAACACCTATGGTTGGAATATTCAATAGTACACCCAAATGCGTTGCTTCACCAGCCCGCCTAGGATGACATTTGCCATGAGCATCAACCAAAAATATGTTTGGCTTTATTGGGAGCCTCTTTATTGCACCAACCATCACCCTTATTTCTCTGAAAGCAAGGTATGTTGGAATATATGGCACATTAGCTTCTGAAACATAAAAATTTCTTTCTATGACATTCAATTTTTCAAAATCCAATACTACCACAGCTCCTATCGAATATTTTGATTTAAATGCAACATCAACTCCACCAACATATTTTATTGGCAGCTCAAAATCATCTTCTTCTAAAACCTTTTTTGCAATTAGCATTTGTATCCGACGGGCTTTTTCTAAATCTATTTTGGTTAATGACCTAGACATAATTTTTCCCAATCCCTTCTTAAAATACTATAAATGTATGTGTTATAATATCTTCCATTTCTATATAGCGAACATCTTAATTCACCCTCCCTTATAAAACCATTATTTTCCAAAACCTTCTGAGAAGCAATATTTTCCACATGTGTTGTTGCTTGTATTCTTTCAACATTTTTACTTGAAAAAAGAAACTTGAGTAGCAGGTTTACTGCTTCTGTTGCATAACCTTTTCCTCTGTCTTCCTTAGAAAATATTTGAAAGCCTATTTCTAAAAGTTTAAGAAATGGGTGTACTGTATAGTATACTACAAAACCCAAAATTTTCTTGTCAACATTCCTTTCAATAACAAGCATTACCAAATCTTCTGACAATATAGGCGTCTTAAACCATTTTTCAATTTCACCCCAACTTGTTAATTGAATAACATCATATTCTCCAATTGAATCAATGCTGTTAATCGTTCGATAAATATAATCGAGGTCACTTTGCTCTAGTACTCTTAATGAAACTTCAGAACCTTCAACTAGGACCATGTAATATTCCCCTTCATACATTTAAAGGAAGATATAATATATATTCTAGTTTTGGCTGGAAAATTTTAAACTATTTTACTAACTTTTTTCTATTTACAAGATAAACCCCAGATAAGACTAAGGTTGAACCAATAATGGTTCTATAACCGATTTCTTCACCCAAAATTATTGCACTAAATATTAGTGCAAGTAATGGAACAATTAGGCTTGAACTTGAAAGAGTGACAGCACTTTCATTTTTTAAGAGGAAAACCCATATAGTCATTCCAATTCCAGAGGCGAAGACACCACTATAGAAGGTAACAAGAAAATAGTTTAAATTGAATACTTCAAATGGGTTCTCTAAAATGAGACTTAATGTTAGGGCAATTAAGGTTGCTATCCATGAGTTATAGAAATTTAAGTAAATTGGGTCAACATTTTCCAGTTTCATTTTATAGTAGACAGTGCTTACAGCCCAAAGAATTGCACCAAATATTATAAGGATTGATGAAAACGATCCTATCGAACCAATACCTTTTAGGAATAGAATAACTATACCGGAGAAGCCTAGAAATATTCCTAAAAATTTAGTTAACGAGAAGACTTCATTTAAAATAAAAATTGATAAAAGAAAGACCCATATTGGTTGTGTGTAGGTCAAAACTGCACTAATACCACTAGATTCATAAATTAAGCCTATCGTAGTTAATGTGAAACCAAAGACTGAAGTCAAACAGTAAATTATAATATGCATGTTTGTTTGCGCGCCTTTTATCCATTCAACCTTCTTTATAATGCAAAGAAGAAGTAAAAAAATTGTCGAAAACAGGAAACGGTGGAAATTGAATGTGAAAACTGGTGCCATTCCAAGCCCAATTTTCATAGCTGACCAATTTATTCCCCAAATAAAAACCATTATAGAAAAAAGGATTTTATTCCCAAATTTTAAAGTAGATGACATAGTTTTGGTCAGCTATCAGTTAGGGCAATTCTAAACATATATAAATTTAAAAAATAATGTTTTTATATAATGGTAAAAAATTTTATGTTTGACCATTTTGTATAAAGAAAATTTGTTAACAGAAATTAGAATACATGGTAGAGGAGGACAAGGCGTTGTCGCATGCGGGGAACTTATTGCATTGGCAGCACACTTTGACAATAAATTTTGTAGAGCCTTTCCCCTCTATGGAGCACAACGTAGAGGCGCACCTTTAACTTCATTTGTATCAATTGGTGATGAAAAGTATTCTACAAGAAGTCAAATACTTTCCCCTGATTATGTTATCATATTAGACATATTTTTACCTAGAAGTGTGAATGTGCTGAATGGATTAAGAGAAGGTGGTACCATAGTTTATAACACAAACATGAACATAGAGGAAGCATATGATTTTTTGGGCAAACCAAAAATTGGTAGATTAGCTGTTGTCGACGCCTCAAAAATTGCAGTAAACATAATTGGAAAACCCATTCCAAGCACCGTCATGGCAGCCTCTTTTGCAAAAGTCAGTGAATTAATAAAGTTAGATTCTATCTTCGAAAGTATTAGGAGAAGATTTACTGGCTTATTGGTTGAAAAAAATATTTTGGCAGCAAAAATTGGATACGATAACACTATTGTTAAAAGGATGGTGTAATCTATGGCTGAAAAAGAGTCTAAAGCATTTGTGCTTGGTGGCTTAAATGTAGGAGGGTGGTATGTTGGAGACTGGCGAACACAAAAGCCAATAATAGATTATGGTAAGTGTGTTAAATGCTGGATTTGTGAAAATTTTTGTCCAGAAATTGCTATAACTAAATCAGAAAATGGGCCTCAAATAGACTTAAGGTTTTGTAAGGGTTGTGGAATTTGTGCAAACGAATGTCCTGTTAAGGCTATTGAAATGGTGGAAGAGTTTAGGAGGTGAAATTTTATGTCTTACTATGATGTTATGACAGGAAATAAGGCTATAGCCTGTGGTGTAAAGCTTGCGAGAGTAAAGGTTATTCCAATATATCCTATAACACCTCAAACTTCCATAAGCGAATATTTGGCCGAGTTTATTGCAAATGGAGAATTGGATGCAGAATATGTGCATACTGAGGGAGAACATTCTGCAATGGCTGTAGCAATAGGAGCTTCAATTTCTGGAAGCAGAGTTTTTACATCTACCTCTTCTCAAGGGCTCGCGTACATGCACGAGTGTGTGGCTCAAGCGCCTGGATTTAGAGCGCCTATTGTTATGGCTGTCGCAAATAGAAGGGTGGGATCCATTTGGTCACTTGGATCAGATTATACAGATGTTATGCCAGAAACAAACTTGGGATGGATCGTGTACTTTGTCGAAAGTAATCAGGAAGCCTTAGATACGTTAATTCAACTTTATAGGATAGCTGAAGATTCAAGAGTACTTTTGCCTTCTATGCTTAATATGGATGGATTCTATCTTTCATTCAGCTATGAAAGAGTAAATGTTCCAGACCAAGAGACTGTAGACAACTTTCTTCCAGAATATAGGCCAAAGTATGCTGTCAACCCTCTAATTTCAAAAGTTTATCCTAACGTTTTTCCTCCACCACCAGAAGGACTAACAGCATATTCTAGAATGTATGAAGAGTTATTTGAACAGGCAAAAAAAGTAATTTATGAAATAGAAAATGAATTCTATAACGTTTTTGGTAGAAAATATGGTGGTCTTGTCGAGTGTTATCAATTAGATGATGCTGAATATGCTCTTATAACAGTAGGTTCAATGAGCACTGCTGCTAAAAGAGCTGTTGATAGACTTAGATTAGAGGGATTTAAGGCAGGACTACTAAGGATAAGAGTCTATCGACCATTACCACTTAACAAATTACGTAAGTATTTGGATAATGTTAAATGTATAGGAATTGTGGATAGGAGCGTTAATCATGGCACAAACAGGGGACCTATCTTCTGTGATACTAAGGCAACATTATATGGTGGAAGTGAAAAGAAAATTTACAATTTTATTTCCGGACTGGGTGGTGAGGACATATCTATAGAAGATTTCTTAAACATGTTCAAAATTTTAGCTAAAGAAGACACTAGTTGTGAAGTCTATTATTTTGAGCACCCAATTCCTAAACAGGATAAAAGAATAACACCCTCAGAAATTCCTGATGGTGAAAAAAGACTAATATTCTCTGGTGGAGAAGGCTGTCCAGGCTGTACGATACCAATTTTAATGAGGTACACTTTAGAAACTCTTGGACAAAATGTTGTATTTTCTTTCCCCCCACATTGTGCGGGAATAAGTTTTTCTTGTGGCGTTCTAAATGTTCCATATTATATTGCAAATTTTGCAGCAGGTGCAGCATATGCTACCGGCACCTACAGAACCTATAAGATAAAAAAGGTAGCCGATAAAATTATTTCAGCAGTTTGGGCGGGGGATGGAGGTACATACGATATAGGTTTTCAATCTCTTTCAGCGGCGGCTGAAAGAAATGAAAGTATCCTATTCATTTGCTACGATAACGAAGCCTACATGAATACTGGAGTCCAAAGAAGTGGGGCTACACCATATGGTGCTTATACCACGACAACACCTGTTGGAAAGATTTGGAAGGGTAAAGGTGAGAGGAGAAAGGATATGCCTTTGATAATGTCTATGCATAGGATACCGTACATTGCAACAGGTGCACCATCACATACTAATGATGTGAAAGTAAAGATAGGTAAGGCTAAAGATACAGTTTTAAATCAGAGAGGTTTAGCATATCTTCACCTGTTAAAGCCATGTCCTACTGGATGGTTTTTCGAAACTTCTAAGTCTATTGAGGTTTCAAGATTAGCTGTCTTAACTGGAATGTGGCCATTATATGAGATAGAGTATGGTAAATTGAGAGTAACATATAAGCCTTCAAAACTAAAACCTGTAAAAGACTATTTAAGCATACAAGGAAGGTACAAACATTTAACAGATAAAGAAATAGATATGATACAAAATGATGTTAACAAGTATTGGAACATGCTTCTAGAACTTGAGAAGCTGGAGAAACTACCTTGGTACCTTTAGGTGCAAAGATTGATGGTTGAAAAAATTGTTGAAGAACTTGACCCCATATTTAAACCAAAAACTATAGCTTTAATTGGAGCATCACGTGAAGAAAGAAAATGGGGGAATATAGTTTTAAAAAATCTTATTGGAAGAGGATATAAGGGGAAAGTATATCTGGTCAATCCTAACATTAAAGAAATATATGGCCTCAAATGCTATAATTCAATCTTAGACATTAACGATGATATAGAATGTGCGTACATTGCTATACCAGCAAATCTTGCCCAAAATGTATTGAAAGAGTGCGGTGAAAAGGGTGTTAAGGGAGCAATAATAATTTCTGGAGGCTTTAGTGAAATTGGAAAAAATGGGGAAGAGGTGGAAAAAGGCTTACTTGTCATTGCAAAAAGATATAGATTTAGAATATTAGGCCCGAATACTATGGGCGTGTATTCAGCTGCAATGAACATGAACGCTACATTCACTTCTTTTGCGCCAAAACCTGGAAATATCGCATTTGTATCACAGAGTGGATATTTTGGAGGACAATTGTTTTCGGCTGCAAATATGGAAGACATAGGGTTTAGCATATTTGCTAATGTAGGAAACCAGTGTGATATACAAGTGCATGAGGTAATAGAATATCTTTTTTATGAAGAAAATACGAAAGTAATAACATTATATGTTGAAGGCTTAGAGGATGGAAAAAGATTTATTGAAAAATGTTCAAGAGTGTCTAAACATAAGCCGATAGTAGTTTATAAGGCAGGTAAAAGCCCAATAGGTGCAAGAGCAACACTATCGCATACTGCATCATTAGCTGGAAACGATAAAATATACGATGTAGCATTCGAAAAGGCTGGAGCAATTAGAGTTTCAGAATCATACCACTTGTTTGAGTATGCGCATGCTTTAGAAACACAGCATGCAGCTAATGGAAATAGATTAGGCATAGTATCCTCAAGTGGAGGATTCTGTGTTTCATTATCAGATACAGCATATGAACTTGGACTAGAAATACCTACAATTGACATTGACACAAGAAAAGAAATAAAGAAAATTCTTATGTCATATACAAGTGAACCATATAATCCAATAGATACCGCTGGAGATTTAAGAAACCAAATTTATCCTAAAATAGCTAAAATCCTTTTAGACAAAGAATACATTGATATAGTAATTATTTCACCAACATTTGGCCTAATAGATACTGTAGAGGCATTAAAAGAGGAAACAGAGGCATTAATAGAATTTCTCCAACTTAAAAAAGAATATGATAAGCCGATAATATTTTCCTTAACAAATTTTTTAACACCCATTGTAAAACTTTTAAAAAGGTACAGGTTTCCAGTTTATCGTACACCTGAACAATGTGCAAGAGCAGCATATGCACTTTACATGTTTGGAAAAAGTAGAAGATAAAAAAATTCATTTTTTCTTTTTCTTTTCACCCACATAGTTCATAGGCTTACTGCAATGCAATGGAATAGGTTGAGAAAAATCACATGATTCACATTCGATTTTAACTACTCTCTTTTTAATAAAGCCTTCCTTAATAGGCCTCATAGGAACACCATGATGGAGGGGAACAGGTTTTCTAAAACCACATACTTCGCACACAAATTCTGGTAACTGTTCACCCATGGTAACCGGTTAACATATGGATACTATAAAATATTTTAAAGTTAATTAATTAGATAAACTCACTATATGTTGGATGTGAGAGTATTTGCATAGAGACCTTTTACTTGGTATAGATATTGGCACCACAGCTGTTAGAGCGTTTGCATTCGATGAAAACGGAAAGATTGTTAAAGATTCAAAAATTGAGGTAAAGGTCAACCATCCAATGCCAAGTTGGGCGGAGCAAGATCCTGAAGAAATTTATGATTCAACCATAAAGGCAGTTCAGGCTGTAACAAAAGATATTGGAAAGCGTGTGAGGGCTATCGGCTTTTCAGGACAAATGCATGGATTATGTTGCTTTGATAAATATGGAAAACCCTTAACCAAACTAATACCATGGGTGGATGTAAGAGCAGGAGAACAGGCGAAAAAACTTGAGAACATGCTTGGAGCAGAAGAAATTTACAGGAGGACAGGGTGTCCACCATTATTTGTCTATATTGCTCCAAAAATACTCTGGATGAAAGAAAATCGTCCAGAAATTTTTTCAGAATGTAGAAAGATTTTAACTGCACAAGATTATGTTATCTTCAAACTTTTCGGAGACTACTACACTAACCCTTCACTAGCGTCTGGTTCGCAGTTGCTTAACATAAACTCTGTTAAATGGGATGAAAAGCTTCTAGAGACTGTGGGGATAACTGAAGATTATCTTCCAGCTTTAGTTGAAGGCGATAAAATTTTTGATAGATTACCTTCCAAGGCAGCAATTCAGTTGGGTTTAGACGAAGGTGTGCCTGTTGCATTAGGAGCGTCTGATGGCGCTTTATCAAATGTTGGACTAGGCGCTGTTAAAGAAGGAGTTTGTGCAGTAAATTTGGGTTCAAGTGGCGCAGTTAGATTAGTTTCTAAGTACCCAATATGGGATAATGGTAAGATGAGATTCTTCTGCTATTATATTGCTTCAAGACATTGGCTTTGTGGTGGAGCAGTAAACAATTGCGGAATTGTTTTAAGATGGTATAGGGACAATTTTGCAGATAAAGAGAGGGAAAAAGCTTCAGAGTTGGGTGTAGATGTTTATAGATTATTGGATGAGGAAGCTGAAAAGGTTCGTGCTGGATGCGATGGCCTAATATTCTTACCTTTCATGTCAGGTGAAAGGTTTCCAATAAGAGACCCTTATGTTAGGGGAATGTTCTTCGGCTTAAGCCTTGGGCATGTAAAAGGACATGTTATAAGGTCTATGATGGAGGGGATAACATTTACTATAAAATGGATAGCTGACGCCCTAGAGGAGCATACAAGCATAAAAATTATTAAGATTAGTGGAGGAGGTGCAAGATCACCATTATGGAGACAAATAGTTAGTGACATTTTCGAGAAAAAAGTTGTTAAAACCAATGTTGAAGAAGCATCTGCATTGGGTGCAGCAATATTGGCAGGCATAGCTGTTGGAGATTATAAGAGTATGGAAGATGCTTCAGAGAAGCTTATAAAAGATGAAGAAACACATGAACCTAAAAGTGAAAACGTGAAAATTTATAGACAATATTTCGAAATATTTAAAGACGCGTACAAAGGCTCAAGAGAATACTGTGAAAGACTTCTAAAGACATTATAAAAATTTTTTATATCATAAGATGAAAATAGTATCCTATGGCTATAATAAATGTACCTTCAGGATTACTAAAAACAATAATTTTGAAGGAAGCATCAAGAGCACCACTTTCTGCAATAAAATTAATTGACAAGATGGCTGAAAGAACAGGTGGAATATGGAAACCAAGTCCAGGCTCAATATATTATTTAACAAACGAGCTTGAAACCAAAGGGCTTCTGAAAAAATTAAAGGTAGAAGAAGAAAAATATCCTAAGTACATAATAACTCAAAAGGGAAAAGAAGAACTTGAAAACATAATCACCTCTTCTAAAAAAGATATACTGAAGATACTTACAATATTAAAACTGTATGCTGAAACAATAGAAGATCAACACCTTATACAAAATCTTGAGATAGTCTGTAAGAGTATACTGATTTAAAAAAATGAATTCTACTCTAGAAGAGGGCTCATGCGTCCTGTTTCCCTCAGAAACAGATTTCTTGTCCCCTCCCTTCCTACTCACCGTTTTTAACCGAAAGCTTCAGGTCAACCCATCCACTTTCGGTAGTCTAGTTGTCTAGACCACGGCTTGTAGTCCGTTTGAGGACTTGAAACCTATTTCCTTGGGAGGAAACGGCTTTGTTGAAGGCTACGGACAGGGGGTTCCCATCATCCACCTCCCGGGCGGAGGATGCATGCGCATGGCCTGTCTTTCGCCTTCAACTTGGCCGTTTGCCAAGGACGCACGAGCTCAGGCCTATACTCTATTTTAGTAATTTTATTGTTTGAGGAAAAACTTTGTCAACTGTATTGTAAAATAAATTTAAGTAATTCTCATGCTCCTTTACTCTAAAATATTATGGATTTTTGGATTTCATTTTAATATGGCTGATTTCTTATATTCTATTGATATATGCTTGTCTCTTCGTTCATCAATCTTAATGACCATATAAACTCTTTTTGCACCCATTTCAAAAAGCGCTTCTTTAGCCTTTTCGAAGGCTTTAAAAATTTCTTCAGTCGTTTCAGCTTCAACTGATGTTGACATGGCACCTACATCAACCTTTAAGCCAGCCTTCTTTAATTCTTCAACAGCTCTTTTCACATATTTGCTTAAGCTTGTACCTTCCCCAACAGGCATTATAGAAAGGTCAGCTACCACTGTCATACATATCAACTATTAGCTTAGAAAAATAAAATTTTAAAATTTTTTATATAAATAATGAAGTTATGTTATGGGGATAATGGTGCTTAATGAAAGAGAACTTTTACGATATGATAGACAAATAAGAATTGCTGGATTCGGTGTCGAAGGACAGATAAAATTAAAGAGGAGTAAGGTGCTTGTTGCAGGGTTGGGAGGATTAGGTGCTCCAGCAGCAATATATCTTGCAGCGGCTGGAATTGGAAAACTTTTAGTTATAGATAAGGAAAGAGTTGAACTTAGTAACCTAAACAGGCAGATCATACATTGGACAGAGGATGTGAATAAGACTAAGGTTAAATCAGCATTAGAAAAATTGTGCAAGATAAATCCTGAAATTGAGATAGAAGGTATAGTAGACGAAATAAACGAATTAAATGTTTACGAGCTTGTTAAAAAGGTGGATGTTGTTGTAGATGGCATGGACAACTTTAAAACAAGATTCCTTTTAAATGAGGCATGTGTTAAATTAGGTAAACCATTCATTCATGCAGCAGTTTATGGACTAGAGGGAAGACTTATGACAATATTTCCTGGAAAGGGACCATGTCTTAGATGCCTAATACCCATAGAGCCAGAAGAAGTGAAACCTTTTCCAGTACTGGGTCCAACACCAGCAATAATGGCTTCAATGCAAGTCATGGAAGTAATAAAGGTCATAACTGGATTAGGTGAACCACTAGTAGGAAAACTACTTGTTTTTGATGGGACAAGTATGGATTTTATGAAAGTAACAATAGAGAGGTTACCAAACTGTAGTGTATGTAGTGGACACTAATTAAAGGAAAAATAATTATTTAATATAAAATTTCAAGTAAGAAATTTTATATAATCTTAAATACTTAGGCTTTGGCCATTTATAGTAAGAGTAAGGCTTAATGCTTTCTGGCATCAATTTGTTAAAAGTATTTAAAACAGTGTTAACGCTAAGTTTATGATGGCCAAGTCTAGATGTGAATCAGTTACAAGATATATTATACCTGCTGTAAGAGGACTTATTGCAAAAAGTCTAGTAGAAAAATATGGTTTTTCACAATCTGATGCAGCGAGAATGCTGGGTATAACGCAGGCGGCTGTAAGCTACTATATAAGTTCAAAAAGAGGAAGCAAGGTCAGTAAAAAGCTTGAAGAAAATAGTATGGTTATGGAAATAATTATGTCAATGACCAAAAAGATAGCTGAAACAAAAGGTTCAGAGAAAGCAGATATAGACCTCTGTGAGATATGTAAGATATTGGATGATTATGTGAATTTTTAGACCATAGCAGTAATTCTAAAGGTTCAAGTAAAGCACCAATTACGAAGTCTCCACAAAATGTATAAGAACCATAACAGAGAAACACAGTTCTCTTTAAGTCACCATAAACATAAGCCTAAAGCGTTTTAAATATGTCCAGGAATTTTGATTAAAATTTTTCTAAAAATGAAGGTTTATAACTATTTAAGAGCAATGAATTTGAGACAACAGTTATTGAGCTTGAAGCCATAGCTATTGCAGCAAAAACTGGATTTAATAATATGTTGAAGAATGGATAGAGTAGGCCGGCTGCAATAGGTATAAGCATTATATTATAGAAGAAAGCCCAGAAAAGGTTTTGCTTAATCTTTCTTACAGTAGCCTTGCTCAATTCTATGCCTACAACAACATCTCTTATATCATCTTTAACAAGCACTATTCCTCCAGTCTCTTTTGCAATATCAGTACCACTTCCTATAGCAATTCCAATATCAGCAGCAGCCAATGCTGGTGCATCATTTATTCCATCTCCAACCATAACAACAACGTGTCCCTGGTTCTTTAAATCTTCTATAACCTTCACTTTATCAGCTGGCAGTACTTCTGCATAGATTTGCTCAATTCCTAACCTTTTGGCTATAGCTTCAGCAGTCCTTCTATTGTCTCCAGTTAACATTACAACCTCGATACCCATTTTTTTGATAGCAGAAATAGCTTCATAAGCATGGTCTTTTAAAGTATCTGCTATTGCAAGAATACCTAAAAGTTTCTTGTTAAAAGCCAATATAACTACAGTTTTCCCCTCATCTTCTAATCTTTTTAAAAGTTCTTCAATGCAGTCTATTGAAATATTATGATCAAGTATCAATTTCCTGTTTCCTAAAAGTATTTCGTTTCCATTATACAGTGCTATAACACCTTTTCCTGGTACTGCTTCAAAAGATTCAGGATATTGGAGATTTATGCCCCTCTCTTTAGCTGCCTCTATAATCGCTTGCCCTAATGGATGTTCTGAAACCCTTTCAGCTAAAGCAGCATACTCTAATATTATACTTTCATTTTCACTGTCTAAGGCAATGACATCTGTTACAGAAGGTTTTCCTTTGGTAAGAGTTCCAGTCTTATCAAATACAATAACATTTACTTTATGTGCTTTTTCAAGATATTCTCCACCCTTAATTAGTACCCCATACTGTGCACCTTTACTTGCACCTATCATTATCGCTGAGGGGGTAGCGATTCCTAAAGCACAAGGACATGCTATAACGAGAACAGAAATCATAATTGTTAATGAGAGCCCGAATGGTAAGCCTCCGATAGTATACCAAAATAGGAAAGATGCTACTGCAAGAGCAATAACCAGGGGCACAAAATATGATGATACAACATCAGCAAGCCTTTGAAGAGGCGCCTTGGAGACAATAGCTTCTTCAACCATTTTAACAATCTGTGCGAGGGAAGTGTCAGAACCTACTTTAGTGGCCCTAATTTTTAGAACACCAGTCTTATTTATAGAAGCACATATTACTTCATCACCAACCTTCTTATCAACAGGAAAACTTTCACCAGTCACAATAGATTGGTCGACTGAAGAATAGCCTTCAACCACAATCCCGTCAACTGGAACCCTTTCACCGGGACGAACTACAACAATATCATCTACCTTAACCTCTTCAGCTGGAACCTCCTTTTCCACATTATTTTCTATAACTCTAGCCATTTTGGGCTGAAGCTCAAGAAGCTTTCTTATTGATTCTGAAGCCTTACCCTTAACTGTATGTTCCATAGTCTTACCTAACAAGATAAAACCTATTATCAAGCCACTTTCAGTAAAATATACTTCAGAAATGCCAGTAGACGTTTTTGGAAATATTTGGGGGATCCATTCTAGAGTTTGGAATGTGTATATTGTGCTATATAGCCAGGCGGCTGTTGTACCAATAGCAATTAGGCTATCCATGTTAGCTTGTCTAGCAATTATAGCATCTCTTGTTCCAATGTAAAAGCGCCAACCTGCAATAAACTGGACAGGTGTTGCTAAAATAAAAAGCCAAAAATAGTTTGGAAAAATGTAGTTTATTGGATAAACATATTCAAGAAAAGCTACGATGGCGCCTATAGTTAAAGCGAATAAAGTCATTTTCTTTAAATGACTTAATTCTTTTTCAGGCTTAAGAAAAGTGTCTAAACAGCTTTGGCTACAAAAATAGTATATTATACCACCCTTTTCAACTTTAAATGGTGTTTTATTTTCATCAACATACATTCCGCAAACTGGATCCTTAGCCATAAGCTTCAACTCCTGATTGCAGTTAAGTTAAAACCTGACTCTTCTACAGCCAACCTAACCTTTTTAACATCAATATCATTTTTGAAATAAATTATTAGTATGCCTGCAACGATATTAACTTTAGCTTCTACAACATTTTCAATCAACTTAACATTTTCAATCAAACGTTTAACACAAGGATAGCATAGTGGCCCTTCAAGAAATATTGTTTTCCTTTTTAAAGCATCTAAAGACATTAGCACCACCATTATAGTCTTAACACTGTTATATTTACTTTTCGACAAAAAACATTTTAACAACATTAATCAAAGGGTTTATGATAAATATGGTAGTAGACGTTGTTTGTAAAATGGACGTAGACCCTAAAAAAACAAAGCACAAGACAGAATATAAAGGGACAACATATTATTTCTGCTCAGAAAGCTGCCAAAAATCTTTCCAACAAAATCCTTCAAAATATTTGGCAAAGAAATAGAAACATAATTCATGCTATCTCAAAATTAAATTTAAAAAAGCTATGGATAATATTAGATTCAATATTCTTTTAATGCTAAATCTACTATTTATTACATTTTTAATTTCACCTTAACCGAACACACAATAGAATTTGAATACAATATAAGAGCAAACTTCTATTCAGAGAATTAGTTATACACTAGGCTTTAATTTTTGTAGTTGATAATAGCATTTTTCTACAGCCTCTGCTAATCCTTTCATATAGCCTAACGCTAAGATTTTACCCATCATATAATATCCTGGTTTCCCTCCAAAAACATCATCTGCTATCGTTTTTGGTGCATGGTCAGGTCTCATTGGTCCCTCAAACCCTACTTCATAGTATGCTTTCATGGCTTCAAACATATCTATATTACCTGATGGATCATCATGGAAAATTTCTTGGAAACCACCAGGCTGGTACACAGTTCCTTTAACATTTCTAAAATGTGCAAAAAATATTTTCCCCTTTCTACCAAAATATCTTATTGCACTAGGAACATCTACACCCATTTCTGCAAAACAACCTTGACAAAAGCACATTCCTACATTTTTACTTGACACTAACTCAAATAGCTTATCAAAAGCTTCTATACTTCTCAAAATTCTTGGAAAACCTTGTATAGGAGATATTGGCGGGTCGTCAGGATGAAATGTTATTATCACGTTAGAGGATTCAGCTACGGGCACAACATTCTTTAAAAAGTATTCAAGACTTTTCCAAATATCTTCCTCCTTATAGGAACCAAATTTTACTGTTGGAGGAATATCTTTTACAAGCTCGTAATCAAAGGCTGTAGAGGTTGCACCACCTCTTGTTGGTTTGTCTGTTTCTGTTCTCCATATCATGTTTGGTACAGGAGGCATGTGCTGTGGTTTTATCACCTTTATTCCAGCCTTTCCTATATGCTCTAAAGATTTACAGAAGGCTTCAAGCTGCTCTTCTTTACCTGGAAGCTTATAGATTATCTTCTGTATTGGGGGACCATCTTCTAAAACTTCAAGTTTTAAACCATATTTCTCAACATGTCTCTTTATTTGTATTAGGTCACCATATTCCCAGACTTCAGAATTTTGTGGTGTTGGTGGACCATGCCCTATAACATCCGTGCATCCAAGTTGCTTTACAAGAATCAAGTTTTTTGCATCATATACGTCTCCAAAAGGTAGGATTTCAGCAAACCTCATTCTAACCATAAAACATTCATTCTATAGTGACTAGTTTATGAGAATATAAAGATTGCTGGCATACATATAATGGTTTAAACATTAAAACTAGTGACGCGAATTTATTTTATGATAGTTATACTACTGTAGAATTTTTCGATTTCTTCTGGTGTTAGGAAGTTGTCTTTGAGCCACATGGTTAATATCGCTTTTCGCCTACCTTCTATACTCTGCCCCCTAAATAGTTGTGTTAGGAAGTTTATTCTTTCTTCTGGTGTGTTAAAGTATATTTTTCTGTTTTGTAGATTTTTGTTCGCAAAGAGGTCGAGGAGCCAAATTCTGCATTCGCTTCTTCTTCCTGTGCCAGGTATATTGAATGTCAGACTTGGTTTAAATCTTTTTTCAAAATTTTTTTGCCAAAACTTTTCCAATCTTTTCAAGTTCCCTTCCTTAACCTTTTCCGGATGCCTAGCCTTATAAAGGTATGCTTCAATAGTGTTAACAGAAAAGCCTAGCTTTTCTGCAATCTTCTTTACTGGCATGCCACTATTATAACATTCTACA
Organism: Nitrososphaeria archaeon; assembly: GCA_026413865.1. Taxonomy (GTDB): domain Archaea; phylum Thermoproteota; class Nitrososphaeria; order JACIWG01; family JACIWG01; genus JACIWG01. The sequence continues at coordinate 18,922 of JAOAKB010000007.1, forward strand.
ATAGTTCTCAGAGTAGGATTAAGAGTATTATTTACTTCTATTGGAGTCCTAGCCCGTCTATGCTTTAAGCCAAGCATCAATCATCAGCCATAAAGCATGACCTAAATTACTCTAAAAATATTCCGGTTAGAGAATACTCATAAAACAAAATATGTAGAAACTATTATGTAAGAAAATTTTGTACTAAGTTTTTAGCATACTTTTGCATCTTGCCCTTTCCAAAACACTCTTATTAACTAAATATTCTGGCACTTTACCCTCAAATAATTGAACTACTTGAAGTGCAGCTTTAAATCTTACCTCATGTAATGAGCTATTACTGTACCAAGCAGTATGTGGTGTTAATATCACATTTTCACATCTTTTTAATTCCTCTAAAAGCCCTTTTGAAGGAGGCTCCTCTTCAAGAACATCTAAGCCAGCATACAAGATTTTTCCACTCTTAATCGCATTCACTAATGCTTTTGTGTCAATAACCTTCCCCCTACACGTATTGATCACTATTACCCCATCCTTCATCATTGAAAGACTCTTTTCATTCAAAAGATGATATGTTTCCCTTGTTAATGGGACATGCAATGTTATAGCATCAGATTCCTTCAAAAGTTCTTCAAAGCGTTTAGGAACAAAACCATCTTTAACAATATCATCATCTCTAACATATGGATCATAGACGAGGACCTTTACATCAAATCCCTTTAACCTTTTAGCCACAAGCTTACCAATCTTTCCATATCCTATTATACCAACAGTTGAACCAGAAAATCTAGGTAGGGGGCCTAAAAGTTTCCAGTCCCATTTTCCTTCAAAAACAAAGTTGTCAAGATTTTTAAGACGCCTCCATGATGCAAGAAGCAATGCCATTGTATGATCTGCTACGTCTGTGATATCATATATTACATTACATACTAGTACACCCGCTCTGGTGGCGGCTTCAATATCAATGTTATCAACTCCAACACCATATCTTACTACAATCTTAAGCTTATCAAGTGACTGGAAAACTTTTTCGGTAATAGGTGCATATTGATTAAGAAGTGCATCAGCATCCTTAGCAAACTTGACAACATCATCGTCAGTCTTTGAATGATATCTCTCTACTCTTGCCCCAATTTTTTCTAAAACCTCTGCTTCAATTTTAAAATCTGGATAATCCGAATCAGTGATGGCAATAAAAACCTTTTTATCCAACTTTATCACTATAACGTATTCTTGAAATATATTTATAAAAATTTTTATAATTAAACAAATTTTTAAATAATCAAACAATATAGTACTTTTGGTATGAAAAAAAGAATTTTCGTGAACAATATAAAAGCCAGAGAAATAGAAACTAAAATTCGACTTTTTGAGACTGCAGAATTATTTGGGTTAAAAGGAATATACATAAAAGATGCAGAGTCAGGTATTGAAGCCTTTGTCGAAGGAGATGTACTGAATATAAAAAATTTTCTATCTTACATAGGAAATATACATAATTTAAGTCCAGTTAAGACTGAAGATTACTATGGCAATGTAATGTCGATTGAGGGATTCTATAGAATTTTGGTTTTAGAGCAATTAAACAAATTACTCAAGCTTTTTGAGCAAAAAGAATAGGCATTTCATTTATTCTATAATCTTCTTGAAGTTTACTGATGCAAGTGTAAACATTATTATGTTAAAGATAGCAATGGCTACTATGTCAAGCCATAAATTGGTTAAATCACCACTTATTATTAAAGATCTTACTGCATCAACAACATAACTCATGGGATTTATTGTAGCAAAATATTGTAGGGCTTTAGGCATCATTGTGACAGGATATAGGGCGTTACTTGCAAAGAAAAGTGGCATTGTCAAAGCTTGACCGATACCCATGAACCTTTCTCTTGTTTTCATAAAAGACGCCACAAGTATTGATATAGCTGCAAACCCACCACTTGAAAAAAATATTATTACAAGTGCTAGAACAAAATAGAATGGGTTAAGAATAAATTTTACACCAATAATTAAAGCTACTAGAATTATTATAAAAGTCTGAAATATTGCTCTTATACCTGAAGCCATAGCCCTTCCGATAACAGTCGCGTATCTTGGAGCAGGTGTAACAAGAAGTTTTTTTAATATACCCGATTCCCTTTCCCATACAATAGTTAATCCGTAAAAGATTGATATGAAAGTTGTGCTCTGGATTAAGACACCCGGTGTTATAAAGTCAGTGTAGGGAATATTTCCAGTAGGTATAGCCCGGATACTCCCCATTATTGGACCATAGACAGCAAGCCATAGTATAGGTTGCACAGCCCTCGAATATATTTCAGTTCGGTCATGCTTAAGCCTTCTAAACTCAAGCTCTATCATAGAAGAAAATGTTCTAAAAAAATCTTTCAACATTAACCCCTCCTTATCATTCTTCTAACATGCGTTACCTCACTTAATCTTCCACTAACATCAATTCTTGTCCCAGCATATTTGAGAAAAACATCGTCTAATGTAGGCTTGGTTATTGAAACCCTTCTAACAAAAATGTTCTTTTTATTGAAAAAGGTCATAATATGGGGAAGAATCATTTCAGCATCATTCACCACAAAAGTAACATCAGAATTTGAGACCACAACATCCTTTATGCCTTCAATCCCTTCTAATTCTCTTAACACATCTTCATGCAGGCCATTTTCTGACAATATAAAGTGTAATATTTCTCCACCAACAGAATGCTTAAGCTCTTCAGAAGTACCTATAGTCACAATCTTACCTCTATTAATGATAGCGATCAAGTCAGAATAAATTTCCGCTTCATCCATATAATGAGTATTAAAGAATATTGTTGTACCATAATCTTTTTTGAACATCTTTAACTTTTCCCAAACAACCTTTCTAGCTGAAGGGTCAAGCCCTATAGTAGGTTCATCAAGAAACAAGATTTTTGGCCTAACGAGAAGTGCGCATGCAATTTCAAGCCGCCGTATCATACCTCCAGAATACGTTTTAACAAGCCTATTAGAAACATCATGTAAGCCCATACTTTCCAACACACCATTAATAATATTATTTCTCTCTTCTTTTGGGATGCCATAAATTTTAGAATAAATTAAAAGATTTTCGTAGCCACTAATATCAGTCCAAACGCTCATTTCCTGTGGAACATAACTTATAAGTTTCCTAACCTGTGAACCTTCTTTTACAGTATCTAGACCAAAAACGTAAGCATGCCCTGAAGAAGGACCTATTTGTGTTGTCAAAATTCGCATAAGAGTTGTCTTACCTGCACCATTAGGGCCTAAAAGTGCAAATATGGATCCTGATTCAATTTCTAAGCTTACTCCATCGAGAGCTCTAAAGTTTTTATTAAAAATCTTGACAACATCTCTCACATCAACAGCCTTCTCCAAAAAGGTCGCCTTTATATAATATGGGTGGCCTCATACTATAATATTATAAAGTTTTTGGAAAATGATTTATACATGATAATTTTATTAAAATATGATGTAAGTTGAGGATTGCATTCTTTGTATGGGAATATCCACCTAGACTTGTAGGAGGACTTGGAACATATGCTGAATATATAACACGAGAATTTGTTGAATTAGGCCATGATGTTACTGTCTTCACGCTTAATCCTGGAAATTTAAAAACAAGAGAAATATTGAAAGGAGTAGAGATTCATCGGCCACTTATAGCCGATGCAAGTAACGTTTTTCCATTTATTGTTACAGAAGACTTGAAAAGATGGGGAACAAGCATCAAATTTTTTAATGACATCTTTATTTACAATGTACTAAGTGCTACCAAATTTATTAATGAGCTTGTGAGAAAAGATAATATACACTATGATATTGTATGTGTTCATGATTGGTTAAGTAGTATTGCAGGAATGATTATCAAAAATGAGACAAAAATACCTGTAGTTTTCCACGTTCATAGTACAGAGTGGGGTAGAAGTGGTGGCCAAGGTTCAACTGTTGTATCACACATCGAACATTCCATGGCAGAAGTTGCAGACCATATAATTACAGTCAGCTATGCAATGAGAGATGACCTTATAAGACATGGTTGGAAAGCACCAAAGATTAGTGTTGTATGGAATGGTGTAGACCCGGAAAGATATGACCCTGAAAAATATAATCCAGAAGATATTAGAAGATTGAGAGAAAAATACGGAGTAATAGAAGATGGACAAATGATACTATTTTTAGGCAGGCTAACATGGGTTAAAGGGATAAGGAATCTAATCCAAGCCATGCCTATTGTATTGGAAGAATACCCTAAAGCTAAACTTATAATACTCGGTAAAGGCGAAGAAGAGAAAGACATTATAGAGACAGCAAAAAGATTAAGAATAAATAATAATATAGTATGCAACTTTGAATTTGTTCCAGAAGATGAGAGAATATTACATTATGCTGCAGCGGACGTTTGCGTCTTCCCTTCAATATATGAGCCTTTTGGTATTGTCAGTTTAGAGGCCATGGCTATGAGAAAGCCTGTGGTTGTTGGTGCGCGTGGAGTTGTAGGCTTCAGGGAACAGGTTATAGCTTCGGGGCCGGAACAAAATGGTATACATGTTAATGGCGAGGATCCCGCTGATATCGCTTGGGGTATAAAGGAAGTTTTAAGAGACCCTCAGAGGGCGAAAGTTTGGGGAGATAATGGTAGAAAGAGAGTGCAACAATATTTTACTTGGAGGAAGGCTGCTGAAGAAACAATTGAAATATATTCATCACTTACCTAATTTTATTTTCTCAAAAATGACGACAGACATATTATAATTTGGTGAAGTTTTTGAAAGAAACTATTACTGAAAAGGATAAAGTACTAATTTTCTGTTATTTTCTGGCTACAATAATTCTAGGCGTCTTTATAGATGCTTTTCAATTGAATAGGATTGAAACGTTTTTCGTAGCCCAATTTCAGAATATTATACTTTATACTATACCAGTACAGGTTTTTGTTGTAATAACTTATTTAGGTGATCTAAGATTCTTGATTATCCTCACGATATTGTATCTTGCTTATTCCTACTACAAGTTAAGAAAGATGGATAATGCTTTTAAACTATTAGCCTTTCTATTAATCGTAACATTATTTACACTTATTTTAAAGGAATTTTTTAGACGAGAAAGGCCATTCTTATATTCAACAGATGTGGCATTATATACCTATGATAATGACTACTCTTATCCTTCAGGACACGTTTCTAGATCATTAGGTGCGTACACTATTATTTTTGGCAAATCTAAAACGGGAAGTATAATAACCACACTTTTAACTACACTAATTTCTTTAAGTAGAATCATTCTTGGAGCACACTATTTTACTGATATAATTGGAGCAACCTTTCTCTCCTTATTTTCCTTAAAGATTACCAGCTTCATTAACATTCTCAATAAAAGACTTAGAAATATTAAAAATAATATTTAATTTCTTAAGAGCATAACTCTATTTGGCGAAATTAATGAATAATGAAATAAATGCGATTGCAGAAGAAGTGAAAAATTGTACAAAGTGTCCACTATATGAGACAAGAAAAAATGCCGTTCCAGGAGAGGGTGACTCCTCTACAAAGATAATGTTTGTTGGAGAGGCGCCTGGATTTTATGAAGATGTACAAGGGAGACCTTTTGTAGGTGCAGCTGGAAAACTTCTTACAGAATTAATTGAAAACATACTTTGTATACCAAGACCTTCTGTATTTATTACTAATATTGTCAAGTGTAGGCCGCCTGAGAATAGGGATCCACTTCCAAATGAGATTGAAACTTGTTCGCCTTATCTTGATAGACAAATAATGTTAATTAAGCCTAAGGTTCTTGTAACATTAGGAAGACATTCAAGCAGCTATATATTGAGTAAAGCGGGTATAAAGATTAAGGGAATAACTGATGTTAGAGGAAGAATTTTCAGCCTTTTCATGTTCGATATCCTATTAAATGTTATGCCAACATTACATCCTGCCGCTGCACTATATAATCCGCAGTTAAAAGTTCAAATTGAAGAAGATTTTAGAAAATTAAAAAATTTTGTTAACACAAGTTTGTAAGAATCAAATTTCTATACCCAAAAGGCTCTTTGCAATAGTCCCTATTATGTATGTTGATAGTGTAGCCAACAATGTTATTGCTATCGTTTCTATAGCCTTCCTTTTTATGCTTGTACCTGAAACAACTGCTACGAATGTAGAAGCTAAAGTTAATATTACTATTGTCAGAGTTATAGAAAGTAATATTGCATAGAATCCGGAAAGGCCTAAAAAGAATGGGACTATTGGAGCTAAGGCGCCTATAAAATAGTATATTGCAGCATTTTTTGCAGCAAGCTTGGGATCTTCTAAAGCTATTTCAGGTGAACCTATCTTTGATATAATGTAAAGCTTTTTAACAAGACCTTCTTCTGACCTAAGAATTTGGGATAATCTTTCTAATATTGTTTCATCTGATGTCAATGATTTGATATCGTCTAAAATATCGTTTACAATATTATCCTTATCGATACTACTTCTAATATCAACTTCTTCAACTTTACTATTATATATAACCTTTTCAGACTTCGAAGACACATAAGCGCCGGTACTCATTGAAAATGTGCCAGAAATTGCAGAAATTAGGCCAGCTAGCCCTATTAAAATTGGGTTTGGCAAAAATGATGCAATACCTATAACTGCAGCCTCAATTTCAACAAGCGCATCAAGCAATCCATAAAGTGCATCTTTTAAGCCTTCTATTTCACGCTTGTATCCTATAGTCTGTTTCAAAAATTCTATCTCGTGAAACATTTCATCTTTGAGAAGAATTAAAAATTCTCCTTTATATTCAACTAAATTAGGGTCAGTAAACAATTGATAATATTCCCTTACAGCTTTCATTTCATTTAATTCAAACATTTTTAGAGTAAGTTTAAATCCTATTATAGAGATTAAAAATTTCATAAAGTAAAGCTTGAGCTTAAGAGCTAAAGAAGGCTTTAATTCTACACCATATAGGTTTTTTGAAAGAGTAGCCCAAAGTTTTGCATGCGAATGTTCCATTGCTGAAAGGTTATTGAAGAAAGAAGATTGTGCCTTAACCTTTTTTGCAATATCTGCATATATTATTGATGAAATTATTTCATCTTCCCAAAAATTTCTAAACCGCACTTTATAAGAAGTATTCATACATACTTTCGAAAATTAAATGTATTTAAAAATTTAATTTTTTTATAAAAAAGATTAATAAATATCATATAGACCATATACGCGATTAAAGAATTGATTCAACTTACAGACCTAATAGACTTTTTAATACACTTGGACCAAGGTTTAGCTTACATAATACAAGAATTTGGAATTTGGACATACATAATACTTTTTCTAATCATATTTTGCGAGACAGGCTTAGTTATGTTCCCATTTTTGCCAGGAGATTCCCTTCTCTTTCTATCTGGCACTTTTGCTTCGAAAAGATTGTTTATAATAGAAATACTTTACTTCATATATATTACTGCTGCTGTCTTAGGCGACACAGTAAATTATTGGATAGGACACTTTATTGGACCAAAGGTTTTTACTAAAGAAAAAAGCAGATTTTTTAACAAAAGACATTTGAGCAGAGCACATGATTTTTATGAAAAACATGGAGGAAAGACAATTGTATTAGCAAGATTCATTCCTATCATTAGAACATTTGCACCATTTGTTGCAGGCATAGGAAAAATGAGTTATAAAAAGTTCATAATCTATAATATAATGGGAGGAATTTTATGGGTAACTATATTCCTTTTTGGAGGATACCTTTTTGGAAATCTCCAATTTGTTAAAGATAACTTAACCTCAATTATATATATGATAATTATCATATCACTTTTACCAGCATTAATTGAAGCTCTAAAACAGAAGAGTAGAAAATGATGGAATCTAATCTAAAGACATTGTTTTCAAATTTTAGTAAAAAGGATAACAAAGTTAAGTAACCTTTAAATCGAATTCATTTTAGAATAGCATGACATTAAATGGTTTTAAAAAACGAAGTTGTCGTTAAAACAGAAAATTTATGGAAAATTTATAAGAGTGGACAATTAGAATATCCTGCACTTAGAGGAGTCTCTATAGAAATTTTAAGAGGAGAATTTGCTGCAATAGTAGGACCTTCTGGAAGTGGAAAAACTACTTTACTAAATTTAATTGGAACACTTGATTCAATAACTAGAGGAGAAGTATACCTTAATGGAACACCTGTATCCAAAATGAAAGGAAACCAACTTGCCAACTTTAGAAACAAAACGCTAGGCTTTGTTTTTCAAACATACAATCTTGTACCATACCTAAATGTTTTAGAAAATGTTGAACTTCCACTAATAGCTTCAAACATACCACGTTCTAAAAGACATGAGAAGGCTAGAAAAATTCTTGAACAACTTGGTTTAGGAGAAAAATTGAATAAAATGCCTAATGAATTGAGTGGTGGTGAGCAACAGAGAGTTGCAATAGCAAGGGCATTAGTTAATGATCCATCTTTAATCCTTGCAGATGAACCAACAGGAAATCTCGACTCTAAAACAGCACAGGTTGTTGCTTCAATCCTAAAGAATGTATGCTATTCTGGTGTAACAGTTATTATGGTCACCCATAATCTTGAAATTACAAAATTATGTAATAGAATTATTTATTTAAGGGATGGAGTTGTAGAGAAGGAGGTTGTACAAAATTGAAAAAAGAAAAAATCCCAATAATTATACTTATTTTAATAAGCCTACCATTTGTTAAAGCCAACGCCCAACAAACACATTTCAGTTTTATTGGAGCAGTATGGGGTACAAGTCTTAATCCTGTTGAAGCTGAACCAGGTGATTTGAATGTCCCTTTAACCATTTCGGTCCAATATTTTGGATATTATGTGGCAACTAGCATTCATGCAGAATTAGTTGTCTCAAATGAATTTTCCAATGCTATTGACGAAAATGAGCCTAAAGCCGTAGCAGTAAATATAGCACCCAACTCAATATTTACTCTAACATATTACTTGAATATTGCACCAAATGCGTCAGTTGGAAAATATATTTTACCTTTACGAATAATGTGGAATACGACTTGGGAATACAATATGATTGAAGAAATTAATGTTACATTAAATTTGAAAGGCAAAGTTAAATTAAACTTTCAATCTGAAAACCTTTATTTAGAGTCTGGAAAATTTAATGATGTAGCTATTATTGTAAAAAATTATGGAACTGGAGAAGCTAAAAATTTAAATATAAACATTGGAGGACCAGCTCAGACAATTATTCTAGAGAATTCAAAAACAGTAGATAAGCTAGAACCTAATTCAGAAATAAGTTTTAGAATCAAGGTTTTTGTTGCCGCCAACTTAGCAAATCAGCCTATTTCATTAGCCTTAACTGGAAATTATAAGGACCCATATTCTAATCTAAAAAGTTTTACTCAAAATATAGGATTTATTGTTAAACCTATTAAGGCAGCAGAATTTAGAATAGCCACAAAAGAAACATATTTGAAAGTTGGAGAAGTTAATACAGTTAGAATTTCAGTAGAAAATTTTGGAGACACAACATTAAATAATATTACAATAGGGATTACTTCATCACCACCATTAAATCTGATTGAAAGTGATGGTAAGATATTTTTAGGAACATTAAAGGTAAATGAAAGATTGGATACAAGCCTAAAATTGTATGTTACTCCAACATCACAGACCACCTCAACTTTAACATTAACAATAACATATTATGATACTGCCGGAAACTTAAAAAGTGAAAACAGATATGTCACATTTTTATTAAATGCTACAACAAAAGTTTCACCAATTTCTATAAAAGTTAATCCAACAACCTTAATTGCTGGAAAAATAAACAGCATAGAAATTACACTAACAAACGAAAGAACAACTATAGTAAAAGATGTTTCTGTAACATTTTCATTCACAACAAGCCAAATAACATGGCTTACTCCAGACATATTTCAAACTGAAAAAATATTGCCAGGAGAAAGCATAGTCATAAAGGCAAAAGCATACAATCCTCCAACATCAATAACATCAACAATTTTACAAGCAATAGTAAAATATTATGATGAGAGTGGTACATTCTATCAGGAAAGTAGAAATATTGGAATGCTTTCTCAAGGAATAATAGAGCTAAAAACAGTTGATATAGCGACACTGCCAGAACAACCTGCACCTGGACAAATATTTTCTGCAACAATAACAATAACTAATGTAGGAACAATAGCAGCCTCATCTGTTACAGCAGTACCTCAACTTCCTGAAGGCTTTAGAATGTTTGGTTCAAAATCAGTGTTTATTGGAGACGTTCAGGTTAATACACCAACAACATTCACACTAAGTATACAAGCTTTAAATAGGACAAAACCTCAAACTTATCAGATACCAATTATAATAACATACTATGACAATTTAAGAAATCAGCATAATATGACTCTAAACCTTACAATTAACATACAAGAAAAAAATATTACTCAAACAACAACATCAAGACCAAACAACATATATTTAACATCTTGGACATTACCAACAATTTTGGGAATAGTATTATTTGTAATAGGATATATAATTGGAAAGAGGTTTAAAAAGTGAATGAGAATAGAAGACATACTATGGCTTGGATACAAAAGTTTAAAGACAAGAAAAGTAAGAGGTGCACTCACTATATTAAGTGTAGTAATTGGAGTAGCTAGCATTATAGGTCTTGTTGCACAAACAGCAGGAATACAGGCAAGTGTTTTGAAAACATTGCAAGCTCTAGGCCCAACAACCTTGCTCATAACACCAGCTAGAACAACAACTTTAACCCAGGCCGATGTTGCTAGAATAATGTCAATTCCAGGAGTAGAAAATATAGTTCCAGTAGTAAGCGCCCAAATGCGACTAGCAAAAGCTAACGAGATGGTTCAGGTTAGTATTATTGGCGTTGATAGTATAGGCTTACAGACACTTTTAGGAGAAATAAAACTATTAGATGGCGAAATATATTCCCCATCTGCTACACCCTTAGCGGTTGTTGGAAATAGTATAGCATTTTCCAGCACACAACAGACACAAGAAGTTTATGTTGGACAACCAATTATACTTGAACAGCAACTTGGCACATCATCAAGAAGAATAACACTGCAGGTTACTGGAGTTTTAGACAAATATGGAGCAAGCGCATTTCTTTCAATAGACAACTCTATCTTTGTACCAATAGAGTATGCCATGAATATATTTAATCGAAGGACATACAGTTATATTATTGTTAAGGCAAATAGTGTAGAAAATGTGAATACTGTCTCAGAATACTTAACAACCATATATGGTCGTGGAATAAACATCTTAAATGTACAACAGATAACACAAGCTGTGTCAACGATCATAGGTTTCTTTAGTGTACTTTTAGGTTCAGTTGCAGCAATTTCACTCTCAGTAGCAGGGCTTGGAATAATGAACATAATGCTTGTATCGGTATATGAAAGGACAAAAGAAATTGGCTTACTTAAAGCAATAGGATTTAAAGATAGAAACATATTAATAATATTTCTTTCTGAAGCACTAATAATAGGGATTATTGGTGGAATTCTTGGATTAGTTGCTGGCGCAGCAGCTTCACAAATTGTTCCAACATTAATTAGCACATACTTTACATCATCAGCTTCAACAAGCGGCGCAATTGGAGCACAAGGAATAGCATCATTTACCTACACACCTATAATATCATTAGATTTGGTTGGCATAGCATTATTAACAGCAATTTCTGTCAGCGTATTTTCAGGATTATATCCTGCATGGAGGGCGTCAAAAATGGAGCCTATAAAAGCACTTAGATATGAATAAAAATGGAAAAGGGGTAAAGAATTTATAATTTTTTATAGCATAGCCACCAGTCGAAGCACTCAAATTCGCCAGACTTAGCTCTTTCAAACCTTTCTTTAGCAGCTTTAACATCTTTTGGAGGGGGTATTATCACCTTGTCACCTATCAATTCATTATTAGGCCAGTTAGCGGGCATAGCAACATTATTTTTATCAGATAATTGTATTGCTTCCACGATCCTTAAAATTTCATCAATGTTTCTACCCAGTTCTTGAGGATAATAAAGTATTACACGTATTTTTGATTCTGGGTCAACTACAAAAACAGCCCTTACCGTGTTTGTACCCTTTCCTGGATGAATTAAGCCAAGTTTTTTTGCAACATCACCTGTGTCAGCAATTATAGGAAACTCAATTTCGACACCAAGCTTTTCTCTAATCCATTCCTCCCACTTAATATGAGAAAAAACTTGGTCAACGCTTAAGCCAATTAGTTCACAATTCAATGCCTTAAATTTACTATATCTTTTTTGGAAAGCTACAAACTCCGTAGTGCAGACAGGTGTAAAGTCAGCAGGATGACTGAATAGGACAAACCATTTACCTGCGAAAGCCTTAGGAAGTTCCATAACACCATGCGTTGTTTGCACTTTCATTTCTGGAAAATTTTCGCCTAAAAGAGGTAATCTGATTTCGGACAATATAATCACCTATTAAGACAATATAGTAAAAATTTATAAATATTTGGTTCGAAAGTCAAACTATGGATAAAGTTGACGAAATAATAATAGAAAGTCTGTTGAAGAACGCGAGAACATCTAAGGTAGAGTTAGCAAGAAGACTTAAGATTACAGAGGCAGCTATAAGAAAGAGGTTAAAAAAGCTTGAAAGTTATGGCATAATATTAGGTTATAAGGCAATAGTTGATTATCAGAAGATAGGATATACTGCTTCTTTGACTGGAATTGATACTGTTCCCGAAAAGCTATGGAAAGTTATTGAAAAGCTGAAAATGTTTAATGAGATTAAATCAGTAATGTTAACTAGTGGAGACCATATGATATTGGCTGAAATTGTTACAGATAAAATAGATAAGTTAGGGGAAGTACATAGAAGAATTGAGGAGCTGGATGGCGTTGTAAGAGTATGTCCAGCAATATTAATTAAAAGTATCAAATAACATACAATGGTTATTCTATTATTTAGTTACAATTGTGTACAAAAGTAGCTTATTTTCAAAAAGTTATGATAAGAGCATTTGGGCTAAATTTATTGCTGATAGTGGCTAAATCTGTTTAAAATGATTAATGAATACATTGAAAAATTATTAAAAAATTAATTAAGCTACTATCTTTAATTCTTGTGGGGAAATAATGGATTTAAGTCTATTAGCTTCTTTAAAGCCTACAATAAAGATTTTTTATGATGATCCCTATCTAAAAGTTTGTGAATCAAATGTGATTAAGTTTATTCGTGAAGGGGGCAAAGGATATATTGTTTTGGATAAAACAATATTTCATCCACAAGGTGGAGGACAGCCAAGTGATATTGGCCTAATCGTTGGAAAATTAGGTAAAATGGATGTTAAAAAGGTCATGGAAAAGGGAAATGTTATAATTCATTGGGGCAAGGTTGAAGGAAACTTTGTTGAAAATGAGATTGTTAACTGCAAGTTAAGCTGGCCTGAAAGATACTATAATATGAAAGTTCATACTGCGGGACACATACTTGACTATGCACTTTTAAATGTGTGGAATAAGCCTGTTAGTACTGTTTCAGCAAACCATGGCCCAAATGCTTTCATAGAATATGAGGGAAGTTTTTTAAAAAATTTCGATAAAAATAAGATTATAGAAGTGGCTAATACTATAGTAAATGAGGGTAAGAATGTTAAGTCATATTATGTTAGAAAAGAAATGATTGAAAAGGCTATTTTTAATGCCCCAAATTTGGGACGAATACCTGATCTAGAAAATTATAGGATAGTTGAAATTGAAAATGTAAATGCTATGCCATGTGGGGGAACACATGTGGCTAACACAAAAGAAATTGGAGAAATTAAAATTGATAGAATAGAAGAAGGTACAGGTACATTTAAAATATTTTATTCAGTTTAAAAAAAATATTAGGAAATAGCCTTTATTCTATACCCCACTTTTTAGTAACCTTAACTATTAGAAAGATTACAAATGCAACAATTATGAATGTTATTAGAGCAACTAAAAAGTCTCCAACACCAAAAAGCTGACCTTTCCAGTTTGGATCAAGAGGGTTGCCTTGCGCATCTAAAGCTGTTGGTGGTACTGGAATCTTGTATGTTGCTAAGTTTCCTAGTCCAGGCAGTACAAGGCCTATTAGCGGCATTAGCAGGTCCTTAACAAGTGCTTGAACAAGAGCGCCGAGATAGAGGCCCATAATGAAGGCTACAGCTAATCCTAAAACCTTATACTTTGATAAAAAGTCTACGAATTCGTTCCAAAGACCTTTTGGAGGTGGAGGGGGTGGGGGGGCTGGTTTTGGTTCAAGTAGAGCCTTTATCTCTTTTAAAACTGCTAATATTTCATCATCTACTTTTTTAGACATAGACATTAAATACAATTTATGACTATTTAAACAATATAAACATAGAAAATTATATGAATAAGTAATAACTATTAATTTGTTGATTAGTGAAATCTTATGCATGTGGTTGGATTAGATTTGTCTGGCTCTACTAAAAGAGGAAGTGGAATATGCTTGATTCATAACTGTAACGTTAAAACATTTGTTCTTTATTCTGATAAAGAAATTTTAGAAAAAATTATTTCATCAAACGCTAGAGTTATTGCAGTAGATGCACCCCTATCCTTACCAAAAGGCAGAAAGAGTTTAGATGATAAAAATGGACCACATTTAAGAGAATGTGACAAGGAACTTTTACGCAGAAAGATAAAATTTTTTCCATTAACTTTAGGAGCTATGAGAAAACTAACTGAACGAGGAATCAGATTAAAAGAATTACTTAAAGAAAAAGGCTATGAAGTTATTGAGGTATACCCTGGTGGTGCACAAGATATATGGAAATTTCCAAGAAAGAATAAAAATTTAGAAGAATTGAGAAAAAATCTTGAAAGCATTGGACTCAAGGGAGATTTTGAGAAAATGGGTCATGATGAACTTGATGCTGTTACTGCAGCTTTAGTTGGAATTCTATACCTACTTGGAGGACATGATGAATATGGCGACAGAAGTGAAGGTACAATAATTATGCCTAAAAACGGTTCTTTAGAAATTTTAAAAACATATTTTAAAACCTAATTTCCCGATAAAAGGGCCCACAGGTTGGACCCTTTATCGGGTGAGCCAAGAACCCAAGAAGGTGTATAAAGCACAAAAATTGTGTATATTTAAATTTTACTGAATTTTTATAAAATTTATAAATAATTACATAATAAATACAATATCTTTATATACATGTATCAAGTATAATGGTCTGAGTGTTATGGCAAAAATATTAGTTTTTCATTTCACAGAAAAAGGGAGACTGCCTAAGCTGAGTAAAAAGGAGTTAGATGAGATTGTTAAAAAGTTTCATAAAGTTTTGATCGATTACCCTGATGTAAAATTTAATGGTACATTTGTTGACGAAAATGGTATGGGGATATGTGATTGGGAGGCTCCTAATGTGGAGGTTGTGAAAGAGGTTATTAAAAAGGCTTTAGGGGCACCACCTGTTGACCCAGTTATTGAAGTGAAGAGAGTACTCTAGTATCATAACTGTTCAATCCCTCTTTTCTTTTTTTAAGATAATTTTCCATCTTATTCCATCTTCTACAGTTTCACCTTCAATTATTACTTTTCCATCTTTTAATATTACATCTTTTTCAGCACTATTTACTTCAACTAAAAATATTTTGTTAAGTTCTTCTTTTGACAATTTAATTTCTATCTTATACCTTCCTTTTACTAGTGGATTATACCATCCACTATACCCTTCTAAAGATTTTTTAAAACCTATTAGCGGAGATTCTATAGAATAATCTTGTTTTGGTATAGAAGGGTCAATTGTAACACCTTCTTTGGTGAATTCTATATTGATTAATTTCATTAAACTGTATAGTGGCCACGCATGCGAATGCATGTTCATTATTGGAAAGTCTGTCCAGTTTAGGCCGCTGAGTCCATATGGACTCTTTTTATTTTCAGGATTTTCATTAAAATATGTTGCACCAGGATATTTTGAATAAATAGAGTTGTATGTGTCAGGTCCACTCCATATCCCATACCATATACTGGGATATGTTTCTGCATGCATTGCAAGAGAATTCTTTTTCCATTCATCCCATGCAGAAGGATTACCTGTTTTGGCTAATGCCCATATTAAGGTTCCATTTATCGAATACCATATTCCACCATTTGTCGCAACGCCAGGAAGAGACTTAGTACTCTCAATACACTTGCTTAGTAGAATGGCGCCTACTGGAGAGGGTTTTCTAACAAGTTCCTCAACGTTTTTGAGGAGCATATTTAGCTTTTCTCCGTCAATAATTTCAGAGATTATAGCCCAAGGTTGTGGTTCAAGCCATAATCTATCTTCACCAACCCACCCGAGTCTTTCTGAGAGCCATGCCCGTTTAAACCATTTTCCTGTCCACTGTTCAAATACAGCATTTTTTAGAGCATCTGCAAGCTTTTTTACATCATTAGCTACACTATACTTTCCAATCATATCAAGAACTTCTGCATATTTTTTAAGAACATAAACTGCCATAGCAGAATTAAGGACACTCTCACCATCCTTTTTAACTTCATTTAATTCTTCTTCTGGAACATATTCTACAACGATGCCATCGTTCCAATCACCGTTACTTAAACGAAGTAAACCATGCTTACCTCTACCAATTTTATTAACAAGGTATCTATAAGCTAGATCCAGTATATTATATACGATTTCTTCTTTTGAAATACCTTTAGAATTTGGGTACATTCTAACCTTTTCCTCTAAAAAGGCAGTGTCTTTTGTGGCAAGAATGTATTCAGTAGTAGCCCATAAAAGCCATAATTGTAGATCACTTGGTTTAAAGAGTGAAGGCATGATTGCACCATGCCCAGTAATTGCATATGGTATTTCTCCTGTAGGTTGAACCTCCTTTAATGTATACCTTATGATTTCTTTTGCAATATGTGGGTCAGTAAATATTAGTGGAAGTAGGTGTTGTAATGGATCTCGAGCGGCACCCTGAAATCCTACAATATATTGATATACACTACCTTGAGAGAGTATATGTTCTTTGAAGAATGTGTCAAAAGTTAGATTACTTCTAAGGTAATAGTGATGCCATAAAAGTTCCCTATCAACCCAAGATTCGTCTGAAACAAATTTAATTCTTCTTTTATCCCATTCTATAGAAGATTTTTGCCATAGATCTTTTAAACCAGCCTCATACTTTTTTATCAGATAATCAAGATTACATCCTTCAGGCAAATAGCCGTATGCAAAATAAAGTGTACACTTTTCGTGAGGAGCCAAAGTAAATCTTTTTTCTAACATTAGAGCACAATGCTCTACTTTTTCTGGCTCAAACTCTATTTTATATCTTAAACCATCTGGATGAAATACGCCACCATCACCAAAAAATTTCTTTGCATCAACAATAAGATTGTCTACAGACCCATTAAGGGATACTAGAAAAACTGGTGGAGGAGTCAAGTCTTCAAACCCAATTTCTTTAGAAGGAAACTTTATTTTTCCACCTAAAATTTTCTTAGCAATAGTAGAAGCCAAAATCTGTAACATAAACCACTTTATTTTATCAGAAATAGAATAGCCCTTAAAAATGGACTTAACAATCATACCCTTTCCATTTAGTTGCTCAATCTTTTGTCTAAACCTCTTTGAAAATTCTCTTCTAAAATCTACAACATAACCTAGATCTTTCTTTATTGCAGCATATATAGTATGACGAAATGACAATTGATATAGTTGGTAGCCCCAATATTCAATCCACCTTAAGCTTTTAGGAGTACCAGACTTATTTTCTATTGTAACTTGTGAAATTAGTATAGGATCGTCGCCATATGGTGCAAAGATTATTTGATCCACATTATAATTTTTGGATGATATGATTTTTCTAAAATATCCAACACCAAAAATACGTTTAAATTCAGAGTAGCCATTGTAAAAAGTGCATATGCATTCATCATCACTTACAAGGTAGCCAAATCCGCCTGCATACTGAAAATTATCAGGATGATAATCGTTTAAGATTTTTGGTCCACCCTCATCTTGTCTAACTTGCACATACCCAAAATTTGATGCAATAGCCACAAGCCTATCATTACCTATTTGATGGAAGTGTTCAATAGGATTCCTTAACCTAGTGTTTGTAAAAGTTTTTGCTCTTTCATCTACTAGTTGATTGCATTGATAATCGTATGCAGGTAAACCATGTTCATCATAAAACCAGTTTCCAAAATATCCTGAACCATATGCTTTACCATTCATCAACAATTTTTCTCTTATTTTCGTATATTAAAACATTTACAAATTAAAATTTAATAAAATGTTATTAGCGACTGCAACCAATTGTTCAAGAAACAAAGCTAAGATAACAGTTGCACATTCCCTATTCTAACATTCTTCAAATATCTTTTCGCTATTTCATAGCATTCACTAGCATGTTTACTTCTAGTTGTTGGAAGGTCATATAACATATACTGTGGATAGAACGCTAACAATGTGTATGGAATATTTGGATCTAGTTCTGAAAGAAATTTTGAAATTTTTTCAACTTCAAAAGAATCAATATATCCTGGTACTAGGAGAGTGCTTGCAGTTAATAGTGGAACTTCTGGACGAAGATGATAATATTTTTGGAAAATTTGTTTAAAGTTTTCTAATACCTGATCATTTGACACACCACATAAAACATTGTGTAATATTGGATCCCAAGCTTTTATATCAAATTTGATTATACCACCAGTTTTTAGGGAGAGTTCAGCAGCTTTTTTCGCAAGATCCCTATTCATATAGCCATTTGTTTCCCAACATATTCTTAAAATATTGCCTTTTTCAACTGATTTTTCAAGCGCTATTTCACTTACTCTTATTGCATGCAAAATTTGGGGAGAAGGATCCCCACCAAAATAGCATATGCATGAAACTTTCTTATCAACCTTTGATGCAAGCTCTTCTGCACTAACTGTAGGCTGCCTTTTAGATGCAAGCCGCCTATAATGCCAATTTTGACAATATAGACAATCAAAAGAGCAAGCACCATAGAAAACGGCTAAATTTTTGTACCCAATTTCTGCTGAAGGCATGTTAGCATATTTTGGAAAACCTAAACCTGTACATCCTGGACAGAACCATTCTGCAACACAGTTTGTTGGTAATGGGTCATAATACCATTCTAGTATACCCTTTGATGAAGTTCCACCATATCTCACTAATTTACCATCCACATTCTCAACTAGGCCACAGTATCCAATTTTTCCCTTCGAAATTCTACAATTGTTAGCGCATAAGGCACATAATATGCCATCTTTATCCTTTGGCACAGTAGTTGGAAGACCAAACAGTTTACGACTTTTTGCGTGAACATTTTGAGAAAAACATAGGGCTTCTTCAGGCCTATTTCGAATACAGTCAAGACACAACCCTATTTCTTTAGAAATTGTTTCAGAAAATCTGTCACATAATTTACATTTGCTCAAATGGTACCATTATTACTTTAACAATTGCATTTTATAATCTTTCTTTTAATTAATGAGACAATCTATTAGGTTCTTTACCTAGTTCAAATCTTGCCAATAAAGTGTCTCATTTTTATTACCAAAATTGCTAAACCTACTGTTCCCAAAAAACCCATTAGAGTAAAAGCTTGTAAGAATGAGTAATGGTCAATAACATATCCTATTACAGCCGTCCATAAAGAGACAATAGAAAAGAGTAGAGTAAAATGTATACCTACTATCAAATCTCTTGAAGCCCCTTCAGTCAAATTAACAAGATAAGACTGTATTAATGAAGTAAACGAGAAACAGAAGAAGCCTACGAAGAAAAGATGTATAGCAAGTATTATGCTGGCATAAGAATGTAGTGCAAGCAAAACAACACTTGTTACAGCAAATAATGTGGAAAAAATTATGGTTTTCATATAACCTTTCCTTGCACCTATTCTACCCAACATTATAGGGCCTAAAACACCTCCAACAAGCTCAATAGTATAGAATATACTCCTATTCACATCATCTAAATTGATCCATTTAGCTAAATATATTGGAGTATAGGTTGTTATCATTATAATGTCTATTGCAGCAGCAATAAATACTTGAGCAAAAAGTATAGATAGAACACCTTCTGTTTTAAGTATTTTAATAATATCTTGTTTTAACGAACCTTCTTTAACATTAGTTGAAAATTTTTTATCACCATTTAAAAATATGATTAAAAGAACACCTACAATTAGAGAAGGCAACGAGAACACTATAAGGGAGATTCTCCAAGTAAATAAAATAGCGAGTAAAGTGATAAATATTGGGCCTATAATGTTCCCTATATAAGCGAGACCATAATACATGCCCAGAGCCCAACCAATCTTTCTTTGTTCAAATTTTGTTGACAAAATGGCAGTACCCATAGGATGAGTCGGTGCAGTCCCAATATTTGAGACAATTCTTCCGACAAGAAAGTCAATAATACCCCTTGAGATACTAGTAAGAAATGTTCCTATAGATAAAAGAATATTGCCAACGCCAAGTATTATGTGTCTAGCAAATCTTCTACTAAGCACACTAGGAGCAAGCTGAAGCAAACCTCCAATCATAGAAGAAATAGCTATAGCTAGACCAAATTCAGTGTAACTTAATTTTAGCTCACTAACTATTGTAGGATATAATACGGACATTCCTACAAAGATATGCTGCATCATATGGGAAAGCGTTGTTATGGCAAGAGCTCTATTTGCTGAAACAGTCTTCTGTTTTAATGGAGACTCCAAGTCTTGTCATCAGTACCTCCTTATTTCAATAAAATAAATTTTTTATTTTTTCTTAAAGTAGTTTCCACAATATATAAAATTTTAAAATATAATGGTTATATATGTTTAATTTTTAAGCTTACATGAAGATGATAGAACTCGTACTAGGGCTTTCTGCATCATTCTTCCTGGCACTAGGCATTGTTGAAGCAAGAAGAGGGTTAGAAAATTCACATTATGAAGCATGTATCCTTATCATAACCGTAGTTGGATTCATAATCTTTGTGCCAGTAACATTTCTTACAACAGATTTTAATAAAATAAATTTTGAAGGCAGTCTAATGTTTCTTTTAGCAGGAATACTTAATCCCGGCCTATCAAGAATATTCTTTTACAAAAGTGTTGAAAAAGTTGGTGCAGTTCTAACATCTTCTATCACACCATCATCACCAATTATAAGCGCTATATTCGCAGTCATTATATTAAATGAGGAACCTTGGATAGGGCTCTGGTTAAGCATCGCATGCATTGTTGTAGGGTCAATATTAATTGAAATTGGATCTCATGGAAAAAATTTTAACATAAAAACTGGAACATGGCTAATATTGCCTGTTCTCGCATCATTGGCTACAGGATTAAATGATGTTGTTAGAAAACAAGCATTAACTTTATTAAGCCAGCCTCTTTTTGGAACAACATTAGCTTATGTGGCAACATTATCATTATACATGACAGCATTTTCGTTAACAGGAAAAATATCGTCATTGATTAGTAGAAATAATTTTAAACTGTTTTGGAAAAGTGGCATATTTCTGGCACTTGGACAACTTTCCAGCTTTCACGCATTAAATTTTGGAAAAGTTTTGACTGTAGCACCACTAATATACACACAACCTCTTTTCGTTTTCTTTTTAACGATAACAACTTTAAAAAAGATAGAAAATATGACATGGAAACCTCTTATTGGATCAATTGTAATGATTTTAGGAATAATTTTGCTTTCAATACGATAAAATTTTTTTTATCTACACTGTCAATTTATGAAACTGTACATAATATTTGCTATAGTAAAGTCTATAAGAGATATTAATAACATGCTATAGCATCTATTTCAACATCAATATCAGCTGGTGGAATAGCCTGTACAGTGGTCCTTGCAGGAGGATTCGTTTTAAAATATTCCTTATATACTTCATTCATTTTTGGAAAATCGTTCATATCTTTTAAGTACACGTTAACCTTCACAACATTTTCTAAGGTCAAACCCGCTGCCTCAAGTATATTCTTGATATTTTCTAGAACTTGTCTCGTCTGCTCCTTTATATCCCCAACTATCTTTTTCCCAGTTTTAGGGTCAATCGGACCTTGTCCTGAAATGAATAGAAAGTTTCCAGCCTTTATAGCTTGAGAGTATGGGCCTATAGGAGTGGGAGCACGTTCTGTTCTTATAACATCTTTACCCATTTTTATCAACTTAGAATTAAATTTTTTATAATATAAGGTTTTAGCTTACAATTGAATTAGTAGATGGTTTAACAATTTTTAGAATAGATTATAAAGGCGCCAATTGACAATCTTGGAGAGAGAATATGTCTTTGGAAGATAAAATTGTTGTTGAAGTCCTTAAAAGTGAAAAGCCCTTACGTGTACCTGCAGAAGTTCAAGAAGAATTAAAGGGCGCTGTTAGTGGAAAATTGCTTGCATCAATGAAAAAAGAAAAAGTATTTTGTCCTGTAGAAAAGATTGAAAAACCTTTCCTTGTCTGTTTTACATGTAAAAATTTTCACAGTAGAGTAAAGGGTAAGGTTTATTGTAATGGAAATAAAGATTAATTATAAATCGTTTATAAATAAATTTATAATATCAAGGCTAAAACCTAAATAACTGATGTTAAAAAAGAAAACTTTACCAAGAATAGGAAAACTTAGCCCTGAATTATTTAATGAGATAATATTTCCAAAAACTGGAGCACCTGATAATAGACTAATAGTAGGGCCAAAGCATGGATTTGATGCAGCAATATTGGATGTAGACAACCAGGTCATGGTTATTGCAGAAGACCCTACTTTTGGAGTTCCCTCATGGGGATGGAGACATTTTGGTTGGGGTATCGTGAATATTTGTGCCAGTGATGTAGCTGTTTTCGGCGTTAAGCCAAAGTATATGACCATATGCCTACTTCTCCCAATTGATACACCACGAGAAGTTTTGGAAGAAATTTGGGACGCAATACATTCTGAATGTATAAGACTTGACATAACAATTGTAGGAGGACATACAGGAGTATATGGTGGTATTTCATATCCTCTAAATGGAGGATGCACAGTTTGGGGATTTGCCCCTAAAGACAAGTATGTCACACCAGGAGGAGCAAATATAGGGGATAAACTTCTTATCACCAAAGGCGCTGCTATCGAGGCTACAGCAATACTTGCACTTCAGTATCCTAAAAGGCTTTCAAGAATATTTGGAAACAATTTTGTGAAAAAAGCGCAGGAATTATATTGGCAGATGTCTGTTATCGAAGACGCTTTGACCGCCTTTAATGCGGGAGGAGTTACAGCTATGCACGATGCTACTGAAGGAGGAGTTCTAGGTGGAGTATATGAAATTGCGGAGGCAAGTAATGTGGGAGTCAAAGTTTACTTGGACAAGATTAAGGTTTTGGAGGAAACAAAAAAGATTTGTGAATTTTTTAAAATTGACCCATACACGTCAATAAGTGAGGGAACACTCGTATTAACAGTTAAACCAAATATGGTTGATAACATTATAAGTGAATTAGAGAAAAAGAATATAGAGGCTATGGTCGTCGGAGAAATTGTTAATTTAAAGGATGGAAGGAAAGTAATCTTAGAAGAAGGGAAGGAGATTGAACTTAAGTTTCCAGAAGAAGACCCCTTCTGGAAAGCTTTTTTTGAAACTCTTGAAAAACCTGATTCGTGATGCCAATGAGCTTAAGAGAATTAGAAATGGATAGAGTTCTGGGAAACCTAGTTAGAGCAGTACATATACTTGAGTCCAGTGAACACTTTGGCTTATTGATTCCGGAAGTTAGAGTTAATATAGTGTATGCAATGGAAGACGCTGCTAGGCCAGAAGAAGTTGCAGGAATAGATGGTAGAATAACACTTGTAAAAGGTAGAGTGAAGGCTGCAGGATATCCTAGGTTTGGTGCATCAGACCATATGGCAAGATTAATAATTGAAGTAATGAAATATGATAAAAGTTATAGGGCGGGAATAAACTTTTCATGGACACCAAAAATATCAAAAATTTTGCAAAATTATTCGATGGAAAAGAACTGGGATTATGTTGGAATAGATAGGGCAATGGAGCCTGAGGAAGTAAGGTTAGAGGAGGGGAAAAGCATGCCTTGGAAAATAAGTGAACTAGTAAGAAAATGTGGAGGAAAGGTTCCAAGACTCTTTTATGAGGGAGCTGGTTTAGGCAAAGAACCTCTATCAGTACTACTTGGAAAAGATGCAGTAGAAGTTGCAAAAGAATGTGTAGAAATAGCTAAAAGGTATGCGTCAATATTATAAATTATTATTTTTCCTTTTGAAAATGCGAAAATTCTTCATTCCATTTTCTACATATATAGTATGCGATTCTCCAGAATCCTATTGCTGGAGGCTTATTTGGGATATCAAATATTTGTATTTGATAAACTTTTAATGTTCTCTTTAGACGATCATCCCATACTGGTGCATTCCGTTGTATAAAGCCCAATTTTACAAGATTTTTTAATACTGTACCATATAGGTTTCTTCTACTATACTTAAACGGCATGTTATTGTATAATATTTCTTTATTTTCTAGTCTTCTTGCGAAATTGTTTAATGCATTTTTTGTTAGTCTCCCATTATTTTCTTTCATATAATCAAGTAATAGTTTTGCTGCAATCCTACTCTTTCTGTTAGGGAACAATATTTCTAGCACACTTTTTGAGTTTATCACATTTTCTTCAGAGATGTTTAATCGCATTCTATCGATACTCTATTCTGTTATAAAATAAGCTTTTCTACACACTATATGCCTCCACTATTTTACCGATACCCCTTGTACGCCCTTCTCTGAACATAAAAGTTTCATTCTTTTCCAAATATTCAGGTCTTATTTGGAACTCGAATGTTGCTTCAGATATGTCACCTGTTCTTAAAAGTTCTTTATCCATACTAATAATTTTTGCTGTCTGCCTTATAGTATGGGCATGTATTACTGGAGAGTAGCCTACTCTTATTGTTGTTGGATGATGCAATATTTTTATTATAGCCTTAAAGGCTTTTATTGGTTTTGGAGAAGATTTTTTATCTAATATTACTAGCCCACGTCTTATCTTCTCAAATTCTATATCTGGTATAGCGAAGGTTACACTTTGTCCAGCAAAAGCTCTATTCACAAAAACTCTATTTATTTGTATCCCCTTTATTTTAACTTTCTTGAACGATGGTTTTTCTTCAAATGGACCAATAAATATTTCATCTTCTACAGATACTGTACCTTCTTCTATTAGACCACTAACAACTGTACCAACACCTGTAACATTAAATATTTCATCAACATAAAATTTTAGGGGCTTTTCAGAATAATCTTTCCATGAGATTCTTGGCGGTATTATGTTAAGGAATGTTTTAAGCTCTTTAAGGCCTTCTCCTTTTGTATTTGATATTAGGAAAATTGGAACTATTCTTCCACTTCTAATGTGTCTTGCTGCAACAACAATATCATCGTCATTTCTTATCATAAGAGGAATTTGATTAATTCCTGGAAGCTTTAAAATCCTGTGTATGTCGTTTAATGTTTCTTTAAGCTTTGGTTCTGGGGCAAGATCTATCTTTGTAACACACACTATTACTGGTATCTTTAATGCAAGAGAAATGCCTAGATGTTCCTTAAATGTTCCAACGGTTCCAGCGTTTGCTGCAACAACAAGCATAGCATAGTCTGGAAGATTGCCCATTATACCCTTTAATGTTGTTCGAAGATATTTTTCGTGTCCTGCCAAGTCTATTAGGTTAATTATTTTGGAAGATCTAAGATATATTTCACTTTCACTATAGTTTAGTAGTTTGGAGTTTATGTCTTCACCCTTCTCGTTAAAGCCTAATATATGTGTGTTTACTGCAGAAGTTCTTCGCATTTTTATTTCATGAATATATCTAACTACTTTGCTCATCGCTAAACCGTTACCATCATCCAAAATATTGTGGACTAGCGTACTTTTGAGCGTAGATTTTCCAGCATCAACATTACCTAAAAGAACAATTGAAATGTTTAAAGGTAATGTTTCTGCAATCCTTCTAACAAGAAGCTCATAAACTGTTCCCCTCTGCCCAGCCACGGTTCTAACTACTTTATATGATGCATTAATTTTTTTACAAACTCTTTCAAAGTTTTTGAATGTTATTTCAGACTCTTGTGACGTGAGACCAAGAAGCTCGCCTTCGTCTGAGACACCGAGTTCGTAGAAGGCTTCTCCTCCACCCTCATTTAAACGGTAATTCAATTGCGTGGCCAGCTCATTCAATCTTTCTTCATCGTCAACAATAAGTTTAAGCTTATACTCAATATTTCCTTCACTATTCTCTGAATCTATCAGCATTTATTCAAGCATACTATCCTTTGGCTACTAATAAGTTTATCGAACCTATTTTTTATAAAATTTCAAAATCCTATCATTTAAATATTAATATTTTCGTACTTGGAAAGCAGACCACTAATGTTTGAAGACTTTAAGGACATACCAGTAGATGCAAAATATCTTATTTTCGCAAGCTTCTTGCCAGCAGTTGCTTATGGCGCATTTTATGTTGACCTATCATATTTTCTTACCACAATACAAGGCTTACCCGATTTTTTCATGGGATCTGTTATCATGATCATGGGTATATCAATGGTCATAACAAGCATACCTTTAGGAATTTTAGCTGACAAGTATGGTAGAAAAAAATTTCTAGTTTTAGGAAACATCCTTGCAAGTTTAACAATTGCAGTTTTTGCACTTACAACGAACACCAACATTCTAATTTTAGGTGCAATTATAGAAGGTGTTTCAGAATCAGCGTTTACAGCTTCATTTGGCGCCTTAATGTCTGAAAAGACAGGAGACTTGAAAAGAACTTCTGCATTTTCACTTCTTGCATTTGTTAATAATATTGGATTTAGTTTAGGAACATTTATTATACCATTTATTTATTTACTAGAAGATTTTGGATTAGATGAAAAAGAAGCACATATTCTACTTTTTGTAACTCTTGCCTTAATTAGTTTTTTAGCAACATTTATTTTTATGAAGGTTAAAGAGAAAAAAAATTTTAGAAATATTGAGAAAAAGTCTTGGGTGCCTAAAAAATCTTTAAACGTACTCTTAAAATATACATTAACTGGTGCTATTCTAGCTTTCGGAGCAGGATTATTTGTGCCACTTATGGCAAGATGGTTTTATCTCAAATATGGTATAACCGATGCATACAGTGGACCAATACTTGGAATATCAAACCTATTTATGGGCTTCACAAACCTTGCAGTTCCATCACTTGCAAGAAGAATGGGAGTTGTTAACGCTATTGTAGCAACACAAAGTGCATCAACAATATTTATGCTGTCGATACCATTTTCTCCAACATATGTTATAGCAAGTGTAGTGTACATAGTTAGAACATTTCTCATGAACATGGCAAATCCACTTCAACAGTCACTTATCATGGGGCTTGTGGCAGAAGATGAGAGGGGAGCAGCATCAGGTATAAGTTCGTCTCTGTGGAGATTGCCTAACTCGATAAGCGCAACCTTTGGAGCTATGCTTATGGGCGAAGGATACCTGAATGAACCCTTTTATGTAGCAACAATACTATACATAATTTCGATATTATTGTTTTGGATTTTGTTTAGAAAAATTAAATTACCTGAGGAAATGGTTAATATGCAATAATTTTAATCTCGTCTAGCATATAAAAAAAATGTTATACCACCTATTAAAGCTTCCAGCCACATCATTATGACTCTTATCATCATTGTTGCGGCAACACTAATACTTAATGGAATACCTGCTAACGTGTATAAGCCAGACATTATTGTTTCAACGATACCAACCATTCCGGGCACACCTACTGGAATTAATTGTACAGTTATACCTATAGTATACACAGCCACAATGAGAATAAATGATAATGGATAATTTAATGATTGAAAAACAAAGTATGCTACAGCTACATCAAAGATCCAGAAAAGTACCGCGAAAATTAATGATAAAATTAGAGAGAGCCTATTATATCCTAATATTTTTAGAGAATTTTCAAACTCTACAAAAGCTTTTTGTAGAGAATCCTTTAACTTTAAAGGATTCTTTTTATAGACTATTTTTTCTAGCAGTGCAGCTATTTTAAGAGCAATTTTAATTGTAATCTTTGGCCTAAACCATAACATGACCAGAAGAAAAAACCCAAAACTTATCAAAGTGGAAATAAACACAAGAATACTTGACAAGTAAGCTGGAAGACTATAGGCTATAAGGAAATAAATAAAGCCTAGAATTGAGCCAAGCATAAATGGTATAAAACACAATATTCTATGTATAAATACTGTTGCAGCTGCATTCCCATAACCACTATTAGTTTCTTTAACAACATACCATATTCTAAATACTTCTCCACTAAGTGATGCTGTAGGAATCATTATATTAAAGAAAACGCTGATCCAAACACTTTCAAAAGCTTTTACAAACGTTAATCTAATGCCAGAAGACTTTAACAAGATTAACCAAGATATGGTGTAAAGTATAACACCAACAAACATGGATAGAAAGCCTAGAAGAAAGTTTGTTTTATCAGAAAGCAATATAACTTCTAAAACAGAGAAGAAATCAGAAAGCAGTATAAAAATTGCGAGTATAAGTAGACCAATAGATAATAACATGGCATGTCTTCTAGTAAATTTTGGCCTACTTTCAACAGCAACACTTTCAGAGACCATCCAACTTGGAAAAAACTTTATGATATATAAAGAAAACTTGGAGAAATTTTAAATAACATTTTTTAGAAGATGTTGACAATATGGCTTTAAAAATAATCGTTCTCATAAAACAGGTACCTGATATTGAGAAGGTTAGATTTGATGTGGAAACTGGAAGAATAGACAGAAGTTCGGCTCCAGCTGAAATAAACCCATTTGATTTGAACGCGCTTGAAGCTGCTGTTCAGATTAAGGAGAAAGTTGGAGGACACATAATTGGATTGAGCATGGGACCTCCTCAAGCTGTAAGCGCTTTAAAGGATGCAATGGCAAGAGGAGCGGATGAAGCAATATTATTAGAGGATAAGATGTTTGCTGGAGCGGACACGTGGGCTACATCCTATACACTTGCGGCTGCCATCAAAAAAATTGGAGTATACGACCTAATTTTATGTGGTGAAAAGACTGTAGATGGAGATACGGGACAAGTGGGTGCTGAAGTTGCTGAACAACTTAACATTCCACATGTATATTATGTGTCTAGAATAGTTGATTTTAATGAAAAGAATATTACCGTAGTTTCTGAAATGGATGATGCATCATATACTATAGAGGCAGCATATCCTGTCCTAATTAGTGTAACTAAGGATGTGAATAAGCCGAGGTTGCCCACATTAAAAGACAAGCTTAGGGCTATGAAGAGTGAGGTTAAAGTTTGGCATGCTTCAGACTTAGATGGTTTCGTTGACTTAAATTGTGTAGGATACTTTGGTTCACCAACAAACGTTCATAAGGTTGTGATACCACAGGAAAGGTATAGAGCAGGAAAGATTTTCAGAAACTTGGATGAGGGTTTAGAGGACATTTTGAATTTGCTTAGGGATAAGAGGTTGATTTAGGTATGGAAAAATCTTATAAGAATAAAATTTTTGTTTTGACAGAATTTAGAGGAGAAAAATTTCATCCTATTTCCTTTGAACTCTTAGGTAAAGGTAAAGAAATTGCTGAAAAACTAGAGGGCGAACTTTGCGCAATCGTCATGGGAAACCATGTAAGCAGAGATTCTTGCAACGCTCTTATATATTATGGTGCTGAAAGAGTCTTCCTATATGACAGCCAGTTATTTTCTGAACCAAATGTTATTAACTTTAAGCATAATCTTGTTAAACTGGTCCAGGAAGAGAAACCTGACATAATATTAATTGGTGCAACACATTTTGGGAGGTCTCTAGCTCCAAGAGTTGCTGCAGCCCTTAAAACAGGATTAACTGCAGACTGTATTGATCTAGAAGTTGATGAAAAGGGTGAACTTATACAGATTAGGCCAGCATTTACTGGAAACATTCTTGCACACATAAAGACTAAAACTAAGCCTGTGATGACAACGGTAAGGTATAAGGTCATGAACGTAGGAAAGATGGATTTAGAAAGAAGAGGTTCAATTATAGTTAGAGAAGCTGAAGAACCAATAGAAAGAAACGTTAAATTTGTTGGAAAATATGGTGTGAGAAAACTGAACATTGCTGATGCAGAGGTTATCGTTTCTGGAGGAAGAGGTTTAGGGTCTCCAGAAGGCTTTAATCTCCTAAAAGAGCTTGCTGACCTACTAGGAGGAGTTGTAGGCTCTAGCAGGACACCGGTTGATGAAGGATGGATTGGTAAAGAGCATCAGGTTGGGTTCAGTGGAAATACTGTTAAACCCAAGCTTTACATTGCATGCGGAATATCTGGATCACCGCAACATCTTGCTGGAATGAAGGATTCTGAGACAATTATTGCAATAAATGTTGATCCTTCTGCGCCAATATTTAAGGTCGCGGACTATGGTATAGTTGGAGACCTCTACCAAATCATACCACTTATGATAAAAGAGATAAAAGCTAGAAAGGTGAATAAAAGTTGATGGAAGAAATTGTTAGAAGACTAGTGGATATAGTTGGAAAAGAAGCGGTTATCGACAAAAGAGAGCTTATGGAAAGTTACCTATTTGATGAGACATGCTTGCCCGTAAGACCAAAACCTGCATCAAACTGCATACTGGTTAGACCAAGCACAAGCGAACAGATTTCAGAAATACTAAAGCTTGCAAACGAAAAAAAGGTTCCAGTATACCCGAGGGGGGGTGGAACAGGACTTGTTGGAGGAGCAATACCGACAAGAGATGGTATAATAGTTTCATTAGAGAGACTAGATTCAATTGAAGTTGACAAGGAAAATTTGATGGCGACAGTGGGTGCTGGAGTAACATTGGGCAAACTACTTAAGGCAGCCGATGAAGCAGGACTCTCATTTCCACCGCATCCTGGTGATGAGGGAGCGCAGATAGGTGGGCTAATTGTATGTAATGCTGGTGGAGCTAGAGCTGTTAAACATGGTATAATGAGAAACTTTGTTAAAGGGCTGGAGGTAGTGCTTCCTACTGGTGAAATAGTAAACTTTGGAGGAAAGCTATTAAAAGATAATATGGGCTACAGCCTCTTAAATCTAATTATAGGCAGTGAGGGAACATTGGGAATTGTTACAAAGGCAGTGATAAAGCTTACTCCAAAGGCACCATACACACTAACAGTGCTTCTACCATTTAATACAAGACATGATGCATTAAACACTGTTCCAAAAATATTGTATGCTGGAATAACTCCACTAGCATTAGAGTATGTAGAAAATGAGGTAATGCGTATATCTGCTGAACATTTAGGTGAAAAATGGAATGTTGAAGGAAACGTTTTTCTTATAGCAATATTGTCAGGAGAAGAAAATGCAGTCTATTCGGAGGCAGAAAGGATTTCTCAAATATGTATAGAAAATAGGGGACTTGAGCCAATGGTTGCAGAAAGACGTGATGAACAGGAAGCAATTCTTAAAATTAGAAGCAACATATTTACAGCACTCAAGAAAGATTACATGGACATATTTGATACAACAGTACCCATTTCAGCCATTGGAAAATTAGCAGACGAAATAGACAAGATAGCTGAAAAATATAATGCATACATTCCAGTATACGGACATGCAGCAGACGGAAACGTACACTCGCATGCTATGAAAAAGGATGCTGAAAAATATGAGCGAATAAAAAGCGAAATATATGAGGCAGCTTTGAAACTAGGTGGAGTTATTACAGGAGAGCATGGTATAGGTAAGATAAGGGTTAAGGAGCTTTCAAAACTAGTGCATCCAAAAAGCTTAGAAATTATGAAGGGAATAAAGAAACTATTTGATCCAAACAATATACTCAATCCTTCAACGGTAGTAGAAATATAAGAAAATTAATTTTAATAGCATTAACATAAAAGGATTATATTTGAGAAAACAATTTATTGATGTACATAGAATAGAATGAGCATTGGAAAAAGAAAAACTATTATAAAATTTAAATAGTAGTACTTATAAGTAGTACTTATGGTTGAGGAAATTATTTTGAAAGTAACTCGTAAAGGGCAGATAACAATACCTAGACAATATAGGGATATTCTTGGAATAAAAGAAGGAGACTTAGTATGCATGCAACTTAATGATAATAAGGTGATTATATCTAAGATAGGGATCCCTGAACCTGGTCAGCCTATAGGAGAAAAAAAGTTTAAGGAAATAATTGGCCAGTTGGAGGAAGAAAGAAGTAGATGGCTTTAGTAATTGATACTAGATTTTTAATAGCGCATACAATTCCTCCTTCTGAAGATGAAAGAATTTTAATAAGAGATTTTATGAAAAAGCTTGCTAAGGAGGAGTTATTTATTCCTTCAATAGTTGTAGTAGAGTTCTTAAAAATTGTGGGTTCAGTGATTGGGGAAGATGCAGCAAGAATAAGGATAAGATTATGGACTGGTGGAGGGGCAAAGATTGTACCAATAGATGAGGAAATGGCTTTTGAGGCTGGTAAAATTGCTCTAAGATATAAGCATATTCCCTTAGCTGATACTATTATATGTGCTGTAGCAAAACAATTTAACGGAAAGATAGTTTCAGATGACCCACACTTTAATACACTAGATGTTAAAACAGTATGGTATAGATAAAAGCTATTATTCAATGTATAATTGATTATACAGACTAGCATTGTTTATTAATCTAAAACAAATTTATTTACATGATATTGTATTATGTTTTAGCAAAGTTTGTTTAATGGCTTCAAACCTTTTTAATAATACTTCCTTTTGGCGTTTCTTCAACAATTAGCCTCTGTTCGAATTCTTCCTTAACCTGTTCTATATGTGTTATAATAAATATTTGTTCAAACACATTTTTAAGTTCCTTTATCCCGTCTATCAATGCTTTCATATTTTCCTGATCTAATGGACCGAAGCCTTCATCAACAATCAAAATATTTGGCATACTCTTTCCCTTATATGACGATATTGCTTTCATTGTCGCAAGTCTTATTGCAAACCCTAAAATTGTTCTTTCACCTTGGGAAAAATCTTTTATTGACCTAAATGTACTGTCAAGCTTCGACCTATCTCTCGCTCTAACTTCAACATCACCTTCACTTGTTAGGCTAATATCAATTTCATACCTTCCACCCTTGAACCTAGAGATAAAGTCTGAAAGGTTCATTTGAACATGTTTAACGAACTCGTCTAAGAATACTGTCGGAAAGGCGTCATTCTTAAAGACTTGTTCTTTAATTATAGTGAAAATTTCTTTTCTCTTTAAAAGTTCTTTTTCGTCCTCTTGTTTTTTCTTAAGCTGCTTTTCTTTTTCCTCAATCTCCTTTAATTTTGTTTTTAACTGTCCTAGTTCAGATTCCCTTTTTCCTTTACTTTCATAAAGATTTCTTATTTCTCGCTCCTTTTCTTCTATCAACAGTGCTATCTCATGTATTTTTGTTTCTAAATTATTTTTCTCCTTTTCTAAAGGTAAAAGACTTTCTATTTCGTCTTTTAAACCTTTTTGAGTTAAAATGTTTTCTTCATATTTTTCGTACAAGGACAATGCTTTATTCAATTCTTCCCTTTCTTTATTTGCCCTATTCTGGATTTGAACAAGTTTTTGTACACTTATGCTAGTTAAGTCTACTTTAATTTCCATAGCATTCTTTTCAAGCAACCCTTTTATTTCATCCAATTCTAGTTTAAGTTTGTTTAAACTTCCTTTTGGATCATTTACATATTCCTGAGGAACCCCTTTTATAAGTGATTCAAACCGTTTGTAGGCTTCAGAAGAGCGGCCGTATTCTTTTATTATCTCATCAATTTTCTTCTTTAATAATTCCGCCTCCTTTGACAATTCCAAAGCCTTTGAATTGATTTTTTCGACAATTTCAGGATATTCTTTTATTTCATCTTCAATTTCTTTAATCAATTCTATTCGCCTTTCTTCATTTAATTCTGTTTTACAAAGTGGACATTTTACACTTTCCTGTAAATCTTTAATGTAAAGTTTTGAAGCACTATTTTTTGTTTCAAGCTCCATCCTAATTTTTTTGCAATCTTCTATCCCCTTCTCTATCTCACTAACCTTTATTTTCAGAGACTCTTCATCCTTTTTTATATCTTCAGGTTTTCTATATTCATCTAATATCTTTACTATTTCTATTAAATTTCTAATGTACACTTCTCTTGTATTTCTTTTATCTAGAAGATCTAGCATAGCGCCTACTTTTTGCAGTTTTGCATCAATATCATGTATTTGGCGCACTATATCATCTTTTTTTAACCCACCAGCAGTCCTTTCAAATTCCCTTATTTCTTTATCCAGTTTCTCTTTCTGTTCTTTTAAAAGTTGAAGTTTAGCTAGCGAACCTTGTAGACCATCTAATGCTTTTTGCAAACTTTCTCTTTTTGTTACGAGTCCACTTTTTTCTATTTCCTTCTCCTTTAACATTAATTCCAATTTTTTGATCTCTTCTTCCATTTCAGGAATCCTTTTTTCAATATTAGGCTTCTCTTTAACATCTTTTTCAAGAGTAATTTTTTCTATACCAATTTGCTGAATCCTACTTTCTATACTTTTTATTTCATCACCCGCCTTCTCATAAGCCTTCTTGAAATCTATTCCAAGAAAATTTAAAAAAAGTTCTCTTCTCTCCCTTGGTTTTCTTTCGCTTAATGTTTCAACCTCCCCTTGAGCTATAACTACTGTATTCAAGAACGTTCTTACATCCATTCCAAAAAGTCTTTCTATTTCACGCTGAATTTCCCTATATTTTGAAATCTTTTTCCTTTCAATTGTGTCAGTAAATATTGACTTTGTGCTTCCATCTGAATATTGTCTTAAAATAATGTACCTTTTTCCTTCATGTTCGAATTCTATACCAATCTTTGCAACCTTATTTTCTAGAGAATAGTCTTTAAGACTCCTTCCATTAAATTCATTATAGAAAGCTAAAACTGGTATAGTGACAAAGGCTGTTGTTTTTCCAGCACCGTTTGGACCTGTTATTAAAGTTAGATTATAATCTTCTAAATACAATTCTAGCTTGGGAAAGGTTTTTAGGTTTTCTGCAAAAATTTTTTCAAGCTTCATTTTCACATAACCTCCTTCAATATTTTTAATGACTCTTTAAGAACTTGTTTTTTCAGTTGTGAATCAATTTGAAGACTTTCGATGTACCTTTTTAGCGCTTCCTCTACCGGCATATTCGTAGTCTTTAAGCTTATTTGCTCAGTCTGTTCCGTGATTATTTCAAATTTTATGTCAAGATAGCCTTTTTCTAAAAGCATCTCCCTAATCTTGTATTCGTTTAACATCTTTCTCTGTATATCAGAAATTTTTATGAAAACCTTTACACAAGGTGGCAAACTTTTGTCTTTTATCAGACACTTTGCAGAAATATTTTCAACCACTTCTCCAAGATTCTGTGGCAACGGCATAATTTTGGGGTTCGAATAATTCAGGTGTACAACACAAAGGTCTCGCGTTTTTATAGTTATTGGTTTAGGCACAAGTTTTCCGTTATCGTCAGAAACAAATATTACACCTTTATCGCTTCTACTAACTTCCCTACCATCTATATATGATGATTCGTCAAATGTTAGCCTAAATATTGATCCACTATACCAGCATTTTTCTGACCCTATCTGTTGCATCACATGAAAGTGACCTAAAGCTATATAATCGAATGGAAGCCGACATATTTCATTAACTTCGTAAACTATTTCGTATTTTGAGCCTAAAAAGACTCTTTCTGAACCGGGTATTGCACCCATTATCGGAACATGTGCTATGAGAATATGGTAATCTGCTTGTACACTATTTTTTAGTTCATTAACCTTCTTCAAGCTCTCTTCCTTCAAACTCCTTATGAAATCCTGCCTTTTTTCGATCCTAGACTTTTCGAATGCTTCCTTTATATCCTGAACCTCCTTAAACTCCAGATCGCTTGGATAATATGGTAATGCTGTAAAGGATATCTTCTTACCATTTTTTGAATTTATAACAATATTCTCTATCCTACTTAGATAATGGAAGTACTCTTCTTGTTTGGAGGACAAAAGTATATTATATGTTTTCAGAAGCTCTGAAGAATCTTCCGTGTAAGGCCTATCATGGTTGCCTCTGACTATAATGGTGTGTATTCTATTTTCTAAAAGCTGCTTTAGGAACTTAGAAAAGTAATATGATGAGTTTCCAGAAGGAATTATTCTATTAAATACGTCACCAGCGATGATAACAGCGTCAACTTCATTCTGTATGGCAATATCCTTGATCTGGTCAAGAGAATAAAGAATATCATTGAATCTTTCAGTAGCAGCTTTCATACTATACTGTGAAAATATATCTTCACCAATATGAAGATCTGCAGTATGTAATATTTTGACCAATTTAATCTTCCTCCAAAAACCTTCTCACATAATCGCTATTTAATTTAGGCTTAAATTTTTTTTCATACTCTTCTCTTACCTTTTTAATGATATTATTGTAGTCGACTACCTTTATGACCGCAGGATATTTTAATGCACTTCCATAGACAAGAAATTCTTGCCTTCTTAGTGCACTAACAAGAGGCTTAAAAAGTTGTGTAAGTTTCAAGCTTGATGTTGCTACATCCACGTCTCTTTCTATGCTTGTAGCTCCGACAAAAAAGTTCCATATCATTCCAAAAACGTTTTCATCAATTTGGGAAGGTGTTTGGTCTATTATACCCAAAACAATTCCTCTCTTCCTTAATTCCCTAGCTATTAATCCAAGTGGACTACTTTCCCTTACTCCCGGATTTAAAAACTTATGCGCTTCCTCAACAAATATTACAATCCTATTCTTTATTCCCTCACTTATACTCTTGCCCACATAGGCTTCCCTTAACCTTCTTGAAATATAGTTTACAATGAACATATAAAGTGCTTCGAGATCACCATATTTTCCAAATGATACTACAACATTCTTTCCATTTTCTAGCTCATGTAAAAGCTCTTGACATGTATCCTCTGTTTCTGAAAACTGTGGTAAGTTTTTGAATATTGAAAGTCTTCGTGAGAGAGCTCTTAAGCTTGTTATAGTCTGTGGATCGAACTTATCTTTAAGTTCTTGATTTGTGTAGTTGTTAAAGTTTATAATAGCATCAAACCAGGTTTCATCAATTTCTTGAAGCTTATCTTTAAGCGATTGGAGGTTTAATGCTCCAACACCCGATATTTTTAGCAACTCACTTAATGCTATAATGTCCTCAACTTCAATTTGGTTTTTCTTTATCTTAAATTCTCTAGCCAAGGTACCACTCTTAAACTCTTTCTCAATTTCTTCTACAAGTTCATGGTCAACACAATAGACTTTAAATTCTTCTGGAAAACATTGTGCTACACCAGGCGCTAGAATCGTTTGAGTTGGTGTCTTCAATTTTAACCCATATTCGGAATGCATATCAAATATTAGTTGTGTGGTAGGTATATCATCACCATTTAATATAGAGTTTTTTGAGTATAATAGTATGTATGCTGCTAACAAGTTTCCTAGTACACTCTTTCCAGTTCCAGACTTTCCAAATATTCCGAACGAATTTTGAACCATAACACTAACGTCTAAGGGAACATTATATTCTGATGGTCTAACCGTTCCTAGAGGATACCTTTTTTGCCAATCTATTTTACCATAAAATGTTTCTGCAGTACCTTCAGCCAAAAGCTTACACTTTGCAAGATAGTCTGGGATTGTTAGAGACTCGTCAACACTACCTCCTGAAGCACATGCTATGGGTATACAGTTAACCTTAGATGTTAAAAGTGTATCAGAAAGTAGACGTTTTGTAAACAGCGGTTTTCTTGCCATGTTTACTGCTATAGCCGTGTCACGTGAATCAGCAATAACATCATTTACTATCATAAGATAGTGGCCTCTCTCACCTTCCGCAACAAGACAGTATCCAACTTCAATTTCCTCATGCAACTTATTTTGTAGTTGAACTAAAACGCCCTCAGAATATGAACCACCAGCAACAAACCCAACGGTATCGCTTTCATTACTCAATAATGTTCACCACCAAACAAATAAGCTCATCCTCACCCCTAAGATGAAGCATCTTCACTGCACCCTTTAAGAACTCGAAAAATTCGTTCTCACCCAATAGTGCTTTAACTATTCTAAGATGACTTAAAACAGCTTCAACACCATCTTCACCATAAATCAGATGTAAATAATCGCATGGAATTTTAAGAAATTCTCTTACATCATCCGGATGCATATTATAAATTTGTGCATGAACTATTGCATGATGCAAATTTGAGGCATGAACAAATTTTCCATCAAAAAATTCTCCAACAATCACAGCCTCATACGAATTATAAACTCTATCCTTCAATTCAGGCAACGTCCTATCAATTTCTTCCGGCCCAATC
The DNA here is from genome assembly GCA_026413865.1 of Nitrososphaeria archaeon. Lineage (GTDB taxonomy): Archaea > Thermoproteota > Nitrososphaeria > JACIWG01 > JACIWG01 > JACIWG01. Next base: position 57,384 of record JAOAKB010000007.1, read on the forward strand.
TTAAGCCTAGAAGGCCTTGTAGAGCCAGTTCCAACAATCACAAGTTTAGTATTTGTAACAACCCCAACCAACAAGCTTTCACCATTACTAACAACAACAAACGTTCCCCTTTCAACAGACTGCATTATAGAATTTCTATAAAGTTCAAACTCCAGCCTCTTATATGTTGAAGAAATAACTTCTCCTATAGAATTTTCTATCAGAAAGTAGTTTCCTTTAAGCGCACACATTATACAATCCCCCTAACCTTTAACTCACTCTTCTTAGAAAACTTTAATTCAAGATTATATCCATATTTATTGCAAAGTTCTAAGACCTTATTGTACACGATTTCGTGAACTGCACTCCTGTCCCTTCCAGATAGTACAGCAAGCTCATGTGCCCTAGATAATGTTAAAGGATATCCTCCAGAAAGAATAGAGTCAGCAACAACAGCCTTATGTATCAAGTTAACCATATCCTCGTTTTCTTCAAGAAACATTTTAGGAAACTCAACCCTCAACACACTTTCATCAACTCTAACATAAAATGCTATAAGGTCGATGTTCAACTTTTCTGCAGATTCGGCGATCACAGGATTAAGTGGCCTAAAATATGGAGTTCTAGAATAATTTTTGGTTAGAACATTGTAAAGAAAATATTTATCATAAAACGTTTTAAACAACATTTCTTGATCTGAAAATCTATTACAAGTAGAGCATTTGATGTCTTTACATAATGTACATTTCAGTCCACAGTTTACAAGCCCTCTATCAAGGCTAAAGTATACTGCCACAGGAATTATATTAAATTCACTAAGCTTTTTAAGATAATTTTTTAATGAATTAAGAATAAGCTTCCTTCTTTCAATAGTATAGTTTCTGGCATATGATATGGAAAGGGATTCGTCAAGAAATAGTATAAATGGCATATGTTCAGAAAACTTTTCTTCCAAAAGTTTTAAAGTTAGGTCCCAGTTCCAAATCTGATAATGTTCATCTTCAAAAAGTTTCAGCCCACCATTTTCAAAATAAAGTTCATCTCCAACTTTAATGTCATCTATAATTTCTTCAAAATGCTTACCATACTTTCTCAAAAATATTGCAACTTGGGTATAAGCATATAATAGATTTAGATGAAGGTTATGTCTAATTGTACTCGCATCAGATGCACCAACACCAATATCGTTCAAAACTTTATTCACCCATTCAATATTTCTATTCTTATTTTCATTTGGACCATCTTCTAAAACAATTTGTCCTTTAAACCATAAATCATCTTCTAAAGGATAAGCAATACTTCCTAAATTACTTATACAACTTATGTCATTAGAGATAATTGTTCTAATTTCCTTTGGATCAAGATTAAATGGATTATATGGCTCAAACTTTTCACTTAAATTCTTGTATCCAGAAAGACTTTCAAAAATCTTTTTCTCCTTTAAAGTCAACTTTTGACTTAGCCTTTGAATAGAAAGTTCCTGAAGCATACACTATTATTTACTAGGATAAGCTTATAAAAGTTTAAACCCATTTCTACTGAAAACAAATCAAAAGAGAGAACCTTTTCTCAAATATCCTATAATACTTTTTACAAAAATATAGGCAATAAAAACCTGTCTTATAATTGCAGACCACTGGACAGGACTCTCTATACTCCAAGGATTGTTGAAATTGAACATTGGAGTAAACCACCAAAGCAAAATCATAACATTAAAAATGTGTGAAAACATGTATGGAACATAATTTTTGCAAGAAAGTGCAAAAAAAGGCATTAACATAATCATGTACTGTGGTGGAAACTTAAAACTCGATATTACAAAGGCTGTTAAAACAAGCCAACACTTATCTACAACATCAACCTTTTCAAGATAATATATTAAATAGGCGAGTATAAACATTAACCCTGCTGAAACACCCTTATTATATTGCTGAAAAATTGCAAGCCAACTATCTTCAACAATCCATTCAGCTTGATAAACATAGGGGTAAAGGAAACCGTCAAACTTTACAACCATAAAGTAAATGTTGGGGATAAGCCAACCCAAAAATGTACAAAAAGTAAAAATTATTTTATCCTTTTTCTCCTTTATGTTTTGTAGCATGTAGGGGAAGGCTAAAATAGGTATTAGCCGGGCAGCAGCACCTAAACCTAAAAAGATACCAGAATATCTAAAATTCTTCTTCAACAACAAAAGTAGTGAGAGAAGTAAAAAGAATACTCCAAACCAGTCAAAGCTGTATATGCTATAAAATATGAAAGTTGGAGTGAAAACAGTATACAAGCATATTTTATACACGTCAATATTCCTTTCAACACCAATCCTATAAACTATGTAAAGACTTCCAAGCATACAAGCAAAGGAGACTAGAGCAAAAACCAAATAATAGCCATAGACATTCCCAGTTAATGTTGCAACATAAAGAACGAGCCCAGAAAGTGCAGGATATTCAAGATCATATTCAATATAAGGTATCTTTCCCATTCTAATATCATACCTATTCCAGAGAACATCTATAATATCACTATAATATTTAGGCATCAAAGTAGGAAAATGAATCCAAAAACTTAGAATAAAAAAAGTTATCGCAGAAGATAAAAGAATCACCAATTCCTTATCCTTTAAACCTAAGACATTATCCATTAATATTCTCACAATTTTATAATTTATTTAAAGATTTCTTAACTGTAAATTAAATAAAATTTTCTACGATTGATAGCATTATACCATGGTTGTAGCATTCTTTACAGTAGTTTATAGAAAATTTTATGATTTAAGAATCGATGATTTAAACCCTATATTGAAGTTTTATATCAATGTTAGTTACCTTAACTACAAAAATTATAATTTATCAACTTCATTTACTAATTCATCTAACAGGGGATCAATATTCTTGTCAAAATCTAGAGAGTAAACAAATTAAAAAAGTTTCTATAATTTTGTACTACAAGTACTTACTAAAAAATTTTTTTATTATACAAAATTAAGTGAACGCAATTTAAATATGATAACACAAACATTAATTTATAGCTTATGATAGATTCCTATAAAATTCTATAGGTTTAAGCTCATTAAATTTGCAACCTTTTTCGACCATATGTTTTCTTATATCCAAGCATAAATGACATTTAGAAATGTAACCTTCAACATTTTCTTTGTAACCAAAATCTTTTACACCCATTTCATATAATATTTTAATGTCTTTTGCTAAGGCTTTAATTATTGGAAGTTCATTCAAAAATAAACCATTAAATAGTGTTTCAAAATCTTTTAAATTTCCCAAAGATATTCCACCACAATATCCTGGAACATAATTTCCATAATTGTCTATATGAATATGCCAATCTCTAGTAAGTTCATGATAGCATGATTGGCCAAAGAAATATTTTGCAGGATACTTTCTAAAAAGCATGTCTAGTTTGTATACTGCGCGTCCCATAGGCAAGAGTTCTATATAGTGTACCCATGTTGGGCCAGCCTTTTTCAAGAATTCTTCGAATGAAAGTGTTGCTTTAATATTTAGCTTTTTGAATAACATTCTATAATATTCCTGATAAACCATAAGATTCTGTCTAAAGATTTCATAACCAATATTTATTGTTCTCTCTGTTCTTTCAAATGGAATATATTCTAAAAGGAATGGGTTAACGCTAACTAGCACACCATCTAAGCCAAAATTTTTTAATTCAATAAGACGATCTCTAACAATATTATCATCGGTGGACCAGAAACAATTTGTCTCAACAAAAACAGATGGAATATCATATTTTCTAGCAATTTTTACAGCATTAACTAAGAGATTATAGTTTAGAAAAGGTTCTCCTCCAGTAAAATGTAATCCAACATTAACACCCACATTCTTTGGATCGAATGAGCTTGAAACTATTGTTTCTGATAACATATAAATTGTGTGCTCAAGCTGTTCTAAACTTATCCAATCACTTGACCAATATGGTGAAGAAGCATACATACAATGTTTACAGATACTGGTACATTTGTAAGATAAAATTATGCCAGCCGATTTAGGCCTTGGTATTAGAAGCTTATCCATCAAACCTTTATTTTAAATAGACTAAAATAAATATTATTATATTCTCTTTATGTAAGCTAAATGAATGATAAGAGAAACTTTCGAAACCATTTGGAAAGAGTATTCAGGTGAAAGGGCTAAAAATTTTGTTAGCGAAATAATAAATTTTCACCGAATACAGGGAAGCCCAGGATATAGGAAAGCGGCAGAATATGTATGCAACCTTCTAAAAGAAAATGGGTTAGAATGTGAAATATTAAAGTTTCCAGCTACAGAAAATGAAACATTCTGGAATTACGGGTCCTTCCAAGAAAGTTATGTAGAGGATGCAAAACTTTTTCTTATAAAAGAAGATGGTGAAGAAAAGGTTGCTGACTATTCGGTTAATAGGTTTTCTATAATACAGCGTAGTGCACCGACACCAGAAGAGGGAATAGTTGCAGACTTAATTGTTTTAGGAAAAGGGGATACTGAAAAGGAGTATAAGAATATTGATGTAAAGGGGAAAGTTGTTTTTGCTTCAGGAGATTTAAATGACGTATATTTCCTAGCTGTCGAAAAGGGGGGTGCGATCGGAATAGTTACTGATAGAATGAGAGAATGGCCTCCTGTTAGAAGGAAAATGGATTTACCTGATGCGCTACAATACTGTAGCTTCTGGTGGCATAAGGGTAAGAGGAAATGTTTTGGATTTGTTGTTTCTCCAAGAACTGGAGCTAGAATAAGGGAACTTGCTGAAAAAAGAAGGTTAAAGGTTAGGGCTGTGGTTAAAAGTAGAATATATGATGGATCTTTTGAGGTTGTTTCTGCAAAAATTAGAGGAGAAGAGGATAGGGAAATTATTGTTATTGCACATTTATGCCATCCTCAACCTTCTGCAAACGATAATGCATCAGGTGTGGCTGCAGCAATTGAGTCAGCACTCGTTTTAAATAGATTGATTGCTGAAGGAAAACTTAATAGACCAAGGAAGACAATAAGATTCTTGTTTGTTCCAGAAATAACTGGAACAGTAGCATTCTTGAACATGAATAAGGAACATTTAGACAAGTTTGTTGCGGGAGTAAACCTTGATATGATTGGAGAAGATCAGAGAATTTGTGAAAGCATTTTAATGATTGATAGTACACCATATTCCCTTCCAAGCTTTATCAATCCCTATATAGAATACTTGTTCGATTTTATTCCAAAAAGGATATCCTCGTTTTCAGAAAGAGACCACTTTCCTTCAATAAGATATGAGTTCATAAACTTTTCTGGAGGAAGCGATCACGAAGTATTGTCTGACCCGAGTATTGGAATACCTACAGTATCTTTCACTAACTGGCCTGACAAATATTATCACACCTCAGAAGATACGTTAGATAAGGTTGACCCGAACATGCTACTACATGTTGGAGCCACAGCTAGCACCTTAGCATATACTATAGCAAACTTTTGTAAAAAAGATTATGAATTTCTAGCACTATTGATTGAAAGATATTGTGAAATGAAAATAGATAATGTTATAGAGAAAACCATTTACGATATCTCTAATATTAATGAGAGCAAGATTAGAGAATGTGCTGGAGAAAAAATTTCTTTTCTAAAAGAAAGTGGAGAATTTTGGAGAAAATGGCTTTTGAATGCAATAGAAGCTTTAGACAAACTAGATGAAAAAAACAATCTTAAAGAACTATGTGAATATTATGAAAAAAAGTTTACAGAATTCTTGAGAATAAAGGAAGAATTATTTAACGAATACCTTAAACGGCTATCGCCAAATATCCAAATAAAAATTGGACAAGATAGAAGAAAGAGTAGGATAGAGAAAGAGGCTGAAAAGATTGTACCAAAAAGAAAATATCCAGGCCCAATAGACATAAAACTAAAAATAGACAACTTAAATGATAAACTAAAGAAGAAAATTCATACGTTAATGAAAGTTCGTGGCTGGAGAACATGCTCTATCCTAGCACTATTTTGGGCAGATGGAAAAAGAAGTGTTTTAGAAATATGGGAAATGCTGAAAATAGAGTATGGGCATGTGAATTTGAAAGACTTGATTGAATGGTTTCATCTACTTGAAAAAATGGAGTTTGTTACATTAGAAAAACATGATTTAAAAAATAGTTAGAGTTAGAATAAAGCTTTCAATTCTCTTTATGAGATTC
>JAOAKB010000079.1 GCA_026413865.1 Nitrososphaeria archaeon
ATTCAGACATCATATACAATAGTAAAACTGACCTGTCAAAATTTGCCTTTCAATTCTCTTTATGAGATTCTCAAACCATCTGTGTTCTATATAATAGCAATCATAGGTTTTCTTTCAATTCTCTTTATGAGATTCTTCAATAAACAACCTTGAGATCCAAACACCTGTTTCATCTTTCAATTCTCTTTATGAGATTCAGCAAATAGCAAAACTAACAAAAATTGAAACGACAAACAACTTTCAATTCTCTTTATGAGATTCAGTAATACGTGTGAGAGTGGTAAATGGTGAATTAAAATACTTTCAATTCTCTTTATGAGATTCCAACAGCACGAAGGAAAAACACTTAGTAAAATTTGTTCCTTTCAATTCTCTTTATGAGATTCTCCACACTGACATGTTTCTTTCACACCCTTCTTATAATGTTGCTTTCAATTCTCTTTATGAGATTCAAAAAACTTAATTTCATAACATTTAAAAACACACAAAAACTTTCAATTCTCTTTATGAGATTCTGAAGCTCTTCAGCTACATTTAAACGTTTACGTTGTTATCTTTCAATTCTCTTTATGAGATTCAACGTGTTATAATAATATCATTATAGTTGAACATTTTACTTTCAATTCTCTTTATGAGATTCACAAACCAACAAACAAACAAACAATAACCAACAATAGCACTTTCAATTCTCT
>JAOAKB010000080.1:0-269 GCA_026413865.1 Nitrososphaeria archaeon
CAGTTTACACTATCTCAAATAGTGAGGTTAGAACCTAAAAATTTAAAAATAATCTTTTAAACCCTTTATAGTAGGTGATAAAATTATGGCAGCAACAGCAATCCCGGCTGTTACTGCCTCTGGTCAACCTGTCCTAATTTTAAAGGAAGGCTCTACTGAAACAAGAGGCAAAGAAGCTCAAAGAAATAATATAATTGCAGCAAAACTAGTGTCAGAAATAGTAAAAACCTCTCTAGGCCCCAGAGGAATGGACAAGATGCTTGTCGACA
>JAOAKB010000080.1:279-691 GCA_026413865.1 Nitrososphaeria archaeon
CGGAACAACCTCTGCAGTAGTACTAGCTGGCGCATTACTTGAAAAAGCTGAAGAGCTTCTTGATAAAAATGTACATCCAACAGTCATCGTAGACGGCTATAAGAAGGCAGCTGAAAAGGCAAAAGAAATACTCAACAACATCTCCATAACTGTAGATCCAAAGGACAAAGAGTGGCTAATGAAGGTAGCTAAAACTAGTATGGCAACAAAACTTGTTTCAGCAGAAAGTGAGTATCTTGCAGGACTTATTGTCGACGCAATTCTTTCAGTAGTAGAAGAGCAAGATGGTAAACTCAAAGTAGACATTGATAATGTAAAAGTAGAGAAAAAGGCAGGTGGTTCACTGCTAGATACAAAATTAATAAAAGGAATCGCACTAGATAAGGAAGTTGTTCACAGTGGTATGCCTAAG
>JAOAKB010000081.1 GCA_026413865.1 Nitrososphaeria archaeon
CCTTTATGCACTTTCAATTCTCTTTTTGAGATTCCAATAGAGACCAAGAAAGAGGCGAAAATCTATTTTACTGACTTTCAATTCTCTTTTTGAGATTCTTTGGTTATAGTGTTTTTGGCTATGGTGTGGAGAAAATGAGCTTTCAATTCTCTTTTTGAGATTCTTTGACCGGCCTCGATAGAGTACTTTATGCTAATAAACCTTTCAATTCTCTTTTTGAGATTCTAATTCATCAAATTCTATTAGGGTCGCTGTTCTCTTTCAATTCTCTTTTTGAGATTCCAGAGGATTGCAGCAGAAAACAAGACTGCTTTTATACTTCTTTCAATTCTCTTTTTGAGATTCTTAACAGGAGCGTCATCTAATGCAAAAAGAATAATTAGCTTTCAATTCTCTTTTTGAGATTCCTTTATTGGGAAGTGCTTGTTTAGTGTTGGGCAGTATAATCTTTCAATTCTCTTTTTGAGATTCGCACACGTTTTCACTGACGGAGACTGTTCTAAGACGCCAGCTTTCAATTCTCTTTTTGAGATTCAAACCAATTTGAGAACCATCTTGACTTTATTATTATGACACTTTCGATTCTCTTTTTGAGATTCCAAAAAGAACGGTTGCTTAATGTTTTAAAATGGTTTCCTTTCAATTCTCTTTTTGAGATTCTCTATAGCCTTCACCTATTCTTATATAAACC
>JAOAKB010000082.1 GCA_026413865.1 Nitrososphaeria archaeon
ATTATATTGTGTTGCCATAATGTTTATTCCTACACCGACATCTGCTTTTGAAAGTTTTATGGCTGAAGCTACAGATGAATGTGTTCTTGCTTCAACATCGTACCCTTTAATCATTTTCTTTAAATCATTAAAATTCAAATTCTTTTTATCAGCTAATTCTTTAATCATGTGGTCAATTAATATTCTTGTTCCAGAACCTTTATTCCTATTTATAAATTTAACATCTCCTCCAACTATATCTTCAAAACTTCTTATTTTATGTATCTTATCTCTAGAGATTATTAAACCTTGGGTTCTAAAATACCCTTTAATTAAAACTACATCTTTAACTTTCATATTTTCAAGTATTGGGATATTGTACTTCATAGTTTTTTCATCTAGTATATGTATTCCAGCTAAATCTGCTTCACCATTCAATACAGATATTAATCCATCCATTGAACCTGATGGTATTAATTTCACATAGTAACCTCTTTTACACAATAATTCTACAATCTTTTCTAGTGCTGGACAATGACTTCCAATTACTGTTAAATCTGGGATTCTAATTATATCTGAAAACAGTTTTACATTAACCTCTTCCCCTTCTTCTACAAATTCTATATTTTCAGAAGTTATGAAATATCCATCAGCTCTCTTTAATGTTGCTATTGCTCCACTATGTTCTATCAATGGATATCCAATAAGGT
>JAOAKB010000083.1 GCA_026413865.1 Nitrososphaeria archaeon
ATACCCTATGAATCCTATAACGATAATGTTGGCTGGTTCACAAACCTAGATGAACTTGCAGAAGTTTTTAGAGAAAAAATTAAAACAAAATTTCCTTCTCATGTGATGGACTATGTTGAAAAATAAAAGAAGGGGGAATATATCTAAATTACGGCGTTTCCACCTATCTTATCTCCTAATGGGACAAATTTAAATCCTGCAAAGTATGCTGCTAATGCTATCAATAGCAGAACCAACTTGATCTTTTCTTCACGAGTCATACTCATCGTCAGGCAAAAGATATATTGGTCCTTAAATTTTTTTTGTTTAATATATTTTTTTATAATAAATAATAACAAAATTTTTTTAGAATAATAATAATTTTAATATTATTGATTTTTTAATCTTTTTCAAAGCAAATCTTATCACTTTAAATGTTTTATATTTCACAAATTTTAGGCTCTAATTTTATGAATTCTCTTCAAAAACTTTATATATTAAAAATATAAAGGATAAGTCAAGTCTCTTAGGTGAGATTATGTCCTCAGAGCATACAAAGGTACCACATACAGAACTAATTAGTGTTATTAAAAATGTTCTTGCACAAGAAGATCAAGTAATTAGACTTATTCTTCAAAAAAATACAGGTGAAAAGTTTCTTTATCCACCATTAGATAAAATGCTTTATTTGAATGTTGAAAAGGT
>JAOAKB010000084.1 GCA_026413865.1 Nitrososphaeria archaeon
GCCGAGTAGCGGCTATCAATGGAATGCGTGGCTCGTCTTTCAATTCTCTTTTTGAGATTCCGGTGAGCCTCCGCTGCCGGGTAAGTGGAGGGTCGTCTTTCAATTCTCTTTTTGAGATTCTCTGGACCTGCATGGCGGCGTCAAACATTGTTCCCACGGCTTTCAATTCTCTTTTTGAGATTCACTCAGGTGGTCTGAGACTGAGGAGGGCAGGAGGATGGTGGCTTTCAATTCTCTTTTTGAGATTCGGAGCGGGCCGTCAGGCTCGCCCCATATGACGCCGGTGTGCTTTCAATTCTCTTTTTGAGATTCTGTCTTGTTATTGAACCAGCAGCCTTCAAACTCACAAGTCACTTTCAATTCTCTTTTTGAGATTCGCCTCGGCAACGGAGAAGGTGATCGTAGTCCTTGACAAGAGCTTTCAATTCTCTTTTTGAGATTCCGCTCAGTCAGAGTCGCTGTCCTGGGCGACCCGAACTCTGGGACTTTCAATTCTCTTTTTGAGATTCCCTACAATCAAAGACCATGGAAATTTGCAAAGTAGCTATCTTTCAATTCTCTTTTTGAGATTCGGGACTGGCGTGTATGTCAGCCCCCCTCGGGGTAAGTAACTTTCAATTCTCTTTTTGAGATTCGAAATGGATAGACTTTGGCGGCGGGTGACGGGTAGGCTATGAC
>JAOAKB010000085.1 GCA_026413865.1 Nitrososphaeria archaeon
GAGTAGCCCCATTCGTTATCATACCAAGCCCCTACGTGCACCATGTCTTCTAAAACTTGGGTAAGTCCTGCATCAAAAATGGCGGAGTAGGAGTTGCCTATTATGTCCTGCGAAACGATGGGTTCTTCCGTGTATTCAAGTATACCTTTAAGGTAGGTATCCGAGGCTTCCTTGAAAGCCTGATTGACTTCCTGAACCGAGGAAGGTGGATTTTCCACCACCACCGTAAGGTCTACGAGAGAAACATCCGCAACAGGAACACGCCTTGCGGTGCCATCCAGCTTACCTTTCAGGTCTGGTATAACCTCTCCTATAGCCTTTGCGGCGCCTGTTGTGGTAGGTATGATGTTGAGCGCAGCCGCTCTGGCACGCCTTAGGTCCTTGTGAGGTAGGTCAAGAACCCTCTGGTCGTTGGTGTAGGCATGAACGGTTACCATGTATCCCTTTTTAACTTTGAACTTCTCGTGGAGAACCCTTAGAGTAGGTGCAAGACAGTTGGTGGTGCAAGAGGCGTTGGAGATAATCCTGTGTTTTTCTGGGTCATACATGTGCTCGTTCACGCCCATAACCAGCGTAATATCTGGGTTCTTAGCCGGTGCGGAGATAATAACTCTTTTGACTGTGTCTCTTAGGTGGAGCTCCGCCTTCTCCCTACTGGTAAACGC
>JAOAKB010000086.1 GCA_026413865.1 Nitrososphaeria archaeon
CATCAATATATTTTGTGTTTACATTATACCTATGTCTAAATCTTTCTCTAACTTTATCTTTCTTGTAAAGAAAGTGTGCAAGAGTATTTCTTTCTATTATTACTTCATAGCCACCCAATCTCATAGTTCCTCCTAAACCTTCAACTTCTTCTTGTTCTGGTAATATGCATACTACAGGATTTTTTGTTTTAGGGTCTATCTCTGTAGTATTTGCATCCTTAAGTCCTAATACGTTTCTTGAGTACTCAATAACAGCCATTTGGAACCCGTAACACAAACCTAAAAATGGAATTTTGTTTTCTCTTGCATATTTTATACATTTTATTTTTCCTTCAGCACCTCTACTTCCAAAACCTCCTGGAATTATAATTCCTTTTATTCCTTCAAATTCATTAGTTATCTCTTTTTTGTCTAGATTAGTTGTTTCAATCCACTTTACTTTTATTTTTGTATTCAAGATAGCTGAACAATGTTCTAATGCTTTAAGTATGCTTATATAGGCATCACCTAAACCTGTATATTTGCCAGCTATTCCAACATATATCTCTTTATCACTTTTTACTCTGTTTTTTTCAGTCCATTCTATCAAACTTTTGTTGCCGTTAGTTTTGAACTTTTTGTTTAAATCTAATCTTTCTAATAT
>JAOAKB010000087.1 GCA_026413865.1 Nitrososphaeria archaeon
GAGGTAGAGCAAGCCCCACGCCGACCCGTCAACTTTCAATTCTCTTTTTGAGATTCATCACAGGCGCCCGACATGCCACGGTGATAAGTGTAGCTGTCTTTCAATTCTCTTTTTGAGATTCACCACCCTTGGGTGGGGGCGGTCAGGTCCCCCTCCTGGGATATCACGGAATCTCAAAAAGAGAATTGAAAGTGTTTAGCATAAAATTTTAGCATATCGTCAAGGTTTTGGAATCTCAAAAAGAGAATTGAAAGGGGTTAAGCCCGGCTTTTTTAATTTTCTCAATAAGTGCACGTTGAATCTCAAAAAGAGAATTGAAAGAGAAAATGTATTACATCTACACGCGCGACATAGATGTTTAGAATCTCAAAAAGAGAATTGAAAGCTACTATTGCGAATCCTTTGCGTTCTATTTTTTCGTAGAATCTCAAAAAGAGAATTGAAAGAACGCTTTTTTGAGAAGATTAAAAACATGTGAGGGTCTCTTTGTGGAATCTCATAAAGAGAATTGAAAGAAATGAATATAAGAAAAATGTTCGCATTTATCTGTGGCCCAAGAATCTCAAAAAGAGAATTGAAAGTGAACTTGCGGATACAATGTTTTTGGA
>JAOAKB010000088.1 GCA_026413865.1 Nitrososphaeria archaeon
CTGCCAACATGATGCATAAGGTTGTGAAAACAAAATATGCTTTCAATTCTCTTTATGAGATTCATCGTGAACAATAGCATATATTCGATAATATTTTTGTCTTTCAATTCTCTTTATGAGATTCGATAGATTTTTTGCCCATCCTTGAAAGGCTTTGCTCTCTTTCAATTCTCTTTATGAGATTCCGTGCCGGTTAAACACTGAAGGAACAAAAACAGGGCTTTTCTTTCAATTCTCTTTATGAGATTCATCAAGCATACACCAAACAAAAGTAAAGCATATTCTATACTTTCAATTCTCTTTATGAGATTCACTACATCTATACCAACCCTAACACCACATCCTTGATGTGCTTTCAATTCTCTTTATGAGATTCTGCAATTGAAGTTAAAAGCAACAGATACTTAAGTAAGTTCTTTCAATTCTCTTTATGAGATTCTATGCAGTAAAAATACCGAGACAAACAACACACGGTACCTTTCAATTCTCTTTATGAGATTCATTATGAGCATGACTGCTTCTAACGTTATCAGAATTTTCTTTCAATTCTCTTTATGAGATTCTTAGAGCATATAATCACAGATGCACAACATATTATGTACT
>JAOAKB010000008.1 GCA_026413865.1 Nitrososphaeria archaeon
GGATGAAGGAAGGCTCATCTTATCTTTGATAGAGGAAGCAGAATATGATCTTAAAAAGGTAAAAAGTCTGGTTGATGAAAAAGTTCTTTTGCTGGAGAAAAGACTTGAGCAAATAAAGTTCATGGACGATAAAGAGTTTTTAGAATATGTTTCAAGAACAATTTTTGGTATTGCATCAAAAGAATACTATGTTTCAAAAATTTCTAGTGAAATTGAAATGCTTAATAATACTATGAAAAGGATAGAATATTATTTAAGGTTAGGTAAAGAAAACAGACCGCTTTTCAATTACCTTTTAAGAAGGTCATTTAAAGGTAATGTTAGGCGTGCTAAAAAAGTATTTAATAGGCTTGCAGAAAATACATTTACTAAAAAGTTAGACTCATACTAAAGCTTTATCTTAAATGATTTTTGTAATAAATTACAATATATGGAAGATTTTCTAAAGGGATTAATGTGTACTAGAATTGTGTGAGCATATTCTTATGCTAGTATTTTCCATCGGAACCTTTATTTTGGTTCCTCATCTGGTGAGCCAAGAACCTAAAAAGGTTGATAGGTAATTTGGGGTCAAAACAATCTTTATTTAAAATTTTCTTATATGCTTATTGAGACTTAATTTTGTTCTCTATTTATGAGATTGATTAAACCTTAAATTATATTTTTGATATTAAGATTTATGTTGTGAGTTGATTATGCTTACATCCAATATTGAGCTTGAAAAGTGTTTGGGAATATTATGCTATGTTTCTTCAACTGAAGGTATAGGTGGTAGCATTAGAGGTTCCGTTGAAGATTTTAAGGTTTTCGAGGATTCTGAAATACCTTTGAATCCTAGAGGTTCCCATATTGTTCTTGTTATAGAAAAGAGGAATGTTACTACAGATTATGTTATAAGGCATATTTCTAAAACTTTAGGTATCGATAAGAGACTTATTGGTTTTGCTGGAATAAAGGATTCCAGGGCTGTTGTAGTACAAAAGTTTTCTATACCATTTGAAGATAAAATTGATGTAGAAAAACTTAATGTTGAGGGAAAAGTTAGGATTATTGAAGCTTACCCATCCTTAAGAAAAATTAGGCTTGGAATGTTAAGGGGAAACAATTTTCAGATTATTTTAAGAAACTGTAATTTTAGGAGGGACTTGATTGAAAATATATTGGGTGAACTTGACGGTTTTGGTTGCCCAAACTATTTTGGATATCAAAGGTTTGGGACTCGCAGATATAATACTCATTTAATAGGCTATCATCTTCTGAGGGAAGATTACGACTCTTTTGTTGAAGAGCTTGTATACAAAGTATATTCTAGTGAATCAAGTCTTGCTAAAGAAGCCAGAATGTGTGCAAGTGAGGGGTATCTTAGAGATGCATATAATATGATGCCAAGGTCGCTTTGGATTGAAAGAAAGGTTTTAGGTCTGATGCTAAAAAATTTTTCAATTCAAAAGATTGTTAGATTGCTTGGAAAGAGTCTTCTAAAATTTTATGTTAACGCTTACCAAAGCTACCTCTTTAATCTTATGCTTTCAGAAAGGATTCGGCGAGGGTTGCCTCTGAATAGGTGTGTTGATGGTGATTTTGTTAAAGCTGGTGAACCTGCTTTTCCACTTTTAGGCTATAAGTCAAAGTTTCCTAGAGGAGAAGTTGGTGAAATTGTTAAAAGTGTTGTAGAAAAAGAAAATTTTGAGCTTACAAGGTTTAAGAATAAGAAGTTAGGTTTAAAGGTTAAGGGTTCTCTTAGAAAGCTGAGGTTAAACTTTAAGGATTTAAGATATGCTGGTAATGATAATATTGTATGTTTTAATTTTTGGCTTGAAAAGGGCTGCTATGCTACTGCTTTACTTAGAGAATTTTGTAAAAACGAATTTTTTGTATAAAATTTTTTTGTATACTATATATTTTCAATAAGTTTAAATATGGTGTGTTAAAAGTTGACAGAGAGAATATGTTTGTTAAGATTTTTTGGAGGACGTGATTTTGTTGGAAAGTATGCAATCCACTACAGCGGCAGAGGAAATTAAAACAAAACAGTTTCTTACGCAGTTTATTAGAGTTCTATACTCACCTTATAAGGTTTTTAGGGAGGTGGCTAGTGAACCACGTTATATTCCAATAATTATTGTACTATTATTTTTCATTTTATCTAATACAATTTTCGGATACATGGTACTATCTAAGAGCTATGTTGAGGAAACGTTTCCTAAAGTTGACCTTTTAGCAGGCCGATTTGATGTTTGGACTGACAATTCAACCCTCTGGCATCCGGCTCCGAATGTGAATATCACATTAGATTATAGTGATTATGTTAATGGAAGCTACTATGGTGACAGGAGCATAGAATTTTCTGCAAACGATAGTTCGAACATTTTTGTGAAGCTAGTGGATGTTGGTCCAGTAAATTGTAGTGGTCCTTCAGGCTTTAAAGCATTGTCTTTTAAGGTAAAGTTCGTTAATCCTCAAACTTTACCTTCTACAGCATTAATACTCCTATATTCTGGAGATACATCAAGATACTTTCTAT
This sequence comes from Nitrososphaeria archaeon, assembly GCA_026413865.1. GTDB lineage: Archaea > Thermoproteota > Nitrososphaeria > JACIWG01 > JACIWG01 > JACIWG01. The sequence continues at coordinate 2,525 of JAOAKB010000008.1, forward strand.
ATAATCTAACAGAAAGTTTGTTAACTTCAAAGGTTGGAGTATGGAACAACTTTACAATACCCTTAGCAGACACTTTATGGGAAGATCATGGTGGTGACTGGAGCAAAATTTCAGGTATTGCTTTAAGTTTTGTTTGGCCTAAGAATTTTGACATTAAGGTCCTTTTAGATGGCCTATACTTTCGAGGCCTATATGAAAATCAACTAAGTAAGGATCCTGTAGGATATGCTTCAATAATTTCCATTTTTGGCCTATTTCAGTTTCTAATACAATTGTTCGTAATATCTGGTATAATCTTCATCTTTTTGAATGCTTTTGGAGGAAAAGTTTCATGGAAGTCTCTTTTAGTCTGTGTAGGATTGGCACTTATAACTCTCTCCATCCAGAACATAATAAACTCTGCTATCCTATCCCAGACTTTAGACAACTTATATTACTCACTAGAATATTTGGGTGGAACTGTGTCAGAAAAGGCTATTGAAACAGCAAAATTGAATGAGGCTGCATCACTTTTTTCTATAATTGCAAACTATGTGCAGTTGCTCATATTTGCATGGCTAACTCTCCTTTGTACTATAGCAAATCATGTCCTTTCAGGACTTTCGTGGGCTAAAAGCGCTTTCCCAAGCCTGATAGCCTTACTTGTTTCATACATGATTCGACTTTTCATAGGCTTGTAAACTAAAAATTTTTAAAAGTGGCAGATTTGAGAAGATTTAATACAATATATTATCTTTTTTCTAAATATTCTTCTATTTTGTCGACAATTTCCATGAACGCTTTTGATGCTGGAGAATCTCTGTGTTCTAAGATGAATGGCTTACCATTGTCTGAATCTTCACATATTCTCTGGTCTATTGGTATATTTCCAAGGAATGGTATATCTAATTCTTCAGAAATCTTCTTTCCCCCTCCTGACTGGAATATGTCGATTTTTGTACCACAGTTTGGGCATACAAATCCACTCATGTTTTCCACTATCCCTATCACGGGAAGGTTAAGTCTTCTAGCAAAGTTAACTGACTTTTTAACAACAACTTGTGACACTTGAGATGGTATTGTAAGTACTATAACACCATCTAAGTCCGGTAGAAACTGTGCAATGCTTAATGCTTCATCACCAGTTCCAGGAGGTAGGTCTATAAGTAAAAAGTCTAATTCGCCCCAAGAAATTTCTGCAAGAAAGTCTCTTATGACATTCATTTTTAGTGGCCCACGCCATATTACTGGAGTATTCTCGTCTGGTAATATGAATTCTGTAGAAACCACTCTTATTCCTAAGGGTCCTATAAGTGGAAGTATTCCATCAGAATCCGATGCAACCATCTGTCCCTTAATGCCAAGCATCTTTGGAACACTTGGTCCATGAAAGTCTGCATCAAGTATACCTACCCTATCCATATGTCCTTTTGTTGCAAAGGCTATTGCAAGGTTTACTGTGAACGTGCTTTTTCCAACTCCACCTTTACCGCTTACGATCGCAATCTTATGCTTGACCTTATCCATTCTTTCCTTAACACGTTTTTGGATTTCTTGAAAACGTTTTATCGTCTCTAAATCAGTCATAAGATTTTCACCATATCATGATACCAAGATATCCTGTTATAAACTTGAGTCAATGTAAAAGAAGTATGCTCCAATATGGTTTTCAAAATTTTCTGATTATTGCAGTCCTAACTATCTCTATACAACAGTTCCTGAAGCAACATATCCCTGAATTATCTTATAACTCCACAAACAATTGTTTTAAAAGAAGATGTTTCTTTTATAATGAAAAGAATAATTGACCTATTAGCTGAAATTGTTTGTAATTAATATTAGGTTTCTTTTTCAACCTTTTTCTCACTTAATGACAGTAGGGTCTTTGATGCCTTGTCTGTTAGCATTATTATTCCAGCATTTATTTCTATCAATCCTTCCCTTTCTAAATTTCTTAAGGCATCTGTAACATAGTTCTTTGACCTATCACTTAATTTCGCTATCAAATCTTCCAATCCGATACTTTCCATTGTTGATAATATTGTTAATATCGATTGTGCAGTTGATCTAACTGTGCCACCACTATAATACTGGGTCACTTCATTTGAACTTTGTGTTTGAAATGCTGTTTCTGGCACTCCTTTAAATGATAATGGTGCAATGTTCTCAGTAACATTATTTACTTTCTTTGAACCTCTATTTCCTTTTCTAAGAAAGGCTTGAAGTAAAAGGACAACATATAGTATTATTCCAGAAAATATTAGGATACTTGATATTATAGGTAAGATACTCATCTTCTACGCCCCATCAAATAAAGTATTGTTGACACTCCGACAATGGCTCCTATTACTAAAATAGTCTCCATCCCCTCACCTGATAATATGCTTTGGCCAACTACCTCAAACTCTTCTTCGTCAACTGTATCTTGAACCTTTACTCTTATTTTGTATTTTCCAACTTCTGTTGGTGCTGTTATCTCATCTTTTACTATTCCTGAGGTGCCTATTGGAATAGATTTAATCGGTGTTGATGCACTGTCCCTGCTAATTTCTATTAATGCAATTGTTGCTGCTGATGGAGGCGGTGCTAACCTTATTTCTATTTGCATTTTCTCTGATGGACTGACTTTTGTCTTAGAAATTGTCAGGTCAACATTTATTATAGTTTTTATAACAGAAAATTGTGTGCTTGATACTGTAGTATTTTGATAAACTATTGTCATAACATATTTTCCCATTGGTAAGTTTTTTAATGTGGTTAAAGCTTCTCCATTAAATATTACAATATCCTTGTTCTGAACATATTTTCCTGTTTCCTGGTTTTTAACTATTAGTGTTGCATTCAAACTTATCTTTTGTTCAGAAACAACTTTTACTTGAAATTCACTATTTTCTTCTATGTTTTTCGGTAATATTATGTTTAGGTTCAAACTTATGACTTCAAATTCCTTTTCTGCAGCTAATTTTATTGAAGGTATTGTAAATATTATCTTATTCTTTCCTATTTGCTTTCCTACTTTTAGTTCAAATTCATTTTCTCCGGGTTTAACTTCCATACTTTTGTTTAAAATTAGTGTGTTTCCATAGTATTGTAGTAGTCTTCCATTAAACTTAAAATCTAAACCTTTTTCATTCAACACATTTATTTTGAATTTTGTTGTAGTATTTGCTAAAACCTTTCCAGCTCCTTCTATTATTATATTTGGTTTTGGAATAACTTTAACTTGTATACGCTGGCTTTCTACTACATTCAAGCCTATTCTTATTACTGCTCTTAATATATTTGTTCCTGTAGGTAGTTCTAGATCACAATAGGCTTCTCCTTCATAAACGTCTATACTTTTTAACGTAATCCATATTCCATCTGTATATTTCTCTATTGTAATTGGAAGTGTTAAATTAAATTTTGGTATTGTTGTAACTTTTGCCTTAAATGTTTCTCCTTCAAATGCAGTTTCTGGTTCAACATCAATTTTTAAGATTAAATTGTTCAAAATTGCGGAGGCACTAATAACTCTAATTTTAACTTCATTACTATAAAAGTTCTTTTCTTCGGCTGTAACATATGCTCTTAACGTTATAACTTCTGTTGGATTTTCTGTTAAAATAAAGATTCTTAAAGGTACTTCTAAAGCTGGCTCAATAATATAAAATGTTTCCTTTTTTAATATATTGCCATCTTTAACAATTTCTATTGCAAGTGTACTTAAAGTTGATATGGCTTTTGGTGGCTTTATTTCTATTTTTGCAATTATTTGGTCTCCATTTATTATACTCGTCTTGTTTATTCTAAGATTTAGTTCTGGTTTAACTAAGTCTATGGTAGTTGAGCTTAAGCTTCCGTATGAAAAGTATAGGTTTTCCATCATATATGTTATATTTGATGTAATATAATATGCTCCTTCTTTTAGGAGAAATGTGTTGACTGAAAATTTTGTACTGTATATCTGCTGTGGGCTTATGTTTCCAACATTCTGTGTATATACTAGTGTTTTGTTAAAGTATAAGAAGAGTTTGACGTTTTCAAGTTGTAGTGGGAAAAGGTTTTCAATCCTAGCATATAATTCTATTTCTGATCCTTGTAATATTACCTTATTTTTTACACCATCTGGGTATCCGACGTCTATTCTAATCAGTTCTTTTTTAAATAGTGTGTCATAGCCGAATGTTTTTATTTGTTCAACAATAAACGATGTTTTTATCGTTTCCCCTCTTTCTACAGGTATTAGTGTTAATGTAATGTTAAATTTGTCTGCTGTGTTTATTGAAAGGGGTACTGTATACTTGGTTTTTAAAACAATTTCTGTAATGGTTCTATTTATTACTCCCATATACCATATTCCTGAATCGAGTTTTCCTATCCTTAGTTGAAGGTATACTGCAATATTGCCTGTATAAGTCGAATACAATGAAGAAATTTTTGTGTAGAGCTCGTATTCTGCTCCAGAAAGTAATATTTCGTTGGTTTCTAGGTTTATTTTGAGCGAAAGCACCGATTTCCCTATAAATATTGGTGGAATATCTTTTTCAACCTTCACAATATTTGCTTGCCCTCCTTTTACTGTTCTTATGCTAGAATATGATGTTGCCAATATTAGAAGCATTAAGATTATTAGCATGAAGCACTTTGCAAACCTTTTTTGATTCAATCTATTGTATTTTTGTGATATCATTTTTACATTTTACCTCCTTAAACTATAACTGGAATGACCAGTTGTCTTGAAAGTATTTCCATTACGACCCAAGCAATAGAAGTTAATGTAAAAAGTGTTGCTACGTGTGTCCAGAATGTTTCTACGAGCCCACCGAATACTATTTTTAAAACTATAGCATTCATTATAGCCAAAACTATTATTGAAGTGAACAATAAATTTGCTACTAAGTTAACATCTATTTCAAAAAATCTTATAGGAAATTCTGTTATCATAGAAAATGTTTCGGCTGAAGTCTCCATCATTTCCATCATGGTCTTATAGTATTCTGAAAATATATTTAATATTGTCATTAGTGCTGAAGATATTGCCACAAGCAGTGCATGAAGCATGTAGATTGTTGACTCAAATGTTCTGGCTATACCAAGTCTACTCACTCTCATATTATTTAAAACTGTGAAATAATCACTTAAAAATATTCCTACAGTAGCTGTGTTTCCATTAACATCCATTGTGTCATTTAAAATGTTCGTCAAATGTATGAAATCTTTATTGCATGTGTCAAGGCATGCGTGTCTCCACCCAATCTTAGGGTCTATTCCAGTTGAAAGTCTTGCCCTTAAATTTTCTATAAATCTTCTGAGCGGCCCAAGTTCACCCTGTAGTGTAGATTCTATAGCCTTCTGCTGATTCTGGAGTACAGAATAGGTCATTCCAAAGCTTCTTGCAAAAACTGGTATCACATTACTCACCTTTTTTATCCTATCTTCTATGATAAGAGCATATATTCCTGGTATAAAGAGTGGTAGTGTAGCAAAAAGTAGTCCATAACTTTGTGCGAATCCCAAAAAATTTTGGGTTATAAAAAATATTATAAGCGATGCTGTAACAGCTGTTAAGGTTATTAAAAAGTATTTTTTTCTATAATATGGTTTTATTGCACCATATAATATTGTCCAATCTTTTGGCATAATTAGTATTATAAATATTCCAAAAAATATTGTTATTGAAACGGAACCGATAATTGAAACTATAAGCAATATTGTGTCTCCTCCCATGAACATTGAAAGTAATGCTAGCGTTATTATTATGAATGCTGAAGCGCTCATAACTGAACTATATAATCCAAGAAGAACTCTTGCGAAATCAAGGCTCCTAGAATAATTATATTCATAAAGCCTACTATGCATTCTTGCTTCAAGTTCGAGATAGTTTTCTGGGTCTTCTCCAACTCTCAAAACTTCAGAAAGTCTGAGGAGAAAGTTTCTAAATATAGTGTTTTTAACATTTTTTGCTAGAAGTTGTATTGCCCTAACAAGTCCATATCCCCAGTTTGTTGAAAGTGTTGAAAACTTTGATAATATGCTCTGGAATTCTCCATAATCTCCTACTAATGTTTTAATTTCCAGTATCCTGTTTCTACTCGGCTTTCCTGTTGAAACAGCATACATTTGTATTATTGTGAAAAGTAGGCTTTCATCTATTGATGCTCTTGGTAGCCTTTTTGCTAAGAGCTTGTAGACTAAGGGTAGGGTAGCGAATGCTGTAATGAATCCTGTTAAGGCTAAAGAAAATATTATTTCAAAATTAAGAAAGTATAATATTGTAAAGGATGAAATTCCAGCAACTATTGGTAAAATTTTTGATAAGCGTGAATTTTTTTCTTTTTTCATTTTAACCAGTCCTTTAGCCTATTATATGCTATATCCTTTAGAACCTTTTCTAAGCCTTCGAGTATAACATGCTGCAATTCTGATTTTTTACTAACTTTGGCCTTGGAATCTATTTGTGTATAGAGTTGAGTTAAAAACCTGAATACTGTAAAGTGGTCAAAAATCTTATTTTCTGTTAATCCTTTTAAAATTTTGGCTCTAAGTTCTAGCTCTTCATAAATCATACCCATATCCTTCTTACTTAACCCTCTCGTTACACCAATCTTTTCTTCAAGTAAATAGCTTGAGCCCTTTCCTCTAAAGATGAAGGTATCCTTTACGGGATCCCATGTGAATGCTGGAACGAACATGACATTATTTTCTACTGGATTATATCCTATTATCTCGTTTAAACTGAGAACCCTTCTCACCATTATACCTTCTCTATAAACTGCACTTTGTATGAGGATAAAGTTCAGGTTGTCTAACTGTGTTCTCGGCACATTTATAGGGGGTGAGATTATTCTCTGAATTAGCCTTTCAACAGAAGCTGCATGAAATGTTGCAATAACAGGGTGTCCTGTCTGCATTGCCTGAAATGCTATATTTCCTTCTGCTCCTCTTATCTCTCCTACAATAATATAATTTGGTCTTTGTCTTAATGCTGCCTTCAGCAGGTCAAACATTGTTACACTTGTTTCAGGGCTTCCAGTATCGCGTGTCAATTCTCTTACCCAGTTCTGATGTGGCACCATTACTTCTGCGGTATCTTCTATACTTATTATCTTGGCATTCGGTCGTATGAAGACTAGTGATGCATTTAATGTTGTCGTCTTTCCTGAAGCTGTTTCTCCAGAAATAAATCCACTCATTCCCTCTAAAAGTAGCATCCAAACGAATGCTGCAACTTTTGGGTCAAGTGTATTCCATCCGATCAATCTTGTTATACTAATTGGCGTTTCTGTAAATTTTCTTATTGTAAAGTTGCTACCCTTTAAGCTTACATCATTTCCAAATACAGCATTTAGTCTGCTTCCATCTGGTAATGTGGCATCAATTATTGGTCTTGCTGTTCCAACAGGTTTACCTGTTCTTTCACCAAGTTCTTGAATAAACTTGTTAAGTTCTTCGAGTGAAGGAAAACATATGTTTGTTTCAAGTGAACCGAAAACCTTATGCACTATATGTATGCATCCTATTCCACTACAGCTTATGTCTTCAATATAGGGGTCTTTTATTAGGGGTTCAAGTTTTCCTAAGCCAACTTTATCTCTAATCAAATAATATTCGAAAACATTGTACATGTTTTTTTGTACTGGTATCTTTTTTGGAATCCTATTTTTTGCTAGAAGGTGTTCATAGTTGACTTGATTATCTGTAATTTCTATGATCTTGTTAACCTTTTCCAAAAGTATCTTTTTCCTATCCTCTGGTGAGTTAGCCACGTCTTTGTCGGTTATGACTTCAGCCAACTTAATTTCTATGAGGTCAAAAAGTGCCTGTGGTGGTCTTGGCGGTTCTACTACAACATATTTTCTATAGCCTGTTGAAATACCCGGATTAGAGTATACGTGGATAAATATTCCATTATTCTTGTCAACTAAATAAATGATATTGACAATAGGGTTCTTCTTTAATGTGTCAGGAATTTCTGTTCCCACATATGTTGGTGTGCCCACTTCCTTCTCCACTTTCCTAATGTAGGCTATTAAATGAGGGAAACTGTTTAGTGAAATCAATTGTTCCTTGCTCAAAAGTTCTACACCTTTGCAGCAGCTATTGGGACAATCTTTATACCAAATGCTGGGTCAACTTCAAAGGCTACAGTTGTTTCTGGGACTACTGGTGAACCTTTAGCCTTTAAAATCTTCAATATTCTAACAGACCTTCCAGCAACCTCCCCTAAGCTTAGAGTATAATAAAGGTCAGATAATGATATTAGATACTTTTTGCTCTCCTCTTCTAATGAATCTTTATGTATAGTTAGTGCTGCAATATTTCCAGCTGTAGATGTTAGCTTTTTGATTGCTAGAAATAGTTCTACACTATCTTTTTCGCTTTTAAATGAAAGAAATGATAGGGCATCTAATCCTATAAAATCGAAGGTATGCCCTTTTTTTCTAATAAAGGAAATTATGTTATTAACTAATTTTGTTGCATCCTCTTTTGTAAGACTGTTAACTAGCCTCGGTAGGGAATAGATTATTATTTTGCCTTTTAAGTAAAAGGGTATAAGGTCTATTGAAATATTTTTGGCCCAAGTAATAAACTTTTGAGGTGTTTCTTCTGTTGTTAAAATTGCACATTTTAATCCTGAATTACAGGCACCATATGCAAGCTGTGCGATTAAAGTTGTCTTGCCTGAACCATTTTCCCCTTCTATCACTATAAAAGATGGTTTAGGTATTCCCTCACCTATTCTTCTATCAAGTTCCTCGTTTCCTGTTGAAATAACCATAATATTTTGCTTAAAACCTTTTACTCCACTCAACTCTAGTCTCACCTGAAGTTACTATTACATCGATTAAACAGTGTTCAGGTGGCAGTATCCCAAGCTCAATTTCCAATTCAACTTCACTTGCAGGCAGAAGTTCAAATGCATTAATTTTTTTTCCATTAACAGACCATGACCTATAAACATTATACTCTGTAAAGTTACTACCATAAAATATTATATGTATGTTCAAACTATCTTGGCTTAATATTAAACTTGATGTTCCATGATTGTAAACTAAAATCTTTAAAGTCTTATCTTCTAATACAAGATCCTTTATCATAATTTGTGCTGGCTGGCTGGTTATGGAAGAATAAATTTTTCCTGTTTCAAGATATAATGTTCCAATTGCAAAGATGGCTGAAAGTATCATCACAGTTAATGAAGTTAAAAGTAGGAATGTTGAAAGTTCACTAGCCAATTTTATCACCAAAACGATATGAATAAGTTAAGCCGTTTTCTAAATGTAATTCAATAAAATAAGGTGGTATTATGTTGGATACATTATATATTCTAATAAGTATTGGTTCACCGACATCCCATCTACTATTTTCATAAAACATTTCTCTAATATTCCAAGATCCAAGATTCTTGTTTGAGCTATATTCTGGTTTAAATGTACTTCCCACACCACCATAAACTATAACAATTTTATCTATAGCATTAATTGGTATTTTTCCACGATTTTCTAATATAACAAAAATACATTTTCCTGATTCATTAAAACCTCCTCCAATAAAATATATTCTATAATTAAGTCTTAATTCAGCATTCTTTCTAAATTTTTCAACTGATTCAAGAATTAGTTTTGTGGAATAGAACATTGTTCCAGAAACCATTGAAGCAATAATAAAGGATGCTATTATTAAAAAGGTCATAGAAATACTTGTACTACCCTTCCTACGTGGAATATTACCTGCCATTGCCTCCAACACCCTTTATAGTCTGAAGAAGTCTAATACTATCTTCCACTGTGAAGCCTTTAGGTTTTAACCTGTACATGTGATCTACCAGTTTTAGAATAACTTCTCCGGTTTCCTTTTCTACAACACCACTATCAACATAATCTTGTAAAAGCTCTTTTAATGTACTACTATCTATGTTCTCAGAATATTTCCAAAGATCTCTTAGAATCTTTTCTACAACTTTAGGATTAATTTTATGTCCATTAGATTTACCCAAACCATTACCGTTTGATTCGTGTACAAAGAAAGGATTGCCCATATCAGACATCGATGTACGAAGTTCAATAGCCAATTCGTTAAGATTCTTTATGGCATCGTTAAAGTTTTTGACCGTCTCAGAAAGTTCACTTCTAAGCTGAGCTATCTCCTCACTAACTTTGCTCAAGTTGTTTAAAAGGTCTTTTTCAACCTTCTCAACTGCACTGTTAACTGATTCTGTAACGATTGAAGAAATTTTATCGTTTAAACTGGCTACGTCAATGTTTGCACTTTCTGCTACTGTTTCCTCATGTAAACCTTCTATGGTGTTTGGAGGCAATGTTTCAGCAATTAATGGTACACTTTCAACTATTTCTGAAGTATTTCCTAGCATTTGATTAAAGATTGGCAATACTATTAATCGGCAGAGTGGACATTTACAGCGCCAGTTTGGCATTTCCCCTTATCTAATCAACTAAAGTTTATAAATTTTTTTCAAATGTCTAAGTTCTTGAAGAAGAAATTGACACAATGAACAAGTGCAAACCAACAATAGCTAGAGAACATGAAATAATAAAACCTATAAGTGAAGTAAGGTCAGAAAAAAATTCTCCAAGGTCCAAAAGATATATTAGGTAAAGAATGCTTCCAGCAGCAAGCAATAATCCTATAGCTCCAAAAAATAAAACTAGCATTCTCTCCTTCAAGATATATCACTGTCCCAGAGAAACCCTATTTCCTCCAATCTTTAAATATGTGATTGTATTGGCGGCTTCATTTCCAAAAATAACTATTTCAACAACACTTTTAGCCAAAATCTTAGCCCCTAAAACATTATTTAATGGAACAGAAATTAGAGGTAAAGGCTCCCTAATACAATTTTGAAGAAAACATTTTAAATCAACAACATTTCCTCCAACATAAAGTCTATTTGCACCATAAATAACATAAACAAGGTCACATATAGAATATTCTTCCTTTTCTAGATATATATCTTTACCAAATGAAGAAAGGTATGGTCTATCCTTTCCAACAAACTCAACATTTTTTCCTCCAACCTCAAATGTAATAGAAAGCCCATAGTCTGGAACATACTTAACAATAACATTATAACCAACGCAAACAGTAGAAGAAACCCCGTCAAAAAAATAAAGAAAATATTTTCCACCAACAGAACAATTATCAAACAAAGAAAATACCTTTTCCCCTCTTCTATAAGAAAGAGAAACAGATAATTCTTCAAAAGAAATATCACGATTAAATCTTAAAACATAAACCTTACGCAGGCCATCCAATTCAACACGAGTCTCTAAAACATCAAAAACCCTTTCACCACCCACAGAGGTACCTAAAAAATTATACAAAACACCACCAAAAGCAGCTAAGGTAAGAGCAAAAGCAACCATTACAACAACCACCTCCTTCTCTCCAAACATTACACCAGCACACCCCACACAAACATAAACAAAACGTAAAAATAATCTTTTTTAAAAAAAAGGAATTGGTGGAGGCTAGCTACTCATGTCTAGATTAATTAATCCAGCAGCTGTTGTTGCAGGAACAGTTCTACTTACAGTTAAGGCGTTACCTGATGGTGTCTGTATTTCAATAGTAATGTAACTATATGCATAAACTTTATCTGGCATTTGTACTTCTAGATACACAAGGTCATTTGGATCTAACTTTCCATCTTCTATACTTCCTGAAACTCCAATTAAAGCTGCATCACCGTAGTCTGATAATGATATTGTATTTATAGCCTCTTCAAGATCAAGTTCCTCTACATCTAAAAATTCTGCGTTAGTAAGATTGCGAGAATAACTTTTTGCAGTACCATTAGCATATAATACAGTTGTTACTATAAGGAATTTTTTTGCATCTATGGCTTTAGAACCAGCTGTTAACCTTATTGGAACAAGTATTTGATTTGCTGGATTTGTACTGGAATCTGGACTTCCACCCATGTACGCTAATGCACTTCCTGAAACTTCTAGTGCTCTACTTGACGACTCATATGCTTTTCCTATGACTTCTTTTGTTCTCTGTGTTGCGAACATTCCCATGTTTAGTGCCACGAACGCCAGTGATGCTGCAACTAGTACAAATGCAATAAGTACTACTGCTGCCTCTATGCCCACGATACCCTTCCTTTTCTTACCTTTAATTTTCAGCATCTTTTTCACCTTGGGTTGGCAATTGTGCCAAATCATTTTATAAGTCTGTCTTGTGCTGGCGACCAATTGTCACCGTTTTTCCTATTTTTTAGAAAAATTGTTATACTACCTTTTATTGTAGTATGCTCTTGTTTGATAAAAGATGTCCATGTTTGAGTTGGCACGAGAACTGGATGACGTTATAGACCTTTCTCGTGGTAGGCTGCAGCTTGAAATCGTTTGTAGGCTTGGTAGGGTGGACGGTCCTGTTCATGTTGATGAGCTTGTTAGAGGGTTGGGTGAAAGGCGTAAGGCTGTCTTTGATTCTCTTAGGAAACTTGAATCCAAGTCACTTATTTCTCGAAATGGTGAAAGTTTTCTTTTAACTGATTTTGGAAAGGATGTTTTTTCTAAAATTATGTTATTAAAAAAATCTGAGCTAGAATCTCCCATTTCTAGAGGCACTTTTTCTTTGACTAAATATGATGTTGCAAGGATTATGGTTGGAGACCTTTACCTTTATGAAACTCTTCAGGCCTTAAATAGTTCTGTTAAGGGAGTTTTGGCTGTTGATGTGCTTTCAAAAATTGTTGGTGTTAGCTCAAATGTTTTAGACGAGCATCTTTTAAAGTTTACAAAAGGCGAGCTTATGTTTCTAAATAGGCATGTTAAGCCTAGGCAGATTTTTGGCTTAAAAAGTACCAAAATATACTATTCTCTAACTGAAGAAGGAAGAAAGTTGGTTAACCTTTATCTTGGTTCATTAAGTATTAGACGTAAGTGGTCTTATAAGCTTCTCTCGAAACTTGTTGGAACCACTCATCCTAGAATCATATTGAAAAGGCTTGCTCTTTTCCTTTCTATTGGCTCAGCTTTTGCTATGCTACTACAATTTATTATACCAACATATTCTATACTAGTATTGAGTGCTTGGATATGGCTCATAAGCTTTTTTGCACTTTTAATAGAGAATACTTACTAAATACTTTTTGGAAGTTTTATAATAAATTTTGTTCCTTCTCCAACTTTGCTTTCAACTGAAATATTTCCTCCTAATGTTTCAACAAGTCTTTTACATACTGCAAGACCGAGTCCCTGGCCCTTCGACTTTGTCGTGAAAAAAGGTGTGAAAATCTTTTTAATATTTTCTTCCGGAATTCCTACTCCAGTATCTTTTACCTCCAAAATTAGATCATCATTGGAACTTTTTGCAATAATGGTTAGTGTTCCACCTTCTGGCATTGCCTGTATCGCATTCAGTATTAGGTTTCCTAGAACCCTCTTTATAATATAGAAATCCGCCTTTATATGACTGACGCTTTGATCAATTTCTAAAGTTGCTTTTATATTTTCTGGTACAATTACACCTTTCATTGCTTCTTCAATAATCTTTTCCAATTCAATTTTCGTCTCAAAAGATTTTATTGGTGCTGCATAATCCTGTAGGTCTAAAACAATCTTGTTCATATAATCCACTTCTCTATACATTGCCTTAAGTTTATTAATTATATCTTCTGACTCGTTACTTTCTCCAAAATTTTTTATTCTTTGCTCTATTATAAAGAGGTTGTTTTTTAATGCTTGTAGAGGATTTCTCAGATCATGTCCTATTAGTGTTGCTGCCTCACCTAATGCGGCCATCCTCTCTTTCTCCCTAAGCTCCCTGCTCTTTTCCTCAACAAGCTTTTCTAAATTTTCTGTATAAGCCTTTACTTGTTGCTCCTTCTTTTTCATTTCAGTTATGTCTATTATTGAAACCAAACTTTTTCTACTGTCTGGAAGTAGTGCTACTGTAGCAAAACCATATCTTAACTCACCCTTTTTTGTATAGAACCTAAATTCAAAGTTTCTAGGCGCCTTATCTGGGCTTACTCTTCTCTGATAATGATAATTTAGTAGTCTTTCAATATCTTCTTTTGCAATAATTTCTATAAAACTTTTTCCAATAATATCACTTTTATCACATTCTAGTATTCTCTCAAATTCTGTGTTAACTAATGATATTGTTGTATCCTCTTCTACTATTGCCATAGCTGTGCCTGTATTTTCAAATATTGTCCTATATCCTTTTTCAGATTCCTCCAAATTTTTTGTATAGGCTTTAACTTCTTCCTCAAGCCTTTTTCTTTCACTTATCTCTCTTGCACTGAAGACCACCTTTTCCAACTGTTCTTTTTCTGAAGAAAGTGGGTTAGCTGTTATTTCGAACCAAACATATTCTCCTTTACTATTTTTTATTCTTGCCTCAGCCTTTAATCTTGGGAATCCTTTACTGTTTTCCAAGAACTTGTGAATCATGTTCTTTAAATCATCTTTTTCAACTAAATCTATGTCAAGCACTCTTTTTCCTATTAAATCAGAGGAAGGGTGTCCAAGTATTTTTTCAAATGATGGACTAAAATATTCTATTCTTCCCTCTACATCAACTAATCCAACTATTTCATACATGTTCTCAGTTATTGTTCTAAAGAGTTTTTCTCTTTCCTCTAACGCTTTTGCCATAATTTTCTTTTCAGTAATATCCTGGTGTATTGTTATATATCCTAATATTTTACCACCTTGCCCGTAAATTGTGTTAAATCTCATGTTAACATAAATTTTTGTTCCATCTTTTTTTGTATGTACAAAGTCGTGCTCAAATACATTTTTGTCCTTCAACATATTAATTATTTTCTTAAAATCGCCATTTATTGGTTCTGAATTGAATAGTTCAAACATATAGTGTCCCTGCGCTTCACTCAAGTGCCATCCGTATATTTTTTCAGCTGCCTTATTCATATGCTCTATTATAAAGTTCTCGTTTAAAATTACTATTGCATCATTAATGTTTTCTATGATGTTTGCTTGAAAATTAACTCTCTCCATTGCAACCTTTTCTTCTGTTACATCATATAGTATCCTATTATATCCTATAATCTTACCCTTGTAGCTAAAATTTTGTGAGAATCCTCTCATCCATCTTATCTGATTGTCTCTTCTAACTATTCTATATTCTTCTTCAATAATATAATTTGGTATAGTATAAAGTTTCTGCAGATTCTCTTCAAACTTAAGCCTATCATCTTGATGAACTATCTGATTCCATTTTATCTTCCCTTTTATAAGGTCATCTTTACTGTATAATGTTACAAGTTCAAAGTCTCCAAATAAAAAGGTCTGTGTTCTTCTTAGATCGACTTGAAATGCTATTCCCTTTGCAAATTTTAAAAAGGAATTAAGAACATGCTTGCTTGCTCTTAGAGAAAGTTCAAGGTCTCTTCTCAAAATAATATTTTTTTGAAGTAGGATATATGTTAGTGTTCCAGCGACAATAATGTATATAAATCCTTTACTCAACTCCTGTTCAATTAAATTTGAGAGATTAATTTTTTGGCTTAAAAAGAGTATGTCAAGCACTAGTATTAGAAAGAATGTTGCTGTGGCATACAGATATGAAACCTTAAATACACTTATAGGCTTTTCTTCTCTATCTTCTGCCATTGTGGCTAAACTTTGGGAATAAATTTATTTAAGCATTTTAATATTTATCCTCTTAACTTTCTTAAAAAGTAATATTAAGCTGATCCTTTATAGCTGATGATTTTAGATTTTAAAAAAAAGCATAAAGGTTATGTTCCTACTCATTGAAGGTCTCCCTAATGTTGATCTAGATGGTACTATGGCTCCCATGCATCTTATAGAATACTTTAAATTTGAAAAAATTGGATATATTGAAACCTCTCTTCTCTCTATAAATTAGTATCATGCCAAAAATTTTATTCTCTTCTTGTACTAATAATATCTTTATGGAATTTCTCTTATATTTCAAGTCAAATGTAATAAAAGTAAGGAGTATAATTTAATCTCCATCTAACTTTCTTGAAAAAAGTTAATCTATATTCTAATTCTTAATTATTATTTAAAAGATTAAATAACATGGTCATGTTAAATATGTAAGTGGATAGTTCATGTCTGAAGAAGTTTTAGAGATTGTTATGAAAAAGGATATCAAGTTTGATGGGCCTATTGCTATTGAAGGTTTTCCTGATGTAGGTTTAGCTGGAACTATTGCTACAATGCATCTTATCGAATCTCTTAAATTAGAGGAAATCGCTTACATAGAAACATCTTTTTTGCCTCCAGTAATGGTTGTTCATAATGGTGAACTACTACATCCTGTAAGAATATACGGTAACGAAAGGCTTATTGTCTTAACCTCAGAGATAGCGTTGCCTCTTACAGTTTTGAACCCTCTGGTTAAGAAGGTTGTTGAATGGCTTAAGGGTTTGAATGTTAAGATGCTTATTGCTTTAACCGGTTTTCCTGTTGAAAATAGGCTAGAAATTGAAAAGCCTGAAGTTTATGCTGTCGTTTCAAAGAAGGAGTTTTCTGAAATGCTTTCAAAATATAAGATTGAGGTTCTGCAGGAAGGTTTTATCTCTGGACTATATGCTCTATTTTTAAAAGAGTGTTTGAAAGCAGGTCTTCCCGCTATAGCTTTGGTTGCACAATCTTTTCTAAAATATCCTGACCCTGGTGCTGCTGCAGAGCTTTTAAATTCTCTAAACTCTCTTCTATCACTTAATGTTGATGTTAAACCTTTGATTGAAAATGCAGAAGAGATACGTTTAAAAGCTAGAGACTTACTTAGACAGACAGAAAGAGTAACGTCAAGTGCATATAGGAATGTGGAAGGTGAGCTTCCACTAATGTATAGGTGATATTAGTATGGGTTTTCCAGAAGATTTTGACTCATTATGGGATGATGTTGAAGGTTGTATGGAACCTTTAGTCGAAGTCAGGGAAACATATGATGCTTTTGAAATATATGTTGACCTACCATATGTAAGGGGAGAAAGTATTGAAGTAAGATTTTCTGAGGATGCGCTCTTAGTTATAGCAAAATGTTCAAAGGCTATTAAATTTAACAAATGGGGTTTCTCGCAGAAGAGGACGGAATATAAGTTTTTTAGAAAACTTATAAAACTATCCCATAAAATAGATCCAAAGAAGGCTACATCATCATTCAAGAATGGTGTGCTAAGAATTAGAGTGCCAAAATTACAATAATAGAAATTATTTTTTTAATCTATTATTTATTTCAATGAAAATTGTGAAATTTAATATTTTCTATTAGGATAAGAAACTTTAGATAGCAAAGGTTTACCAAAGATAGTAATTTGTAAAAAGATGGCCTTTAAAAGAAGGAAATAATATGCTAATATAACCGCCTGTAGAAGCTGACGGGCTAGTGAAAAGTTTTCTCAAAAGGAAACTTTCAAATAGTAAATTAAATAAGATTGGTACTTGCAAGAAAGTATAATATTATCGCCTACTGTCCAATTACTACCTACATATTTCTACGGCTTTTTAGTCTCATGCTGTATAAGAACTGAAAGGGTGAATGAAAGATTATTATATACTTGTGATGTAGAAGGTTAAAATTTTTCTTGAAAAAATGTATGGTAGTAGATTTAGAATTTTCTGTCTGAACTTGTTCAATAAATTAAACATTAATGTTCGAACTAAGTTGAACACTTCTAGAACTATTCTAGAGCATCTTCTATTAAATACCCTTAACATAAATTTATTTAGCGATGGCTATGATGAAAAAAAGTGTTAACAGGATTGCTGCAGCCACACTTATAGTAATATTACTTGCCTCTACTCTAGCCCTTATAGGTGCAGGTGTTGTCTACGCAAAAAGTGATAAGGCTGAAGAAATGAAACAGAGGGTTAAGAATGTACAGGAGCAGATCAAGGAAATGAATAATATGAGGTTCGAGCGTCTAAAGAAAATGTTTAATGAAAGACGCTTAGTAATGATTAACAAGGGGCCAAACTATGTAAACTTTATCTCAACAAAAACTGAAGAAGGTGTACAATCCTTTATACTAAAAATACATGTTGAAGGTACTCCAAGTATTTATGTTTCATTAGCCAACTATACAAAAGAAGATGGTAACAAGACACTATATTGGGTTAATGGTGTTCTTAAAACATTTGGTGTAATAGAATATATTGATAAAAATAATGATGGTCTATATATTCAAAAAGATAATGACACAAGACTTCAATACATCAACTTTGCCCGTCTTAGCTGGAAGTTAACAGTAAAGGAAATAGAAAAAGATAATGTTAGAGGCTGGAAGGTTCAGATGATAGCAAATGATAGAGGTGCAACCTATAATATAACAACTCAAGTCTTTAATACAGGCGTTCGCTTAGAAGATGGTACACCAGTAGCACCATATGAAGCAAAGATAGACTTTTCATTCGAAAACTTTCCATGGTCTTCTCCAGAAAGTAGGCTTGCACTAATAACCTCTTTCAAAGGTGTTTCAGGTAGTGCTTCAGTAACACACTATAAGAACACTACAGAAGTTGTTATGGAACGCAATGCATATGCATACTTTACTTGGGCTCCCACTGCAAAAGTTGACGGTGAAGACGTAGATGTAATGGTGTACAAGAGAAGTTCTAGGTCTGACATGACTAACTACACAGAATTCAATTACCCACGTGGTGATAAAATAGTTCATGACCCTATCATAGGTGTGTTGTCTGGAAGCATTGAAGATATTCCCGCTTACCAGCTTCCAGCTTCAGTTGTAAAGCCTACTCCAGTATTTACAGGTCTATATCTTCTAGCAACTACTGTTGCAGTTTTAGCGGTTGTTGGAGTTATAGTTGTGGCTGCAAGAAAGATGTTGGTGGAACCTAAAATCTTTAAATCGTTCCACTAAATCCCCCTTTTTATATTTCTTTTACAAGATGTATTACTTGCAGGAACGAAAAGACTATTGTTGAAATAATATAGAATAGTACTTGTAGTAGAAGTGATCTCTCAAATTTCATGCCATAAATGCTTGAAAGGTATGCGGCACCTAATATTGTTGAAGTAACCTGTACTATTATAGTTAATGAAAGATGGAGCACTATGAATATGTTTTCTGGAATGTTGTTTAATGCTAATTGTGCTAATAGTGGTATAATCATTGGTGCAAATATTATTGATGCTGCAAGTTTTCCTCCTAAACCTACTTGTCTACTTGAAAGTAGCTTACCTAATATTATAGTGTATGTTATGTAAGATATTATGCTTATAGGAAATAGTGTTGCATCAACTATGCTAGAAAATATTGAAACGCCATAATGCAAGATTATTAGAACTTTTCCTGACCAATATGACATTATTCCTCCTAAAACAGAAACTGTTAGAAAACAAACTATCGATACTAAAGTGTCTCTTTCAAGTATTGGAAAAAACCAGCTTGGAATAAACACTGTTCTCCCAAAATCTTTGCCTGTGTTACTGTACGAATTAACTAGTTCGTAAAGTTTTCTACCCTCTTTGCTCAAAAAATATCTCCTTTCTTCATCCTGTAAAACATATCCTTTGAGGACGTCCAAATGATAATAAAGTGTTCCAACAGGTAAATTCGTTTCATTCTTTAGTTCAGTAAATGACATATTTTCCCTTTGCCCTAAAAGTTCTATGATTCTTTTTCTAATAGGATGTTTTATGAGCCTAAGTTTTTTAGAATCTTCCTTACCGACCACACATGGATTAAACAATGCTATAATATAAAAATTCAATTATCATAAAATGTTTCATTAAATCATATGTAAAGTATGTAGGTTTTAAGCTAAACGAATAAGTTTTAGAAACAGAAATTCTATGGATGTAGGCTTAATCGACAAAATATTTTAGTTAAAATCTGTAATCCTTGTGGCATGGTTAAAGAATCCTTTCTAACATTTGATGGAAAGCTTGTTGACAAAAATTTTAAGTGCAATAGTTTTGCTAACGAAACATTGAAGCTTATGTTCACTCGTTCTAGTGTTAGAGACTTTCTTCCTAAAAAAGTCCCTGAAGACATTTTAAGGTCGATTATTGAAGCTGGACTTCATTCTCCTTCAGCTGGAAACCTTCAACCCTATTCCATAATAAGAGTTGAAGATGAAGAAAGAAAAAGGTTGCTTGCTGAACTATGTCTTCAAAAATTTATTTCAAGCGCTCCTGTTCTTCTAGTATTCTGTATTGACTTTCATAGGCTTGAAAGGTGGTCTAAACTATGTAATACTCCTTTTACTGCTCATAAATCTTTTAGACATTTTTGGGTCGCATTTATTGATGTCTCAATATGTGCTCAATCAATATGTGTTGCTGCTGAATCAGTTGGCTTAGGTTCTGTCTATATTGGGACTATAATAGAGTCCGCTGACAAGGTTAAGGATATTCTTGCCCTTCCTGAAAAGGTTTTTCCTGTAATACTTCTTTGCCTCGGCTACCCTCGTAGTAGGCCTCTGCCCCAAAAAAAGCTTGGCTACAACATTATAGTCTCTTCAGAAGTATATCATGAACCTTCTGATGAAGAGCTATTGAAGGCTTTTTCTGAAAAGTATGATAGGATCAATGTTAAGGTTACGGAAGAAAGGTTGAAGGTTGCTGAAGAAGTATGTAGAAACTTGTTTGGAGAAGATGAGGCTAAATCTATTGTTGAAAAGATTAGGTCTTCTGGAAAATTTAATCCTGCACAATACTATTTTCTACTCCACTATCGTGCTGACATAATGTGTAAGGGTAACGATGTTTTTGTTAAAATGTTAGAAAAAGCTGGCCTCAACTTTTTAAAAGAATAGAATCTATTATTTTAATGTAAGATAAACTAGCACTATTAGGGTTACAAGTGTTGGAGGTGGTGTTATCGCTAGACCTGGTTCCTCTGCATCATCATTCATTTTAGCAAATCTTGTTTCAGCATGGCCTCATATGCTTGTTCTCGCTGTAGTAATGGTGCTCATGTTTCTTGCATCATATATGCTTTTCACGAAACATGAGATAAGATAGAGGGTCTACTGCCTCCCACATTTTTCTAGACTATTTTTACAATTAATGAAATAGTTCCAACTATAATAAGGATTACTGCTATGATTTGAAACATTCCTGCAAGTGGTGGATACATTGTTGTTGTTAGTATTCCATATTCTAGGAATAGTCCTATTAGAAGTATAATTAGGCCAATAATTTTTGTTAGAAGGTTTAATCTTGCCTCTGTCTCCTCTTTCCCCATACTTGTTGGAGCATTTTCATAATAATATTAACTTTTCCTAATCTTCCTTAAACTTCTTTTAGCTTGTCTGGAAGATATTTATCTACTATATAATCTAGTGAATATTTTGCGAAGGCTTCAAGTTCTGCCTTCTTCTGTCTTTTTAAGAAAACGTCTAGCTCCTTCTGGAACCTTTCATCTCTGTATCTTGGATCATTTTTTAGCTCATAGGCTCTTTTTATATCCTCTTCAGTTAGTTTAACATAGGGTAGTTTGTATGTTTCTATGTCTGTTGCTGTTACTCCAAGCCATTTTGCTGTTGGCACTGTTAATTCTGTGAGATGCGCTGCATTCGCTGACCCTGAAGCTATTACCATGTAAATATGCATTCCATATGGGTCTGCGTCTGTAAGTACATAAACTGGTAGGCCTAGTTCCTGGTTTAGTCTTCTTAGAAAATATCTTGTTGACCTTGGAGGTTGTCCTGCCGTATCTACTATTAGCGCATTATATTTCTCATGTACCTTGTTTTCCACGAATCTTGTAAATAGTCCTCCCTTTTCTACTGCAAAAACCATTTTTGCAGATGTTTCTATCAGTTCTGCTGTGCTTAGGCTTGGTCCTATAAGGTATCCGTCTGGATGTGATGCTAGATTTAATCTTTTTCCCTCATGTCCTGGCGTTGTGTATTCTATTGTTAGGTTCCCATATATTGCGCTTCTTTCTTCTGGGTAAACGTTGTAGTCTTCTCTTGCCTTTCCAAGTAGTGCTTCAAGGTCTGTTATTATTTCATCTGATTCTGCTTGGTCTTTGAATTCTATTCCAAATGCTTGGGCTGAATAGTAGACGTCTCTTAATGTTGAAGTTTTTCCTTCTTTTATAAGCTTGTCAACAAAGAATGCTAACCATATTGTTTGAGTGAATGGTCTTAAATGTTTTATATTCTTTGAGCTTCTTTTTACCCTATTTTTTCCAACAACATACTGTTTTAGGCTCTCATCATATACTATATTTTTTACTGACCTACTTGGCATCTCTATTTCGGGAAATATTCCGTTTTCTATTTGATAGTATATTTTTTCTCCAAGAATCTTTAATAGTTCCTGTACTTCCCTTTTT
Organism: Nitrososphaeria archaeon; assembly: GCA_026413865.1. Taxonomy (GTDB): domain Archaea; phylum Thermoproteota; class Nitrososphaeria; order JACIWG01; family JACIWG01; genus JACIWG01. Next base: position 24,771 of record JAOAKB010000008.1, read on the forward strand.
CTAGCTGTTGGTGAACTCTTCAATCTTCTTCTGCTCTCCTTCATATTCGCCTGAGCTTAAGAGTTTTTTATAGTTTGGTGGCCTACTTTTTTTGGCAAGTTCTTTTGAAAAATTTGCTATTAATGGCAAGTATTTGAGGTACATGTTAATTTTCTTTTTCTCATGCTCTTCTGAAGACCTTTTTGAAAGGTATGCTGAAAGTTTTCTCAATGCCTCTCTTAACGCATTCTTTATTTCTCTTTCTATTTCAGGTCTGTCCGCAATATATTCTTTTCCCACTGTCTTGTACGGTATTCTTGTTGAGCTTATGTTGACTATAACTGCTATTGGCGCCTCCTGAGGTATCTTATACCTTTTCCAGTCTATCTCTTCATTTATAACTTTCCATGAGACATCTGATGCTTCATCATACAGTAGTGGTATTCTGTTCGCGAACCTGTAAAGTTTTATTCCTTTTTCTATCATTTTTCCACCATATGCTAGTGCCAACTCTATAATGAACGGGTATCCTGAGTAGGCTGATGGTGGTCTAACTATGATTGTAAAAAATTCTGGTGCAAGTTCCTTAACTATTCCTGCTGCAAGTATATTTTCTCCTAATGGTGAAAGGCATCCTGCATCTGGTGGCAAGAATTCTTCGTATCTATGCATTGCTGTAACCATGTTAACTATCTCTTCTTCTGTTAGGCTTTTTGGGCTTCTGTTTGGATCTATTCCAGTGTACTGTAGAAATTTTATTGCCGTTTTTAATCCTACTCTATGAAATCTTTTTGACAGGAATTTTGCAAGGTTTTCCTCACTACTCTGTCTTATTGTTCTTCTCATAAACTCTACATCTATCCCGTGTGGGTGTGGAAGTGTTTCTTTTGGTGGTGGAGGCATCTCTATTGTTGTTCTAGGATAATAGAATATTCTTCCAGTTGGGTCTACAAATGTTATGTTCGCGTATGGTACAACTAGGGCTGTATGTTTAAAGTATTCTTGTATTTTTGTTGAAGACCTTAGGTAGTCTCCCTCTATAACAAGCTCTACTACTGTTCCATGTAGACCATTACTGTCTACAATTTTCTTTTCAACTATTATTGGCTTGTTTTTTTCAATATCTATCATTAGCTTGTAACAGTACCTTTTTATTCCATCTACTGAAGTTTCTATTGTAACAGGCTTGTTTGATGTTATTTGTCCATATAATATTGCCATTGTTCCTCCTAGGCCGAACATTCCCCTTGACTGTCTAAGCTTATACTTTGAACCATACAATACTTTGCCGAAGGCTTCTGGAACCCTTTCAGGTTCAACTCCGGGCCCGTTATCCTGCACTCTTACAATGTACTTTTTTGGGTCTACTGTCTCCATTGGATCATATGGTATTACTCTAACGTAAACTTCTGGTAATATTCTTTCGAGCTCGCATGCGTCTAGGGAATTTTCTACAAGTTCTCTTATTGTAGAATATAGTGCTCTTGACGGGTTTGTGAATCCTGCCAGGTCTCTGTTTCTGTAAAAGAAGTCGCTTGGGGATATTTCAGAAAATGTCTCCCTCAAATTCCTCTCCTCTTCTTTCCCAAAGCTGGAGTTTTTCCATTTTCATTCTACTTCTTCTTCTTTGAAGTCTTTCATAAACTGTCTTGTGAAGGCTTCCTTCTGCTAGTGTCTCTATGGCTTCTCTTGCTGCCTTTACATCGTCAGCTTTTCCTATTATTGAAACTGTGTGCCCGTATACTGAAATGTATGTGTCTGTTAGGTCTTCTATTATTCTTCTAGCTTTACCGTCTGCTCCAATTATTCTACCCTTTATTCTTATGAGGTTTGATTCTGATTTTCCAGCATAGTCTGTTAGGTCTATAATGTCAAGCATGTAATCGTCATCATATAATGCCTTTGCTCTCTCGTAAGAGAATCCTCTTCCTATTGCTTTTGCAATATTTAGTGCCTTGTTTAAGCCTACAAGGTTTTTCTGGTCATCAGTTGATACTGTAACATCTCCTGTCCCACTGTTAACTTCTATTTTAACTCCACATTCTTTTTCTATAGCCTCCTTTATCTTTCCACCCTTTCCTATTAGTGCACCTATCCTGTCCCTTGGTATCTTTACCTCCATCTTTAGGCCCATATCATATTACACCCTTTAATATTCTATTTTCATTCCATACTTCTATACCGTTTTTTAAAAAGAATCTGTTCACGTTTCTAACGTCCCTATATAAAAATTCTAGTGCGTTAGGATGTCTTGCTTCTACAGCGGAACCGAAGTCGAAGAAGTATATTTTTGAACCCCATTTGAAAATATTATGTTCTGAAAGGTCTGCGTGCACTAATTTTGCTTTAAGATACAATCTTCTTATCATTCTGATCACCTTAATATAATCTGTTTTTGTAGGCTTTACTTCTGAAAGTAGTGGTGCTCTTTTTCCATCTTTACCAATGAATTCCATAACTAAAACATTATTTAAAACTATTATGGGTTTTGGAACGCTAACACCATTATCGTATGCGGTCTGTAGGTTAATGTACTCCTTTCTCGCCCAAAGTTTTATTAGAAAATATCCTCCTCTTTTTCCACCCTCAAATCTCTTGTCTCCTAAAATATATGGTAATCTTTTTTTGAACTCGGCTGTTGTTGTCAAAAATATTTTTACAGCAATCTCATTTCCTTCATAGTCTGTTCCATGAAATATTTTTGACTCCTTACCAGACCCTATTGCCCCATCCAGTCTGTAAATAACCTTCTTTTTGACTATCTCATATAATGTCATCATTGTTCTTCTGTCAAATACTTCTTCAAATACTTCTTCCTCTTCTTTATCCTTTTCTAAAAGTATCTTCTTCTTACCATGTGTTGTTAGTCTAAAGAGTCTTCTAAGCTCCTTTTCTGTAAAAAACTCTTCCTCCATCTCCTACAACTCTTCAGGAAGGTACTTGTTTGCTTTTAGCCAATCCACTTGTGCTACGGTATAACGCCATATTATATCTGCTCTCTCGTCACTTTTAAACTCCCATGGTGCAACTAAAACAACATCTCCTTCTCTGATCCAAATTTTTCTTTTAAGCTTGCCTATTATTCTACCAACTCTTGTTTTGCCATCAGTACATTTTACCAGAACATGGTCACTACCCATAAGCTTTACGACAACACCTAAAAGTTCTCCTTCTCCTGGGAGAACAAGTTCCTTTAACTCTTCCTCGCTTAAAACCTTCCTCTTACCCAAAACCTACCACCTCGTAAACTTAAATATCATAAGAAATGGCACACTTTTAACCTTTTTAACTGCATCCTTATGCGCGAAACCCCTGTTTATTGCTAAAGAAACACACCTTTCTCCTGTAAGGTTTACTATTGACGATTCACTTAAAATCTTTAAAAGCTCCTCTTCCCCAATCTTTTCTCCTTCATAAAATTCTTTTGAAATGCTTATCACCAGTCCCCCTTCCTCAAGTGTGAGTCCAAAAACTTCTTCATCACATACATTCACTATTTTATAATGTGGTGCACGTATTATTCTAACAATATATTTTTTTTCTTCAGACAACTATTTTTCACCAATTGGAGATTTACTGCCACAGGCTTCACATACTAGAAACTCTAGTCTCTTTTCTTTAACAAGGTTTGTGTCTGGGCTTCCACACACTGGACACTTTACTCTCTCGTTCACATACTTTTCTATGACCGCTGTAATTGTTCTCTCATCTCTTCTGCCTATAAGTATTGCTCTTTCTCCATCTAACGATGCTGGTACTGCAAGCTTTTTAGCCAAATACATTAGAAACTTGTTAGGATCTCTTCTCAAAATTTTTGGAAAGTCTATATAGTTTCTTATTATGGTTTTGTTTCCAAGCCATATGATATCTACTTTTGGTAGCTCAAGTCTCCATTCCTTCTTAGTTTCCACTGGCTTAGCCTTCTCTCTCAACCTTTTCAGAAGCTCGTCGTATGTTAGGCTCAATCTTCTTCTACCTTGCTCTGTACAGTACTATTATAATAATTTTCTTCTTGGCTGATAGTAATGGAAATATATTTGTATAATATTATCCCTTGTATGCGCTCAAAGTATGCTATAATAGCTGGAACAGGTATGGGCAAAATTTTTGAACTTTCTGAAAAGCATGAGGTTGAGACACCATATGGTTCTGCTGAACTCTATTCTGTTAAAGGTTTTCAAAACCTAATATTTTTGCCAAGGCATGGTATAGGCTACTCTCTTCCCCCTCATAAAATAAACTATCGTGCTAACATCTACTCTCTTAAAAAGTCTGGTGTAAATTTTGCTATCGCGACAAATGCTGTAGGCTCTCTAAATAAGAGACTTTCTCCAGGATCTTTTGTAGTTCCTGACCAGATAATAGATTTTACGAGATCTAGGAAATCAACTTTTTTTGAAGGAGAAGATGGGAATGTTGTGTTCACTGATGTAACATTTCCCTATTCGGAAAAGGTTAGGTCTGCTCTTTTGGTAGCAAGTAAACGTCTGCAAATTAAAGTTTACTCAAGAGGTACTTATGTTTGCACCGAGGGTCCAAGATATGAAACAGCAGCTGAAATAAGGGCTTACAAACTTCTTGGAGCCGATATTGTTGGAATGACTGGCGCTCCAGAAGCTTTTCTCGCAAAAGAGGCTGGTATCGAATATGCGTCCATATCTGTTGTTACAAACTATGCTGCTGGCATAGCTAAACAGATATCTCATGGTCTTGTGATGGATATAATGCATAATGCTCAAGAAAGTGTAAGAAAGCTAATATTTGAAGCAATAAATGTTCTTGAGGAGAGTTTAAAATGAATCTTCTTGTTGATGGTGGTATTGTTGTCTCTGACAAGCTAATATTTGATGGTGCTGTAGCAATAGAAGGTAATAGGATTGTTGCAGTAGGTGATTCAAGTGAATTAAGAAAACGTTTTCCCAATTTTGAACGTATTGATGCTAAAGGTTGTGCAGTAATACCTGGATTAATAAATACTCATACACATGCTGCAATGACATTGTTTAGGGGATATGCTGAAGATCTTACACTATTTGATTGGTTAAATAAGCGAATATGGCCTGCTGAATCAGTACTTACTCCAAAAGATATTCAGATTGGTGCTGAGCTTGCTGCATATGAATCACTCTTATTTGGTACCACAACACTAAATTCAATGTACTTTTACTCTGATGAAGGTAGTGAGCTACATGCTTTCGAGAAAGTCGGTATTAGGGCTACTGTTGGCCATGGTTTCTTTGAAAAAACGGTGGAAAATGGTTTAAAGATTACTGAAGAAATGGCGAAAAAGTGGCATGGTAAGGATGAAGGTCGTCTTCGTGTTAGTGTATGTCCACATGCTCCATATTCTACTGGTCCAAAGTCCTATATTATGGCGTATGAACTTCAAAAAAAGTTAGATAATCTCTATGGAGATAGGGGAAAGATTATTTTACACACTCATGTAGCAGAATCTAGAGAAGAAGCTTCTGTAGTGAAAGAAGCCTTTAATGTTGATGTTTCTGGTGGTGTTGTCGTTTATTTTTCTAGGCTTGGAATACTTTCAAATGCTGTACTTATGGCTCACACAATACATTTAACTGAACAAGATATGGATGTTATGAAAGTGTTTGATGTAAAGCCTTCTCTAAATCCTGTATCTAATCTAAAGCTTGGTATGGGTGTAGCCGACTGTATTAAGTTGCTAGAGAATGGTTTAAAAGTTTCTCTCGGAACAGATGGGCCTGCATCCAATAATACGCTTGACATGTTTGAAACATTGAAAATTATGTCTCTTCTGGTTAAGGGCTTAAGCTGTAATCCAACTCTTTTGCCTTCAAGAGAAGCTTTTAAGCTTGTTACAGAGTATGGTGCAAAGGCTCTTGGATATGATGATCTTGGTGCTATAAGGCCTGGCTATTTGGCTGACATAGTTGTATTGGACTTGAATTTGCCTCATGCTAGACCCATTCATGATGTGTATGCACATTTAATATATTCTGTTAGGGCTGCTGATGTTAAGACTGTTATTGTTAATGGTAAAATTGTTTTAGAGGATAGAAGGTTTCCAAACATTGACATACTAAGCTTTTTAGATAAGGTTGAAAAGGTTAAAGAAAATCTACTTTCTAGAATAAATAATGCTTTTGCATAAACTTTTTTTAGGAAACATTATAACCTCGATTTTTTCTAGAATTGGGTTGGTTGATTGGCTTTGGCAAGATGGCTTGTAACTTCCGCTTGGCCCTACTCTTCTGTAACACCACATTTAGGTAACATGATAGGCTCAATTCTTTCAGGAGACGCTTTTGCCAGATACTTGAGGCTTAAAGGTCATGAGGTTTTATATGTTTCTGGTTCTGATGAGCATGGAACTCCTGTTGAAGTTGAAGCTCTGAAGGCTGGTCTTTCAGTTAAAGAGTTTGCTGACAGAAACCATAAAAGAATTAAAGCACTTTTTGAGCACTGGAATATTTCATACGATAACTATACTAGAACTGAAAACCCTGTTCACATAAGGTTTGTGCAAGAATTTTACCTTAAGTTGCAGAAAAATGGTTACATTTATGAGTCCTCTGAAAGAGTTCATTATTGTGAAAAGGATAATCGTTTTCTTCCAGACAGGTTTGTTGAAGGTGAATGTCCATACTGTGGTTTCAAAACTGCAAGAGGTGACCAGTGTGATGGCTGTGGAAGGCCTCTTGAGCCTGAACTTTTAATAAATCCTGTGTGTGTAATCTGTCATAGTCCAGTTTATCTTAAAGAAACTAGGCAGTGGTTCTTTGATCTTCCGAAATTGAGTGAAAAGATTAAGGATTATCTTTTAAGGGACGATATACATCTTTCTGATATTGCGAGAAGTTTCAGTATAAAACTGGTTGAGGAGGGGTTGAAGGCTAGGTCTCTTACTAGGGACTCGAAGTGGGGTATTCCTGCACCTTTTGAAGGTGCTGAGGGTAAGACCATATATGTTTGGATGGAGGCTGTGCTCGGATACGTTTCTGCAACAATCGAATATTTTGAGAAAATGGGTGATGTTGATGGTTGGAAAAGTTTCTGGTTTGATAAGGATACTAAGACTGTATACTTTATCGGAAAAGATAACATACCCTTTCACACCATAATTTTACCCGCTCTACTTATTGGTACTGGTGAAGACTATAATCTTCCATATGCTGTTGACTCTACAGACTTTTTGATGTTTGAGGGCCAAAAGTTTTCTAAAAGTAGACGTATTGGGATATGGATTGATGAAGCTTTAGAAATTGCTCCAGCAGACTATTGGAGGTATGTGCTTCTTTCTCTTAGGCCTGAAGGTGGTGACGTTAACTTTAAAATTGACCTTTTTATAGAAAAGGTTAACAATGATCTAAATAATGTTATAGGAAACCTTATTAATAGAACTGTTGTAGGATTTGAAAAATTCTGTGGCGGTAAGTTTGAATGTAAGCCACAAGTTGGTGCAGATTGTGAAAACTTTATTTTAGATGCAATAAAAAGGCATGATGAAATTGGTTTGCTATACGAAGATTTTAAGATACAGCGTGCTGTAAGAGAAACTGTTCGACAGGCTGAAGAGGGTAACAGGTTCTTGAATGAAAAGGAGCCTTGGAAACTTTTCAAGGAAGATTCTTCAAAAGCTGTGTCAGTAATATACTCTCTTTTAAGAGCGATACGGCTTCTTACTGTAGAACTTTATCCTATTATGCCATCAATTTCAGAACTTTTATGGAAAAATTTTGCTGAAGATAAAGATATACTTTCAACTGGATGGGATGGTGCTAAATCTGATTTTAAATATCCTATTGTCATAAAACGTTTTCCACCAGTTTTCAAGAAAATTTCTAGAGAGGAAGTTTTAAGTACACTTGAAAGGTTTAGGTCTGGTGGTGGAAGTTGAGTCTTCTAGAATTTGGAGATTTTGCTAAACTTGATATTAGAGTCGGTAAGATTGTTAAAGCTGAAAGGGTTGCTGGTGCAAAGAAGCTTCTACATCTAGAAGTCGATTTAGGCGGTGAAGTTAAAAGTTGTGTTGCAGGGCTTGCAGAATACTATAGTCCAGAGGAGCTGCTTGGAAAGATGGTTGCTGTTGTAACAAACTTGAAGCCTAGAAAAATGTTTGGTCTAGAAAGTCAGGTCATGCTTTTGGCTGCCATAGACAGTGTTAACTCTTCTAATGTTTCTCTGCTTGTTCCAGATAAGCCTGTTTCGACAGGAAGCAAAGTAACATGAAATATAGGATAGATTTTCATGTTCATAGTGAAAACTCTAGGGATGCACTAGGTTCCTTACAAGAAATATCATATTTTGCAAGAAAACGGGAAATAAACGCTGTCGCTATAGCGGATCATGACACTTTCTCTCTAGAAGAAGTTGTTGAAGTTAACGGAGTATATTTTATTCCGGCAATCGAATTAAGAACCTTTGTTGGGCATGTTGTATGTTTACTTCCAAAAAAGCGTTTTAATCCAAAAGCCGCATATCATGATCCGATTGAAATAATTCATAAGGTTGAAGGTTACGCGATATGGGCTCACCCTTTTGATCGTGTCTTCTTTAAAAAGATCAAAACAGTTGTACCTGATGCAATAGAAGTATATAATTCTGCATCCTTTCCATTCAAAAGTTCTTCTTCAAAGGCTTTTCTTCTCGCCCACGAACTTAACGTTCCAATGGTTGCTGGAAGTGATGCGCATATTCCGGAGGATGTTGGATTATGCTATGTTGAAGTTGACGCTTCATCCATATTGGATGCGGTTGAAAAGGTCTTTTTTGGAAAAGGTTCCCTATATGGTAATAGTAGACCACTATCCCATATGATAAAATTAGTTTTTGGAAGAATTCTAAAAAAACTAGGTTAGTCCAAACATTTTATTCCAGAAAAGTCATAGTCTACACTCATGTCACTGTATACGTCAAAGTCAAGCTCTCTCTCTTTTAAAATCTTCTGGAGCGGATCCCATCCATCAAATTTTGTTTCTGTAACAGATGCTAGAGCGTAAACTGTTAGGCTTCTATCATTGTTTGGATAGTATCCAACCTTAACCTCTCCCTCACAGCATGTTATTCCCCTAAATGTTGTCACTATTGTTGAAACATCTCCTACTGAAATTTCCTTCCATCCTACAATATAGACTAAAGCATCTTTAACGTCAGAATTACTTTGTCTTCTAAGTGCTGAGGATGCTTCTGTTGCAGCCTCCTCAGCCATTCCTGTACCCTCTCCAACACCAACTCCAACTATGATGTTTCCATCTGAAGCTAGCCGATACGTTTCCTTTGAATTAATTCCATAAACATTTTCTCTATCAAATAGTTTTGAAATCAAATTCCCTATCCATTCATTTTCAAGTTCATATGCCTTAAAAAGTGGTGTTTGAGGTGCCTTTTCAAGGAATTCTCCATTTCCAATAACAATTAAACCATCACAAGCCATCTTCATCTTCCTTAGTCCAACAGCGGCTCTAAATAGTCTACTTTTCTCGAATTTGAACGGCATTATTGCTACTCCTAAAATCTTTTTACCGCATTCTCTCAAACTTTTTGCAATAATTGGTGCTGCTGACGATCCAAATACTCCTCCAAGACCAACTACTATAACCACATTCTTTACATTAACTATTTCTTCTGCAATGCTTCTTGAAGTCTTGTATGCTTCAAGCTTTATTCTTTTTGAAGTTCTTTCAAAATTAACGTTTAACTTTATCTCTTTAACTTTATCTCCACATATCTTTGATTCAGTATCATCAATTGACAAGAATATTCCATTAGAAATTTTATGAGAAATCTTTTCTATAATCCTCTTACCGGCTGTACCAACACCTACTACCGCAACATCATATGTGAGCATTGTAAGATAGGGTCCTTTAATCTGTAAATTAACAGTATATGACTAAAAATTTAAAGTTCCTGTAGAAAAAAATTGGCCAAAATAATCTCATATAATGCTATTTTCTGTCATCTGCACAAAATTTTTCCTAAAAGAAAATGCTGTGCTGCATCTACAACTTCAACTTCTAAAAATGTTCCCAGCTCTGCTTCTTCTTTTAAAACTATGTTCTTATAATATTCATTTCTTCCAACACTGTCTTCTCCTATTTTCTCGTCAACCAAAATTTTTCCCCTCCATCCTATCCATTTCCTGTTTCCTTCAAGCTGCAGTCTATTTATAAGCTCATGCACTCTCCTGCTCCTATCTTTCAAAACCTTCACATCACATTCTTTATTTATTTCAACGTCTGTTTTAGGCCTTTTTCCAAATTTTGAAAGATTTACTATGTCAGGTTTTGTTTTCTCTAAAAACTTTAATGTTTTCATAAAATCGTCTTCCTCTTCACCAGGGTATCCTACTATGATGTCTGTGGCAAACGTTATGTTTGGGAAAACATTTCTAAATGATTCTATAATAAACTCTGCATCCTCAATAGTATACCTTCTTCTCATCATCTTTAGAATTCGATTGCTTCCACTCTGAACTGGAAGATGTAGGAACTTGAAAACCTTTGGGCTCTTGTATATTTCAATTAACTTGTCCAAAATCTTTAGTGTATGATGTGGATTCATCATCCCTATCCTTATATAGAATTGTCCATCTATTTCAACAACCTTTTCCACTAGTTCTGCTAAGTTTGTTCCAGAATCTATTCCGTAGGCGCTTGTATCCTGTGCTGTCAGCCAAAATTCCTTCGCTCCCTCTAAAACTCCTCTTCTAACTTCCTCCAAGATGTTTTCTGTTTTGAATGAGAATATTGGGCCACGAGCTATTCTTGTACAACAATATCTGCATGCGTCAGCACATCCCTCACATATTTGAACTATTCTTATCACCTCATTTTTTTTCCAAAGTTTTGGAAGTAAACTTTTATCAAGTCTCTGGTATGAAGTATAGTATACTGTTTCGTTTCTTAACATTCTTTCTATAACTTCATTTATTTTGTCAATGTTCTGAGGGCCTATTAATGATGCTCTAGGATTTGATATTACAGCTTTTTCCTTGTCTACTAAGCTCATACATCCTGCAATAATCATCTTTTTGCCAGAATATTTTGATGTAAGCTCCTTTATCCTATTCACTATCCTATGTTCTGTCGAAGTCTTAACATAGCATGTGTTCAAGACTATTATATCCGCTAACCTAATGTCTTCTACAACTTCATATTTTTTTGAAACTATGTTTTCCATTATCTTTGTATCAGCATTGTTATATGAACAGCCGTATGTTTCAAAGTATACTTTTGCTTCCATTCTAAGACACTTTCTAAACAATTTTATGGATGTTTAAACTTTTTTCAAATTCTTCCAGTTTAGACACATTGTTCTTGGGTGTGATGCTTTAGCCTCATCTATTCTTTCAACACTAGTATTATATGGTGTCCCTTTAACCCATTCAGGGTCACTGTATGCCCTATAGGCTATCTCATTCAATATTCTTGCATATTCCTCAATTTCCTCAAACTCTTCTGTTTCTGTAGGCTCTATCATTAACGCTTCTTGAACGATCAATGGAAAATATATTGTGGGCGCATGGACTCCATAGTCAATTAAAGCTTTAGCAATATCCTTTGCTGAAACACCTTTTTCCCTTAGAGCTTTTCCTACACTTACAACAAACTCGTGTTTTCTTGGCATGCTTGTACCATATGGTACCTCATAAAATCTTTTGTCCAAAAGTGATAGCAAATAATTTGAGTTTACTACAGCTCTTTCGGAAGTGTTTCTTAAACCTTTAGAACCCAAAAGTCTAATATAAGCATATGCTTTCACGAGAACACTTATGTTTCCATAAAATCCCTTAACAAGTCCGATACTTTTTGGCCTATTATATTCAAGATAATATTTTCTTCCATCAAATTCTATAAGAGGTACTGGAAGATATTCTTCAACCTCCTTTGAAGCGCAGACTGGTCCAGAACCGGGTCCCCCGCCACCATGTGGTGTGGCAAAGGTCTTGTGGAGGTTTAAGTGTATAATATCAAATCCCATGTCTCCTGGTCTAACTTTTCCTATTAAAGCATTCAAGTTTGCTCCATCATAGTAAGTGTATCCTCCAGCCTCTTTCACTATACTAACAATTTCGAGAATATTTTTTTCAAATAATCCTAGGGTGTTGGGGACAGTTAGCATTATGCCTGCAGTTCTTTTTCCAACTACACCTTTTAATGCCTCAATATCTACTAAGCCTTCACTGTTTGATGGAACTTTCACAATCCTAAAACCAGCCATTGCTGCGCTTGCAGGATTTGTTCCATGAGCTGAATCTGGTATAATCATTTCTCTTCTTGTATCAAGTTCTCCTTTATCCTTTATTGCAGACCTAACCATTAGTGCTCCAACAAATTCTCCATGTGCTCCAGCTGAAGGTACTAGACTTGCTTTGTATGCTCCAGTAATTTCTACCAAACATTGTGCAAGTTCATATAATATTTGTAATATTCCCTGGCATGTTTCTTGAGGCTGAAGTGGATGCAGCATCTTAAGCTTAGGGTTTGAAACTATTCTTTCACAAATTTTTGGGTTATATTTCATTGTACAACTTCCAAGCGGATAAGTCCCAAAATCTACTCCAAAATTCATTTGAGAAAGTCTCATAAAATGTCTTATGACTCTTTTTTCTGTTAAGTTGGGTATATCCAGTTTTTCTCTTATCACTTCATCAGGTAAACCTTCAAGCTTAACCTTTTCAAAATTGTCTTCCTCTTTTGAAAGTTCGTTTAAAAGGGGTTCATTCCATCTTGCTTGTCTGAACATTATGCCATAACCTCCTTAAAGGTTTCAACAAGCCTTTCAATATCCTCTATAGTATGTACTTCTGTAAAGCATGATAATAGTACATTATCCAGTTTTGGAAAATATCTTGTAAGAATTACGCCTGGTATAATCTTCTTATCCACCACTCTATTAAAGAATTTGTTTATGTCTCCTCCAATAAGTTTTAGTGTAAACTCTTGATAAAATTCTCCTGAAAAGTATGGTGCTATAACGTTCTTAACTTCACTTAACCTTCTACATGCATAGTGTGCTCTTTCAAAAATTTCCACAGCAAGTTTTCTAAGTCCTCTAGAGCCTAATAGGGCTAAATATGCTACTGTAGCCACTGCCATTAGCGCCTCATTAGTGCATATATTTGATGTCGCCTGCTCTCTCCTTATATGCTGTTCTCTTGTCTGGAGGACCATTGTAAAAGCCCTTCTTTCGCCAGAAAGGTCTGTTGTCATGCCAATAATTCTTCCAGGCATCTGTCTAACTAGGGTCATGTCTCCTTTGCAAGCAAATATTCCTAATGATGGTCCCCCAAAATTTAGCCATCCGCCTAAGCTCTGTCCTTCTCCAACAACAATGTCTGCTCCATATTCTCCAGGAGGCTTTAATAGTCCTAAACTTATGGGGTCAATTCCAACAATAAAGATTCCTCCCTCATTATGTATTATGTCCGCCATTTTTAGAGCATCCTTTTCTATTATTCCAAAAAAGTTTGGATTTTCAATATATAGAGCGCAGGAGTCCTTAACCTTATTTTCTAAATCTACTAAATCAATTCTACCACTTACACTATCATAGCTAACTTCTAAAACATCACATTCTAAAGGTTCAAGATATGTTCTAATCACACTCTTTCTTTCTGGTCCAATATTTTCTCCAACAAGAACCTTTTTTTTCCCCTTAACTCTTAAAGCCATCCTTAAAGCTTCTGCTGCCCCAGTAGCCCAGTCATACATTGAACTGTTTGCTACATCCATTCCCGTAAGTTCACAGACCATGCTCTGGTACTCGAATAATGCTTGAAGTATACCCTGTGATATTTCAGGCTGATATGGTGTGTACGCTGTATAGAATTCGCTTCTTGAAACAATTGCTTCGACAGCCGCTGGAACATAGTGTGGTGGTAATCCTGCACCAAGAAATGTTAGAACCTCATCATGAACTATATTTTTTCCCAAAACCTTTTCAAAATATTCTTCCACTTCTATCTCATCTAAAGCTTTTGGAAGATTTACTTCCCCTTTAATTTTAATGCTATCTGGTACATCAGAATATAATTCTTCAACATTTTTGACCCCAATTTTTTCAAGAACCTTATCCAGTTTTTCTCTACTATAGTCTTTGAAAAATTTTGTCATATTCTATTATCCCTCCACCAAATAGGATAAGAAAGTTTTAAAATTCTTCTCTTCTATAACTTGCCGTGCACTATCAAAAAATTAAGATAATAATTGTGGTCATGGTCTTTCTAACATCTATCATGTTTAATTATAATTCTTATGCCATAAGCTCATCCCCGTATGTTAAAGAGTTTGTACACACCTTTGAAATAAGAGAATATGGTTTAACGGTATTAACTAGCACAATATCCTTTCATAATAATCTAACTTCAAAGGTTACAGTACCAATTATAGAAATAAAGTATCCTAAGGAAATGTACCAAAAAATGGTTATTGAATCAATCTCTGACAAACGCTTAACTCCTGCATCCTATGTTGAAGGAAATTTTACAATTATAAAACTTGTTCCAGAAAACGTTATTCAAATTGACCCAGACTATGAATACAATATTACAGTAAAAATTTTGGTGAAAGAATTTTTTTCATTCACTTCCTCTACTACTATACAGTTTATTCTACCCATATATCCTGCATTAAACCTTGATTCTGGATCAGTATCATCAAACATAATTTTACCATATGGTGTTGTGCCAGTAGAAACCTTAGAAAACTTTACATATACCGCATTAGCTACAAAGAATATTTATAATCGAACATTCGAAAATGTTAAGGCTGGAAACTATTATTTCAAAAACACTTCGGCAGAACTTATAGGGAGCGCGAACCTTTACCTTCTAAAGGTTCCTAAGGCTGTTAGAACAATACAGTTTTATGATGATGGAGGCATTTGGGTTATGGAAGAAATTCAGTTAAAAAATTTGGGTGAAACAAGTTTAAGCACCTTATCTCTTAGCATATTAAATGATAGGCTCCTTTCTGTTAAACTTGTACGTGATATTGGGCCAGAAACTGATTATGATCTTGGACTATATAGGCAGTTTACACTTCCACAGCAACTAAACCGTAATGAAACCTATACTCTAAAAATAAGGTATCCTGCTCCATCAAATATAACAAGATTCATAGGAAATAGTTATATCATAAATATTACGACAACACCGCCGCTCGATACTTTAGTAGAAGAATATGTTATTAAAGTACAACCTTCACAAGGCTTTAATATTGTCTCAAGTGAAAATGTTAAAGTTGTTAAAAACGCATACTTCGATAAACAAAATTTTGTGATAGAATATGTACCTAAACTTTACTGGTCTTCATCAACATATATTCCAATATCCCTATTAATACTAATAATTTTTGCCTCAATTACGCCACTACTTAAAAAAGAGGTTGAAGAAGAAAAAAGGTATGTTTTTGACCTTAAAGCTCATGTTAGAGGAAAGCTAAAACTTGTTGAATCAATAATAGAATTGTATGAGGGTAGGCTAAAAGGTCAAGTTCCAAGACAAAGGTTTAATATTCTCAAACAAGAATATTTTGCATTGTCTACAAAAGCGAATTCTAATATAGCCAATTCTATCATGGATGCAATAAAAAATGATCCTCAAAATAAGCCAGTGTTTGACAGAATCTCTTTAATCAATAGAGAAGTTGATACAATGCTTAAGCAACTTACGTCATACTATGATCAACTCAATATAGGCAAGCTCAATAGAAGTGAATTTGAAAAAATGAGGTCTGATATAATAAAAAGAATAAACTCATTAAAGCAGGAGATAGAGTCTGAGCTGGAAAAAATTTAAGCAATCTTTTATGTAATGATAAAAAATGATTGTACAAGTTGTGGATGAAAAAAATTGTAAAGGGTGCGGTGTATGCTTGAAGGTTTGTCCTTCTAAAGTGTTTGAAATTAGGGCTGGGAAAGCTTTTCCTATAAATGCTAAAGCGTGCATTGGATGTAGGATGTGTGAAATTAACTGTCCAAACTATGCTATAACATTATATTTCAAACAATAATTCAAATATTTTTTGAATGCTCATTTAATTTTATTCTTCTCTATTATTTCTATTAATGCTTTAGCAGCATAAAGTACCTCTTTGCTTATTTTGCTTCCAAAATCAAAATTTTTAGCCTGTACGCCAATTATATAGAATTTAATCCTTTTAACAGCAAGTGACTGTATTATTGAAACTATTGTCTCAATCGGTATGCTATGTGTTGAAATACTAATGTATGATGGCCTGTCGGGAAAAATTTCCTGTAAGATAATTGTTCCAGCTGAAGCTTTAACGTCCACTGCATCAAAAAATATTACTGTCTCCACATCTTTTTCAAGAATTTCTTGAATATAGTTTTCTGGCGTATTATATGCTAGTATAACATTATCTTTTATACTTGTTTTCATCAAACGCCTACCAATATAGACACCAACTCCATCATCCCCTCTTAACTCGTTTCCAACGCAGACGAAAATCTTCTTTGAAGGATTGTTTATCAATTCTCTTATCCTATTAAGGGTCTCCTTTATCATGTTCTTATCAAAAAGGTTGTCTGTTTAAATAAGGCTTATGGTATAATTTATAAAGGAATATTTTACAAAAACTATGTTATGAAGATTGTGAAAGTGGAAACAGAATCGATTTCATTGCCTTTAGATGAACCTGCTTTCGATTCTACGGCAAGATGGAATGAATTCAACTTTCTTCTGGTCAAAGTGTATACGGATGAAGGAATAGTAGGCTTGTCTGACATTGCACCATTACATGGTAAAGAAATGGGTGTCTTTGAAAAGATAATTCTAGGCAAACTTGAAAAAAGGATAATTGGTGAAGATCCTCATAATATTGAAAGGATTTGGACTAAAATGGTTGGTTTTGGCTCAGAAGCCTACGCTTTGGGCAGATCGGGTGCAATCATCACAGCCTCTTCAGCTATTGATGTCGCATTATGGGATATAGTTAGTAGGTCATTTAACACACCATTATACAATCTTTTAGGTGGAAAATTTAGAGATTCAATAGAATTGTATGCAAGTTTTATGGGTCAACCTCCAGTTGAAAAGGTAAAAGATTTTATTAGCGACGGCTTTAGAGGTGTTAAGGTTAAGGTTGGTTTTAATGTTAAAAAGGATATAGAATATGTTAAAATGTTAAGGGAAGAGCTTGGATATGATTTTAAGCTGATGGTGGACGGAAACCAAGGATATACTGTAGAAGAAGCAAAGTTCTTTACTAAAAAAGTTGAAGATTTTGAAATATTATGGTTTGAGGAGCCAGTAGACGTTTATAACTTTAAAGGATTAAAGTCTCTTTCAAAGAGCACAATAATACCAGTAGCATTAGGAGAAAACTATTACATGTTAAACGAGTTTCTTAAGGTTATAGAAGAAAATATAGCAATGATAGTGCAACCTGACATAAATCATGCAGGAGGCTTAACGCAGGTAAGAAAAATTTCTTCAATAGCAGAATCATATAATATAAAACTTGCACCACATCTTCACTCAATAATAGGGTTTATGGTGGGATTACATCTTCTTACAGCATCACCAAATGGTTACATTGCAGAATATCCTGTATATGGAAAAAGATGGAAGGCTAGAGATAGTATCCTCGAAAAATGTTTAGTAATAGACAATGGTATAGCAAAAATTGTAGGAGAAAAAGGTATTGGCGTAGAAGAAAAATTTTTTAAATTATGATTAAAAATTTTATTTTCTTACTCTATTAACCTTCTCTAACAACATGGAAGAAGAATCTATTAGGAGGCCTGTGTCTATTCCCAGATTTATGAGTCTATATCCTCGTTCAATGGTTTTAATTGGGTCCTCTATTAGGGCTAGCATTCCAGGCACTGTTCCAGTACTTTCAGCAACCTCGACTATTTGTTCAAGAGCTTTAATAAATTTTGGATTATCCCATTGTCTAAAAACGCCAAGAGAAAAGGAAAGATCATAGGGTCCTACAAAGAATGCTTCAACACCTTCAACTGAAAGGATGTTCTCAATGTTTTCTAAACTTTCTTTGGTTTCAATCTGAGGGAATACTAGTATTTCTTCATCACAGTTTTTTACATATTCTGGATCTCTTAAACTGGCACGTCTTGGACCATAGCTTCTAACACCATGTGGAGGAAATTTGGCATAATTGAGTGCTCTTTTCATATCCTCTCTTGTGTTCACAAATGGGACTATTATACCATGTGCACCAATATCAAGTGCCCTGTTTATCATAACAATATCGTTCCATGGGACTCTAACAATTGGTGTGGCATCAGAATAGCTAATAGATTGCATAAGGCACTGAACTGTTTCTATGCTTAATGGTGTATGTTGTGTATCAAAATTTATAAAGTCAAATCCCATTTTAGCAAGTATCTCAGATACATCTGGGTGTCCTATTGTAACAGTTATTCCTACTGCAATTTTACCTTTTTTTAAACTATCTTTTAATAGATTTTTCAAAAAAGTCCCTAAATAGGTTATTTAGGATTATGGTATTTAAGGTTTTTGATATAAAAATTCATGTTATTGAATATTATTCAATCAAATTTAGGCCTGCTCTTATTAGTATGTCATAGAGTCTTCTTCTTTGTTTATCATTTAATGTAAAATTATATGGTGGTCTAGCTGGGCCTGAAGGTAATCCCACCATCCTCATAGGCGCCTTAATGATAGTGCCTTCGCCTAAAATGCCCTCTTTTTCGACCTCACTTATCCACTCGTAATATGGAATATGGAGTTTAAAAAGTTCTTTTGTCGCCTCCTCATATCTTTTGTTGACAAGTAGTTCATGAATATGTAGGGAATATTTTGGTGCAAAGTTTGCGGGTATAGCGAGATACATTCTAGCACCCAGTATGTATGCTGGGACTGGGCTCAAAGTGTTATCTAAAAATGAAATTTTTAGTGAAAACTTTTCTATAGCCTCTAGGTATGTGATTTCATTATCATTTCTCCATTTAAAAGATACAATGTTTTCAATTTTAACAAGTCTTTCCATTAACCTTAAATCTATATTATAACCTCTATTGACCCAAGGAGTATTATAAACCATTATTCCTATATCTGTTTTTTTAGATATATTTTCAAAAAATTGGTAGACCACCTCAGAATTTACTGGAAAGTAAAATGGCGGTGATATCTGTACTGCATCATACCCTAATTCTTCTGCATATTTAGCCAATTTTATAACATTTTCAAGAGAAGGGTCTTGTGCTGATGTTACTAGGGGGACTTTTCCTTTTGCTGTTTCAGCAACAGTCTTCATAGCGGTTTTTCTCTCTTCTAATGTTAATGATGGTGCTTCACCAGCTGCAGCGACTGCCATTATAACTCCTTTGTTATTCACAAATCCATTACTAATTAGATAATTTACATTATGTTCTAAACCTTCTAGGTCAATTTCGAAGTTATCCTTCATTGGTGTTGCTATTGAAACAGCTGGTCCAATAAGTTTTTCTTTTATTTTTATGTAATCCATTCTAATTACACCAAAATATATTCAACTGTCATTTATAAAAATATTAACCTTTATAAAAATTTTTTACATT
This sequence comes from Nitrososphaeria archaeon, assembly GCA_026413865.1. GTDB lineage: Archaea > Thermoproteota > Nitrososphaeria > JACIWG01 > JACIWG01 > JACIWG01. Next base: position 44,280 of record JAOAKB010000008.1, read on the forward strand.
TTTGCTAGAAACAAAATTTATATAAACAAAATATTCCCATTTAAAAGTATGGAACCTTCTGAGCTTAAAGAAAGGTATGTTGGTGTACAGGTTGTAATGGTCACTCCTTTTAAGAAAGATTATAGCTTAGATGAAGAGGGGCTAAAAGAAAATGTTCATTATCTTTTAAGAAATGGTGTTCATGTTCTTCATCCAACAGGTAGTACAGGAGAATTTTGGAATCTCACGACAGAAGAACATAAAAGAGTTATAAAAATTGTAGTAAATGAAGTTGGAGGCAAAGTTCCTGTGATTCCTGGAACAGGCTATAGTGGAACAAAACAGACTATAGAGATAAGTAAATATGCTGAAGATATTGGTGCTGACGGTGTCCTTGTTCTTCCACCATACTATGTCGTGCCTACACCCGAAGGTATCTACCAGCATTTCAAAACACTTTCAGAATCAATTAAAATTGGTATAATAGTCTATAATAATCCTTCAATGACAAAAATATCATTAAGCAATGAACTTCTCAAAAGGTTGGCTACACTTCCAAATATTGTGGCCGTTAAGGATACAACAAGAGATATCATAGATATTTTCTTGCACCTGTATGCTTTAAGTGATAAGTTAACATTTTCTGTTGGCCTAGGCGAGCTTCAAGCGCCCTATTTTTATCTTTCAGGAGGGAAGGGTCATATAAGTGAGTTAGCCAACTTTGCCCCAAAGCTAGCTGTCCAAATGTATGATTTTGCATTAAAGCGTAACTGGGATCAAATGATACAACTTCATAAAAGTCTATATCCCTACTTTGAATTTGTTGAGAGAAAGAGTAGAGAAAGTGGTGGAATGATATGGATCTCAATTATAAAGGAGGCTATGAGACTACTAAATTTACCTGGTTGGCCTCCGAGGAAGCCACTACTTCCATTAGACGAGAAGGATATACGTGAATTAACAGATGTTTTGAAGGAAATAGGTCTACTGAGCAAAATTTAATGGGCTAATAAAGTAAAAACTATTGCAGCAAAAAAAAGTATAAAAATTAATATAATAATTGGCAAATATACTGTTTCAAGTAATGCTATAATAATTGCGATATAATCTTTCCAATCCAATTTTTCCTTTGTATCGTCTTCCATTATTATATCAGCACAATAAATTAAATAAATATTTATAAGTATATAAGCCATTAAAATAAGCTTATGAGTAGAAAAGATAGACTTAAGGGTATAGTTGTATCGATCCCTACTCCTACCGAAAAAAATTTTGAGATAGATTTTGAAAAATTGAAGGAGCACGTGAGCTGGCTTATCGAGGAAGGTATGGTGGAAGGTAAGGCTGTCCTAATGGCTGCTGGTGGACTCGGTGAAGGATATTTTCTTACAAGAGAAGAACATTTTAAGGTGATGGAAGCATTAGTTGATGCTGCAAATGATAAAGTTCCAACTATGACTGGGATCTTTGAAAGCTGCACTAAAGAGGCGATAAAGAGGGCAAAATATGCTGAGGATGTGGGAATAGATTTCTTGCAAGTTAATCCTCCACATTATCTTGCCCCAGTTGATGAGGAAGCCTTTACACATTATAAGATGATAAATGATAGTGTAAACGTTGGTGTAATGATTTATAATACTCCTTGGGCGGCAATGGGATTTGAAATAAGGCCAAAACTTATGGAAAAACTTGTCACATTAGAAAATATCGTAGGGGTAAAGTGGATGTCTTTTGACAGCATGAACTTTATTCGTGTGCTAAAAGAATTTTCGGATAAAGTTAACTTTATAGACAATAGTACAATGACTTCTCTCGCTTTTCAGCTTGGAGCGAAAGGATACATTTCATTGCTTGGTAATATTGCACCTAAAGCAGAACTTTATCTCTATAGTCTACTGGAGAAAAAAGATTATAAGACGTTTGACCTTGAGCATAAAAGACTTCATGCTTGGAGAGAAGTTTTAGGTGCAGCTGAAGAACTTGGCTACCAAGGTGTTGGTGAAGGTACAATCTCTAAAGCTATACTACAGGCTATAGGGAAAGACTTCGGTCCACCTCTTCCTCCTCAAAGGAAAGTTAGTGCAGAAACCATTGAGAAAGTTAAGAAGATCCTTGATGAACATAAAGTTTTAGAAACGCTAAAATTTTAAAAAATTTTTTAACAATTTTTATCTAATTACTTTTTTTTAAAAAAATTAAAATTTATTAATACCTATAATATAATAATGAGGTGAGAGAAGATGATCATGAGAGGATGTTCTAGGAAAGCTATTACAAAAATTCAGGCTATAATAATTGCCTTAATAATTGTGGTTTCTATTGGTGCTGCAATATACTTTGCAACTCTCCCTGCACCAACAGCTACAATTACACAAACAGTTTCAACAACTGTTCCAACAACCTCTATTATAACTACAACTGTTCCAACAACCTCTATTATAACTACAACTGTTCCAACAACAACTATTGTAACTACAACTCCCACTACTCCGCCGCCAGCAACTGATAGACTTGTTGTTTCTGTTATTGGTGCGCATTGGGCTAATGTTAAATTTGGTAATGACCCAGCTAATGATGGTGCTTCAGCAACCTATATCCCACTTGTTTATGAAACACTTGTTACATACGATCCTGTCGCTTTGCAAAAGGGTGAATTGAAGATTATCCCTTGGTTGGCTGAGAGTTATACTGTATCTAGTGATGGTCTAACTTGGACTTTCAAACTAAGAAAGGGTATAAAGTTCCACTCGGGAAACGAAATGACAGCTGATGATGTAGTTTACTCATTTAATAGATACTGGTTCTATGACTGGTCCAAAATAACACCAATACTTGTTATGGCCTACCGTAAAGTTATGCCCGACAATGTACTTAGTTTTGAAAAGGTTGACGCATACACTGTAAAGGTTAATTTGAAAAAGCCTATCCCATTCTTCTTGTCTTATCTTTCATCAACCTTATGGAGTATAGTTGATAGTAAACTGGTTCAATCTAAAGAGAGAACCTTACCAGAGCTTGGAAATGTTAAAGACAATGGATATTATTGGCTAAACTATGAATTTGGTGATGCTGGGACAGGCCCATATAAAGTTAAAAATGTTGAAATGACAGTCAGGTATGAATTTGAGCGTTTTGAAGACTATTGGGGTGGGCCTCCAGAATTAAAGCTTTCAAAACCAGCCTTTAAATACATAGTTTACATTCCAATAAATGAGGATGCTGATGGTAGATTCAAACTTTTGAGGGGTGATGTGCATGTGGTCTCAGATTTCCTTGCTGACACAGTTAAGGCATTAAGTAATAATCCAGATGTTAAAACATTCAGCGGTCCTTCTCCTTTAGGCTTTGGATTATGGATGCATACTGTAACAGGTCCATTAAAGGACTGGAGAGTGAGGAAGGCTATTAAAATGGCATTAAATTATACGGAATTGGTTAATGTTGCAGCTGCTGGTGGTGCTAATGTTGCTCAAGGATGGTTCCTTCCGGGAATGCCTGGTTGGGAAGAAAATGCCCGATACTTTAAAGATGCACAGATTGAAGCTGCAAACAAGCTTTTAGACGAAGCAGGATATACTGTTCAAGCAGATGGATGGCGTTTTCACATTAATATGTATCTTAGGCCTGAACCCAGATGGGGTCTCGACTTCACTAGATTCGGATTACTTGTTAAGTCCCAACTTGCTAAGATTAAAATAGATGCTGTACCTGTTGTGCTACAGGTTTCAGAATATTATGCACATGTTTTTAATGCAGCTGAACCATGTATGTGGATTCAACCTTGGGACACATTAATGATGCCTGACACTCCCATGTTCTTATGTACATATTGGGGCACTAATCCATGGTTTGGATATAATAAGACTACCCAGCCAGATATAGCTGACAAGATTGCTCAAAGAGAAGCATTATATCAGCAGATGCTCAATGCACCAAATGATGAATCAAGAATACCAATATTTAATCAAATGCTGAAAATTGATTTAGAGTATGGGCCATTTGTTAACTTGGCTGTAGCAACATGGCATGTCGCATACACCGCGAAGCTTCAAGGTTTCTTCTGGAGTCCGAGGCAACTCTTCCCAGCAATCTTCTATGCAAAATTCGCTTAAAACCTTAAGTATATCTTCCCACAATTTTTTTTGGTGACATAAAAATGGGCCTACTTTATTATATCCTAAAGAGAATATTTTTTGGTATTCTTGTTATCTTTGGTGTGTTGACGTTAACATTTCTAATAACAAAGATAATTCCACAAAATCCTGTAGCAGTATGGCTCGGTTTAGAAGGTATGCAATATCCAGAGCTTGTCAAGCAGGTTACAGAATTATGGAAGCTTGATAGGCCAATATGGGAACAGTATATTTACTATGTTGGTAATGTGTTAAGGGGTGATTTTGGAAGGTCTTCTTGGTCTCGTGGTCCCGTTATAGCTGATTTAGCTGCTAGGTTTCCCGCGACAGTAGAGCTTTCGATTTTCGCTTTTTTAATTGCTATGAGTATTGCTATTCCAACAGGAATACTTTCAGCAGTATATAGGGATAAGCCAATAGACCATTTTAGTCGTATTCTTTCTGTTGTAGGAATTTCCGGCCCCTCTTTTTGGTGGGGAATAATTTTCCTTTACATATTCTATCTACAACTTGGGTTTGCTGGTTCTGGTAGAATTGGTGAAGGTATGAGCCCTCCAATAACTGTTACAGGTTTCTATCTGATAGATAGTCTTATCGAAGGTCGATTGGATAAGTTTATTGATGTGCTTAGTCACATTTTCCTTCCTGCCTTAACTCTTGGTATTGGTGCTACTGGTTTTACGTCACGTTTGACAAGGTCTGCTTTGTTAGAAGTTTTGAGAAAAGATTATATTAAGACTGCGAGAATGAAGGGCTTACGTGAAAGGGTTGTTATATATAGGCATGCTTTAAGGAACGCGCTAATTGCTCCTGTAACATATATGGGTTTATTGTTTGGTAGTATGTTAGGTGGATCTGTTTTTGTTGAAACTGTATTCACTTGGAGAGGTATGGGTCAGTATATTGTTACTGCCATATTTGCTTCAGACTATCCTGCTCTTTTAGCAACAACATTAGTTATTGCAATAATATATTCTGTTGCTAATATTATCGTTGACTTACTTTACACTGTTATAGACCCTAGGGTGAGAGTTGGATGAAATTTGACAAGGACAGTCCAAGAATTAGAGAGTTAAAGCTTACACTTTATGTCATAAGAAAGAGTAAGATGGCAATGGTTTCTATTTGTGTGCTACTATTCTTTTTTACGATTGCTATACTTGCTCCTGTACTTTCTCCCTATGATCCTACAGAAGTTCATCCAGCGGAAATTTTTATGCCACCTTCAAGTAAGTATCCTCTTGGTACTGACTATCTTGGAAGAGACAATCTTTCAAGAATTCTTTATGGTGCAAGATATTCTATGTTTGCTTCACTTCTTGTTGTAGTGTTAACCGTGTTGATAGGAATGCCAATTGGTGCTGTGAGTGGCTATTTGGGTGGTAAGGTTGATGAAACTTTAATGAGAATAACTGATATCATTCTTTCTTTTCCAGGTATAACCTTGGCGTTATTACTTGCATATGTTATGGGAAGAGGTATCTTTAGTGCCGCTTTAGCCTTAAGCTTAACAGGGTGGACTTCAATGGCCAGAATTGTTAGAGGTGTAGTATTGTCTGAAAAGGGTAAAGATTATGTTATTGCGGCAAGGCTTATTGGAAAAAATGATTTTCAGATACTGTTTGGAGAAATCATGCCAAACTGCATGTATCCGGTAATCATCCAAGCTGTAATGATGATGGGTACTGTTATAATTTCTTTAGCTGGATTAAGCTTTATTGGTGTTGGTGTACAACCTCCTGAACCTGACTGGGGTGTTATAATTGCTGAAGGAAGGCAGTATTTGCTTGAATATCCTTGGCTCTCAATACTGCCTGGAATATTAATGATAACTGTTGTTCTTTCATATAATCTAGTTGGTGATAGGCTTAGAGATGCTTTAGACCCACGTTTAAGGGGGGAGCTAGCTGCTAAATAGTTTATTATGGTGAAAATTTTGAGCAATAATATTCTTTCTGTAGAAGATCTTCATGTGGTATTCAAAACCTACTTGGGGACTGTGCACGCTCTTAATGGGGTATATCTTGAGGTTGGCCGAGGTGAGGCTGTTGGCTTAGTGGGTGAAACTGGATGCGGTAAATCCACATTGGGTCTTTCTATTGTGAGACTTTTGGATGAGTCTGCTGAAATTGTGAGAGGCAAGATATTTTTTAATAATGAATCGATTTTGGAGAAGAGTACAGATGAAATGAGGGAAATTAGAATGAAGTATATTTCCTTAATATTTCAGGATCCAACAGCCGCCTTAAATCCTGTTTATAGGGTAGGTGACCAGATTGTTGAAGCTCTACAGATGTCAAAAGGTTTAAAGAAGGTTGAGGCTATTGAAGAGAGTGCGAAGATTCTTTCAATGTTAGGTATACCCGAATCGAAGAAGGTTATGGAACAGTACCCTCATGAACTTAGCGGGGGGATGAGACAGCGTGTTATGATTGCGATTGCTCTTTCAAAAAATCCTCTACTTTTAATAGCAGATGAACCTACTTCCAATCTGGATGTTACAATACAGGCCCAAATACTTGAGTTAATTTCTGAATTAAGAAGAAATACTAGAATGTCCCTACTTTTGATAACCCATGATATGGGTATTGTTGCACAAGTTTGTGAAAAAGTTGCGGTTATGTACGCTGGGCAGGTAATAGAATTTGGGCCCGTAAGAGCTGTTTTTAAGAATCCTATTCATCCGTACACTCGAGGTCTCCTTAAGGTAGCGAATTTGATTGGAGAAAAATCGAGGCTTGAGTCAATTCAAGGCACTATTCCAGATCTCAGACATCTTCCTCCAGGTTGCCTTTTTTCTTCACGTTGTCCTCACAGCTTTAGCAAGTGTGTGCAGATTAGGCCTTATAGCATATTGGTTGATAATCATCGGTCTGTAGCATGCTGGCTCGTAGAAGATAAGGTGAGATATTGTCTTTAATTAAAGTAAAGAATCTAAAAATGTATTTTCCAATTAAGAGGGGATTCCGTAAGCCTCCATCATTAATTCATGCAGTTGATGATGTGAGTTTTGATATACGTGCTGGAGAAACATTGGGTTTGGTTGGAGAAAGTGGTAGTGGTAAAACTACCTGTGGAAAATGTGTTTTAAGGATTCTGGAACCTACTGGTGGCGAAATCTTCTTTGAGGGTAAGAATATCCTTGCACTTAGCAATAGAGAGTTTAAAAGTATTAGACCTATGATGCAAATGGTTTTCCAAGATCCATTTCTTTCACTTAATCCAAGGAAAACTTTGAGGAATATAATTGGAGATCCCTTTAAATTACATACAAATTTAAGTGATAGAGAAATAGAGAGTGAAGTGAAAAGGCTTCTTGTACAAGTTGGATTAAATGAAGCATTTATCGACAGGTATCCCCATGAATTAAGTGGTGGACAGAAACAGAGAGTTGCTATTGCAAGGGCAATAGCATTAAATCCAAAATTCATTTTTTTAGATGAACCAACATCTTCCCTTGATGTTTCTGTTCAAGCACAAATACTTAATCTATTAAATGATATTCAAAAGGAATATAAGATAGCCTACCTTTTTGTAACTCATAATATTCACTTGATTAAATTTATGGCCGATAGGCTTGCCATAATGTATCTTGGAAAAATTCTAGAGTATGGACAAAAATCTGAAATATTTAACAACCCTCTTCATCCATATACTAAGGCTCTGTTTTCCGCTGCACCAATACCTGATCCTGATATAAAGGTCGAACGGATTATATTAAGGGGTGAAATTCCCACTCCAATAGATCCTCCACCTGGATGTAGGTTCTTCAAAAGATGTTGGCTTGCAGAAGAAGGACTTTGCAATAAGATAGATCCAGAGCTTGTGGAAGTTGCTGAAGATCACTATGTAGCTTGTTTGAAAGTCAAATAGGAATAATTTTTAGCAAAAAATTTTATTTTTTATAGAGTAATTTTCCAGCTAAAATACGATTGTGAACTCCATTTTCTACAACAACTTTACCGTTTACAATTACATAAGATATTCCTTCTGGATACTGGTGTGGGTCATCGTATGTTGCCTTATCATATATTCTTTTAATGTCAAATACTACGATATCAGCCCAAAATTCTTCTCTGATTAATCCTCTATCTTTTAGCCCAAGCCTTTGTGCTGGAAATGATGTCATCTTTCTCACGGCATCTTCTAAGGTAAGTGTCCTCTCTTCTCTAACATATTTTCCGAATATTCTAGGATATGTACCATAGAATCTGGGATGAGGTTTTCCAAAGGCAAGTGAACCCTTTTGGCTTACGGGCCAAGAGTCTGTAGAGATCATGGAAAGATGATTTGATATAACCCTTTTAACATCATCTTCATTCATTTGAAAAACTATCATCGTTGCACATCCTTCCTCTTCCAATATTAGATCAAATAATGCTGTATACTCATCTGAAGCTTTCATCAGCTCAAATATTTCTTTCAAATTCTTTCCCTCAAAACACTTGTTTTTTTCAGTTTTAACAGAGCTTATGAAAATGTTTTCCCAACCATAATCTTTTACAAAACTTTCCCAACCATCCACACCTTTTATCATATCCTCTCTAATCCTTTCCTTATCACTATCGTTCTTGAGCCTTTTGAGAAGTTTTTCCAATCCTCCCTCATGCGCCCATGGTGGTAATAGTGTTATTAAGGAAGTCATGCCTGCAGTATATGGATAAACATCACATGTAACATCAACACCATTTTCTCTTGCTTCCTCCATTAAAAAGAGTGTTTCAGATGTTTTACCCCAGTATCTTTTTCCTGCAGCCTTATGGTGTGAAATCTGCACAGGAACTCGTGTCCTCTCGCCAATTTTTATTGCTTCTTTAACAGCCTCTATCAACGTCCTTCCTTCACCTCTTATGTGAGAGGAATATATTCCACCATACTTTGATACAATTTTAGCCATTTCTATAAGTTCATCTGTTTTAGAATATGTGCCAGGAGGGTATATTAGGCCTGTTGAAATGCCAAACGCTCCAGACTCCATCGCCTCTTCAACCAGTTTACCCATTTCAACTATTTCTGATTCTGTTGGGTCACGTGCATCCATTCCCATTACATCTATTCTTACTGTTCCATGGCCTACAAGGTGTGCAACATTGCATGTGATACCATTCTTTTTTTCCCATTTAAGGTATTCACTAAATTTATTCCATTTAAATTCTATTTTCAAGCTATTTGGTAAAAATTGTGAAAGATATTCTCTTATCATGTCTATTTTTTCACTGTTTATTGGTGCTAGGCTTATTCCACAATTTCCTACTACGGTCGTGGTTATACCTTGCATTATAGCACTATCCATGTAGGGATTGAATGGTATTGTTATGTCAGCATGACTATGCATATCAATGAATCCTGGTGAAACAATTTGGTCCTTAGCATCAATAATTTTATCCGCTCTTTCTCCAGTCAAATTTCCAATTTCAATAATTTTTCCTTCTCTAATTCCAATATCAGCCTTATACCATGGGTTTCCAGAACCGTCTACAATTCTGCCACCAAAAACGATAATGTCCAGCATGTTCTGAAAAAGTCTTATAGAATATTTAAGTATTTAAAAACACTTAAATACTATTTAATTTTCTAAAAATAGAATGAGGCATGATTCATTTTGAAAAAGATTTCTTTTAAGGATGTTGGTTTAAAATATACTTTAAATCCATATGATAAGCCAGTGCTGTATATTAAGCCAAAGGAGAGAATTGTTGTAGATGTTGAGGATGCTAGCTCAGGCCAGATTAGAAAGGAAGGTGATGTTAGGGACAGGAGTAAGGTTCCATTTGGAAATCCTATAGTAGGCCCAATATATGTTGAAGGCGCTCAACCTGGAAAATGTTTGGCTGTAAAGATATTGGATATTAAGCCGACTATAGGACAAGGTGCAACATACTTTTCTGAATTTAATGAAAGATATCTGACCGATGTTCCAGTGCTAAAATTTATGGGCACCCGTCTTCCTTTAAAAACAAAAATATGTAAGATTGAAGATGAGAAAGTGTTTTTTGATAAAATAGTGTTACCATATAATCCTATGGTCGGAACAGTAGGTGTTGCACCATATCCTGAAGCTGAAGGGATCTCATCAGGTGTTTTGCCTGGAAAGCATGGGGGTAATATGGACCTTCCAGACGTTTGTCAAGGAGCCAGTGTTTTTCTTCCCATCTTTCATGAAGGTGGCCTACTATACATTGGTGACGCTCATGCAATACAGGGTGATGGTGAAATTTCTGGTACCGCTGTAGAAATGCCGGCTGAAATTGAAATAGAAGTAAACTTAGTTGACGAGAAATTGGATTGGCCTAGAATAGAAAACGATAATGAAATAATGTGTGTTGCAACCACTGGTCAAGGTAGAAGTTTTGAGGATGCAGTTAGGATAGCGTTTTTGGAACTTGTTCTTCTAATGGAAAAAAGGTTTGGAATAAACAGATTTGATGGTCTAATGCTTTGTTCACAAATAGGTCGGATAAGGGTTGGAAATCTTTGGACTGTTGCTGCTAAAGTTGAAAAGAAGTATCTTAAACCCTTTTCTTAGACTTTAAAGCTTTAGGTTCCTTAGCATCAGCATCTTTTGTAACAATATACGCAAATAGTCTAATGTATACTATTGAAAAAAGTAGAGCAAATCCTAAACCAAATATCATTCCAAAAACCAAATACTGTATGGTAAATGAAGTTATTGGTTGATTTAAAATATAGCATATTATTAATTCAATAAAATACTGTTGAAATGGGAATATCATTATCCAAAAGAATCCAGTATAGGCAAGAAATTTTCCATAAGATGAAATTGAGTTTTTTATCTTTGACAAAATTATATCATAGAATATTCCACATAAGGCTATAGCTGCAAAGCTTGATATAACAGTAACTATTCCTAGAAACAGATCTTGTGAAAAAATTAGTGTAGCAATATTTAATGGTGTAGAAAGTATAATTGCAGAAAACATTCCCACGAACCTTTTTAAATCAAACATTTAATCCACCTAAAAAATTATTGTGTTTAAAATTCTTGTCCAGATCAAAATTTATAGTATCCATCATATATTTTCAAAGCAATACTATTTTACTTTAAAGATTTAAGTTTTAATTTTTCACATATATTATTTTTTAAGTTATGGTAAAAGTAAATATGTGTATAGGGTATGACTAAGGTGATGGAAAAGGATGTTGGTGAAGAAGAGAGAGGATATCATATAAAATTGTATAAGAGGGTTGTAGAAAAGAGGCCTGAACTTTGGAAAGTTGTGCAGAAAAATTTGCAAGAATTGTTGGATGAGCTGCAAAAAAATCCTGAAAAACTTGTCTCATACTATGAAAGGTGTTTGTCTGAAGAATTTTTAGATAAATGTGATACTCCTGAAAAGCTTTGGCTTTTTCTTATCCTCAAATTTTCTTTAAGTTACCTTAATGTTGAAAGAAATGTTTTCAACACTTGGTATGATTCAATAAAAAGCTTCTATGATAATGAAATACCTTCTACATTGAAAGTGAATGTTGAGTTCATTAAATTGTTAGAAGATCTTGAGTATAGGGGAAAATTTTTGAGTAGACTCTATCAGGTTAGGCGAGACCTTTACCTAAAATTGGATAAAATGCTAAAAATATATGATAGGTTTAAGATGGTTTCAAAAAGGGATGAAGAGCTTGAGGGAAAGCTTAACAAAAAGCTTGCACTATTCAGAATACTGCATCCTATAAAATTTAACAAATTTATTAGAGATATTGAAGAAAAGAAGCCAAGTATATTACATTACCTGCTCCTACTATATTAAAAAAATTTAAGAAAAGTTTATTAAAAATTGGGGTTAAAAACAAAAAGTATATAAGAATATAATAACAAAAATTTTTCTTAAAAGGTGTATCTGGTTGGAAGTTCAAAAATTTTATACATTACCAAAACTTTCATACGAATACAAGGACCTTCAACCATTCATGTCAGAAGAACAGTTAAAAATTCATCATACAAAACATCATCAAGCGTACGTTAATGGTGCAAACAATATACTACAAAAATTAGATAAAGCTCACAAAGAAAACCTCGACATTGATATTAAGGCATTGCTAAAAGAGCTTTCATGGAATATTGGAGGCCACCTCCTACATACGCTTTTCTGGGAAAATATGGCGCCGCCTTCGACTGCTGGTGGAAAACCTGGAGGAATGTTGGGTGATGCAATAGAAAAAGAGTTTGGTAGTTTTGAAAGGTTTAAAAAAGAATTTTCGCAAGCGGCTATTACTGTTGAAGGGTCAGGTTGGGCTGCTCTCACATATTGTATGCAAACAAGTAGACCACTTATAATGCAGATTGAAAAGCATAACACAAACGTATATCCAATGTTCAGAATACTTATGGTATTAGATGTTTTTGAGCACGCATACTATATAGACTATAAAAATGATAGGGCTAAGTTCGTTGAAAATTTCTGGAATATAGTAAATTGGGATACGGTAACAAAAAGGCTTGAAGAATTAATAAAGTAAACTTCTCCCACTTTTTTTTAAAGTGTATACTTTGGTGTTCTTTCACCTGTTACTATATAGATTGTTGAATCTGCAATGTATGTTGCATGATCAGCTATTCTCTCAAGATACCTTAAAATGAGGACTTCAGAGACTATACACTTTATTCCATTTTCTTTTACTTGTGCTGCTCTTTTAAGTGAGTTGAGATAAATTTTATCAATAAACACATCCATTTCTTTAACTTTTTTAGCCTTTTCTACATTTTTTTCTGTAAATGCTTCTATACTTGTTTTTATCATTTCTTTAACATGTTTACCTGCATCATCAACAGCTTTCTTATCGCATTCAGTTAATTTTCCAAATATTCTGAGCACTTGTGCAATATCAAATGCGTATCTTCCAAATCTTGAAAAACCGTATGCGATATCTATACATGATTTAAGGAATCTGAGGTCTGATGCTACAGGCTGATATCTTGCAATTATCTCAACTGCAAGTTCACTTACTTCCTCCTGCATCTTTCTAATTTCTTGGGCACTAATGTACAGTTGCTCCATTAAATCTTGGTCATTAATGTATGAATCAATAGCAAGAAAAACAGTTTTAGCAGAATAATCTCCCATTTCAACAACAATATTTTTAAGTCTTTCTAGACCAATATCCATTAGCCTAACCAAACATATTCACCCTCAACCAAATCTTCCCGCAATATAATTTTCTGTTAATTCCTCTTTTGGATTACTAAATATCTTTGATGTCTCATCATATTCTATTAGTTTTCCTAAATATAAGAATGCTGTATAATCTGACACTCTTGCTGCTTGCTGCATATTATGTGTTACTATAACTATAGTATAATCTTTCTTTAAAGATACTATAAGTTTTTCAATCTTTGATGCAGCAATAGGATCAAGGGCTGATGTGGGCTCATCTAACAAAAGTATCTCCGGTTCCACTGCTAAAGCTCTTGCAATACAGAGTCTCTGCTGTTGTCCTCCAGAAAGGCTTGCTCCAGGCTTATCTAAATCATCTTTGACTTCATCCCAGAGCCATGCTTGCTCTAGGCTCCTCCTAACAATTTCATCCAATTTTCTTTTATCTCTTATTCCATTCAATTTAAGCCCCGCTGCTACGTTATCGTATATTGACATTGTTGGAAAGGGATTAGGTTTCTGGAAAACCATACCCACTTTTCTTCGAACCACTACAGGGTCAACATTTTTAGAATATATGTCAACCCCATCTATAAAGACCTTTCCTGAAACTCTTGCGTTTGGAACAAGTTCATGTAGGCGATTTAAGCATCTTATAAAAGTAGATTTTCCACAACCTGAAGGCCCTATTATTGCTGTTATAGATTTCGCTCTTATTTTTATATTTATATCCTTGAGTGCTTGTTTTGTTCCAAACCATGCGTTCAAGTTTTCGGTTTCAATTTTGTAAACTCTATTAGAATTATTTTTTTCCATACTTTTTGAATTTATGAATACAAGCTCTTTGTTCATGACCGTCACATCCTATATTTAGACCAAGTTAAGAGCCTTGCGATTATGTTTAACGAGAGTACTAGGGTTACCAGAACTAGCGCTGCACCCCACCCAATTTCATGTGCATGCTCATATGGGAGTAGTGATAGTCTCCATATTCTCAGTGTTAATGCATCCATCGGTTCTGTGAGTCCAGAAAAAAACCATTGGCTTCCTAATATTGTCATGATTAGGGGTGCTGTTTCTCCAGCTATTCTAGCTATAGAAAGCATAACTCCTGTGACAACTCCATTTTTTGCTGCAACCAAAACTATACTAAAAGTTGTCCTCCACCTTCTAATTCCCAAAGCCATAGAAGCTTCCCTCATAGAATTTGGAACCAATTTAAGTGATTCCTCAGTGGTTCTTGTGATTATTGGAATCATAATAATGGCTAAAGCAATTGCTCCTGCAATAGGTGAAAAACTTCCTATTGCTAGGACTACAACCAAATAAGCAAATATTCCTATGACGATTGAAGGAAATTGTGCAAGAACATTATTTGTTAACCTTACAATTTTTCCAAATATATTATCTCCAAACTCAGCTAAATATATGCCAGATAATATGCCAATTGGAACACCTATCAAACTAGTTAATCCTATTAGAATCAGTGTACCTTGTATTGAATTAGCTATACCTCCACCCCGTTCTCCTATTATTCCAGGTCCCTTTGTGAAAAAATCTATGTTTATGGCGGGAAGACCATTTTTAGCTACTTCAAACAATATGCTCCCTAAAGGTATAATAGCTATTATTACACAAGTTAAACAAGCAATATAAGCAATTTTATCCTTCAATTTTCTTACAAAATATTTTTCCATTTACTCCACCGCCCCCTCCTTCACTTTCAATATACGCCAAATAAGTAATTGAGCCATTAAATTTATAGTTAAAGCTAAACCAAATAAAATTAATCCTACACCTACAAGAGCGTTGGGGTGAAGTGAAGTTGGATCAGCTTCATTGAATTCGTTCGCGATTAATGATGCCATTGTTTGTCCCGCTTTAAATAATGATGTTGGTATTGCTGATGGCCCTATTGCATTTCCTATAACCATTGTTACTGCCATTGTTTCGCCAACCGCCCTTCCTAGCCCTAAAATTGTTGCTCCAATTATGCCTGATTTTGCGTAGCTTAAAACTCCTACTCTTATAACTTCCCATTTTGTTGCACCCAAACTATAAGCTGCTTCTCTTTGAGAATTCGGGACCGCCATTATAACTTCTCTTGAAACTGATGATACCGTAGGTATTATCATAATCGCTAATATTAATCCTGCTGTAAGTATGTCTAATCCAAATGGTTCTCCTTGAAATATAGGTAGAAATCCAAGATATTTGGACAAGGGTAACTCTATAAAATCTCTAACCCAAAATCTGAATATGAACAGTCCCCAGAGACCATATATTACACTTGGTACAGCAGCCAATAGTTCAATAATATATGATAAGGTTGTTCTTATAAAGTTTGGTGCCATTTCTGAAAGATATATTGCAATGCCTAAACTTATTGGAACTCCCACTATAA
>JAOAKB010000089.1 GCA_026413865.1 Nitrososphaeria archaeon
GAAAGATTTTGGCAAGAGTCAGTATACCTTTCAATTCTCTTTATGAGATTCCAGGCGTTCGCAAACGAATACCAGCACTGGAC
Source organism: Nitrososphaeria archaeon (assembly GCA_026413865.1). GTDB lineage: Archaea > Thermoproteota > Nitrososphaeria > JACIWG01 > JACIWG01 > JACIWG01. Next base: position 84 of record JAOAKB010000089.1, read on the forward strand.
AAGAGACCCACTTTCAATTATCTTTATGAGATTCGCGAAGACGCTCAACCTTATATAAGTGGTTCAGTTGCTTTCAATTCTCTTTATGAGATTCATGGGTGTGTCCAAAATGTGGAAAACAAGAACCATATCTTCCATCTTTCAATTCTCTTTATGAGATTCCATCAATTTCAATATTTTTGTTAGTGAGGCTGTAGGTTCTGCCTTTCAATTCTCTTTATGAGATTCTTTATACTGCGTTATGGGGTGGCTTCTTGGGTTTTCTAACTTTCAATTCTCTTTATGAGATTCTTAAAACAAATGTTGACATTAATGAATTAATAAAAAATCCACTTTCAATTCTCTTTATGAGATTCAAATTTTGATAAACTAATAGATGAATTAAAATCATTAATCTTTCAATTCTCTTTATGAGATTCTTCAGGCAACTCTTCTCGGTTCATTTCAAAAAATACGTCAGCTTTCAATTCTCTTTATGAGATTCTTAGATTGGGTGAATAGAGAATGAAGTTTAAAGC
>JAOAKB010000090.1 GCA_026413865.1 Nitrososphaeria archaeon
TATGATGTTTATAGCGGTTCTTCTACTACTTTTTCTTTGAATCTCAAAAAGAGAATTGAAAGTTTACTATTTGAGCCTGCTCTTTTCCTATTATCGTTTCTGAATCTCAAAAAGAGAATTGAAAGTTAACTTTTGCCATTCCAACAAAATACTGTTCATATTCTTTGAATCTCAAAAAGAGAATTGAAAGTGTAGTAATTGTTCTGCCAGACGTTACTCCAAAAATAGTGAATCTCAAAAAGAGAATTGAAAGCGATGAAGAAACTAACGCTACACTCGTTTACATGAAACGAAGAATCTCAAAAAGAGAATTGAAAGTTGATGTGAGAATATGAGCGAACTATTAAGTGAGCTGAATCTCAAAAAGAGAATTGAAAGTTTGGATGCCAGCCCACCTTTGCCACCAACAGCCCAAAAGAATCTCAAAAACAGTATTGAAAGAAATGCAACAAAACAAACCTGGAGGCAAACAAAACACCAACGAATCTCAAAAAGAGAATTGAAAGTTTAGTCTATTGTGTTTTATACGGTGAATATAAAAGACAGAATCTCAAAAAGAGAATTGAAAGGGATTATACCTGTAAATTAAG
>JAOAKB010000091.1 GCA_026413865.1 Nitrososphaeria archaeon
GCATAATGCTGAAGCCTTTAAAAGCATATGCAATGTTTCCATTTTTAAAGGTTCAATCTTTTTTCCTTCAAAATAGAATTCGCCTTTGGGTTCGTAACCCACACCACTAACTTCAATCATCTTGTCTTCAACAAAAATTCTTTTAACTGTCATTTCACCTTTGGTCATAGTTCCAGTTTTATCCGCACAGATTATTGAAGTGCTTCCTAAGGTTTCAACAGCCGGTAATCTCCTAACAATAGCCTTTCTTTTAGCCATCTCGTACATTCCGATTGCAAGAGAACCTGTTACAACAGCAGGTAATGCTTCTGGAACAGCTGCAACAGCCAAACTTACACCCCAAAGTATCATTTCAATTAATTCATGTCCTCTTAGTATTCCAAGGAAAGCAACAAGTCCACAGACACTAAGTGCGAATATTGTTAACCATTTACCTATTGCATTCATCCTTTTTTCTAAGGGCGTCTCAACCTTTTCCTCTTCTTGTACTGTCCTAGCGATCCTACCAAACTCTGTGTTCATACCTGTTGATATAACAACACCAAATCCCCTACCATAAGTTACTACAGTAC
>JAOAKB010000092.1 GCA_026413865.1 Nitrososphaeria archaeon
TAAGTATACTGTGTACCATTTTACAGATGAAGAAATTGGACTTTTTTCTAAACTAGTTTTCAATAATCTAAAGTAAAAGTTTTAAATACATTTTATTAAGATTTGACGAGCTCCGGTAGCTCAGAAGGCAGAGCGATAGCCTTGTAAGCTATAGGTCGCGGGTTCAAAGCCCGCCCGGAGCTCTTTATTTTATTATGGGGATTATGTGAAAAATTATAAAAATTAATATATAATAGGAAGAAAAGTTTCTGATGTGGACATAACATCATTCTTTAACTATTGGAATATAATACTTTAGTTACTATTTGCAATAGGACTTTTAGTCCTCTTTTTTTATGAATATTCAAATTATAAGAGAAAATATTGAAACAAAGAGATAATATATGGAAGAAATAATGGAAAAATTATTATATCATATATCTAATCTTGGATTCAAGGAACTTACTAATATACAGAGAAAAGCGATGCCTATTATTTTAAGAAAAAGAAATACACTAATTATTTCACCTACTGGTACTGGAAAGACAGAGGCAGCAATACTACCTATACTCTTTTATACATCAGAAA
>JAOAKB010000093.1 GCA_026413865.1 Nitrososphaeria archaeon
GATTCGAGATGCCCAAATTATATGAGAGACCGAAATGAGTGCCTTTCAATTCTCTTTATGAGATTCTTAATTATTCCCACTACGCCAAAAAGGGTTAAAAAAACTTTCAATTCTCTTTATGAGATTCTAGTTAACATTATTATACTAAAGCAAAGTGACGACTTTACCTTTCAATTCTCTTTATGAGATTCAACGAATAATATGGTGAACCAGTATTCAGTATTATGCTTCTTTCAATTCTCTTTATGAGATTCTTAATGATGAGCAAAGAGGATGGGTAGCCTACTCATGGTGCTTTCAATTCTCTTTATGAGATTCCAGGAGCAAATACTTGAGAAAATATTAGCTAAATTAAACTTTCAATTCTCTTTATGAGATTCCCCAACACAATTACCCACCTCTCTCTTAAAGGTGAATCTTTCAATTCTCTTTATGAGATTCAAAATGCGGCCTTGCACCAATTCGTCGAACTTACAGTCTTCACTTTCAATTCTCTTTATGAGATTCGTTCAGACGCTTTTGCAAATGCTTATGCAAATTATTTCCTTTCAATCCTCTTTATGAG
>JAOAKB010000094.1 GCA_026413865.1 Nitrososphaeria archaeon
AATTGAAAGATACCACGCTACGCCGAGGGGTTCAAGTTTTGTTCCAGGGAATCTCAAAAAGAGAATTGAAAGAGTACTTGACTCATTTTTTCACCTTCCCCCCGTATTGGGGGGGAATCTCAAAAAGAGAATTGAAAGCTCTTCCCCCGGGTAAAGTATAAATTTCGGCTTTTCCGGAATCTCAAAAAGAGAATTGAAAGCGACCCCCGAGCGAGTTGCCTCTGACGGAAGGAGTTTATGAATCTCAAAAAGAGAATTGAAAGCCCCGAAGAGCCTTGCGGGCAGTATTGGCGTACTGAATCTCAAAAAGAGAATTGAAAGCCCCTAGCCTCGAGTGGGTGGGCAGGGGGCCAGAGCTTGTTGGAATCTCAAAAAGAGAATTGAAAGTTTTTCTTCACCCCCGGCTGTTTTTGTACGGGTTAGTATATGAATCTCAAAAAGAGAATTGAAAGGGCCCCCCACCTCCACGGCCTCCCCGTGGAGGCGGCTCTCACGAATCTCAAAAAGAGAATTGAAAGGTATAACACATTGATGACGCGGGTCAACAC
>JAOAKB010000095.1:0-266 GCA_026413865.1 Nitrososphaeria archaeon
TTAGAGGATGTACTAGAGGTTGTAGATTTTGTCAAGCAGGAATGATATATAGACCAATTAGAGAGAGAAAAACAGATACATTAATGGATTTAGCAGAAAAACTAGTAAATTCAACAGGGTATGATGAAATATCATTGACATCATTAAGTATATGTGATTATTCTGATATACAAAATCTAGTTACATGTTTAATAGAAAAATATAAAGATAGTAAAGTGGGTATATCATTACCATCACTTAGAATTGATGCATTTTCAGTTAATTTA
>JAOAKB010000095.1:276-551 GCA_026413865.1 Nitrososphaeria archaeon
GGTTTAACTTTTGCGCCAGAAGCGGGAACTCAAAAAATGCGTGATGTAATAAATAAAGGTGTGACTGAAGAAGACCTAATTAATTCTACAAAAAGTGCCTTTGAATTGGGTTGGAATAATATAAAATTGTATTTTATGATAGGACTTCCATATGAAACCGATGAAGATGTTGAAGGTATAGCAGAACTTGCTCAAAAGGTAGTTGATGAGTACTTTAAAGTACCTAAGGAAAAAAGACAAAAAGGTTTAAATGTGACAGTAAGTACATCTTCATT
>JAOAKB010000096.1 GCA_026413865.1 Nitrososphaeria archaeon
GAATTGAAAGTACCCGGAGTCTTTGTGTCGGTGTCCGATTCCGGTGCTGGTGTGAATCTCAAAAAGAGAATTGAAAGACGGTATCATGGACTGGAGCATGCCGCCGAACGTATCCCTCGAATCTCAAAAAGAGAATTGAAAGTTCATGGAGCCGCTCTTGTCAAGGACTACGATCACCTTCTCGAATCTCAAAAAGAGAATTGAAAGTCGTTTAGCCATAACTATTATTTTTGTTCGTCATATTTGCGGAATCTCAAAAAGAGAATTGAAAGCCATTCGCTTTCCCATGATCCAAGTCTCCCGTCCTCGCCGACAGCTGAATCTCAAAAAGAGAATTGAAAGCCTGCTTCTTTTTCTCCTTGTCCAGCGCCGGCAAAGTCCTGGCCAAGATGGCGAATCTCAAAAAGAGAATTGAAAGTGTTGCCAAATGTCCAGGAACAAATAGACGCCTTCATAAAACGAATCTCAAAAAGAGAATTGAAAGCTGATAGTCCTCATACGTCAAAGTTCTCAGCAATGTATAGTGA
>JAOAKB010000097.1 GCA_026413865.1 Nitrososphaeria archaeon
ATATTAAATTCAATAAAAGGTCTTAGAGTAGGTACTGAAATTGTTATAAAGTGACCTAAATGTCAGAAAAACAGGATAAGACAAGAACGATTCCTCCGCATACTCATTGCAAAATTTGTGGCACTGCCATACCTTTAGGGAAAGTTTTTTGTTCAAATGTATGCAAACAAAAATCTATAGAAATGGATAAAAGAATGAAAAGAACACAACTTATTTACTTCATTATTTTCCTAACGCTCATGATCTTTACCCTAATTTTCATTTATATGAGACCCCCACAATGAAGTTCATTATTTATGTAAGAAGAAAACATTTAGTAAATTTTGTTTACTAAAATTTGTAAATTTATTATTTTTTCTAATCAATGTTTTTTTATGATGCGGGGGGTGGGATTTGAACCCACGAACGCCTACGCGAACAGATCTTGAGTCTGTCCCCTTTGACCTGGCTCGGGAACCCCCGCACCAAACAAATGATTGTCATTTACTTATAAAAATTAAAAATAAGTAATTCATATATTATCAGC
>JAOAKB010000098.1 GCA_026413865.1 Nitrososphaeria archaeon
CTTAATTATCTACTTAAAGAATAATATAATATGTTTTCAATTCTCTTTATGAGATTCACGTGAACTCGCAAACAAATCAAAAGACATAATAAACTTTCAATTCTCTTTTTGAGATTCCAGCCCATCGTCTCAAGCTTCCCTCACGCTTTATCGCTTTCTCTTTCAATTCTCTTTTTGAGATTCTTACTGTTTTCAATCAAGAACAGGAAATTTATAAAAGGCTTTCAATTCTCTTTTTGAGATTCATTCAGGTTAGAGGTTCGCAGAAGTCTGGAACGGCTGACTTTCAATTCTCTTTTTGAGATTCATACTTTATAAGATATCACAAAACGAGGGTAAGACATTATCACTTTCAATTCTCTTTTTGAGATTCAGTAAGTAGGCTCTTACCCCCCCAATAATTTTTTTTGGTTCTTTCAATTCTCTTTTTGAGATTCTATTCTTTAGCGCCCTGACAATCCTAACGTGCTTTGACTTTCAATTCTCTTTTTGAGATTCCTTGGATAGGGGTATTTGACCCACGCC
>JAOAKB010000009.1 GCA_026413865.1 Nitrososphaeria archaeon
CCACCTATACCTACACCAACAACTATTGGAGGACATGGATTGGGTCCTGCTTCCTTTACTGCTTCAATAACAAACTTCTTTACCCCCTCTATACCATCAGACGGCTTTAACATCTTTATTTTACTCATATTTTCACCTTGAACGTTTCGAGGCTCGAATGTGTATTTAAGTTTTGTGGACAAATTGTCTATATTTTCTGCTTATAAAGATTTTAGTTTTAGAACATATATTATTTTTGATTTATTTTTGGCTGTTGTTTGGTAAAAATGTTTGTCTTTTATTTTATAGTCTTCTTTTTTTGTCTTTTTGGAACCGTTTTGTTTATATTTTACCTTTTCTATAGGTTCTGTGGTTAGGTATGAAGAGATTGGATGATTTGGATTTAAAGATTTTGGACGAGCTTAGCGAGAATGCTGGCATATCGATTCCTAAGTTGGCTAAGAAGCTTGGTGTTAAGCAGTCTAAAGTCTATAGTAGGGTTAAGAGACTCTTTAGAAGGGGAGTAATTAGGAGAATGACTATTGAGGCTAATGAGGGGGCTCTTGGTTTAAATGTGCAAGCGTTTATTGGCATTAATGTAGAGTCTTTAGAAAGAGAGAAGGTTGTTGATGAGATTGCTAAGGTGCCTGAGGTTGTTTCTGTTGCGGAGGTTACTGGAAGGTTTGACCTTATTGTTGAAGCGCATGTGAAGAGTTTAGAGGATCTCTATAGTGTTGTCTCTAAAAAGATTGCTGTTTTACCCGGTGTAAGCCACACTGAAACATTCATACAGCTTAAAAAGAAGGAGGGTGTGAGAAAGTATTCGCTGATAAGGTAGTTGGAGAAATAAAAGGAGGGATATAGTTTAGAGGTTTTTAGAGAAAATTTTTAGCTTAAAAAATATTTTTTAGGCTGTTAATTGATGGTTCTGTTGAAGAAGGTTGAATAGACTGTTTAGGTTTGAGGATCCAAAGATTACAGGATTGTTTGATAAGAGATTTATTTCTAGCATTTTTAAGAAAATGGAGGTTTTAGAAAAATGTGTGAGTAGGGTTGAGAACGCTTCTGGGTTAAGGTTTCCAGAATATTATATTGAACCTATACTCCCAGTCTATTTTGATGACAGTGGTGGGATTGCAGTATACTATGCTAGAACAATACCTTATGCTGCCCCTAGCGGGCTTGATATTGTTGTACAGGTTTCAGCAGCAATGCTAAAATATGGTTCAAAATCTTCTATCGAAGCAATTCTTGCACACGAGTTTCTCCATTATCTTGACCTTGTTAGAAGAATTTCAAAGTTCGAGATAGTTTCTGATGAAGTAAGAGGAAGCGTCTTTGAAACATTATATAGTGATTTAGAGAAAACAATTAAGCCAGAACATGTGTATTCTGACAAAAAACTTGTAAGGAACCTTAAGAAAAAGTTTGTAGACGGATTTGAAGATGAAAAGTTGAAGGAGAAGACACTTTCTGACTGGATTAATAAGGGTAGACCCATTGTTCGACTATCACCAGAAGAAAATATGGTTAGAATTCCAGTGAACATGATTTTGGCTTCAAAATTTGATCCAATACTTCTTTTAAGGGTCAGGGAAATTGAGAAGAAGGCTGGTCTAGTATAATGATAGAAGAAAATGTAAGAAATGATATTCTTAACTTAGTTTTTAGTGAATATGATAAGGAGAATGTGTTAGCAGCATGTGTTTACGGCTCACATGTTGCAGGATATGCTAGACAAGACAGCGACTATGATGTTATAGTGGTATTGAAAAAATATCCTGCAAAGATAGGGTACAAGTATGTTAGAGAACCTATATTAGCGGCGATACTAGCGGTTGAAAAGAAAATATTATATGATGATGCTAAAAAATCTTCTCTTGGAGAGTTTGTTGTAGGAAGGTTTCTTAACATTTATGAGCCGCTTATTGGAAAAGAGGTTTTAGAGGAAGTTGAGATAGAATATAAGAAGAGGGTAATACTTGAAATATTAAGTGAGTTTAATGGAAAGTTTCAGCCTCTAATTAATGTTATAAGGTTTCCACTCAAATACTTTCTTTTTGAAAAGCTTAGAAGAAGAATGCAATTTTATCCACCAGCCGTATACAGTTACACTAAAACATATGGAGGAACATTTAGGGAAAAAAATATTGAATTCAGTTTAGAGGGCTTCAAAAAGGCAGCACTTCAACTTAAGAAGGAGAAAAGTTGTATAGCCTTCGAAGACGATAGCGTATGGATTTCTGACCCAAACTCATTTAATAGAGTGGGTAAGATAAAAGTGATAGTTGAGGAAACAAAGAGGGATATAGCATCATATGCAACACATGTGTACTGTGGAAGAGTTGGAGTTTCAATAATATTGGAGGAACTAAAATCTAAGATAGAGAGACAGGGAAAGATTGAACCATTAAACGACCTAAAACATACTTCAAAATTCCTAAAAATTCCTGAGGGAACATTAATTGTTAACGAAAAAGATTGGGTTGGGAGAATAGTAGAATTTTTGAATTTGGGAAAAGATTATAGTTATAGGGTTGAAAAGATAGGAGGCTATGGTATAGACAAGATAGTTAGTGTTGCAAGAAAATATGTTTTTGTTTCAAATGATAAAGTCTGTAATGTTGTAGTTAAGAGGTTCAGAGACCCAAGAAACATAAAATGGGCTATACTGGCATTAGCTACACTCGCTGACATAAGGTTCGAAGTACTACCATTAAAGAGGATGGCTAATGAATACACAAATAATTTAGAGTTTAAAAGACTTGGATTTAATGTACCAAAAATTTATGCTGTAGACTTAGATAGAATACAGCTTATAACAGAATATGTTGAGGGAGAAAATGTTAGCACATTATTAAAAAACGGAGAGTTTAATGTTTTAGAAAAGGTTGGAGAAGAAATTGGAAAACTTCATTCAAAAGGATGTGCTTTAGGAGATTCAAAACCAGATAACATGATTGTTTCAAAAGATAATAGAATATTTTTCACAGACCTTGAGCAGGCTAAAGTGGGTGGAGAAAGAGTTTGGGATATTGCAGAATTTATAAACTATAGCCTAGCATTCTCTTTTGATACAGAGTATGCTTGGAAAATTGCAAACCTTTTTTCTAAAGGATACCTAAAATATGGTAGGGCTGAGGATTTGAAAAAGATAGGGGAAGCAAAATATAGTCTAGTCTTCAAACCCTTTATTACACCACAAGTTTCTAAAAATATCCTTTTGGGAATAGAGGAGGCAATAAATGATGCTAACGCTTAAATTTTGTAAAACCACATCTACCGCAAGTTAATCTATCTTCATGCTCAGCCAGAAAAACACCCCTACCACACTTTGGGCAATCGACACGCCTAGAAACAATTTTATCATCTTGAATAACATAAAGTTTCCATACCCCCTTCAAAGCCTTTTTAGATCCTTTTTCACTCAAACCTACTTACCACCTTTTTTAGCTGCAGCCTGCTTTTGCGCAGCCTTCTTACTTGAAAGCTCCTTTTTAACCTTTTCACGTTCTTCTTTAGAAAGTAATCGGACAAAAAGATGCTTTGGAAGCTGCCTTTTTGCATCATCAACCTTCTTATACACGTATGCAAGAATTTTTGCATCACGAACTCCAGAAGAAGTGGAAATCTTGATTGGGTAAACAAGATTTGAGTCAACACCCAATTCTTTTGCAATAATTTCTCGAACCTTCTGCCTAGATGCAAGATGAGCTTGCTCATGAAAGAGAGCCTCAACTTCAACTCTTCCAAGTAGTTGATTTTCAAACTTGTTTAGTATGGTATATTCTGTCATAGTGACCTATTGAGGGTCTGCAAGTGGAGTAAATTAAACTTTTTTGCAATCAAGTTTTAGCATAAAAATTATCTTTTTGATAGAGTCATAGAAGAAAAGATTTTTTCACAAAATTCTTTAACCCTCTCTTCTACATCCACTATCACTAGACCCTCATCAGGTTGCCCATATAGTACACATGAACCTTTAGGGGAAAAGATTATGGCTACAAGAGCAAGAAGATCTTCTTCACCATCAACAAGAATTCTTACAGGCTTATTTGAGCACAATGATGCTTTAAACGCTTCTATACTTTCTTCAGTAATACATCCTCTTGGATTACTGACATGAAACTCTACCTTATGAGCTGGTTTTGGAACATTTCTTGGAAGCCTTTTCTCTTTTATGTCAACAATTTGGATGTCGGGAACAATGTTTATGGAAAGCAGGAAATCGAGTGTAGCATCTCCAACTGAAACAAGTAGCTTACAATCTCTAATTCTAGAAAGCACTCTTTGAACCTTATAGGAATCATTTTTTATTAATAGGCCTAATGGCTTTTTTAGTTCTTGTGCTAAATTTTCATTTAGTATCCAAACATGCACCTTCAGCTCACTTCAACCGCATAGCGGCCGCTTGACTTCAAATTTAGTATCTTTGCAATCTGAGACTTTTCAGGATCTAGGATAATGATTAGACCAGACCATTTCGTTGTCAAATCCGTAGAATTACATACTGGACAAACCTTTCCAGTTGTTAAAGCCTTACATTTTCTACATGCAAACTCTTTAGGCATAAACTTCACTCTTCAATCTTAGCCTTTTTCACATCCTCTTCGATCCATTCTAGTGCACCAAGAAAAGGTTGCCTACATGTTATACCAATCTTTCCAATAGATTCACCACGCGAAAGGCTCACAGCAGTTATTCTAGCACGGATTCTTGAACCAACCTTTAATATACGCTTTGTCTGTGAAGCAGTTATCACACCCCTTTTAGTGTCACTGGTAACGTAATCGTCTATAATTTGGGAAATGTGCAGTAATGAGTCTGTTGGACCAATTCTTACAAAAGCCCCAAAATCAGTAACCTCAACAACCTCACCCTCAACAACCTCTTGAACCTTTGGGTAAAAGGTTAAAACCCTAAAAGAGACCTGATGATATGAGGCACCATCGCCTGGAACAATTTTTCCAACAGGATCAGGCTTAACTTCATTCAAAAGAATAATGTAGCCTAACTCGGGTATAATCATACTTTCATACTTTTTCTTTAAAATTTCTTCTGCAACTTCCTTTAAAGGCCTCCCAAACTGGTCTGGAGGAATTCTTACAACATCCTCTAACTCAACCAGCATGAACAAAATGATCAACCTCTAAAATTTATCACGCATAAACCACAAATATTATAGAATATTAACCTTTCCAAAAAATTGAGCCCAAATTTTAGCATAATACAACCTTATCATTTGAGAGAGTTATACATTTAAGCTTTTCCCTAAAAAGCCTTTCCCTAAGTTTACCATCCATAGTCGCAACCCAAACATCAGGCTTCGTCCTAGCATATGAGATAATCCTATCATCTACAGAACCAGTCTTAGGAGTTTCTACAACCTTCATTTTCTCGTCCACAAACTTTAAAGATAACAGAGCAAGCTTAGACTTCTTAACATGTCTAGAACATGATAACCTAGAAAGTTCTTCAACAACACAGTCAGGTACAACAAAGGATACAGGATCCAATATTCTTATAATATCATCTATTATATGAGAAGACTTTTCTGCTAAAGTCATTATAAAACTGGTATCAAAAACTATTTCAAACAATCGCCATCTATTCTATAATACCAGAACCTATAAGCCGCCACCTATCACCTATTCTCCTAGCTATAGCAACCCTAGCACCGGACAATGCAGCAACAGGACGACGAAGCTTAACCTCGATAATATCAGACCTTGCTGAGGAAACAAGACCGACAGTGACAGCAGTCCACACATTTAAACGTAACATTTCATTCATTGCAATTTTTGTTACAGGAACATCTTCTTCAAGACCGACAACCTTCTTGAAAAGATTCACTTTTAATGTCAGGGAATCGTATGCTGGAAGGTCATAGTCGATACTACATACTACTGAGCCAACCAGAGAATCACTTTTGGTTAAAGATGGATCCAAATTTGTTCCTATGGCTACAAGGCCGCCGCTTGTTACCTTATCCACTAATCCAGCACTTGTACTTAAGGACTTTATGACAGTATTAATTTGGGTGTACCTATTTTTTTCCTTATCTAAAACACCTGGCAAAATTTTTATTTCATCGCCAACCATAAACTGGCCCTGTATAAGTGACCCACCTAATACACCACCCTTTAAGTCCATAAAATCTGTTCCAGGCTTATTAACATCAAATGATCTAAGAACTTGCATCAAAGGAGGAGCATTTAGATCCCTTACTGGAGTCGGTATATGCCTTTCTATAGCCTCAATCAAGGCGTCAACATTTAATTTGTAGGCAGCGGAAACTGGAATTATTGGAGCATTTTCTGCAACAGTACCTTTAACAAAATTTTTTATAGCCAAATAATTTTCTCGAGCACGCTTATCGTCAACAAGATCAACTTTATTTTGTACTATAACAATATTCTTTTTACCAAGCATATCAAGTGCAGCAAGATGTTCAGAAGTCTGTGGTTGGGGGACCTTCTCGTCTGCAGCTATAACTAATATTGCACCATCCATCAGTGCAGCACCCGAAAGCATGTTAGCCATCAAACTTTCGTGTCCAGGACAGTCGACAAAACTTACAACCCTAACAAGCTCCGACGGAGAATTACAAGATGAACATGTTGGTGAAGTACTATAATTTGATGGAGGCGAACACTTTGGACACTTGTAGATTGCAGCATCAGCATATCCAACACGAATCGTGATCCCACGCTTAAGCTCTTCACTATGTGTGCTAGCCCATTTTCCGGTTAAAGCTTGGACCAAGGTTGTTTTACCATGGTCAACGTGCCCCGCTGTACCAATGTTTACTTCAGGCTGGCGTGGGATCTTATACAATGGATTCACCTGTCCTACGACTTTATTTCCTCTGATTCATTTGACAAGAGCACCGCATTTATTTGATAAATGTCTTCTGTTATAGTGTTACCTCTAACAAGTTTCCTACGTCTTTCACCTGGCCTAACCTTTTTTAAGCCCACACCCTTTGTAAGCAAGGCATACTTTTTAACCCCACCGGGAATGTCAGCTCTCATAGGAAAACCTGCTCTGTCAGAGCCGCCGGTTATCTTGATTTTTCCATTAACACCCAAAACTGAACCGTCTATTATATCATTTATTTTTAAACCTAAAAATGGTGCAGCCTGCTGGTCCTTAACTTCGTATACTGTTGACTTTCCAGTTTTTGGATCAGATAGTACTATTTTAAAGTTGGCCATATTTTAACGCCCACTACCACAGAGCAGAACAATGGTATGTTATAAAATTTTGATTTTTTATACTGATTCCATTCTTAAAGGAATATGAATGATGGATCCCTAGACCTTTTTATCTTTATTATTTCATCCAAAAGCATTCTTTCTTCTTCACTTAATTTCTCCAAATATTTTGTTTTCAAAAGTTTTACATCATTAACAGATGGTGAAGAATAGAGTATGTCTCCTTCATCGAACGTTCTACCAACAAAGGCTTCTTTAATGGATACTGCAACCTGCTGACCCTTATATGCTATTTCAAGATTCTTACCCCTATCTTGTATACCGCTAACAACACCAACAGGTTCACCATCATCCCGCATAAGTGGAAAACGTTTAAGCCTACCTTCAAGCACTTCAACCCCAAATATTGCTGGATTGCTTCTCCTAAACACATAACCCTTTAAGACCTGTATTTTACAAGGTAAAATTAGTGAACCGAATTCAGCAGACTCCCTCCTTAACCTTTCACTTTCAACCCACTTTAAGTAGCTGTCTATCATATTAAATATTACAGGATCACAAAAAGTTTTGATACCCTTTGCAATAATAAGCTCCTCAGCATCAGGATAAACTTTTACATGAAAGTACAATATTACTCCAAGAAGAGGATCTCTTTCTGCTACAGTAATAGCTTCAATCACATCCCTTTTGGATACTGGGCCAATGTCTGCTAAACGGACAGGAACACCCTTTTTCCTGAGAAAGCTTACTATAGCCTCAAGCGAACCTAAAGCATCAGCCTTAACAACTACACCAAGCTCATCCTTCAAAAAAGTTAGATCTTTAACTTCACTTTCAATCTGTCCCTTTACTTCCTCAAACTTTGACATATCCTCTAAACCAACAAACCTAGAACCTGCCAAAACACCATCAAGTTCGGGAGAGACAATCTTAACACCAGCTGCAGAATAAACTTCACTCACATGATTGAATTTGTCCATTGGGTCACGCATTTCATCTAAAGGTTTGGGCATTAGAAGCGCCCTAACACGTACAAGATGGGCACCGTCTCTCTTTAACATAACAAGTAAATCATTTACTTTCAAGACACCTTCAATAAGTATGGTGTCCGCAGTAACGCCTAAACCAACTTCCTCCTTAACTTCAAGCACAATACCAGATGGTGTACCAAGTCTATATGCAAGCTGAGAACTCATATAATGTTGCGTGAGTCCCACGATAATGGAAAGAAGTTCAGGAATGCCTTCACCAGTCTTTGCACTAACAGGAACTATAGCTATTTCTTTAGCAAAATTTTTTATTCTAGAATATAGGTCGGACCTAAAACCAAGCTGTGAAAGGCTTCCAACAACAGTATAAAGTTGACGTTCAAGAATTTCAATAGTAGAAGGAGACTGAATTTTAAGTGATTCTGTTATAAATGGGGTTGGAGCAGGCTTCCAGCCGCTTATCATATCAATTTTATTTAGGGCGACAACAAATGGAACACGCCTTTCTCTCAAAATATTTATACTTTCAATTGTCTGAGCTTCAACACCCTTCATTACATCCACAACAAGTATAGAGAAATCTGCAGCGGAACCACCTCTTATCCTAAGATTTGAGAAAACTTCATGTCCTGGCGTGTCTATCACCAATAGTCCAGGAACCTTAATTTCTCCTCCAACCTTTGAAAGTAATGGGCCACAAATTTCAATTAAAGTCTCTTTAGGAAATATGCTTGCTCCAATATGCTGTGTAATACCACCACTTTCTCTAGCCTGGACAGCGGTCTTCCTAATTTTATCTAAAAGAGAAGTTTTTCCAGAGTCTACGTGACCTAAAACAACCACTATAGGCTGCCTTAATCTAGTCAAAGAAGTTCTCACCTACCTACTTATAGTAATTCCATAAAAATGGGATTATATAATGATTTTAATTTATGTTTTCTTAGTTGACCTTTTAGGATGCTTATCAGTCCACTTTAACTTTCTAGGATCTCTTTTTAGAACAAGCATATTCTTTCTACATTTTGATGAACAGAACCAAAGCATAGTGCCATCATTTCTTACAAAAGCTACACCAGTACCCATTTCTATTATAGAACCACAAAATGAACACTTTTTCTGGAAGGACATATTAAAATCACTTTATCTTCTTTGCTTCAAGCTCAGTATCCCTTAACATTATAATGTCTCCAATTCTAACGGGACCCTTAACATTTCTTGTCAAAATCCTATTCTTGTCCCTACCCTCTAAAATTTTGACCCTAACCTGAGTTACTTCCCCAGCAACACCAGTTCTACCAACTATTTGAACAACTTCAGCAGGCGTCGGCTTTTCTTCACTTTTCACAGACATGTTAGACACCTAAAAAGTGCTATGATTGAGGCTTAAGCTTTGAAACAGATTTTATTAGATCATCTAAAAGTGGGGCGGTTTCACCTGGTTCAATTATGCAAACTGAGGCCGCTGGAACATCTATGCCGACCGCTGCACCAAGCTGACTCTTACTTGAAACATAAACGTAGGGTATCTTTTTTTCTTCACATAGTATTGGAAGGTGGGCTACAATTTCAGGTGGGTCAACATCTTCAGCGATAACTACAAGTTTAGCGACACCACGCTCTATACTTTTTGTAACCTCATTTGTACCCTTCTTAACCTTACCTGATTCAGAAGCTCTCCTTAATATTTCGTAAACAGAATCCATAATTTCCTTTGGAGTTTCAAATTTTATATAGTACGCTTTCCGACTAGACTCATCCTTTCTGGCTGACATAGTCATCAAGTCCCTAAAACCTCCATTTAACCAGAATATAAACATAACCTTTAAAAAATTTTTCTAAAACTATTTTGTAGAAAAATATAATTTCACAATATTATCTTGCTTACTGTCGATTCTAGCGAAACCCTCACGCTCTAACTGCACTATCGAGTCAACCGGTTCATCAGCTAAACCTAATTCTCCGAAACCTTCAATCAAGCATCCATCAGATGTGACCATCTGAACCTTTATACATTCCATTACCGGGACCCAATGTATTAGCGGCGCATTTAATTTTTTTGCAGTTTCAATATCAAAACTGTGCACCTTAGCTTCTGCATAAGAAAACTTTAAATCAAATTCTGTAAGGTTGACTAAACCCATCAATCTAAAGACGTCAAATTTTCTGATTAATTCAAGATCATTTCTACTGATGTAAACTTTTAATATACCATTTTCTGGAACAAGACGAAAACGCCTATAGCCCATAGATTCAATATTAGGATGCTTTCTTAAAACTATTTGCCGTTCTGTATCAAAGCCCTTTATGGCCAAAATTATTGGATTGAAGACAACAAAATATCTAGGAGCTAGAGGGTCAAGAATCTTTTTATTGAGGGAGTATAATGTTGACCAGCTTATAGTTGCATCAACAGGTTTTATGTTCACTTCATAAATAATCTGCCTTATAGTTTCAGGAAGGATACCACGCTTTCTAAGAGCCTTAAAGGTTGCAAGCCTTGGATCATCGAACCCACTATACAAGCCTTTAGCTATACCTTGCATGATTTTAGACTTGCTTAAAACACCTCCTTCAATCTTTAGTCTTCCATAATGTATGGCTGTAGGATAATCCCATCCAAGGTAAGAGTACATGTATTTTTGACGAACCATGTTAGTAAAATGTTCTTTTCCTCTAATAATATGTGTTACACCCATTAGATGGTCGTCGAGACCTGCTGAAAAATTGTAAAGAGGCCAAACCCTATACTTAGAACCAACACGCGGATGAGGATGCTTTCTAGTATCAACTATCCTTAACGCAGGCCAATCTCTTACAGCTGGATTAGGATGGTTTAAATCAGTTTTTATTCGAAGAACAGCTTGACCTTCACTAAAGGTTCCGTCTAACATCATATCAAAACGTTCAAGATTTTCTTTTATAGAAAGACTTCTACAAGGACAAGGACTTTTTTCCATCAAAAGCCGCTTAAACACTTCACTTTTACATGTGCAAACATATGCGCCTTCAACTTCAATAAGCTTTTTGGCATACTCATAATATATTGGTAAGCGGTCACTTTGAATATATTCTTCATCCCATTCACATTTCAACCATTTCAAATCTTCTTTAATTGAATCGTAGAAGGGCAGAGAAGCCTTCTTTAGTCTAGGATCAGTGTCCTCGAACCTTAGAATAAACTTACCACTATACATTCTCGCGTAATCGTGTGACAATATTATTGCTCTTGCAGAACCAAGATGAAGTACACAATCAGGGTTTGGAGCAAACCTTGTAACAACTTTACCATATTTTTCAATATCAGGAAGTGGAGGCAAAATTTTTTCCTCCCTCTTCGACTGAGCCTGTTTCTCTTCAAAAGAATATTTGGATAAAAGATTTTTTTGATCATCTAAGTTCATGCTATTTATTTGGTCAGAAATTTCCTTTACTAGTTTAACTAGCTCTCTGGCACTAGACTTTAATTCAGGTCTTTCGCCAAGGACCTTACCTAAGACAGCTTGAGGATTACATTTGCCTCCAAACTTTACAGCATTCTCTAAAGCATACTTTCTTATAAGTTCTTCAACTTCTTTTTCCGGGAACAATTCACCGACTCCTGCTTGAAGCCTCCATTGTCAAATTTATTAACATGTCTCTTGCCCTAGATTTTGGAAAAGTTTGGAGAATAGATATTGCCTTTTCCGATAGAAGCTTAGCTTCTAATCTAACCCTTTCAGGAGCGCTTGACGATACAATTATGGATAAAACGTCTTTTATTTCTGTATTCGACGCTCTACGATTGCCTAAGACTGATAAAAGTTTAGACCTTTCAATTTCAGAAACACTTTCTAGTACATATTTTATGACCAAAGTTTTCTTTCCCTCTCTAATATCGTTTCCAACAGGTTTACCTGTTACTGAAGGATCACCAGTTATAGCGAGAACATCATCAACAAGTTGGAAACATAAGCCATAAAGTCTACCAAATTCCCTCAATTTTTCTATAGAAGATTCATCAGCACCACCTAAGACTGCACCTATTACAGTACAAGCTTTAAACAGGGAGGATGTCTTTAATTCTATAAGGTGATAATATTCTTCTTTAGAAGGAAATTCTTTTGATTCTGCAATTTTAAGGTCAAGAGCTTGACCTTCACAAACTTCAATAGATGCATTAACAAGAGCTGCTATAACCTTAATCACTTGACTTTGGACGTAAGAACCTTTCAAGAGATTTAATGCAGCTTCAAAGGATTTTGCAAAAAGAAGATCTCCGGCCAATATAGCCATTGGGACACCAAACTTTACGTGAACGGTGGGGACACCTCTTCTTTCCTCGTCATTATCCATTATATCATCGTGAACAAGAGTAAAGTTATGCAAAATTTCTACTGCAGCAGCCGCAGGAAGCAGCTCGTCTAGTTTTGCGCCAAACATCATACCAGAATTTAGTAATATAAATGGCCTCTGCCTTTTTCCACCATGCTTTATAAGATAATAAGAGGCATCGTATAAAAACTGTGGTTCTTTAATAAAATAGGTTACAAGATATTCGTCAACCTTTGAAGAAAAATATTTCATTTCATCATATATTGACAAGAATTATCACCTTGTAAGCAAACCTTTTAGCTGAGGACCTAAATAGTATCTTACCGATTTAAGTTCATTTACAGACTTACAGCCAGACAAAAACATGGCAGTCTTAAATTCGATCAAAAATTTATCGACCAACAAAGAAAGTTCTTGAATAGACTTGGAGGCTCTTAATACAGGGAGTGCTATAGAACAGTATTTTGCTCCCAAAACCATAGACTTAAACATGTCCAAACCATTCCTTATACCACCGGATGCTATAATAGGAATTTTTACATTTTGAGCACATTCAATAATCGAAATAGATGTAGGTATACCCCATGAAGAGAATATGTCCCCTAATTCAGCTTTTTGATTGTCACCTAACATTCTAGACCTAATAGATTCTACTATAGCCCAATTTGTACCACCTAAACCAGCTACATTAATGGCAGAAACACCTGCAAGCTCAAGCTTTGTAGCAACTTCACGAGAAATTCCACATCCAACTTCTTTAACAATTATAGGAATATTCAAATTTTTAACAAGGAAACGTATCTTTTCAAGAACCGACCTAAAAAATGGCTCACCTTCAACTTGAACAGACTCTTGTAAGGGATTTAAGTGAATAGATAAGGCGTTAGCCTTCATATCATTTAAAAGAGATTTTAGTCTATCAAGATCAAAACCTCTAGAAAGTTGTGGGGCTCCAATATTTAATCCAATAAATATGTCTGGTGCAGTGTCCCTTGCAATAGTATAAGAATCAAATGTATTTGGGTCTTCGAGAGCTGGACGAACACTTCCAAGAAACATACCTAAACCCTTTTCCTTAGCAACTTCAGCAAGAGTTTGATTTACCTGTTTAGATTCTTTAGAACCACCAGTTATTGAATCAAAGAGAAGAGGAAAAGAAAGTTTAAATCCGAAAAAGTCGGATGAGGTATTAACGTCATCTAAGTCAATTTCTGGAAGGGCATTATGAACAATGTACACGTACTCTAAACCCGTTGTTATATTCTTACATTCTACATCTTTTTTAAGACATATGGAAAGATGGTCAACTTTCCTTTTTCTAATTTGATCGCTCATCGGACACCCCTCATACAGGTTCCCACACCATATTCCCCATTTAAAGCTTTGAGAAAATCATGAGGCTTAAAACCATTAACAAAAAATACATCTACACCCAACTTTGAAATCTTGTAAGCAATTTTGATCTTTCTAGCTATACCACCAGTAACGTCTAGAAAAGATTGTTTTGCAATTACTTTTCTAACAACTTTGTAATCCAGTTCCCTTATAATTGGGCCGTCCATATTTGATGAAGGAAAAATACCGTCCACACCAATACAGAATATCATACGTGAAGGTTTTAGCAACCTACAAAGTAGATAAGAAATATCATCTCCCGAAAGAATTTTAAATCCTCTAGTACACGGCAAAACATCTCCAAAAAATACAGGACAAATATTCTGAGACAAAAGCTTATAGAGTAACGTTTTCAAATTGTTTAAATTTTTACTCCAAAAGAATGGAGTAATTGTGTAAGGATTTAAACCATGCAAAGAAAGGGAGTTTATTACATGCATATTAAGTTCAAGCATACTCTTCCTAATTAATGAAACTTGATTAGTGTCTTCAACAATTTTGCATTTAGTATTTAAGCCGGCCAGTTTCGCATAATAGTGTCCAAAAGAACCTCCACCATGAACTATAACCTTCTTAGAATTATGTATGGAAAGTGTCTTTGAAAGTGAATCTAATACACCAGAGTTAAGTGAAAGAGGGCGACTCTTGTCCGTTATAACTGAACCACCAAACTTTATTATAACAAGTTCGCCTATTCTACCCAAACCTTCAAACCTCCTGCAGGAATTTCAGACAAATAAACTTCAAAGTTTTTAAAACTGTTTAAAATTTTTTCAATATTTGACTGTTGAGGCAATACAATAGCACAACCACCTCCTCCAGCACCCGTAAGTTTAGCACCCAAGGCACCATAATCAATAGCCAAATCCACAATCTTATCCAACATTTCATTAGAGACACCAAAATATGAGAGTATAGCATGTTGATAGCACATTAAAAAGCCGAACTCTTCCAAAGAACCTTTACTCAAACATTCAGAACCAATCAGAGTAAGATGAGAAGATGCTTCAACAAGTCTTTTAAAATAAGATGGATACAGATCTTTAAAATGCGAAAATTTTGAAATAAGTTTAGAAGTCTGTCTAATGGTGCCAGTGTTTATTAGAAGAACCTTTATCTTATTTGGGAGGATAATTTCTTTTGAAAAACCATCCTTTTTAAAAAGATGAACACCTCCTCTTATTCCAATAAAAACATCTACACCAGATGGGTTACCATGAGTAACACGCTCTGACTCCATAGCCATATTAAAAAGTATGCTGTAGTCTACTTCCCCATAAACAAGCTTTAAAACTGAGGCTGAAAAGGCTACAGAAGAAGAGCTTGATGAGCCAAGTCCAGCCGATATTGGAAGATTAGTGGAAATTATTGACCTAATTTTTTTAGAAAAATCATACTGTTCCCTAATTTTATCCAAGGCTTTCTTGTATGGTAGCAATGGAGTTGGAACAGTGGAACCCTCTTTCCAAACTATATTCAGGGATTCGCTTACTATTTCATCCCTATCAGAAAAACTTGTTGAGGCGAACGAACCCTGTTGTATAGCAGCAACAAGAGCATAGGCACCATGAA
This sequence comes from Nitrososphaeria archaeon, assembly GCA_026413865.1. Taxonomy (GTDB): domain Archaea; phylum Thermoproteota; class Nitrososphaeria; order JACIWG01; family JACIWG01; genus JACIWG01. The sequence continues at coordinate 15,464 of JAOAKB010000009.1, forward strand.
CAACAAAATGTTCACCTAATAGAATAGCTTTTCCAGGGGAAAAAGCGCAAGCTTTCAAAAATCACCACTTACCAAAGACAATAGAGGCATAACCTACAACTTGATCATAATCACCTACTACATCACCACTTGTCATATAAGATACAAGTTTTGAGCCACTCATATTCAAATCTTTTGAGATAGCCATAAGGACTGCAATAGGACCAAAACCGCAGGCAGTAATGTTCATGCCATAAAGACAGTCGTAGAAGCCATCAATATCAAGCTTTTCAATATAGCTTATAAGTTTGGAGTCCTTTTTCTGCGCACTATTCCGTGACTCATAGTGCGTGAAATCTGATGAGGCAACTATAATATCCTTTTCAGGGTCAAAGATATTTAGTAAAGCTTTAGCAACCTCTAAAGCAAAATGTTTATCCTGTTCCATCATACATATTGGAATAATCTTGAAATCAGTTCCATACAGATACTGTAGAAATGGAAGTTGAACTTCTATAGAATGCTCATATGCGTGTGAAAGATCGTCGAGGTCAATTATATTAGAAAATTTTGTAAGCCGCTTCACGCTCTCAACGTCTACTTTAACATTACCAAGTGGCGTCACCCAATACTCTTTAGTAGAAGAAGAAATTATACTTCCTACACCCCTATGATTTGGGCCTAAAATTATTACCTTTGAAGGTGAAGGAACATAAGATTTTAGAACAGAATAGCCTTTAGCAGCAACATAGCCAGAATACTCATATCCGGCATGAGGAGAAACAATACCAATAATTTTTGAAAAACGGGGAAGCTCCAAGACTTTAGCTTTAGTTGATGAAAAAAGTTGTTCAAGTAAACTTTTTAGTTCCCCTAGACCGCTTGGATAAAATGTTCCAGATACCGCTGGCCGCCTTATACTAGCCAAGACCCTCTACAAAATGTTATAGAAGGAAGTTTATAAGTTTAAGACTCTTCCTCCGGCTTAGTTTCGAAATCGTCTATCGAATATTTCATAGGTTCATTTGGCTGAAGAAGCTTTAAAGCAATTAGAACACTTCTTGCAAGAAGCCAGTATACTGCAGCCAACGCTTTCCGTCCATTATTGTTCGCCGGAATAATAAGGTCAACATTTGAGACCACATTGTCCGTATTACATATGGCGATTACAGGTATACCTAAACTTGAGGCTTCATCGATTGCTTGCTTGTCATAGAAGGGGTCAGAAACTAGCACTACTTCAGGCTCAAAATAGTTTTTTAGAAGAGGATTTGTGATAGTTCCTGGAAGAAATCTTTTCAAGACAGGTGTTGCGCCAGTAAGTTCACAAAACTTTTCTACAGGCTTCTGCGCATATGGTTTTCTCGAATATACGATAACATTTTTTGGTCCAACTCGAGCTATCATTTTAGCAGCAGTATCGATTCTTTCAAGTGTTTTGTTTATATCTATAATGTTTAAGCCACCTTGTCTTGTTGTTGCAATAAATTTACGCATGTAAGATGTTTTTGCTATGCTGCCAATTCTTATACCAGAAGAGAAGAGAGCTTTTTCAGTCACTTCCGTTGTAACCATCCTTTCTGCGGAACCTTCTTCATCAACAGATTCATTTTCTTCTAGCATTCTTTTCACCATATTAAATTCATCATATTAAATGGACCATAAATTTCATCTATTCTAATAAGTTCGTTAAGTTTTGCTATACGTTCGCCTCCAACAACACCAGACTTAATAATTTCGCTTGAAACGCCCAGAGCAATATGAGCAAGATGAGGGTCTACACTCTCACCTGATCTATGCGAAACTGCTACAATATACTTGTTCACTTTCGCTGCATTCGCGAATTCTATAGCATCACCTAATGTACCTACTTGGTTAACCTTTAATATAACACCGTTTCCTGCCCCGACTTTCACACCATCCAAAAGCCTTTTTGTATTAGTTACGAATAGATCGTCTCCAACAATGTAGGTATTCTTAGCCTGTTTAGTCAATATCGCGAAACCTTCAAAATCATCTTCAAATAGAGGGTCTTCGATATAAATTGGAGAATACTTATCTATTATCGTGAGCACAAAATTTATTTGACCCTCTCTTGAGAGAATCACGTTTCTGCGTGTATATTCATAGGATTTTGTTTCTGGATTATATAATGATGATGATGCAAAATCTATACCCATCTTAACCTTGAAGCCAACCTTATCGCTAACGTTATTTACAGCTTCATAAACTATTTCTAACGCTTCTGTATCAGTTAAATTTGGAGCCCAAGCACCTTCATCACCTTTCCCACCTGAAAAGGATGGATCCCTTTTTTCAATCAACCTTCTTACTTCCTTATGGACCAGAATATTAGCATACACTGCATCATATACCCTTTTTGCGCCGATAGGAAGTGAAAGGAACTCTTGGATATCGGGGGAACCTGGACCAGCATGTTTTCCGCCGCCAAGTACATTTCCCAAAGGAAATGGATGAGCATACCTCTTTCCTCCTCCTATAATTTTGAACATAGGTATTCCAAGAGCTTTTGCTGCAGCGTCAGCAGACGCAACAGTAATTGCGAAAGCAGCAGCACCTCCAATTTTGCTAAAGTTAGGTGTTTGATCAATTTCATGTAATATTTTTGATAAGCCGACTATATCATCAGCTTTAAACCCTATAAGTTTCTTTGAATATTCCTTGAAAATTTGAAGTGCACTTTCTGGCCCCAATGGAGGAAATGCTACAGCTTCTCCTGCACCAGTACTTGCTCCAGCTGGAGCACAGGCGCGTCCAATGAAGCTATCTACAAGCACATCCACTTCAAACGCTTTTTCACCTCTACTGTTGAATACTATCCTTGCCTTCATATCCTTAATTTGAGTACTCATACAATCACCTCATAACTTGATATTCTTTACCCTTTCTATACACTGACTCTTCATATGGTAAAATTTGATCTATTATATCAACGTTTGTGATGAACATTCTTCTACAACAATATCTTTTAATTCCAAGATCGTCTAAAACCTTTCCAGGATCCTCACCAAGTCCAACACGCCTTTTAAACTCTTCATACTTGTCCCCTATTAGGGAACCACATGTAAAACATCTAATAGGAACCATCATAGCATTTTCACCTATAGGACTTTTGGCGTCTCCTCCTTGGACCTGGGCCTCCAAACTTCTTTGGCTCAGTCTGTCTTGGATCACCTACAATAAGATATCGGTCATATTCGAGAAAACGCTTTTTCAACTCTTCAGAACCACTCCATTCAACTAGAGCGCGTGATATGGCCATTGCACAGGCTTCAGCCCTGCTCATAAAACCACCGCCTCTAACTTTTACATTAATATCAACTTTATTAGATATTTCTTTAGCCAAAAGTAGGGGAGTCATTATCCTTAATCTCGCAAATTCGGGTTGAAATATTTCAATCGGAACATTGTTTATCCAAACTCGTCCTTGACCAGATGTTATAGTAGCTTGAGCGTAAGCAGTTTTTCTCCATCCATCCGATTGTACTACCTTCTTAGCCATCAGAAGTTCACCTTATACCCTAGATGCTGTGAAACCTCTCCAACACTAATATAAAATGATATTGGTTTCTTTGCCATAGCCTCGGGAAATACTACTTTTTCAATCTTTTCATATTCTTTAGGAACACCAAGAAAAACTTTTAAACGGTCATATGCTAATGCACCCTTACTTTTTCTCATAGGAAGCATGCCCCTAACGGTTCTGGAAACAATATTTTCTGGACGTCTAGGATGATATGGCCCGTATTCTGGATTAACTCTACTTTTTATTTCCAAATTTGAAAGATATTCATTAATTTTAGACGTTCTAGACCCAGAAAGTAATATTTTTTCTGAGTTCACTATAACAACTCGATTTCCTTCTAAAAGAAGTTTAGCGACCTTTGAGGCAAGACGGCCAAGAATGTGTCCTGTTCCATCGACCACTATAATCTTTTCTTGCCCAACCATTTTCAACCACCAAATATTTTAACATTAGAACCATCAGGAAAACGTTCTATAAACGCCGTCAAAGGCAAGAAGGTGCCACCGGCTTCAACAATCTTTTTTATAGCACTTTTTGATGCAAAAAGCGCGCCTACTGTAATAGGATGATCTATTAACCCGTCGCCTAAAAGCTTTCCAGGTACGAGTACAACATCATTTTCTTTTGTCAACTTAGAAATTTTACCAACATTAATTTCAGGACGCCTAGACCTTGGCTTAAGTATCATTTCTTCAACACTAGACCAAAATTTTTTATTTCCAGTTTTAGATATACTTCTAATCTTTTTAATAGCCTCTTTTATTACAGGATTACTAACTCTTCTTTTCAACTTCAACCACCATGTTAGAAAGATTACCTATCATTTTATCAACCTGTGATACAATTTCTTTAACTGCACTAAGTAATATTTGTCTAGCAGACATTGAACCAACACTTTCAATGATCAAAATAAACCGGTCATCAGCTTCTTCTACACTTATACCTTTAGGATCTAACTTACAGGCTTTGACACATTGCATACAAAGATTACAGTTTAAAGGATTTTCAATCTGTAAGAGACCATCTTTTATAGAAAAAACGTTTTTAACACACATGTCAACACATACGCCACAATCATTACAAGATTTACCTTTAATTATTATTGGATACGATTTAAGCACAGAAACAGTTGCAGCCTGCCACTTTGAATGATCCTTTCCTCTACCCAGTTTTGCGTAAGCTTCAAGCTTAACCTTCTGTCCAGGAGAAAGCTTCAGAATAGGAATATTAGGTGAAATTGGCTTCACATCCTCATCTTCAGATACGAGCTCACCAGAGTATACTGTTCGAACTCGGTCACCAGCTTCTACATCTAAGACAAAAAGAACGCGGCATCTTGGACATCCTAATGAACTTTTACAATCACATTCTGCTGGAAGAACATATTTTCCAGCAGGCGTTTTTAACGGAAGCATAGCAAGTCTGTGGGCTATAACTTCATCATAAAAGGAGGATGAGTTTTCTAATATGACAACATCATCTATAGCCATTACGGGTACAAGGGAAAGAGCAGCCCTTCTAATTGCATTTATATATATACGTGGATAACCTTCGAATAGAACCTTAATCTTATCATAGGACTCCTCAAGAACCTTAACCTTCATACTACGCTCTCCTACCCCTTCTTCCACCAGGCTTACGTGTTGTATCATGAGGTATAGGTGTTACATCTTCAATTCTTGCAATCTTAAAACCAGCTCTAGCAAGAGCCCTTAAAGCTGAATTAAGACCAGGACCAGGAACTCTAGGACCAGTACCGCCAACAGCACGAACCTTTATTATAATTGAGGTAATGCCTTTTCTTTTTGCTTCTTCAGCACACGCCATCGCAGACTTAATGGCAGCATAAGGTGAAGATTCAAACCTGTCTGCTTTAACATGACGACCCCCAGAACTTATTGCAATAGTTTCTGCTCCAGAGAGGTCTGTAAAGTGAACTATTGTATTGTTATATGAGCTGTAAATGTGTACTACAGCCCACCTTTCTTCCTGGGAGGGAGTTGGTGTAGACATCTAAATCAACCTTTTTGAGACTCTAAAACAACCTTTAATGGGCTATCGGCCCTTACCATAATAGAGTTTTCATCATTAACCATAATAAACATTCCAGGCCGCCTTACAACACGACCATTCATAACAATGTGTCCGTGAACAATAAACTGTCTTGCTTGATAGGGAGACTTAGCTAAACCCTTTCTCCAAACAATAGTCTGAAGCCTTCTCTCTAATATATCTTCAACAGTTAAGTTCAAAATATCGTCTAAGGTCGAGCCTTCATGAACAAAACCATATCGCAAAAGCTTTTTTAACAAAATACTTTCTTTAACCTTCCTCTCATTTTCTGGCATGGCTAAAAGTAGTCTAGCTTGACCCCTAATTTTTGAGAGGATAGTCTTAGCTTTCCAAAGCTCACGCTTATTTCTTAAACCATAAGTACCTAACAGTTGAAGTTCAGATGCAAGAATATCGCTTCTCCAAGGCATTTTTGGAGAAGTATATTTTTTTCTAGGCTTTTTAGGGTCACCCATAAACTAGCACCTCTACAATAGTCTCTGCGCCCGCCTAATAAACAATGTAGTTATAAAGATTTTTAAAATAGGATCCATAATAGTTTCACTTTTTGCCCTTTTCTTGACCCGCGGAAGGCTGAGTTTTAGCAGCACCCTTTCTTACACCAACAGTCATACCCTTTCTTCCAGTAGTTCTTGTCCTTTGACCACGAACCTTAAGGCCAAGAGAATGCCTGACACCCCTCCAACTCATAATTTCTTTTTCTCTTCTAATATCCTCCTTTATTATAAATTCTAGATCAGAACTTATTAAATGAGTATTTGACCCAGAAGAAGGGTCTTTTCTTCTATTCAAAAGATAAGGTAATTCAATAAAAGAATGTAAAGCCTTTACACAATCATCAACCCTTTTTAAATCAGCTTCAGACAACGAACCCAACCTAACATTTGGGTCAAGGTTAAGCTTATTGATTATAGCATTTGCAGTAGTAAACCCAATACCTTTTATGTCAGCTAAAGCTGCAATGAGTTTCTTTTTACCATTTAAGTCCCTACCACCCAACCTTACAACATGCCTAAACTCAGTTGAGGACATATCACTCTTCCTTACAAGCTCCCTATCAACACCCTTATTAATAGTTTTTATTCTTTTGCAAAAAATAAATTATTTAGAATTTTTCATAACGCCATTCTATAACATCATTATGGAAAACCTTAGTCTTTAAAGCGCCAGTTTGGGACAATTCACCATTGACATAAAACATCCAATATCTTGAAGTATTAACATCATTTTCAACACCAAAGATTTTAGTTACAAAAACATCACCAAATTTTTCAGAGTAAGTGTACTCTATTTTCTCATTTACTGCATATAATGTTGCATTAAGAACAGAAAAAGTAGTATCAAGATTATAGTGCACAGCTTTAGCAAAAACAGTACCATTTCCAAAATTTACTACAACTACAACAGTAGCATTTTTTAGCGAAGCCTCTTTAAAAACTTTTAAGGAAGAAACTTCCTTTTCTAAAAGTTCAACACGATTAAAGTATGAGGCAGCAAAAACAGAGGCAAAAGTAGCCCATAAAATTAAGACTATAACAAGCAACTTAAGCTTATCCAAACCTAACACCTCTTAACCTAGAAAAAATTTCTGGAATTACAAGAGAAGACAACATTGCATTAACAAATTCATGAACAGGGCCAAATGGATAAGGTGAAGGAAAAAAGAGCATAATTACTGCAACAATAATAGAATAATTGAAAATATATGCAAGGGTGACAGAAGTAAATAAATCATAGAAAAGTGTAGCAAAAAAACCAAGAAGAAATAAATTAAATCTTGAAACAGTACCATTAAATTTTGTGAACAGAGAACCAACAAGACCAACAAAACCCATAGCTGAAGCAGTAACTGTTGTCCATACGCCAGAACCAAAGAAAAGCATGTCAGTTATAACCATAGAAAAGAAACCAACAAGAAAACCAACAAGAGGGCCGGCGAAAAGCCCAGAAAATAGTGTAAAGAAAGCGACTGGTTTTATATTTGGAAGTGGTGCAAGTAGTATTCGTGATACAACTGTTGCTGCTGTTAATACTGTTATTAGGGCAAGCTTTCTACTTTCCATCGTTGGATGGATAATCCAACCAACTTAATAAATTTTACTAAATCTTTTACAAAAGTTTATAAGGCTCAGGATGTATTGTAACAACATATTCACCTAATGTTGTTCTAATCATATCTTCAATATAACTTATTTCTTTATGGACTTCATCAATTTTTAAATTTTCTGGAAATGAACATGTTATGTCTATATACTTTTTCCCCGAACTTTTGTACATTCTTATTGATGAAACTTTTTTAACCTTTTTATTTAAATTAAGTATTTTTAGTATTTGATTTATTATATGATCGTCATATATTATTTCGCCCTCTCCAGTTTCAGGATAACTTTCAATATGTATTGTTGTTTTTTGCAACATCGGAAAATTTGTTTTAATTTCTTCCTCTATCTTTTCTGAGATTTGATGGGCTTTAGAAAGTGGCATATTTGGATCCATTTCAATATGAAGGGTTAATATGTAGCCGTCTTTAGTTTTTGTTACTATAATTTGGTGCACACCTTTTACGTCACCGTTTTTTAAAGCAATTTTTTCAATCTTATCCGTTAATGATAACTCTTCTTCAATAGGCTCATAATGTATTGTTGTAGTTACATTTTTGATAGCGTCACTAATCTTTTCTTCAACCATCGATATTATTTCATGAGCTTTTTCAATACCAATCTTTGAAGATAATAGAATAGTCATTTCAACAAAATATTGGTCACCAACTTTTCTCATTCTAAAAGATTTGAAGCCTTTAATATCATGCATATCTTCTATAATAGACTTTATTTTTTGATAATCCTTTTTTGGTGCAATATCACTTAGTTCAAGTGCACTCGCATAAATTAATCTTATACTAAGAAAGCCTAATAGAATAGATAGAATAATGGAGGCTAGAGAGTCAGCATAGCTAAAACCCATCCATGCTGCTGAAACACCTAAAAGTGCGATTATTGTTGAGGAAAAGTCTGCTATTGCATGCAACAAGTTCGCTCTAATTATAATGGCAGTATTTTTCGAAAGGATATAGATTCTATATACGTCAACAACCATGGTATATAGTACTGAAAATAATGCAATTGGAGCAAAATCCAAAAATAATTTTGTTCCAGTTAAAAACCTTATTATAGCCTCATATAAAATGAATAGACTGATACCCATAAGGGATAGACCCCCAAATAGGCTACCTAATGGTTCAATTTTTGAATGGCCATAAGTATGTTCTTCATCTGGAGGTTTGAGTGAAAGCTTTACTGCGTAAATTAACCAAAATGTTGTTAAAGCATCAAATAGGGCATGGGCGGAATCACTTAGAACAGCCATACTATTTGCTAACAAACCACCCAAAAATTCTACTAAAACTACAGATAATATCGCATAAAATGATAATTTTAAAGCCTTGAATTTAGAGTTGTGCATCAAGCCAAACTATAATTTATTGGACGATATAGGTATTATCACCATAAATAGCTTTATGAAAGACAATACTATTTATGAGAAAAGGGATAAGGCAGCTGCAAAACACCCAATATATGCTTTTTGCCTATCTTCTGCAAAACATATTATTAACACATCCCCATCTTCGGGCTTACCTAAAGATTTTATTTTATTCCAAAATTTGTTTGGATAAAGTTGTTCTACATTTTCCCTTGTATTTGGAAACTTGAAACTTTCTTTTTCGTAAACCAACGTGATCGCGCCAGTAGCACCATATTTTATTGCTTGGTCCCTTTGTTCTATCCCTTGAAACACTTTATACTTTAATTTTTTCGCTAAAACAATTACATTATATTTGCCTGGTGCAAGTGAATAAATATTATCCTCTATTATTAAAGGAAACATTTTTTTGAATTCTTTATAAAAGGTTAAACCTTTTTCGCTTAAGTAAACACCCTTTTTTGTTACATTAATTATAGAATTAGCTTTTAACCTTTTGAGAATTGTTCTTACAGATCCTTCACCAAGACCTAGAAAATGCGAAAGTTCTAACCTGCTTTTTGGTGCATATTCTCCAAGACAATATATTAGTAGGGCTACATGTGTATAATCAAAATATTCTTGTGGCCCAACATATTTTTTTGTTGTAAAACTTTTTAATTCGTCAATTAATGACATAGAAATTCTCTTACTGCTTTATACTTTAATACTTTATAAATATTTATATATTCAAAAGAAAATACATACTATGATATAGTATGGAAATTGTTGAAAATTTTGATGAAGCCGGAAGATTTACGGGAAAACTTTTTTCAAAGATTGGAAATCTGATAATTTTAATAATTTTAAGTATTATTCCTATTGTCAATTTTATTATTGTAGGATACTTGGGAAGAATAATAAAAGAGGGAAGAAAAATTGGTGAACCACCAATAGTATCAGATTATGGTAAATTGTTTTTTGAAGGATTAAAGATTATTGTTGCTATAATAGTTTACGCACTTATTCCAATCATTTTGCTTATGATATCTCTTCTAATGTTTGTACCATTAGGGTCTTGGGGAATGGGGCAAATATTTTCTCCAGGAATATTACTGCAGGGGGCTTTAATCGTTCCAGTAACTTTAGCGATTATCTTATTGTTTGCTTTTCTAATATTCGGTGTTATCGCAATAGGAAACATGATAAGAACAAATAATTTTATGAAAATTTTTGCATTCAGTGAAAATTGGAATATTATAAATAGAATTGGTTTTTTCAAGTATATTGTTTGGCTTGTACTAGTATTTGTTATTTCATTAATAGGTGCTGCAATAAGTGGAGCTTTCTGGATTATAGGAGCAATAGTTGACCTTATTATTGGAGTTTTTGTAGCAAGATCGTTAGGAAGCATTTTAGATGAAGTAATTGGTACTGTTGAGGGAGGACAGCCGGAAAAAGTTCTTCCGCCACCACCACCATTTTAAAAACTATTCATCTTCTATATAATCGTCAGGATAGGGTGTTGAGTATGAAAGTATTTTTAATGTTTCTAGTGCAATTATCTTATGCTTCTTTTTTGGGAAAACACGTATGACATCATCTTTTGAAAGTTTTATCTTTTCATTTTCAATATAAAGATACCCTTCTCCTGAGAGTATATGTAGTGTTTCATCCCTTTTTTCATGATGGTGCATTGGTAGAAACGAGTCCTTCATTATATAATACTGTACTGTAAGATAGTTTTCTGTTTCAGCTATTATTTTTTCATACCCCCATGGCTTGTCAATTCTGTTAACAAATTCTTTTCTTACGAATTCAAGATCTTTTTGGGAGTCTATAGATTGCCAGAAGGTATCTTCTTCCATGTAATAGTTTAAGAGACCCTTTTTAGCCAAATAGGGGAAGACCGTTTTTTCAACATCTCCTTCTTCGTATGCAAAAAAATATTCTTTGAACCTTGCATCAATAAAATATATGCCAGCATTTATGTAATATGGTAAGGTTGGTTTTTCTTTAAAGCCAATTATTTTGCCATTAGCAAGCTCAACTATACCATATGGTGAAACAAGCTTTGTAACAGCTATTGTGACCGCATTCTCCAATGATTGATTTATCAAAAGTTTAAGGTTCAAATCTGTGACAATGTCACCATTCATAACAAGGTAGTATTTTGAGTCCGACATTTTGAGAAGATTGTTAATTGCAAAAAGTGTGCCTCTAGGTCTATCTTCTACATAATATTCTATTTCAACACCTTTCCAGTATGTGCCATATCTTTCTCTTATCTTTTCATACAAATATCCTGCTAGAAGATAAACTTTAGATATACCAGAATACTTCATTTGAAAAAGTTGGCGATCTAGAATTGTATAATTTTCCTTTATTTCTATTAAAGATTTTGGTATGGAGTCTGTTATGGGCCTTAATCTTTTTCCCATTCCACCACAGAGTATACCGCCTACTACATTTTTAGACAGGATGGTCACCCTATCTATTTTTCTAAGAGCTCATTTACAGCATTATGTATTCGAATAACACCTTCTTCTATAGCTTCAAAGCTTGAAGCAAATGAAAATCGAATATATTTTGACCCAGCTTTATCAGGAAAGCATGAACCTGGAAGTGTTATAACCTTATATTTTTCTATTAGATATTCCACAAATTCTTCAGTTGAAATCTTTGATTGTTCCAAAAATCTTGAGATATTTGGGAACATATAAAAAGCACCTTTACTTGGCCAGACTTCAAAACCTGGAACTTTTGAGAGAAGTTTTGCCATCAAATCCCTACGTTTTTGGAAAAGGTGAACCATATCCTTAACATGATCCCATGAACTTGTTAATGCCGTAACAGCGGCTTTTTGAGCAAAACTCGTTGGACAAGAATATATGTTCACAGCATATCTTGTAAGTTTTTGAACCAATTCTTCCTTTGCGACAAGATAGCCGAGCCGCCATCCAGTCATTGAAAAGGTTTTACTAAATCCATTGATGTAAAGCACATAATCTCTCCAATCAACTTCTGATAATATACCTTTAAACTTTAGATTATCATAAATAAAGTTGTCATATATTTCATCAGCTAATACTATAATCTTGTTTTCTTTTGCAATTTCATAAAGTTTTACAATTTCTTCTTCTGGAAAAAGTGCGCCAGTCGGATTATGAGGATTATTTAAAATTATCATTTTCGTTTTATTTGTGATGGATGATTCTATCTTTTCTGTATCCAAAGCAAAACCTTTTTCTGAACCTAACCATTTTAATGGTACAAAAACAGGTTTACCACCCATAAACCGAGTAACCTCTGAATAGGCTGGGAATGATGGTTCAGGTACAATAACTTCATCTCCTGGACCAATATACGAAGAAATTGCTAAAAATATTGCACCTTTTGCACCGGGTGTCACAATAATCTCTGTAGGTTTAACATCAGCCGAATATCTTGAGTTCAGATAGTTCGAAATTGCTTCTCTAAGTTCATATATTCCAGCTGTTTCAGTATATCCTGTAAGCCTCTTATCTAAAGCATCTTTACCAGCTTCTACGATATTTGGGAAAGTAGGTATATCTGGTTGTCCTACACCAAATGAAATGACTTTGAAACCTTTCTTAGCCAACTCGTTTGCTTTAGCAACATACACAAATGCAGCTTCCCCTAAGAGTTCAGGAATTATTGGCTTAAAATTGTCTGTTGGCGAGCTCAAATTATTACACCACGTCCGCAATAAACTTTGAAACTAATAAATTTTTATAATTATATTTTATTTTAAAACGTACATTTTTGCCAAATTTAATACAAGTGCTACGGCTTCTTCTATGGACCTTCCAAAAACATAGGTTATTGGCTCAAGACCGAATCCACCTTCATCAAAAACTACTTGTGGAATGGTGCCAGATTTTAAAATAGCACGTCTTATACAATTAATTATATCATCCTCATTATATACAATTTCATGCTCAGTTTTTGTAAAGGAAATTTTTAGCTCAGAAACGATGCGAGCAAGTTTTTTATCATACTTTATGTTAATAACAACATTTACTGACGGGTCAATTTTTTTAACTTCTAAAAGAAGTTTTGTCAAATGACTTACTATTCCAAATTCTGGAGGCATAAGAGCTTTGGCTCTATTTTTAACTTTTACAATTCTACCAGGTATAGTCGCAATATCTTCGAAAGAGTTACATGCATAACATGAAGCGGCTATATTAACATATACTTCAGGAATTATTGATGCAAAGTATGGTGATTCCTCAATTTCTTTAACAGCCCTTTCTAAGGATTTTAAAAGATCCTCTTTTTCGCTACTTAATTCTAATTTATTATGCTGTGAAAAAAGTTCAATACATATATTGCAGTTATTGAGTAATGGAAACTTTTGCTTATGAACATAACAGATTCTACCACTTTTTAATATGTCTCTTAATATTAGATTAAAAGTTTTTATCGCTAAAGTTGGGGCAGAAAAAATATCATTTACTATCGTCTGAATATAGCTTTCTAGTACTTCACTATCAAACCCAAATTGTTCAAGTTTACCTTTCCAGTAGTTCACATCATTATCTAAATAATGGCTTATCAAAGGTTGAGTTTTTCCAAGAATAGTTGAAATATGTGTTTGACTGTATCCTTTTTCTTTAAGTTTATGTGCTACTAGCGCCCTTAATGGAGGCAATAGTTCTTCAGTCACAACTTCACAGAAAGTGAACATACTATCATTTAGGAAAAAAGAGTTATTAAAAAAGTTTAATAACTATAGAGAAGTTTATATGAAAGAAAAGGAGATGTACCTCTTTTGAAAGTGGAAAGAATAAGTGTGACAATTCCAAAAGATGTTCTAAATGCATTAGAAAACATAATGAAAGAAAAAGGTATAAGGAAGAGGTCTAATGCAATAACAAAGGCCGTAGAATTGTTCATAGAAGAAAACAAAATGCTTTCAAGAAAAGAAGAAGAATGCGTAGGTACAATAAGTTATATCTTTGAACATAAAAGGGAACTCTTAGATAAACTCTTAGACCTACAACATACCTATTCAAATGAAATAATTTCAACTTTACATGTACATTTGGATATTGAAAGATGCTTCGAAACCTTGGTTGTAAAAGGAAAAATAGAAAAAATTAGAGAACTAATAAATGAACTAATGAACATGAAATTGAAAAATATTGGTTATAAAATTGTCTAACCGTAGTAATAATGCTCTACATAATTTATACAACAGGTAAATGTAATCTTCAGTGTAGATATTGTGGAGGAAGTTTTAGCAAGAAAAAGATGCCATGGGAAATAAAATATAAGTTTGATGATTTAAAAAAACTCTTGCAAAAGGATAAAGAATGTTATATCTGCTTTTACGGTGGAGAACCACTTCTAAATTCAAGTTATATAAAAAAGGTAGTTAAAGAAATACCTGCAAAAAAATTTGTTTTACAAACTAATGGCCTTTTGATAAATGATACAGAATTTGAGCTTTTAAATAAATTTGATGCAATTCTATTGTCTATTGATGGTATCAAAGAAATAACTGACATGTATCGTGGAAATGGAGTTTATGATAAAATTTTAGATAATGCAAGATTGTTAAGAAAGAAGGGTTTTAAAGGAGACCTTATTGCACGCATGACTTTAACAGAGGAAGGAAATGTATACAGAGACGTTCTACACCTACTTTCAACAGGATTATTTGAACACGTGCACTGGCAGCTTAATGTAGTATGGAGTGAAAGATGGAAAAATTTTGAAAGATGGATGAAAGATAACTATTTACCAAATCTTGGGAGACTTCTTAATTTCTGGCTCAAAAGCATGCAAGAAAAAAAGATTTGGGGAATTGCACCATTTCAAGGGATACTTAAAAGAAACTTATATGGTGGAACTATGCCACCATGTGGTTCAGGTATAGATTCTGTTACAATAACAACTGATGGAAGAATATTAGCATGCCCGATCGCTGTTGAGGAAAAATGGGCAGTATTAGCTGAAGATTTAGAGAGTTTTAGAAAACCGGAACACACATTAATAGGAGAACCATGCAAATCTTGTATTGTTTCAAGAGAATGTGGTGGAAGATGCTTGTATGCTTATATGGAAAAACTTTGGGGCGAAAAAGGCTTTAAAGAAATATGCAAGCTAAATATTTGGTTAATAAAGAAAATTAGAAGAATGAAACCAAAAATTATTGAAATGACAACAATTGGTAAACTACAATTAAATGATTTAATATACCCAAAGTACAATAACTCGATTGAGATAATACCATAGAAGAAAACGTTAAAGCGCCGGGAGGGGGATTTGAACCCCCAAGACTCTTTCGAGTCAATGGCTTTCAGTCTAAACGGCTCCAGGCCATCGCCCTACCAGGCTAGGCGATCCCGGCCCGTACAAGTTCTTATTATTGTGGATTTCCTAAAAAACCTGTCTTTATAAATTTTTTATTAATTTATAAAGGAAACAGCCTATTTCATTTGTTTTTTTATTTCCTCCTATATCTGGTGTTTTATACCCCATTTTGAGAGCATTTACTACACTAGATTCAAGTGTAGAAGCAGCTTCTTTAAGTCTTTGATCATTTTTTCTTTCACCTAACCATTCCATTAGCATTTTAAATGAGAGAATCATGGCATAGGGATTTGCTATATTCTTTCCTGCTATATCTGGAGCTGCACCATGTATTGGTTCAAATAAGGCTTTTTCTTCTCCTAGGTTAGCAGAGGGACCTATACCTAAACTCCCAGCTATCTGTGCTGCTTCATCACTTAATATGTCACCGAACATGTTTGTCGTTAAAATTACATCAAATCTTTCAGGAGACCTTATTAATAGTGCTGATGCAGCATCCACATACATTTCATTTACCTTCACATGATATTTTGAAAGTTCTTCTTTTGCAACCTTTGAAAAAAGGCCGCAAGTCTTTCTTAAAACATTAGATTTGTGTATAATAGTAACTAGACCGGACCTTTTATTTGCTATTTCTCCAGCCACCCTTGCAATTCTTCTAGTCGCATAATCTGAGATCACCCTTAAAGCAATAGCCATATTATCAAACTCGAATTCAAGCCCTTTATACAAGTCTTCAGAATTTTCTCTAACAATAACAACATCTATATTCCTAATACATTCGATTGTGGGAAAGTTTTTTATAGGTCTTATGTTTGCATACAAGTCGAATAGTTGCCTTAGCTTAACTGTTACATCCATAGAGGTTTCTCCAACTGGACCTTTTATTGCAGCATCAGCACTTCTAAAGCCTTCAATCGTTTCAGAAGGTAAAGCTATTCCTATTTTACTAAGACAGTAGTCACCAGCCTCATAAAAAACTATATTAAAATTTAGATTATACTTTGATTCTAAAGCTTCGATAACATGTAATGCGGCGTCAGAAATTTCTGGACCAATGCCATCACCTTTAATCCAAGCAATTTTATAAACCATTTTTATTCGAAATAGGCTACAATAAGAGTATATAAATTCTTTTTATTTCGAACATTTAGATACTAATTCTATTAATTTCTCTACGTTTTCTTTATGTGAACTTTTACGACGTCTATCTATTGGAATGTTAAGTTTATTTGCAATAGAAATTGACAATCCAGCATCTTCGATTTCTTTTAAAGAGAAACCTCGACCTTCTCTTGGCTTGTTGTATATTGGTGAAAATACAATAGGTCTTATCTTTTGTTTCAAATTGGACCACCAAAAAGGGGAGAGTAAAAATTGTTAAAAAATTTTAAAATATTATAAAGGCTATTTCCACATTTTAGGATATGTATCCTTTGGCATTATCACTCTTTCAACCTTTACAGCAAGGCCTTTTGAAAGTTCTTCTATTTCCTCTGAAGATAATAAGGCCTTACCTAATGCTACAAGCTCGCCTTTTAAAGATAATATTAACACAAGATCGTCTTTAACTATATCAGATGATAGTTTAGCTATCCCAGGTACTGCAACTTGTGCGCCATGACATACAGCATCCACAGCAGAATCTTTAATGTAAACTTTTTTGAAAGGTGTTAAAACATTTTCTATCGGTTGTACAAGTTTACGGAGCAAACTTTCATCATTTTCATTTTTCCATTTGTACACTGCAGCTGAAAGGTCATGCAACCTAACTAAGCCCTGTTCTTCATCCAAATTAAAGACCCTTGTTCGTCTGAGCTCAACCATTGTAGCACCCACTCCTAAAACTTCCCCTATATCGTAAACTAGTTTTCGGATGTAGGTACCAGCTTCACAATTAACTTTAACTACTAGAAGACGACCAAATTTTTCTAATAAGCTTATTTGAAAGATTTTTTTTGTCCTACTAACTCTTTTAACACTAGACCTTTGAGGGGGACGTTGATATATTGTTCCAGTGAATTCTTTAAAAACATCTAATACCTTTTGTTCTTGTACATCATTATGTAATCTTACTACTGTTACATATTCTTTGGGACCAAGTAGAAAAAGTCCTAAGGCCTTTGTAGCATAGCCTAATGCAATGGGAAGAACTCCGGAGACAGGGGGGTCTAAGGTGCCACTGTGCCCAGCTTTATCAAGCTGTAACATTTTTCGAACCCAAGCCACTACTTCATGACTGGATGGTCCTCTGGGCTTATCTAATGGTATAAAACCGTAGTTTAGATGAATACTAATTGGCCTTTTATATGGAAAAAAACCATAGTTAGGATCCGTTACTTCATCAGATAATATTATGTATTCGCAATCTCTAACTTCATCTAACATTCTTGAGCACCAAAAGTGTTCTTTAGCCTAAGTTGTATATATGATTTGAGTATTATAAAGACATCATCTTCACTAAGGTCTTCTGTGGACAGAATAAGGTGGCACACATCCTTTACATCAGAAATAGATAGACCATAATATTTTTTGAAACGGGATATTTCACTTGCTTCTCTGGCAACTGTTTCTTTATAGGCGTCCATAAAAGATTTTTTATCCCTTTTAGCTATCCGTTCAAATCTAATATTATCTGGTGCTGTAAGAAAGATTTTAATTAAGGCAAGGTCTTTAAGAAACCAAGCACAAAGCATTGAATCAATAACAACATTACCTTTCTTACCTTCTTCCACCATTCGGCCATCAATGAGTTTATCAATTTCATCTGAGACTTCAGCATTTTTGGAAAGTTCTATAAGCGATAAATTTTTTTCCCTAGCCAGACTTCTAAAGATAGCGCCACCAGAAACATGCCTAAGCCCAAATTCTTCTGCAATACGCCTAGCTTGAGCTGTTTTTCCAACTCCATGAAGACCACTAATGGCTATAACTATATTCTTTCTCTCAGTCAATACTTGTCCCCACCAACTTTGTTATGATTGTTGCAAATGCAAAAGATGTTATAAGATACCACCAGAAAAGCTGCAGATTATAACCTATAAAAGGCAATGATATAGGAGAGACAGCTACAGTAGTATTTAACCCTATAAGTGATGAAATAAAAATGTATACTAGCCAAAAAGGTATTATGAAAATAAAGGTAGCTTTAAGCCTTTGATTTGAAACTTTTAATTCCATCTGCTGTATACTTTTCTCTTTTTTCCTTAGCTTTTCTTCCTTAGCTTTGTCACCACTCTTTATTGCATCTAACAATTCCTTTCTAAAAGCCTTAGCTTCTCTCGCAACACGTCTTGCCTCTTCAATGTTAACTAGAAAACGTACTGCAATCTGTGAAACTAAATTTAGTCCTATAGACGTCATTATTATTAATATTGTTGAATACGGAATTTGATTCCAAGCTATTTCAAACATCATAAATGCTGTCAACTTCAACCATAAATATTTATTTGCTTTATATAGTTTTAAATGTAAGAAATATTTATCTATTATTCCCGCCCAAGAACTTTACTAAGCATTGGCATGAATATTTCAATTTCTTCTCTAACAAGTGTCTGGTAATATTGTATACCTATGTCAACCATTAAAAGAATACCTATACCAGAACCTAGCACAGAGAAAAGGTCAGAAAAAGCAGCCAATAATCCAATAAATATGCCTCCAAGAATCGTTAAAGTTGGTATATACCGATTTAAAAGTTGACTTATACTTAATTCTGATCTTCTAAATCCTGGAACTTGTACACCAGCATCTACAAGACTCTTTGCAACTTGGTCCGCAGAAAGACCGCCAATTTCGACCCAAATTTTTGCAAAAAGAACCGAAAAACTCACAAGTAATAGTGTGAACACGATTGCATGTAATGGATCAGCTTGAACTGCGGTTAAACCACGAGGGGCAGTTATATAATATGCTAAACCACCCGTTGGAGAATTTGTAGTTCTGTTAAAGGTGCCAAATAAGTTTAGAATCATATTACTGTTATCAGAATTAAATCTCGCCCAAATAAGCTGCGTGAAAAATGTTATATTTGTTAAGAGTGCTGATGTCAATATTATTGGAATATTTGACACATAAAGGAACTTTATTGGGTAAACTCCACTAAAACCTCTGTATCTTGCAGATGTGACTGGAATTTCGACTCTTAATCCTTCAACATAGACAATTAAAAGTATTACAAACAATGTCAAAATTACTGTAAAAAGAGAGGGAAAACCTGAACTTCTATAAAATATTTCATTGATACTTGAGGAAGAGGCTTTAGCTATAACATAGGGAATGAAACCATATGGAGCGACAACATTTTCTGCCTCCATAACAGGGTAGGGACTGAAAAGGCCCCAGGCGATTTGTACTGCAGCATTTGCAAAAATGAAAAGACTTATTCCACTTCCAATACCCCATCCTTTTTGAACCATTTCATCAAGAAGCATTACAATTAATGTTGCGGAAAAGAGTTGGAAGAGTATAATTATTGTTACTTGTGGCGTTAAATTTGAACCAAATGCACCACCAAATATGTATGCAGAGCATTCCATAATTGCAATAATTATTGTTAAAAACTTTGTAGTAGCCGTAAAAATGGCTCTATCTTCACTTTTTGTTAGATCCAGTTTAATTATGTCTGCACCTTTAAGAAGCTGAGCGATAAGGCCAGCTGTTACTATTGGACCTATACCAAGTTCCATTAAGGTACCATGGGCTGAAGCAAAAATTATTCTGGTATAGGTTAAAGGATCGCTTCCCGTAGTCACACCATATAATGGTGTTTCAACCATTATAAAGTACACTATTAATACAGCTGCAGTCCATAATAATCTTTCTTTAAGAGAAGGCTTTTTAATGGGCTTGGGTACTTCAGGTATTATTGTTGAAAAGCTTTTTATGAAGTTTGCTAATGCACCCAATACTACTTCGACCCTTCAATAAACCCGCCCGCCGATAAAATCTTTTCCTTTGCGGATTCTGTAAATTTTTCTACAATAATATGATAGGCACCTGAGACAGAACCTGCTCCTAGAAGCTTCTCATATCCTAGTGATGAGAGATTCAGTACCGGTCTTCCTTCAACAGTTTCCACTTTAGAAGTTGATACAATAGAGGCATATAGTTTGTCAAGTGAGCCAACATTTATCCAGCGTTTAGGTTTAGAACTTTTTGGTGGATGCATGTCATCTTTTCCAAAATGGTCAGGTGCATACTTTATTGTCCAACTCCACTTATGCTTATGTAGACCTGCATTTCCGACGCCACCCTTTTGGCCAGATGCCCTATGCTGGGAAACTTGGCCCCACCCATGAGTTCTTGACCCACGCATTTTCCTAACCTTTCTCAATCTTGTAGGCATACCATCACACTCCTCTAATATTCATACTTTATTTACCTTAATTTCAAGAATCCCATTCCTATATTCAGTTTTTAAGGAACGTACATCAACAGTTTTAGGCAATGATATAACCTTTTTATATTTTCTTTTTTCAGAAGAGGCTAACAAATGTATCTTACCATTTTTAGTTAAGATATGTATTTTTTCCTTATCTACTCCAGGCAATTCAACTAGTATGATAAATTCATTATCCCTTTCAATCACATCTGTTAGTGGAACTCTAATATTGTGACCACTTTTACTTGAATAGGCCTTTCTTATATGACCGAATTTTCCAATTTCAGGCTTGCCATCAGGACCTATTATAAAAGAAAAACCATAAATGTAAGGGCCTTCAATTTCACGTTCCCTTTTTTCTACATCAATTGAATCCAAATATTTTGACATTTCATCCAAAAGATCATCAAATTTTTTCTCAAATTCATCAAATATGTCAAACCACTTTTTATTTTTATCTTTTTTATCCTTCATAATACCTTACCCTAAATTATTAAATCATCCTTGCAACAATAGATAATATTTCTTTATTTTCACCTAAGACACCCTTTTGTTGATATGGCTTTTTAGTTGACCCTTTAAAACCTCCTTTTGGAGGGGCAAGATTAAAGTAAGGCTTAATTACCTTAAGTTCCGAAAATTTTTTGATTCCATCAACTATAGCCTTAATCAATTCATCTACATTGTTAAATCCTTCGAGTTTTGCAATAGAATCGTCTACAGGCTTACCGCCTATAGTTTTACCCCTTTTTAATATAAGTTGCTTTGCAGTTTCAAAATCAATTTCACCCCATGTGATAAAGTCTTTAGCCTTAGAAAGCATACCCAAATAATACTCATTTTTTGGAACAATAGTTGCACTATACCTTCTTCTTAATCTTAGAAGTTCAAGAGTTTTCTTTATATCATGCCTAACATTTATTGTACCTCTAATTCTAATTACTAAAAGTTGGGACAACATCTTTCACCTAATCACAAAGTTATGAAGATTTTTTAGAGCATTGTATACGGCATATGCTATAGATGGATAGGTACTAGTTGCACCATATGTCCTTGTCCAAACATCCTTTACACCAGCAAGAGAAAGAAGTTTTTTAATATTTTCTCCTGCAACAAGCCCGAGACCTCTTGGACCCGGAATAAGTTCAATACGTACACTTCCACATTTTCCAGAAACCTTGAAAGGAATTGAATGAGGTTGATTACATCTGCATTCCCAACTTCCACACCCTAATGTTACAGGAATAATTTTAAGCAGTGCATCATTTGTAGCTTTATCTACTGCTACACGCATTGTAGAAGCCTTACCCGAACCAACACCAAACCAGCCATTTCTATCGCCTATTGCCAGTACAACTCTAAACTTTGTAATTTCACCTGCGTCAGTTTGTTTTTGGACGACTGTGACACCAACAACCTCTGTAGTAATACCGGTTACTAGACTCCTTACTATTTCAGGTTCTTTTATTTTATAGCCTAACTCAAATACTTCATGCAGATCTGTTATTTTACCTTCTGCAACTAGTCTGCCCAACTTAGTTTTTGGGGCCCAAGATTTTAATTCATCTTTTAAACCCTCCTGAACACTCATTTCACTGCACCTCCACTTTCAACTATTTTTTGCCTAACCTCCTCAAATATTTTAGCCATATTTTCAACATTTAATCCTTCTCTAACATAGCTTGAAAATCTTTTAGTGTAAATGGAGAAGTCAGTCTCTTTAAGCTTCTTTGCATAATCAATAATATGGTTACCCCTTATCCTTTCTTCACTAGGAAACGTTTCAGGGTCAACTCGCACATTCAACCCTGCATCTTGCACACCTTTGATAGCAGCAGTCGCTCTTGAACCTTTAACAAAGGGGGAAACACCAAGATAAACAATTATATCCGAATTAATTTTACCCTTTGCTTTTAACCCAAGCATAAGCCCGGCCAAATAGCATGCAGGAATATTCTTTCTAGAAAAAGGCCATCCAAATTTTATAAGCTGCCTTGTATGAACAGACGCTATAATTTGATCACCTTCTATTTTGGCCTTAGAAATCTGCAGAATTGCATTTTTATTTGTGATTCTAATTACAAGGAATGGGAGCCTACTTAAAAGAACCTTCTTCCGAACATGGTAATTCGTTTTCCCTTCACGTTTTCGTCTAAAAATTTGAGTATACTGTTTAGCCAAACCTATTCACCTCGTCTACCCATTTCTCTAGCAATTTCATCTAATCTTTTGACCGTTCTAATTTGCCCACCTTTAATCCACAGATAAAGTTTCTTATAATTTTCCTTACTTATGACACCATGCTCCAACAAATATTTTAGATGAATTCGTAAGGCTCTAACCTTTTTTACCCATAAATCCTTTTTACCTTGTCTAGCACCTTTAGAACCCTTTCTAGAACCAGGGCCAGAACGTTTACCTTTCTTCACACGTGATCTAGAAACACCTTTTTTCTGTAAAATCACAATAGCCTTTTGATCCACTAGCGAACGTATTTCATCTCTAGTTATAGCATCACTTATACGTTCAGCAGCCTCCGGCATAAGTTTCACTCTAGAAACACCTACACCTAAGGTTCTTGCAACCAATTCCTTTTTACTTTTAAGATTCAACTTTCTTCAACCTCACAGGATTAAGGACATGTATACCCAATTCTTTAGCCTTTTCAAATATTTCAATACGTTTTTTTGTACCTACAGTATGAGCTATTCTAGCTGCATTAACTTTAGGATCTAACTTTAAAAGTTCTTGTATATTATGTACAAGCACTTCTTTGAAACCAGAAGGATGAAGACCTCTTATAGCTTTTGGAGCACGATACCCAACTTTTACCCTAGCAGGCCAACCTTTGTACTCCTTTCTAACCTTATGGTCTATACCCTTGGGCCGTCTCCAATTTGGTTTTATACGAACATATCTCCAAGACTCGGGCCTAACAAATTTAGGCTTCTTTATTTTTACAACATTTTTTCTTAAATTAACTTCGCTCATATAAGTACACCCCATCTAAAAAGACTCTTTGATCCTTACGTTTTACAATTGTTGCACGTTCAATATTTGCTGCAGTTTGACCTACATCCTCTTTGGATACGCCCTTAACTATTACGTCATCGCCTTCAACACTAACTTGACAAGAGCCTACAATCTTTGCAATTCGAGGATATTTTTCACCATAAAAGTTTTCTATATGGACTTCATTACCCTTAACCTTAATAGTAACAGGGAAGTGTGCCGAAACAACCTTAAGTTTATATGTATAGCCTTTAGTTACACCATAGAACATATTTTTTATAATAGATGCAGCAGTACCTAAAACCGCAATATCTCTTCTCTTATCGCTATATGATGACAATTTTATCTTGTTTGAATTAACAGATATGTTAACCTTTATTTTAGAAAAATCTTTACTCAATTGTCCTAGAGGACCTTTAACATATAATGTATTATTTTCAAACTTAACAGACAAATTTTCTGGTACTTCAATTATTTGCTCAGCCATAGGCATTCACCTAATAAACATATCCTAAAAGCTTTCCACCTAAACCTTTCTGTTTAGCTTCAACTTGCGACATTACACCTTTAGGTGTCGTCACAATTAATATACCATAGTTAAATGCTGGAAGATATTTCCTTTCCCAAAGATCATATTCATCTTTCTTTACACTAAATCGGGGAGATATAACACCACACTTTACTATTCGTCCAAGTAGTTGAACCCTAAATTTACCACCACGCCCATCATCAATATGCTCAAATTCACCTATATAGCCATACTTTTGGAGAATTCTTAGAATCTCTCTTGCAAGATTAGAAGTAGGAAAAATTATACATTCTTTTTTACGTCTAAGTTCATTATTGTATATTGTTGAAAAAAGGTTTGCAATCACATTCTTTGCAGGCATCTTCATTCACCTATTCATATTTTCGAAAACCAAGCTTTTCAGCAACCTCTCTAAAACACTGGCGACAGTAAAAGAGATTATACATTTGTATTACTGGACCATAGGCACCGCACCTTCTACATATTCTGGACCCTTTTCCAAACTTTCTAGTTTTTCCATGCCTTATTTTTACCAACTAAACCACCTCTACATTAAACATTTCTTTCATAAATTTTATAGCGTCTTCTTTATTAACTCTATGGGATTTACCCACCTTAGATGGACATCTTCTCCTCCTTTCAACCCGATATCCAGGGCGTTCTAATTTTATACAGACATCCAGACCAAATATACCCAATTCAGGATCATATTTTATGCCAGGTATTTCAATATGCTCCTTGATACCAAAAGAAACATTGCCCTCATCATCAAAAGAAGAGGACGGGAGCTTTAGACCTTTTGCAAGCAACAGCTTTTTTAAAACATCTATCGCTCTTTTCTTCATTAATGTAACTTTTACGCCAATGGCTTCACCTTTTCTAATTCCAAAATCCCTTATCGTCTTCTTTGCATAAGTTAGTTTTGGTTCTTGACCACTTATTTGTTTAAGCACAGCCTTAGCCTTCTCTACAGCCTCACCTGAACGTCCAACCCCTATATTTAAAACAACTTTATGAACAAAAATTTTTTTCATAGGATTTTCAACAAGTTGAATCGACATAACTACTCACCTACTTCAACAGGTAGTATAGGCTTATCTTTACCTACAGCTAATATCATACGTAATGGAACCCTGACAGTTTCTTCTTCCACATATACTTCCGCTGATTTTTCCGAAGAAAACGTACCTTTGATTACATTCCTCACTATTCCAATCTTACCGATATGTTTGCCTTTTAAGAAAAGAACAAGAGCGTCTTTTTCTAATTTCACCTTGTCAACAAATTTTCCCTCTGGAAGCGTTATAAGAACACTGTCACCAACATTAAGGCCTAAATCGTTTTCAGATAAAATCGTTCTACCATCATGTAATCCATAGGAAAATTTATTTGATTTAACCTTATTTTTAGACTTTACTTTACATAATTTAAATTTTGCTGATTCAAGATCTATCTCTTTAGGAAATAGCATAGCCTTTTTAGATGGAAGCATACGATAAACTTTGTTTATTGAAGGTATATGTATGACGTCCATTAACCCAACAGGAAATTTTTTATCATATCTAATAACACCATCAATGAGAACCTTTCCTGAATTTATCACATATCTTGCTTCTCTCATATTTTTAGCAACCTTTAGTACATCTCTCAAAAGAACTGCTAAAGAGTAGCTTTCACTAATAGGATGGGGACCCGGAGATGGTTTGACTGTAAATTGGCCAAGCTTCCTAGGAATTTTCCAAAATGATGGAGCTGCACTCCTTTTCATATGCCTAGATGAACCCATACTACCCATTATTGAGCCACCTCAACTCTTTTAGCTTTTGATTCAAGCTTTTCTTTCCTAAGCTTGTCTTCAAGATTTAATGATGTAATAATAACTTTCGAAGCATGTATTTTTACTGGAACTTGTTCTCCTCGAATATTTTCTCTAAAAACACCTTCTACGGTAATTCTTCCAGTTTTAAGGTCTATAGAAGTCACTTTACCCTCAACTCCTGCAAACTCACCTCTAACAATTTTAACAGAATCACCTTTTCTAACGCGCACCGTTTTAACATCATATTTCGAGCGCAGTTCATCAGACAAGCGAGCATTTAACATTTTATTCTTGATATGCCAAGGTGCATTTAAGATCCTTTTTCTAACCTTAGAAGGTTTTGTCGAAGCCATAAGATCACCCTTTAAATTATCATTGACGAGAGACTAGCAATTCGAGGCCATCTTTCAGCCGCCTCTGAGGCAACAGGCCCCTTTATTTCTGTACCCTTGACCTCACCTTCTGGAGTTATTAATATTGCTGCATTATCTTCAAAGGAGATTCTGACACCTGACACTCTTCTTATCGGATACTTCTGTCTTATAACAACTGCGGGGAAAACTTGCTTTTTCATATCAGGAGGCCCCTTTTTAACTACAACATTAATTTTATCACCAACAGATGCAGCAGGATATCTTCCCAGTCTACCTTTATACTGTAAAACTTGGACTACTCGTAATGTTTTTGCGCCAGTATTATCTGCACAATTTATTACAGCATTTACAGGAATAGCACGAGTTATGTAGGGTTTGAATTCCTGTGCACCTTTTGCTGAAACAGCTCTTGATTTTGTAGACATTTTACTTGCCACCTCTATTTTCTATAACAACAAAAGAAACTGTTTTTGATAATGGCCTACATTCAGCTAATAGAACATTATCTCCAGGTTCAACATTCAAACAATCTGGTAACCGAGCGTGAATCTTCTTTTTCACCCTATAATATCGATTATATTTTTTAGAAAAACGAACAAGCTCCTTTTCAATAACAACCATGTTGTTAGCTTTACAGCTAACAACTTTTCCTTCTTGGAGAATACCTCTAACAGGTAATCTTCCATGGAATGGACAAAGTGGGTCATTGCAAATTTTTTCAGGAGGTTTAACTGGAAGACCAATATTTTTCAATAAAATCACCTCATTTTAGATAAACGATTTTCAGGACGACCAATAATTAATGTACCTGAAAGTTTTATTGTAAGTCCTGAAGGCAGTTTG
Organism: Nitrososphaeria archaeon; assembly: GCA_026413865.1. Lineage (GTDB taxonomy): Archaea > Thermoproteota > Nitrososphaeria > JACIWG01 > JACIWG01 > JACIWG01. Next base: position 42,827 of record JAOAKB010000009.1, read on the forward strand.
AACTCAAACAAACTTACTTTTTTAGGTACTGCACGAACCTTTATACCATCATCCAAATATAACATATTTCTTGTTTCCATAACAACCTTTCCATTAAGTCCAATCAAGCTTCTAATTTTCGAATCAACAATTCTTGCTTCTAGACATATTAATTCATGATAAAATATGTTTGCTGAATTTATCATTTAATTTCCTCACCTTTAACTAAATTTAGTTGCTTTAATCTTTTAGCGGTTTCAAGCCTAGCAATATTCCTTCTGATGCTTTTTATTGAACCTGTCTCCTTTTTAAGTAAGCCTCTCCTAGATAAACCTATTAGTCTATGATACTCGCTTCTAAGTTCAATAATACGCTTATCCAATTCTTCCATAGAAAGATCAAGCAGATCCTTCATCTTTAACATTTTCAACTAATTCACCCTCCTTTAGCTCACCTTCTCCCTTTAAAACATATTCTGGAATAACCTTCTCCTTCAAGGCTATTTTAACCTTAATACCAAACAAGCCCGCCTTCAAGAGCACACTTCGAGTAGCTTTTAAAACAGCAACTCTTGAAACTTCACCACTTTTTGGCACAACACCAGCAACAAACTTTTGGTAATGCGCACGCTCACTTCTAATTTTACCAGAAATTATAATTTCTGCACCAAGGGCACCAGCATTCATTATCTGATTAAGAGCCCAAACAGCGGTTCTCCTAAAAGGAGTCCCTTTTTCCATTGAACCAGCTATTCTCTCACAAATCACTCTTGGATTAAGTTCAGGAACTTCGATTTCTGCGACAGAAATTTGAACATTATCAAGATTAAATTTTGAAGAAAGCTTATCAGTTAAATCTTTAATTCCCATACCCTTCCTTCCAATAACAAGGCCAGGCCGTGTAACATATATTGTTAGCCTAACACCTAATGGACCCTCAGAGATTTCAACACCACCATAACCTGCATCCTTTAAACTATCTTCTAGAAACTCATCTAGGTTTGCGAACATCAGCTGCTTATTTAATATCTTTTTAACAGGCGAACGTTCTATTTGGGCAGACATACGCTTACGACACCTCCCTTCCAATAAGTTCTATATGAACTAATACATGGAAGTTTGGTGAGGAACGTCCAAAGGCTCTTGGAATATAATCTTTTATAACAATTCCCTTATATGCATTTGCATGAACAATGACCACATTTTCAACATTCATACCTTTAAATGAAGCATTATTTTCTAAATTGTCTAAGAGTTTAAGAAAAACTTTGGAGGCCTTTATAGGATAGCCCCCTGCATGATAACCTTTAGTAGAGGACTTATGCGGAACTTTACGATGATATCGTCTATAGGGTATTGCAACCTTTTTTTCGATAACATTTTCAAGTAATTCTCTTGCCTTAGAAATAGTTAGACCCTTTATAGCGGCACATATTTCTCTTGCATGCTTAGGAGAAATATTAACTTCTCTAGCACTAGCTCTAACATACAATAGTGGATCCTCTACTTGGAAACTATATCCAAACTTAGGCAAATATGACACCGAGTAAATTAACCCCAAATTTAATAGAATAAATACTTTAATGTACTAATTTTCAGTATAACCTAAAATTTTGTCCCTAATGAAATAGGAAAATAGCTTGTATATTGTTAAATTGTTCGCTATAAAATCTGTTTTAGAATATATTGATTATGCGGGGAGTAAAACAATTGTATTATAAAGGGGCGAAAATAACTCACTTTAGTGGAACATAGAGACTGGAACGTGAGGCACCAATACCTGGTGTACCATGTACAACTTTTTTATTGGTGATAACAAATTCGCCTAGATAATGCCCTATCATTTCTGGTTTTATTTCAACTGGAACAAATTCTTTGCCATTATGCACATGTATTGTAAGACCAACCATTACTGGAAGAATTATCATATCTCTTGCATGCGTCCTCAATGGCCCTTTTATTAGACCCTCCTTAAGCTTACGGACTTCTTCCAAAAGTTTCATTTTTTCTTTGCTTAACCCCCTATTAAGAGAGCGACGCATTCTGGAAGGCAGCAAAGAGATAAATGTTTCATATGACATTGTCTGCAATTGTTCTAGGGTATAGCCTCTATACTTGAATTCCTTAACCATTTTACTTCACCTCAAGAGTCTTTCTAACACGTTTTCTACCAGTTTTTCTTGGTGCAATGTGACCAACCTTTCTACCTGGTGGAGCATTTCTTGAAGTTGATGTAGACTTCCCTGGATGTTGATGGCGTCCCCCTCCAAATGGATGATGCACCACAGCCATTGCAACACCTCTAACTCGTGGGTAAAGTTTTCTTTTAGCTTTCATCTTATAGAAGTTTGCACCAGCTTTGAGAAGAGGCTTCTCTCCAAACCCACCTCCAGCGACAACACCTATTGTTGCTCTACATCTTCCATCTAGTAGAACCATTTTCCCACTTGGAAGTTTAACTATACTTCCTTCATTAGTCTGTGAGAAGAGTATTGCTGAGGAACCGGCAGACCTTACGAACTTACCTCCATCACCCGGACGTCTTTCTATATTACAGATTATAGAACCCTCTGTTATATCCTTCAACATAAGCACATTCCCGTTTTTTTGACTGGCTTTCGGCCCAAACTCTATTACGGAACCAATTTCTAATCCTTTCACAGCTGGAAGATAGTAATGTGTGTCTCCAACCTTTATCTGTGCTAGCGGAGCGATTCGCCCTCGTTCATGCAATATTCTTTCAACAATACCTATTACCTTTTCTTCAGTTAATGGAGGATAAGTTACAGAAGATATTTTGCCTTTTTTAGGGGCTAAATACTGTATATGCCCCATTCCTCTCCTTTGTTGGATAAGTGATTTACCCATATTTTTCACACTCACATAATACCAATTTTAGAGGCCAAGTCTGTTGCGGAATATCCTTTAGAAAGTCGAACATAGGCTTTTTTCCCTTCCTTACATATTAGTACATTAACCTTATCAACTTTAACATTATAAAGTGTTTCAATAGCTTGTTTTATCTTTCTTTTATTAGCTTTAGTGTCTACAATAAATGTTAACGTATTACTTCTAGAAATAAGCATAGAAGCCTTTTCTGTTACATAAGGATACTTTATAATTTTTAAAGCTTCCATTTGATTCATGATACCACACCCTTAAATCGCTCATCCAAGCATTTAATGGCATCTTCTACCCAAATAACAAACCGAATAGGATGACCACCTGGAACGAGGTCTAGTACTGAAAGGGAATTAATATCAACCACATTAAGTCCAGGTATATTTTTGGCAATTTTTTTTAGATTATTATTTGAGGAGGACGTGACAATAAGAGGACCTACTGGAACACGCTTTGTTCTACCTCTTAGTTCAGCCTTCCCGCTTCTTCTTTTAATACCCTCTTTTATTCGTTCTAACTCCTCATCGACACCCCAAATTTTAAAAGCGTTTATAACATCCTTAACTTTAGAAACATTTTCAAATTCTGATGATACAATGAATGGAAATGATGGAATATTTTGCACATGATGGCCTCTTTCTTCAACAACCTTTCTTAGGGAAGTAGCGGCTATGGCTGAAGCTAATGCAAGAAGCCGCTCTTTTTTGTTTACCCTCTTATAAATCCTTTTTTCTGCTTTTGGTGGATGGGCAAGACGGCCTTTAACTACACCAGCAACACCAGCAGCCATTCCAGCTCTGCTGTATCTTTCTCCTTTGACACGTGGAACTCTTGCTACACCATGACCTGTTTGCCAAGATTGTGCAGAAGTTCTTTCACCTGCCATAGGATCACGACCCTTTGGCTGTAGCTTGTGAGTCCACATTGCAACATAGACCCTATGGATCAGATCCGGTCTATAGGGTAATGAGAAGATTTTGGGTAGGGTAATTTTTGATTTTTCTGAACCATCTAAACCATATACTGGAACCATACTACTCATAATTACTCACTCTTAACAGGAATTGGAGAAACACTTGTATAGATAATTTTTGGAGGAGTGGGCTTTTCCACCTTACTTCTTATTGCAAAACGTAGTACAATGGGACGTTTTGGAGGACCTTGTACACTACCATCAACTACAAGATAGTCGCCTTTCACTATACCAAAATGTTTGAAACCACCTTTGGGACTAAAGATCACACCCTCTTCAGTTGAGGAACAAATTAAAATCCTTTTGTTATAAGATGTTCTTTGATGGAAGCCCATTTGGCCAGCTCTTGGAACAGTATATGTTACAGCGGCCGGATGCCAAGCACCAAGACAGCCAACAGCTCTAACACTCTTCCTTGATTTATGTTGTTTCCTTTTTATACCGAATCTTTTAACAGGACCTTGAAAACCTTTACCTTTTGTTATACCAATAGTGTCAACAAAGTCACCTGGCTTAAAAATATCCTTAACTCTTATAGTTGAACCCAAAATTGATTTTGCATATTCAATTCTATCTTTAATCGATTTACCCCCACCAATTTCCACTTCTAGAATAATGGGCTTTTTTTGTGAGAGATTTGCTTCATGTGGTTCTGCTCCAACAATAACGACAACGCGTTTTACGCTTTCTATAAATTTATCTAGAACACTAATATCATATTTTTTAGCCAAACATCCTCTGGGCACAGCTCGTTCATAAACCTTAGGCAACCTATCAGAATATACTTCAGTAAGAGCATATTCACCTTCTACATTTTCACCATACAATCTAATTCCACAAATTCTAATGGGCGGGCAGGCTAAAACAGTTGAAGCTCGAAAAACAGGCTTCCCAAATGTTGGGGAACGTGGATTTTCTCCAGAAATAATTGTATGCATCATACCAGCCTTAAATCCTATGAAACCAAGTAGACTAGGCTTAGGGCTGTCTAGCTGACCCCAATATCTAACACGTGGGACTATATCATCAGCTCTAACCCTAGGTCTAAAGGCTAATGATCCATGTCTAGGAGCATTTTTTTTCCTATGACCCAAATTTGATCACTTGCGTACCTTACCAAAACCGATACTATTTTTAAAGCTTTACTTTTTTAATTTTACAATTTTTCAAACCTTTTAGAATCAAATACTGTCTATGACATAATAAGAAAAGTTAGGAGATTAAGTTCATAATATTAACTATTGAAAGAGAAATAAAGATCGCTTCTTCCGTTCTTATAGAGACAGTTCCCTGTTCAGGAACAAAATTAAGCACAAAATCACAGACATCTTCAGGCCTTAAACTCTCGTCTTTTAATATGTCATATAAACCTCTTTTGGGCGAACCGAATATTAAAGCTATATTTGAAGAAGATTTTATAGCAGATTTCACTTCCTCAAAACATGTATTTATAGGAGAACCTAATCTAGAAGCAATTATTTTTAAACCACTAAACCCGCTTTTTAGGAACTTGCCTATGGGGCCGACTCTGAATATCCTGTAACCCCAATATTCTTTTACTTCACCACTTTTCGCCCTACGACATATTGGATAAGGTTCTAGTTTGTCGATAACACAAGTAACACGTTCACCTTCATAAGCAGAACCATTAAACTTTATTGGTTTATCTAAACCCAGATCAACCCACAAGGAACCACCACTTCGAAATACTACACCTTCTCTAATTTCACCTATTTTAAGTTCACTTAATGGAATCCAAGCCTTATGATGAGGGGTTTTTAATGGTGGTAAAACACCAACTTCCTTTAAATTTTCAGACAAAGGAAACAGTCTTTTTCTAAGATACTGTGGAGTTTCAATATACTCAAGAATCAATTTTATCAATTTAAAATCATCTTCATAAATACCGCCTTCATCAGTATAAATGTAGATTTTTTCAACTTTAAAAATTGCACAAGCCCTAGCAATCAAACCCAATTTTACAGTCCTATCCCTTAAACCTTTATCCTCACATAATAATGAGTCCGGTAAAAATATTGAAATAGACATCGAACACTAATTCCATGACAGCCAATAAATAAATATTTTAGTTAATAGGTATAAATGGTGATGGCTTATGAGTGAAGAAGATATTGAACTTCGATTAATTAAGGCAAAGAAGATGGCTGAACTAGCTAAAAAAATACAGACAAAAAGTAAAGAAAAAACATCAAGAGAAATCGTTTTAGAACATCTTGTTGAGAGAGGAGATGAGGTTCTAACAAAAGCAGAAGAACTTTATCCAAGAGAAATGAAGATTATAGAAGAAAAATTAGCTGAACTAATCAAAACAGGTGAAATTTCAACTATAACAGGAGGACAGCTACTTGGTCTCCTTAGAACATTGGGATTACATGTTCCTATAGAGACCAAAATTACCTTCTATGAGAATGGAAAATTTATTTCCTTCCAAGAGAAATTAAAGAAGTCAATTGAGGAATAATACAGACTTATTTTAATTGTTTAATAAAACTTTCAGTCACAGCTATCAAATTATCTATATCCTCACGAGTGTGAGGAAGAGATATGAAAAAGTGTACTTTACCTGGAGCCATTGCCAATATACTATTAGATATTAAGTGATAGAAATATTTTTTCTCAATTTCCTTATTTGATTTAGAAAGCAGCGTTTTTAGATCATAGTGTTTAACTTGTTCCTTAAGAAAATGTACTTTAACCATTGAACCTAGACCAGCCACGTATCCTTTAATATCATTTTTTTCTAAAATTTCCTGTAGACCTTTCTTTAATCTTTCACCCAAATTATTTATGTGATTATAGACTGTACCCTTTTTGTATTCCTTCATAGCTTCATAGCCAGCCCTCATTACGAGAGGATTACCGCTATAGGTTCCACCTTGGACAACATTTTCAGACCTTTTTGGATACTTAATATGATCCATTAACTCCATGATTTCAGTTTTACCTCCAACAGCGCCTACAGGGAATTCTCCACCACCTATTGCCTTGCCAAATGTTGTTAAATCCGGCTTAATATTCAAAAGCTCTTGACCGCCACCAGGTGCGAGCCTAAATCCTGTTATAACTTCATCAGCAATAAGTAGAGTACCTGTACTATCACAAATTTCTCTTAAACCTTTAGCAAACTCCCTTTCAACTGCTACACACGTTGCACCTTGAACAGGTTCAAAGAAGATACATGCAACTTCCTCACTTTTAATAACCTTTTCTGTAGCATCAAGGTCATTGAATGGTAGGATTACAGTGTTTTTTGTTGCCAGTGAATCTATTCCTGCACTTTCTGGCTCATCCCATGGCCAATTTACTGCAACATAGAGTGGATCCAGAACACCATGAAAGTGACCTGCAAACTTTCCAATCTTCATTCTTTTAGTAAAAGCTCTCGCAAGCCTTATAGCATGCATGTTCGCCTCTGTACCACTATTATTAAATCTTATCATTTCAACACTTGGAACAAGCTTGCAAACTTCTTCAGCAAGTTTAACTTCCCATTCATTACATACTCCAAAATGAAAACCTAGATCAAGCTGTTCTTTAACAGCATCAACAACACATTTTGGCATATGACCTAAAACTAGTGCACCATGACCCATCCAATAGTCAACATACTCCCTACCTTCAACGTCAATAAGTCTACAACCATAAGCCTTCCTAGCATAAAATGGGTAAGGTTCAAAATATCTAAATGGCCTTGTCACACCAGCAGGAATCACTTTAACAGCCCTATCATACAATTCTTTATTAGATGAGGACATAGAACTTCAATTAAGGTTAATTTTTGGTATACATAAAGTTTTAATTATAAAAGGTGCTCCGGCCGGGATTTGAACCCGGGATCTACGGCTCGAAAGGCCGACATGCTTGACCGGACTACACCACCGGAGCGCATTTACAGTGGATTTTTAGCAAGTTTATTAATGTTTTGTCCTTCTAGCGGAAAGATAGTGTTAAAGCTATGAAGAAAGTTTTAACTCTATTACTGCTAGTAATATTATAGCAAAAGCTAGAATGATTATTGCAGAAGTTATTGATGAAAGAAGCATGGCATTTAGTTCAGCTATATCAACCATCTTCTTTCGTAATTATACCATCGTTAAGAGAGAATTTAAATTTTTATTTCATGATAGGAGTTAAAAATGTGAAATGAGTCAAAACAATAATTTTTTAATTCCTTAAATATAGAAAGTAGTCCTTCATAACCCAATTCTGAATTAATTTTTTTGAAAAATATACTTGAATCTTCGAACACAATAAAAGATTTTTTCCTTTTCAAGTTTATTGGAAACTCATAAGCTGATAAAAGATTTTCGAGCAAGCTAAGGAAGTTGTAAAATGTAGTTTCAGCCTTAAACATTAGTTTAGAACCTGGTTTTATGATTGGAATAGAGTCTGGTTCGATGGGGAAATTGAAAAGACATTCTATTTTTTCTGGTCTAAGAATTCTGCACAATTTCATTAAAATTATTAATTCATCTTCAAGAATATAATAGTAATTAGTTTTCCTGTTCATGACCCAAACTGACTTCGGTGACTCAAATCTACTTTTAAGAGAAATTTTTAATACATCATTAAACCAATTTAGGATAAAGTAACTATTTTCAAAATACCTATCAATTGGCTTTAATTCATAAGGTCTTAATACTCTTTTATAATGATTAACATTTTTTAAAAAATTAATCATATACGATTCTATTGGGAAAAAAGATACAATCTTTCCACTACTATAAAGCTTGATATAATTTCTAAAGAGGGATTTAAAACGTAATGTAGCAGAATAAGGGGGAAAACTTGTTCTATAATTCTTTAACCAATTAAGAGCAGATGCACCTTTTACTCTAACACCTGGTTTAGGAAATAGAGTTATTAGATGAAAATCATTACAGGTCAATTCATTTACTATATCATAAAATTGTTTTTTAGAAAGAAATGGAAGCGCGTAAGAAAAAGACTCTGAATCCTTTCCTCCTATACCTGCTACTCTATAAAGCCTAAAATATTTTTTCACAGTGCATCAATATATTCCATTAGCAGTAAACTTAATAGGTTTTATTATTCTAAAAATTTCTTTAAAAGCAAACAAGCAAAACGTGAAAGCAATTAATCAGAATTAAAATTTTTATAAAATAGAAACTTTTAAGAGCGATAAACATTAATACAATAAAAATAAATCTTTAAAGAAGAGAGAGGAATAATGGAAGACAATGAAATAGAAAAAATATTAAAAAAAAGATATTTGGATATAATTAAAAAAGGCAATAAAGGAAATATTAGGGAAAATATAGTGTACAATCTAGATTCCACTAGTTTTGAAAAATTTATAAGTGAAAATGAAAATGTTGTTGTAGACTTTTTTGCTGAATGGTGTGGACCATGTAAAATGATTAAACCAATATTTGAGCAAATTGCTAGGGAAGTTTCACCATCTGTTAAATTTGCAAAATTAAATGTTGATCAAAGCCCAGAGATTGCTGAACGATTTTTTATTATGGGAGTACCTACAATCATTTATTTTAAGTCAGGTAAAGTTGTTGAAAAAATTGTAGGCACAGTTGGCAAGGATGTTTTAAGACAGAAGATAAGAGAAGTTTATGGCATATAATAAATTTAGCTTTGAAGTGTTTCTAAACCTAAAACTTTGAGCACATCATCTAAAAATTTGGGGTTCACATTATATCTTGAACAATCCCTTATCAGAGTTATGAACAAGTCTATTACATTACATGTTTGCATGTTATTAGATAAATTTTCATAAAGCTGTTTTTTTAGCTCTATTAAATTATTTGGAGCCTTAGAATATGACACACTTAAGTTAGAGAACATAAATTTTATTTCTTTAACAATATTTTCAAAATATTCGAGAACATCCATTGAGAATTCCGTAACTTCATCCCTTGATGTTGAGAGAAAATAAAGTCTAATAGACTCTGGAGAAAACTTTTTTAACACATCTTCAGCATAAATAATATTACCAAAGGACTTTGACATCTTTTTCCCCTCGATTGTCAGAACACAAGTGTGTATCCAATAAGGTACATAAGGTTTAACACCCTCAATTGCAACACCCAAACATTCAATAAAGTCATGATGTGGATAAACAAGTTCAATAGCACCCCCATGAATATCATGAGGGCCATTAAATATTTCATGAGCTATTACTACATCTTGCAAATGCCATCCAGGCCTACCAACACTCCAGGGAGAATCCCAATTTGGTTTTAAGTGACTTTTAAACCAAAGAAGAAAATCTACAGGAGACTTTTTGTTAACATAAGAATCAAATCTTAATTCGTATAAAGTTGTTTTATCAAAGCCTGAAACAGGTCCTTTATCATATATTTTTTCAAATTCTAAAAAAATATTGCCATTAACATTATAAGCAAAACCTTGAGCTAAAAGTTGTTTGATATAAATGATGTAGTAGTTTATATAAGCAGACGACCTTGGAAAGAAGTTTGGTGTAGTTATATTTAATTTTTTTAAACTATGTAAGATAAGTGAGGAAAATCTTTCTGCCAGAACATTAAATGAACAACCTTCTTTATTAGCCTTTTCGAAGACGCTTTCATCTATATCTGTAAAATTTAGACAGAATTTAACATCATAATTTAGATATTTTAGAAAACGAGCCAATAAATCAAAGAAAAAGAACGTTTTTAAGTGGCCTAAATGCAGTTCATCATAAACGGTTGGACCACAAACTTGTATATCAAATGAATACCCAGAACGTGGTTTAATCTTTGTTAATTTTCGAAGATTGGTAGTGTATAGTAACATGATTAAAGCTTAAAAAAACGATTATATATAAAGTGTATGTGCATAATATGACAAACGAATGTTACATGAATTACATCCCTTGGAAGAAAAAGTTGAACAAAAAAGAGATCATAAACCATATTAATCTATTAAAGAGTGATGAAGGATTAAGAATCGAAATTGAAGAACTGGATGGTAAAAGAGTAAAAATTTATGCTAATAAAACAGGTGTAGAATATGTGTTAGGAATAGTCTATGATAATGGAAAAGAGGAGAACATTATCTTCACTAGTACTAATGAAATTTGCCAGAAATTAAATAACCTATTAGAGGGAAAGAAAATTATAGATATAATTTCCTATTAAAATTTGCAACTAACTGAGTAGCTAATAAGAGAGAGCTTTAAGGGCATTATATGTTTCTCGATCAAGAGACTTCATTTTAGACACTGCATCATCCAGACTTACATATGTTATACTGGTACCCCTTAATGCAACCATAAAACCAAATTTTTTTTCCTTCACAAGCTCTACAGCAGCTAAACCAAATCTGCTTGATAATACCCTATCAAAGGCTGTTGGGGGACCACCTCTTATTGTATGACCAAGCACTACAGACCTAACTTCGTATCCCGTTCTTTTTTCAATTTCCTCTGCAAGGAATTGGCCAATACCACCAAGTTTTACATGACCAAACTCGTCAACTTTGCCTTCTTTAACAAATGTAGAAGACACGTTCTTCATTACTGCACCTTCAGCTACAACTATAAGTGTAGAACGTTCACCCCTTTCATGCCTTCTTTTTATAAATGTTATTACTTCATCAAGGTCAAAGGGCTCTTCCGGCACAAGTGTTAGGTGAGCGCCAGAAGCTATTCCTGCATAAGCAGCAACCCATCCAGCATGTCTGCCCATAACTTCAGCAACCATAACCCTATCATGTGATTCTCCAGTCGTCATAAGATTGTCTAGAGCATGCATTGCTTCATTTACTGCTGAATCAAAACCGAAGGTATAGTCTGTAGCAGAAATATCATTATCCATAGTTTTTGGAACACCAACAACATTTAAGCCCATTTTGAACAGCTTTGCGGCGACACCTAATGTATCATCACCACCTACAGCTATGATAGCATCTAATCCAAGTCGTTTAACATTTTCAAGTATTTTTTCAGGACCACCACTATGCTTAAATGGATTGGTTCGTGAAGTTTTTAATATTGTACCACCAATCTTATGAATATTGGCTACATCTTTAAAAGAAAGTTTTACCATGTCATTATCCATTAACCCACGCCAGCCATACCTTATACCTAAAACTTCCCAACCATATTCTTCAGAAAGTTTAACTACAGCTCTTATTACAGCGTTAAGTCCTGCACAGTCTCCACCACCAGTTAATATACCGATTCTCATTTACATAATCTACCCATGCAATATTTTAATTGCATCTTCTAAACTTTTTCCTTCAATAACCAAAGCTCTAAGAGCACGAGCCATCTTCAAAGGCTCTTCATGTTGCCATACATTCCTTCCAACAGCCAAACCAATTCCACCTGCATCTAGTACACCTTTTACTTGCTGCAAGAAGACTTCTTCAGTTGGAGCTTTTGGACCACCAGACATCAAAACTTTAGCTTTTCCAGCAGATTTTACTGCCCAACTGAAAGTGCTAGGGTCACCAGTATACTTGATTTTTACCGCATCAGCACCAAGCTCAAGACCAATCCTCGCAGCATATGCAACCATTTCTTTGCTCGTATCATCTTTAACAGCTTCACCCCTTGGATAAACCCATGCAATAACAGCAAGACCATACTTTCTGGCATCCTCTTGTATTCTTCCAAATTCTTGAAACATTATATTCTCATGAATACTTCCCGGATATATTGTATATCCTACAGCCTTTGCACCTAAGCTTACAGCATATTCTACAGAACAATTTTGTCTAGATATTGGGTCCCCTTTAACTATATTCGTTTTCCCGTTAAGCTTAACTATAAGAGGGACCCTTCCATTATAGTATTTTTCCGCTAATCCCTTTTGAAGAGCTATACCATTAAACTTTCCTTTTTCAGCAATTTCCATTACAAAAGCAGGATCTACACTTTTTTCATTAAAGTCTGTAGGACCATGTTCTATACCATGATCATATGCAAGTATTATTGACCTCCCATTTTCTAGAAAGATATCAAAACCCATAGCGATCCATAGCAAAGTGATGGATCTAATATATTAACTTTACTCTACAAGTTAAAAATTTTATAAGAAAATTATAAAATAAATTACTACTATTTTTTTAAAAAAATTAGACTTTCTAAAGCAACACCTATTTTTTTCCTATCTTGATTTGTAACTATCCGTTTATTTGCATGAATAATCTTTTTAACTTTAAATCCAACATTTTTTGCAATATCTGATAAGATAAATGGTACAGGAACAATTTTATTTGAAAATATTCCTTCACCAACAACTATTACCACATTACCATTTGAAGATAGAACCCTATACATTTCTAATAAAACATCTTTCATGTCCCTAAAATACGCTTTGCCTATAGATGGAATATCAAGGTATTCGAATTCACTGTAATCTTTTTCAACATCTAACCCAATATATGATCTTAGGCCATCATATTTTGTTTGGCCAAAAAAAAGTTCATTTTCAATTGCATAAACTTTAATGTAATCTATTATGTTCAAGTATGGCGGAGAAGTTATAATTGCATCAAAGATACAATCTTCTAAAAAGTCCATACGTCGTGCATCACCCATATAAACTTTAATTATCGACTTCCTTGCTTGAAATGTTTTGAGGTCATTAAGCATCTTTTTAACTACTCTCTTAAAAATCGGTCTAAAAGGAGGAATATTCCTCCTTTTCCTAATTTTTATCATAGAACCATCCTTATATGCCATTGAAACCTTGTTTGAGGCTGAGATAAGAGCTAAAGTGAAAAAATTTTTTGCCACTGGATCTTTTATTTCACTTATAGCTTGTTTGAAGAAGAGGATATCTTCAAGAGCAAATTTTGTGAAAGCCCGTTTAATTAATGGACTCAAACCTTTTAAGGAAGGGGGGACAAATTTTAGGCTAAATATATCCCTTGCAATATTTTTTAAGTAGTTTATATCATAATCCATCGTTTTAACTTGTGATACGAATACGGCTAGAGGCATGACATCTACACCCACAGAGTTTATGCCTCTTTCTTTAGAGGCTAACAACGTAGTTCCAGATCCACAAAATGGATCAAGGACCCAACTACCTTCTT